>NZ_JBIWFN010000005.1:287143-517635 GCF_044763085.1 Streptomyces sp. NPDC096311
GGTGGGTGGGGGGTCTGGTGGTTCCCCCCCCGCGTCCTCATTCTTGGGGGCCCCCCGCCCCCGGCGGGGGGGGGGGGGGGGGGGGCGGGGGGGGGGGGGGGGCCCCCCCCCCCCCGGGGCCCCCCCCCGCCCTGGTTCACCTCATGAACCGCCCCCCAACAGGCCCGCCGCCCGCGCCCAGCGGTATTTGGCGCCGAGCACGGCCACCGGCTTCTCCGTCGTGTACGGGTACGCCACGACCCCCCGCTCGTACAGGTACTGGCAGGCCTCCTCGACCTCGACGTCACCCGCGAGCGACGCCACCACGGGCTTCTCGATGCCGCGCTCACGGAATTCGGCCACCACGCGCGCGGTGAGCTCGGCGAAGACCATGGGCGGGGTCACGATGGTGTGCCAGTAGCCGAGGACGAGCGCGTGGATGCGCGAGTCCTCCAGGCCCAGCCGGATCGTCGCCTCGTACGTCGACGGCGGCTCGCCCCCGGTGATGTCCACCGGGTTGCCCGCGGCCCCGAAGGGCGGGATGAACGCCCTGAAGGACGCGTCCAGGTCCGGCGGGATCTCCATCAGGGACAGACCGTTGTCCGTCACCGCGTCGGACAGGAGCACACCGCTGCCGCCCGCACCCGTGATGATGACGACGTTGCCGCCCCTGGGGGTGGGAAGTACGGGCAACGCGCGCGCGTACTCCAGCATTTCGTTCAGTCCGGGAGCCCGGATGACGCCGGCCTGCTTCAGGATGTCCTCGTACACGGCGTCGTCGCCCGCGAGCGCGCCCGTATGAGAGCCGGCGGCCTTCGCCCCGGCGGCCGTACGCCCCGCCTTCAGGACGACGACCGGCTTCTTCGGGACCGTCGCGCGCGCCGCCTCCACGAAGGCGCGGCCGTCCTTCAGGTCCTCCAGGTGCATCGCGATGCACTGGGTGTGCGGGTCCTCACCGAACCAGGTGAGCAGGTCGTCCTCGTCCAGGTCCGACTTGTTGCCGAGCCCGACGATCGCGGAAACACCCGTCTTCGTAGTGCGCGCGAAGCCCAGGATGGCCATCCCTATGCCACCGGACTGCGAGGTGAGCGCGACACCGCCCTTCACGTCGTACGGTGTGCAGAACGTGGCACACAGGTCCTGCCACGTCGAGTAGTAGCCGTAGATGTTCGGCCCGAGCAGCCGGATCCCGTACCGCTCGGCGATGGCCACGATCTCGTCCTGGAGCTCGTGCTCGCCGGTCTCCGCGAACCCGGAGGGGATCAGTACGGCGTTGGGGATCCCCTTGCGTCCCACCTCCTCCAGGGCCGAGGCCACGAACTTGGCGGGGATCGCGAAGACCGCCACATCCACCTCACCGGGAACGTCGGTGACACTCTTGTACGCCTTGCGGCCCTGAATGTCATCGGCCTTGGGGTTCACCGGGTGGATCTCGCCGGAGAAGCCCCCGTCGACGAGGTTGCGCATGACCGAATTGCCGATCTTGCCCTGCTCGTTGGAGGCACCGATCACGGCCACGGACGAGGGCTCCATCAGCCGCCGCATCGACGTGAGGATCTCCTCGCGCGTGTACTTGCGCCGCTCCTTGGGGACCGAGTCCGCGAGGATCACCCGGATGTCCGCGGCGACCGCGCCCTCCGGAGTGGCGATCACCGGGTTGAGGTCCACCTCGGCGATCTCGGGGAAGTCCGCGACGAGTTCGGAGACCCGACGGATCTGCTCGGCGATCGCCCACCGGTCCACCGGCGGCGCGCCGCGCACCCCGCGCAGGATCTCGGCCGCCCTGATCGAGTCCAGCATCGACAGCGCCTCGTCGGCGTCCACGGGGGCGAGCCGGAAGGTGACGTCCTTCAGGACCTCCACCAGCACCCCACCGAGCCCGAAGGCGACGACCTTCCCGAAGGTCGGGTCGGTCACCGCCCCGACGATGACCTCCTGCCCCTGAGGGAGCAGTTCCTGGACCTGGACGCCCTCGATGCGGGCCAGCGGGTCGTAGGCCCGCGCGTTCTCGACGACCTTGTGGAAGGCGGCGCGTACGTCCGCCGCGCCCTCCACACCCACGATCACGCCGCCGGCGTCGGTCTTGTGCAGGATGTCCGGCGAGACGATCTTCATCACCACGGGCCCGCCGAAGCGCGCCGCGTACGCCACCGCCTCGTCGACGTCCGTCGCCAGCTCCTCACCGGGGACGGCGATCGCGTACGCGTCGGCGATCACCTTTCCCTCGGGCGCGGTGAGCGCGCTCCGCCCCTCGGCCCGCACGGCGTCGAGGAGCGCGCGCACCCTCACCATCCGGTCTTCGGCCATCACTCAGATCACTCCGTTCGACTTGAGCAGGCGAAGTTCCTCGTCGCCGAGGCCGAGCTCGCCGATGTAGACCTCTTCGTTGTGCTCGCCGAGCAGCGGCGAACTGGTCACGTCCACGGGGGAGTCGGAGAGCTTCAGCGGGCTGCCCACGGTCACGAACTTGCCCCGCTCGGGGTGCGGCACCGACACGACCATCTCGTTGGCGACCAGCGACTCGTCCTCGATGATCTCCTTGGTGGACAGGATCGGGCCGCACGGGATGTTGTGGGCGTTGAGCTTCTCCAGCACCTCCCACTTGGGGAGCGTGGCCGACCACTCCTCGATGAGCTGGAACATCTTGGTGAGCTGCGGCAGCCGGGCCTCCGGGGTCGCCCACCCGGGATCGTCCGCCAGCTCCGGCCGTCCGATGAGCTCGGTGATCGGCTTCCAGCCGACGGGCTGCACGATGACGTACACGTAGTCGTTGGGGCCGCCCGGAGCGCACTTGACCGCCCAGCCCGGCTGGCCGCCGCCGGACGCGTTGCCGGAGCGGGGAACCTCGACGCCGAAGTCGTCGTTGGGATATTCAGCGAGCGGTCCATGTGTCAGTCGCTGCTGATCGCGCAACTTCACCCGGCAGAGGTTGAGCACGGCATGCTGCATGGCCACGTTGACCCGCTGCCCGCGCCCGGTGTTCTCCCGCTGGTACAGCGCCGCGAGAATCCCCGCCACGGCGTGCACGCCCGTGCCCGAGTCACCGATCTGGGCCCCCGTCGCCAGCGGCGGCCCGTCCTCGAAACCGGTGGTCGACATCGACCCGCCCATGGCCTGCGCGACGACCTCGTACGCCTTGAAGTTGGTGTACGGGCCGTCCCCGAACCCCTTGATGGAGGCATAGACGATCCGCGGATTGATCTCCTGGATGCGGTCCCAGGTGAAGCCCATGCGGTCGACCGCGCCGGGTCCGAAGTTCTCGACCATGACGTCGGAGCGCCGGATCAGTTCGGTGAGGATCTCCTTGCCGCGCTCGGTCTTGGTGTTGAGGGTGATGCTCCGCTTGTTGCAGTTGAGCATCGTGAAGTAGAGGGAGTCGACGTCGGGAAGGTCGCGCAGCTGCTTGCGGGTGATGTCGCCGGTCGGCGCCTCCAGCTTGACGACGTCCGCGCCCAGCCAGGCCAGCAGCTGCGTGGCGGACGGACCCGACTGGACGTGCGTCATGTCGAGGACACGGACGCCTTCGAGCGCCTTGGTCGACGTTCCGGTGATCGGGGTCATCGGGGGCACCTCACTTGTACATCGTCTGGTTCATGGTTCCGGGGGCGTACGCGTCCGGGTCGACCCAGACGTTGATCAGCGACGGCTTGCCCGACTCCCGGGCGCGCTGGAGCGCCGGGCCGATGTCGGCGGGGTCGCGGACCTCCTCGCCGTGACCGCCCAGCATCTGCGCGAACTTGTCGTAGTGGACGTCGCCGAGGGTGTTGCCGACCCGCTCGCGCTCCAGGCCGTACTTCTGGGCCTGGCCGTAACGGATCTGGTTCATGGAGGAGTTGTTGCCGACGATGCCGACGAAGGGGAGGTTGTAGCGGACGAGGGTCTCGAAGTCCCAGCCGGTGAGGGAGAAGGCGCCGTCCCCGAAGAGGGCGACGACCTCCTTGTCGGGCCGTGCCTGCTTGGCCGCGAGCACGAACGGGACGCCGACGCCGAGCGTCCCGAGCGGGCCCGGGTCCATCCAGTGCCCGGGTGACTTGGGCTGGACGACCTGCCCGGAGAAGGTGACGATGTCGCCGCCGTCCCCGATGTAGATCGAGTCCTCGGTGAGGAAGTCGTTGATCTCGCTGACCAGGCGGTACGGGTGGATCGGTGAGGCGTCCGACCTCAGGCTGGGCAGCCGCTTCTCGATGGCCGTCTGCTCGGCGGCCCGTAGCTCGTCCAGCCACTCCTTGCGCTTCGACGCGCCGCCGTTGAGGCGCCCGGAGGCCGCCTCGGTGACCGACTTCAGGACCAGACCCGCGTCGCCGACGATGCCGAGGTCGATGTCCCGGTTCTTGCCGACGGTCCGGTAGTCGAGGTCGATCTGCACGACGGTCGCGTCCGGGGAGAGCCGCTTGCCGTAGCCCATGCGGAAGTCGAAGGGCGTACCCACGATGACGATGACATCGGCGTTGGAGAAGGCGTACCGGCGTGAGAGCTGGAAGTGGTGCGGGTCCCCGGGCGGCAGCGTGCCGCGCCCCGCGCCGTTCATGTACGCCGGGATGTTGAGGGTGCGGACGAGTTCGATGGCGGACGCGGTGCCGCGCGTCGTCCATACCTGGCTGCCCAGCAGGATCGCGGGTTTCTCGGCGTGGACGAGGAGGGCGGCGAGCCTTTCGATCGCCTCGGGGTCTCCGGCCGAGCGGGTCGAGGCCCGGTAGTGGCCGGCGGCCGGGATCCGGGCCTTGTCCACCGGCACCCTGGCGTCCAGGACATCGCGCGGGATCTCCAGGAAGGAGGGGCCGGGCGCGCCGTGGAAGCACTCCCGGAACGCCATCGACACCATGTCGGCGGCGCGCGCCGTGTCCGGCACCGTCGCCGCGAACTTGGTGATCGGCGTCATCATGTCGACGTGCGGCAGGTCCTGCAGGGACCCCATCTTGTGCTGGGTGTGCGCCCCCTGGCCGCCGATGAGCAGCATCGGGGACTCGGCGCGGAAGGCGTTCGCGACGCCGGTCACGGCGTCGGTCGTACCGGGACCCGCCGTGACGACGGCGCATCCGGGCTTGCCGGTGATGCGTGCGTAGCCGTCGGCGGCGTGGGCGGCGACCTGCTCGTGACGGACGTCGACGACCTCTATGCCTTCGTCGACGCAGCCGTCGTAGATGTCGATGATGTGGCCGCCGCACAGGGTGTAGATGACCTCCACACCTTCTGCTTTGAGTGCCTTGGCGACCAGATGCCCACCGGAGATGGAGTCCTGGCTGATGTCGTCGGGCATGGCGAAGTCCTGTCCCTTCGTAGGGGGTTGGAACGCTCTCGCGGTACATTGCATACAGTCGACGAATACTGTATGAAGCTTGTTATCCCGCATCCGGTGGGTGGTGTCCAGGGGGCGTGCGGCACTTTCAGTCAGGAGCCGGTGATGGACCTGTACGAGCACCAGGCAAGGGAACTCTTCGAGGAACACGGCATCTTGGTGCCGAGGGCCGAGGTCACGGACTCGCCCAAGGAGGCACGCGCGATCGCCCGCCGGCTCGGCGGCCGAGTCGTCGTGAAAGCCCAGGTGAAGACCGGTGGACGCGGCAAGGCGGGCGGCGTCAGACTCGCCGCCGACCCGGCCGCCGCCGAGCTCACGGCACGTCAGATTCTCGGTATGGACATCAAGGGCCACACGGTCGGCAAGGTGATGCTGGCCCAACCGGTGGACATCGAGAGCGAGTTCTACGTCGGATACGTCCTCGACCGCGCCGCCGGACGCTTCCTCGCGATCGCGTCGGCCGAGGGCGGCATGGACATCGAGGAGGTGGCCGCGAGCCGCCCGGAGGCAGTGGCGCGTGTTCCCGTCGACCCGGCCGTGGGCGTCACCTCGGCGAAGGCGACCGAGATCGCCGAGGCCGCGGGGCTGCCCCCGGAGACCGTCGACGTTCTCGTACGCCTCTGGGAGGTGCTGACCCGCGAGGACGCCGTGCTCGTCGAGGTGAACCCCCTCGTACGCACCGCCCAGGGACAGATCCTCGCCCTGGACGGCAAGGTCACCCTCGACGACAACGCCCGCTTCCGCCAGGCGCGTTGGGGTGATCAGGAGGCCGTGCACGACGACCCCCTGGAGGCGGCGGCCGCGGCCAAGGGCCTCAACTACGTCAAACTGGACGGCGAGGTCGGCATCATCGGCAACGGCGCGGGCCTCGTCATGTCGACGCTCGACGTGGTCGCGGGCTGCGGCGCCCGCCCGGCGAACTTCCTCGACATCGGCGGCGGGGCCTCCGCACAGATCATGGCCGACGGCCTCTGGGTGATCCTCTCCGACCCGGCCGTGAAATCGGTCTTCGTCAACGTCTTCGGCGGCATCACGGCCTGCGACGCGGTCGCCGACGGCATCGTGCGGGCGCTGGAGACCGTGCGGTTGACCAAACCCCTCGTGGTCCGCCTCGACGGCAACAACGCCGTCCGTGGCCGCGCCATCCTCGACGGCCGCGCGCACCCCCTGGTCCAGCAGGCCACCACCATGGACGACGCCGCACACCGCGCGGCCCGGCTCGCCACCACCGGCTGAAGGAGGAACAGGACATGGCCATCTTTCTCACCAAGGAGAGCAAGGTTCTCGTCCAGGGCATGACCGGCGGCGAGGGCATGAAGCACACCCGGCGGATGCTCGCCGCCGGCACGGACGTCGTCGGCGGGGTCAACCCGCGCAAGGCGGGCCGGACCGTCGACTTAGACGACCGTGCGGTGCCCGTCTTCGGCTCGGTGCGCGAGGGGATGGCGGCGACCGGCGCCGACGTCACCGTCGTGTTCGTACCGCCCGCGTTCGCCAAGGCCGCGGTGACCGAGGCCGCCGACGCGGGCATCGCGCTCGCCGTCGTCATCACCGAGGGCATCCCCGTCCACGACTCCGTCGCCTTCCACGCGTACGCCGCCACGAAGGGCACCCGCGTCATCGGCCCCAACTGCCCGGGCCTGATCACTCCGGGGCAGTCGAACGCGGGCATCATCCCCGCCGACATCACCAAGCCGGGGCGCATCGGCCTGGTGTCCAAGTCGGGCACGCTGACCTACCAACTCATGTACGAACTCCGCGACATCGGTTTCTCGACATGCGTGGGCATCGGCGGCGACCCCGTGGTCGGCACCACCCACATCGACTGCCTGGCCGCCTTCCAGGACGACCCGGACACCGAACTCGTCGTCCTCATCGGCGAGATCGGCGGCGACGCCGAGGAGCGGGCCGCCGCGTACGTCCGCGACCACGTCACCAAGCCCGTCGTCGCCTACATCGCCGGCTTCACCGCGCCCGAGGGCAGGACGATGGGCCACGCGGGCGCGATCGTCTCCGGCTCGGCAGGCACCGCACAGGCCAAGAAGGAGGCCCTCGAGGCGGCCGGAGTACGGGTGGGCGGCACGCCGACCGAGACGGCCCGGCTGGTGCTGACCCGACTGGAGTCGGAGCGTGTCGCCGCACAGGGGTGAGATGAGACGTCACTCATAGTTGATGTGAGGTGACTGTCACGAGCGGAGCCTCCTCAGTACCTTCCTCCGTACGTACGCGACCACCCTGCGCGTACGAACCCTTCCCTCCGTGCGGACGCGACCACCGTCCTCCTCCGCACGGATGCGACCACTCCTCGTCCGGGCCCGTGCACCATGCAGCTCGGCAGGAGCCAGGCACCTCCCGCCCCCGACTGTGCACCGAGAGCGGAGACATCCGAATGGCATCCACCCTCAACACCCCCCTCGCCCTGAAGTCCGGTACGTCCTGGGCCGACGCCTGGCAGCGCTGCCTCGCCGTCGCCCCCGAGGCGTTCCAGGAGGACCGCGTCCTCAATCTCTGGGACGCCTCCTGGCGGGCGGACGGCCGGGCACTGCCCGCCACCAGCCCGGTCGACGGAAGCCCCATCGCGGGCCCGCCCCGGCTGAACGCCGCAACCGCCCACCAGGCCGTACGGGCCTCACTCGACCAGCACCGGGCCTGGCGCCATGTCCCGCTCGCCGAACGACGGGCGCGCGTCGCGGCCACCCTCGACGCCCTGACCGAGCACCGCGAGCTGCTCGCCCTCCTCCTCGTCTGGGAGATCGGCAAGCCCTGGCGACTCGCGCAGGCCGACGTGGACCGGGCGATCGACGGCGTGCGCTGGTACGTCGACGGCATCGAGCCCATGGTGGACGGCCGGACTCCGCTCGAGGGGCCGGTGTCCAACATCGCGAGTTGGAACTACCCGATGAGCGTGCTCGTTCACGCAATGCTGGTACAGGCATTGGCAGGGAACGCGGTCATCGCCAAGACCCCGACCGACGGCGGCGTCGCCTGCCTCACCCTGGCCGGCGCGCTCGCCGCACGCGAAGGGATCCCCGTCACCCTCGTCAGCGGCAGCGGAGGCGAGCTGTCGGAGGCACTGGTCCGCGCGCCCGAGATCGGCTGCGTCTCCTTCGTCGGCGGCCGTGACACGGGCGCAGCGGTGGCCACCGCCGTCGCCGACCTGGGCAAGCGGCATGTACTCGAACAGGAGGGACTCAACACCTGGGGCATCTGGAACCACACGGACTGGGACGCACTGACGGCCGTCATCCCCAAGCTCTTCGACTACGGCAAACAGCGCTGCACCGCCTACCCGCGATTCGTCGTCCAGCGCTCGCTGTTCGACGAGTTCCTCGCCGCCTACCTCCCCGCCGTCCGCACCCTGCGGGTCGGTCACCCACTGGCCGTCGAGCACCCCGAAGACCCCTGTCCCGCGCTGGACTTCGGGCCCGTCATCAACGCGGCCAAGGCGAAGGAGCTGCACGACCAGGTGGCCGAGGCCATCGACCGCGGCGCCGTCCCGCTGCACCGCGGCAAACTGACCGACGCACGCTTCCTGCCCGGCCAGGACACGGCGGCGTACGTCCAGCCGGTCACGCTCCTGAACCCGCCGCCGTCCTCACCGCTGCACCACGCGGAGCCCTTCGGCCCGGTCGACACCATCGTCCTGGTCGACACCGAGGCGGAGCTGCTCGCCGCGATGAACGCGTCGAACGGCGCGCTCGTCGCCACGCTGTCCACGGACGACGAGGCGACGTACGCCCGACTGGCCCCGCAGATCCGCGCGTTCAAGGTCGGCCGCGGCAAGCCCCGCTCCCGCGGCGACCGCGACGAGCTCTTCGGCGGCCTCGGTGCGTCCTGGCGCGGCGCCTTCGTCGGCGGCGAGCTGCTCGTGCGCGCCGTCACGCAGGGGCCGGCGGGGGAGCGGCTGCCGGGCAACTTCCCCGAGTACCAGCTCGTTCCGTGAGGTGAGGGCGGGCGGTACCCGCCTCAGGGCGCCGCCTGCCCTCTCGGACCCCTGCGGACTCCCGCGATGATCTCGTCCACCAGCCAGCGGGCGACACCTGGTGGGTAGGGCTGGGGCAGACTGAGTACGACATGGTTCACGCCGATGCCGATGAGGTCGGCGACGGTGGCGCGGGTGGCGGCGGGATCGTCGTACGAGACGACGACCTGTACGGAACGGGTGATCTCGTGCGGATCCCGTCCGATGTCCGCACAGTGCGCGTCCAGCACACGACCGCGCTCGGCGACGAACCCGACGTTGTTGTGCGGCGGTCCGGGGACGTTCCAGATGTCGGCCTGCTCGGCGACGAGCCGCAGCAGTCGAGTTCCCCAGCCGCCGATCAGCAGGGGTGGCCCGGGCCGCTGCACCGGCTTGGGCTCGTTCCGCGTGCCCCGCAACCGGTAGTAACGCCCCTCGAAGTCGAAGGAGTCGTCCTCCGTCCACATCCGGCGCAGGATCTCGACCGTCTCGCCGAGCCGGGCGACCCCCTCGCCCGGCGGGACGAGGGAGATCCCGTACGCCTCGTACTCCGCGATGGCCGGATTTTCGCCGGCGATCCCGCCCGTGCCGGGCGGCTGGTGGGTGCCGCCGACACCGATGCCCATGACCAGCCGACCGCCGGAGATCACGTCCACGGTCGAGGCCATCTTCCCGAGGACGGCGGGCGGGCGGATGCGGTTGCTGGTGACGAGGAGCCCGAGCCGCAGCCGCTCGGTCTGCGCGGCCAGGGCGCTGAGCAGCGTCCAACCCTCGTGGATCTGGCCGTCCTTGGGGCCGCGGAGCGGAAGCAGATGGTCCCAGAGCCAGGCGTCCTCGATCTCGGGCAGGGCGTCGGCCTCCTGCCAGACGCGGCGGATGTCGTCGTAGGAGACGTGCATGGGGGTGGTCTTGATACCGAAGCGCACGCATTGATCGCTCATATCGCTCAGCGTAGACAATCATCAGCAGAGCTGATAATCAGTCTTGGGTACAGTTCCCGGCATGACCGGTGAGCGCCCTTCCGTACCTCCCGTACCTCCCATGCGTCATGTCCCTCCCGTGCCCCTTGAGTCCCGGCTCGGCTATCTGCTCAAGCACGCCCAGCAGCGGCTGGCGCGGGCTTCCGCGGAGGCGCTGGCGCCGTTCGGGATCGACGGCCACGAGCTCGCGGTGCTGGCGGTGCTCGTCGCCGAGTTCCCGTTGTCGCAGGTCGAGGTGGCCGGACGGCTCGGCGTCGACCGCACCACGATGGTTGCGCTCATCGACGGTCTGGAGGATCAGGGGCTGGTCGAGCGGCGCCGCAGTCCTCAGGACCGGCGCAAGAACATCGTGGAGCTGACGCCCGCGGGCCGGGACCGCCTCGAGCGGGCCGAGGGTGCGCGGCTCGCGATGGAGCGGCGCTTCCTCGAGCCGCTGGACGAGGAGGAGGCGGCCGCGCTCGTGCGGGCCCTGCGGATCCTGGTGGTGGAGGAGCGTCGGAACGCGGAGTGAGGGTGCGGGTCCGGGACTGTTCGACCCTCCGCTCTGGTGGCCCTTGGTGATCATCGCGTCACCCGCGGTAAGTCGCCGGATGCCCCCTCGTTCGGCCTCGCGCAGGTGCTCCCACGGCCCGGATATGCAGGTGAAAGGCGCTCTGAAACCTTGGTATTGTTGTCCATGTCGCCGCGGGGAACACCCCCGGTCAGGCGGCAGACACCTAGTCCGGGTGGCGGAATGGCAGACGCGCTAGCTTGAGGTGCTAGTGCCCTTTATCGGGCGTGGGGGTTCAAGTCCCCCCTCGGACACAACCACTGATGACACGGTGACGAGGGCCTCAACCTTACGGTTGCGGCCCTCGTTGCGTGTTCGTAGCTGATGACGATGCCCAGGGCTTCGTAGAGTGGGCCTTTCTTGTGCGCGTCGGCCGGAGCGCGTCGCCGGTGAGCGACGCGGACAAGAAGATCGAGAAATTGACGCTGAGCCACCAACTCGCTGTCATGTAGCGGCAGATCGACAGGCCACGGGTCGCCCCGGCGGATCGTGCTTTCCTTGCTGCACTTCTCCACCGGCCGCCCAGGCTCACGTTGCGGCAGCTGGACCTGATCGTCTCGCCGGAGACAGCGGAGTGGATCCGCCGGCAGGGCATGCTCGTCAGCGGCGGCTCGAATGCTCCGCCCAGGCGACCTGAATCCTTGGTGGCGCTCTGCCCCACCTGGCTCTGGTCTTACCTGTCGTTGATCTCGGAGAGCCATGCTGTGTCCTCCGGGTCCGGCGCATCGAGGCCGGGTGCGGGCAGCCAGCGGACATCGCCGGTGCGCAGGGCGACCGTGGCTCGTGGCCGCATCGGCCCGTGGCTCCTGCGTGAGAGCAGGACGAGTTCCCAGACGGTCGCCGTTATGGCGTCGAGCCGGGTGGCGCAGTCGGCGCTGACTCGCTGCGGATCCCGGGTCCGGCCCAGGGACAGATGCGGGGTGAAGTTCTCGGCGGGCCCACGACAGCGCGGGAACCGCTGCCGCAGTACGCGGTGCAGGTCCGCCCACGGCGCCTTGCCGGCTGCTGTCGGGTCGAGCCACACGGTGAAGTACGCCCTGTGCCGGAAGGTGCGTAGCCCTTCCAGCCGGGCGGTGAAGACCGGCGTCCGGGCCGTCGCCGCGGCGAGCAGCGGGGCGGCCCGCTCGAAATCGGGCTCCGGCACGAAGCCGAAGAGCACATTGACGTGCGGCGGCCAGCGGTGGATCTGCGGATCGTAATCCCGGCGGATGTCCTGGATCGGCGGCCACAGGTCCGCGGGCGGGATCCAGGCCACCGCGGTGTCGGCCGTCGGGGACACGTCGAGGACGCCGACGGGTTCGCCCCCGCCGAAGCCCAGGTCCGCTTGCGGGTCCCGCACCCGGCCGGCGCCCGACGCGTCGATGCGGTCCACACCCGTGGACCGGTCCCAGACCACCTCGCCGTCCGCCTCGATGAACACCACCCGGTGCCACGGGATGTCGCCCCCGGGCACGAAGGAAGGCAGCGGGATGCGTTTGGTGGCATCCCCGCGCTGGCTGATCCCCAGGACGAACCGGGCCGGGGCGAACCGCGGGTCCCAGCGGACCCGGTGATAGATCTCGTCACTGGTTCGCATCACGCCTCCTCTCCCGCCTTCACACCTTCTCCTCCAGGGTGCCGCTCACCCTGTCCTGGACGGTTGTCCCGCTCGGACCGTGACGGATCAGGTGCGGTGCGTGACGGAGCCGGTGTATGTCGAGACGAGTCGTCTCGTATCGGCGATCGGTGCTGGCAACGGGTGCAGAGGGCGACCGTGGCGGAAGGGATCCAGGTTCCTGTGCGTGGAGCCGCGTGGAGCCGCGTCGAGCCGCGTCGAGCCGCGTGGTGTCAGTTGGTCGCGCTTCCCGCGACCCACTCGCTCCACGGCATGTTCCAGTCGCTGAGGCCGTTGTCCGGGGCCAACGTGGTCTTGTCCGCGGAGTTCTTGATGATCACGACGTCACCGATCATCGAGTGGTCGAAGAACCACGCGGCGGGCTGCCTGCCGTCGCCGCCGCCCCTGACGTCCTTCAGGCCCACGCAGCCGTGGCTGGTGTTGACCTTGCCGAAGACCGAGTCGGCACCCCAGTAGTTGCCGTGGATGAACGTGCCCGTGTCGGTCAGGCGCATGGCGTGCGGTACGGCCTTGAGGTCGTACGAGGGCTTGCCGTCCTTCTCCGTGAGGCCGACGGTCGCACCGTTCATATGGATCTGCCTGAACTTCTCGGAGATGACCATCTGACCGTTGTACGTCGGGTGCTCGGGGCTGCCGGACGAGATCGGGATGGTTTTGATCGTCTTGCCGTCCCGTACGACGGTCATCTGCTTCGTCTTGGCGTCGACGGTGCTGATCTGGCCCCGGCCGATCTTGAACGTGACCGTCTTCTGGATGCCGTGGCGGTTGAGCTCGACGGTGACGGTGGAGCCGGACTTCCAGTAGTTCTCGGGGCGGAAGTCCAGGCGGTTGTCGTTGAGCCAGTGACCGACGACCTGCTGGCCGCTGCTGGAGCTGACCTGGATCTCCGACTCCACGGCGGCCTTGTTGCTGATCGCCTTGTCGAAGTTGACCGTCACCGGCATGCCCACGCCGACGGTCGAGCCGTCCTCGGGGGAGAGGTGCCCGATGAAGTTGTTGGCCGGGGAGACCGTGGTGATCGTGGCGTTCCCGGTGACGGAGCGGCTCTGGGCGTCCTCGGCCTCCGCGGTGACCTGATACCTGGTGGCCCGCTCCAGCTGGCCGTTCGGCTGCCAGGACGTCCCGTCCGCGGACACGGTGCCCGCAACCTCGGCACCGGTCGCGACGGCGGTCATGGTCACCTTGGTGAGCTTGCCGTTGCTGACGGTGACCTTGACGGGGTTGTTGATCCCGACGCTGTGGGCACCTTGCCTGGGCGTGATCTTTATTCGGGCATCGGAAGCGTCCTGGGTGCCCGTCCGATCTGCCTGCGCCTGCGCCTGCGATTTCGGGTCGTTCCCGGGGCCGTTGTCGCTGGTGGCAGCGTTGCTGGTGCCGCCTAGGGCCGTGAGTGCGAGTACGCCGCCGAGTACGCCGGCCGTAGCCATCAGCCCGGTGCGTCGCTTACGTGCCGTGATCAAACGCTTCTCCCATGCCACTGGTCGTTGAATCCCTGGAGCCGGTTACCTGAGGTGTGCAACCAGCTCTAAAGAACCACATTTATGCATTCGTCCATACTTGAGGGAGTAAATTGTGGCGAATTCCACGTGCAGTGAGAACGTCGCCGAGGCTCTGCCCGGCGGCCGGATGGCGCGCGTGGCACCCCGGCCGCCTTCGCGGGCGACAGCCCGCGACGCTGGAGGTCGGCGTCGAGGCCGAGGGCATCGCGCGCGTCGTCCGGGAGGGGTGCGCGCACCGTCCGTTGCCGGCAGCGGCGGCGCTGCTACTTTTCGGTCCGGGTGCGTGTGGGGGTGGGGGTGGGATGGACGTTCTGGGAATCGACGCCTGCGGCAAGCAGGGGTGGGTGGGGATCCGGCTCACGGACGGCGGGTACGCGGGGAGCCTGGTGGCCGTATCCCTCGATACGCTGATCGAGCGTGCCGGTGCGGTACAGGCAATCGCGGTGGACATGCCGCTGGGTGTTGTCGAGAAGGGCTGGCGTGCCGCCGATCTCGCGGCCAGGGCGCTGCTCGGGATACGACGCAGCAGCGTTTTCCTGATCGCGCCAAGGTCGGCATGGCAGGAGCCTGATTACGTGGCGGCCGCAAACCGGTGCCAGGAGCTCACCGGCAGTCGGCTGAGCCGGCAGGCGTGGGCGCTGGCCCCGAAACTTCTCGAGGCTCGGGCGTGCTGGCTCGCCGATGAGCGCATCCACGAGGTGCACCCCGAGGTGTCGTTCTCCGCCTTGGCCGGCGGGGTGCCACTGGCGTACGCCAAGAAGACCTGGCGCGGCCAGAACCTGCGCCGCGCACTGCTGGCCGAGGCCGGACTCGTGCTCCCGGACGAGCTCGGAGAGGCTGATCGGATCGCCGTGGACGATGTACTCGACGCCGCTGCCGCTGCCTGGTCGGCGCACCGGATCGCACTCGGGATCGCCGAGCGGGTTCCCGCGGTGTCCGAGCTGGACGCAGCGGGCCGCCCCGTCGAGATTCGCTACTGACTGATCGTCAAATAACGGGCGTCCTCGTCAGGATGCGAGGAAACCGAGTTGCTGGACGACTCGACACATCATTGCCCATGTGCTCGTTTCATGGGCAGCAGGGCGAAGTGGCACCCACCTTCGGCTTCCGGCCGGGCGTGGGCGCTATGTCGTTCCGGCCGGTCAGGTATCAGATGTCGGGCATCAGATGACAGGTATCAGATGTCAGCTGGCGCAGATGTCAGATGGCACCCCGGCCGCCTGAGCATCTCCCCGCCACCCACCCCACGCCCACCACGTCCCCCGGGCCCGCAGCGATCGCCGCCCTCATGGCCCTGAGCCTGATCCCGGCGCGCCGCGTCCTGCGGCCCACCCCTGAGCATCGCCGCCCCCGTGATCCCTCCGCAGGGAACGGGGCTTCCACCAACTCCTTTCTGCCCTCCAGGAGATGGCCCCGCGTGACGAGCTAGTGTCCTCGCTTGTGACTGAACCCTCCTCGCATCTCGGTGCGACAGCGGATGCCTACGACGCCGTCGCAGTCCGTTACGCGGAACTCTTCCGTAATGACCTCGACGCTCTTCCGCTGGATCGCGCGATGCTCGCCGCGTTCGCCGATCTCGTACGGACCACCGGCGCCGGGCCCGTCGCGGAGCTGGGATGCGGTCCGGGACGCATCACCGCGCACCTGCGGGACCTGGGGCTGGATGTCCTCGGCGTCGACCTGTCGCCGGTGATGATCGATCTTGCCCGCGAGGCATACCCGGACCTGCGGTTCGAGGTCGGCTCCATGGACGCCCTGGACCTGGCCGACGGCAAGCTGAACGGCATCGTGTCCTACTACTCGGTCATCCACACCCCACCGCAGGAGGTGCCCTCGTACTTCTCCGAGTTCCGGCGGGTACTCGCGCCTGACGGCCACCTCTCGCTCGCGTTCTTCGAGTCGGAGGGTGAGCCGGTCACAGCGTTCGACCACAAAGTGGTGACGGCGTACCGATGGCCGATCGACGACCTCGCGGGGCTCGCGGGCGAAGCCGGGTTCGTCGAGGTCGGCCGGATGCTGCGCGCGCCGCGCGAGGAGGAACGCCAGTTCCGCCATGGCCATCTGCTGATGCGCGCACCCAAGTAACTCGGCTGTCGGCACGGGCGGCCATGGCCCTGGGTCAGGGGCCAGGCGTCAGGGGAGATGGGACGGAATGATCGGGACCGTGTTCCGAAGCGAGGACGTGCCTGCGGAGGACAGGTTCGAGTACTGGCGGGAACTGGTCGGCCGGACACGATCGAGCGACCTGATCAGTGCCCACACCGCCGACTACTGGGCGGAGTACCGGCTGATGGAGCTGGGGCCGGTGACCGTATGGCCGTCGTCGTTCCTGCCGACCCGCTACCGGCGGAGCGGAAAAATGGTGCGTCGGTCCGACCCTGAGTCGTACCACCTGACGCTGCTGCTCGATGGAGGTCTGGCCCTCGAGCACGCCGGACGGACCGACACGTTCGGCCCACGTGACCTGCACATGGTCGACGGCTCGCGGCCGTACGATCTCCGGCCGGCGGACGAGCGGGATCGCCGTGCCGTCAAGGGGGTCGGCGTGGACTTCCCCAAGGCGTTGCTGCCCCTGCCGCCGCACCGCGTCCGGGAGTTGCTGGGCCGGGGGCTGTCGGGGCGGGAGGGTATCGGCGCTCTGCTGACCGAATTCCTCGTCGGTCTGGACCGGCAGGCCGAAACCCTTCAGCCGTCCGACGCGCCACGCCTGGGTACGGTCGTACTCGACCTGGTGTCGGCCTGGTTCGCCCAAGTGCTGGACGCAGAGGCCGCCCTTCCGCAGGAGACCCGCCAGCGGGTCACAGCACAACGCGTCCAGGCGTTCATCCGGCAGAATCTCCACGACCCGGAGCTGACGCCGTCCGCGATCGCCGCCGCGCACCACATCTCCCGCAGCTACCTGTACCGGATCTTTCAGCAGCAGTCGCAGGGCGAAACGGTCGCGGCCTGGATCCGCGGCCGACGGCTGGAGAACGCCCGCCGCGACCTGGCCGACTTCTCGCTGCGCACCACGCCGGTCCACGCCGTCGCCGCCCGCTGGGGCTTTCCCCGCGCCTCCGAATTCACCCGCGCCTTTCGCACCGCGTACGGGCTCTCTCCGAGGGAGTACCGGCTCCAGGCACTGTCCGAGCGGGAGCAGACGCTCAGCCGGTCCCCGATGGACTGACCACCTCCCTGCTCAGCCGACGGGCAAGCCGGTGGCGTCGTCGCGGAGGATGGGGATCGAGATCGCCGGTTGGCCTGTCACGTTGAACACCGACGTGAACACCCCCGTCGGACAGCGGTTCAGCAGTGGCATCAGGGGATCGTCGTCGGCGCCTGCCCGCCAGGCACCGACGAGCGGCGGCAGTCACGCCATCGTGGGCGTGGCCAGGAGGTCGAAGCCGGCGAGGAAGCGTCGCGGTCGCGCCGTGGCTCGCGGTCGACGACGTGGCGTGGGCCGCCCCCGCATACCTGTCCACGTCCTGACCCGGGTCCGTACCCGACACCCGACGATCTGCATCCCACGATCTGCATCCCACGATCTGCACCCGGCAGGCGCGAGGCCGGTGGCTCGCCGGCCACGGGGGAACATTTCTACGAGCCGCCCGGCAGTTGAGCTTGTGACACTGCGCGTATGTCCAACAAGGTCCGCTGAGGATGTTGTCCCCGGAAATGCGACAGGTCAGCCGTCTACTATGGCCCTACGTATTCGGAGGCGTGAGGGAGCCGGGCCATGCGGCGGCTGGGGGATCTCGAGGCGGAGATCATGGATCGCCTCTGGACGTGGGACCGTCCGGCGACCGTGCGTGATGTCGTCGACGACATCAACAGGACCCGCCCCGTCGCGTACACCACGGTGATGACCGTCACCAACATCCTGTACACGAAGGGCTGGCTGCTGCGGGGCAAGCAGGGCCGCGCCTGGCTGTACGCGCCGGTCCGCAGCCGCGAGGCCTACGCCGCCGCACTCATGGAGGACGGCCTGGGGGAGAGCAAGGACCGCTCGGCCGCGCTGCGCCACTTCGTGGAGAACATGTCGCAGGAAGAAGTGGCCGCACTGCGCAGGGCTCTGCGAAACATGGGCCGACAGGCGAAGCCGTGAACGCCGCCCCCGTCCTGGTCGGCTCCACGGCGGCCGTGGGCCGCCCTGGCCGCAGCGGTCTGGCATGCCCTGACCGTCTCGGAGGCGTTCCGCTCGGTCTTCCGTCCGCTGCCGCCCGACCCCTCACGCCCGGGAACGGGCGGCGCTCCTCGCGGAGATGGTCGCCGACGATCGGGCGGCGTCGGCCGGCCGCCAACTGAGCTTCCCGAGTTCTCCGTCGCAGTCGGTCAAGGCTTCGCCATGTGCCACTGATGGCTGAGCGGGCGGGAGTTACCCAACGTACTAAGGGAGTAAGTAGAACGACCGGCGAAGGGAAACTCCGTGATCCAGCGACGCATCGTCGTCCTCTCGGCCGCAGGGCTCGCCTCGGCGTTCCTTCTGGCGGCGTGCGGCAGCTCGACGGAAAAGGCGTCCACCGGTACGAGCCCCGGCGACGCCGTTCCGGTCGCCACGGCCGCCTCGGAGTCCGCGACCTCTGCTCCGACCGCCTCGGAATCCACGCCGTCCGCACCGGCCGCCGGCGGTGACTCCGGCAGCGGCAACACGGCCACGACCACCATGGTGATGGCCAGGACGGTCAACGACATCGGCAGCGTGGTGGCCGACGGCAAGGGGATGACCCTCTACCGCTACGACAAGGACGAGGCGAATCCGTCCAAGTGGACGTGCGCCGGCGCGTGTACGAAGACGTGGATCCCCGTCATCGTGCAGGACTCCGTACAGACCATGGGGGTCGAGAAGAGCCTTCTCGGCACGGTCCACCGGAACGGCATGAAACAGCTCACCCTCGGCGGCTGGCCGCTGTACCGGTACGTGGGTGACACACAGGCCGGACAGACGAACGGCCAGGCCAAGGACAAGACGTGGTACGCCGTCACCCCGTCCGGTACGAAGTCCACCAGCGTGGGCTGAGCCCGGATACATGAGCGTGGTCTCGCCGCGGGGGGCACGGTGCGACATC
This sequence comes from Streptomyces sp. NPDC096311, assembly GCF_044763085.1. Taxonomy (NCBI): domain Bacteria; kingdom Bacillati; phylum Actinomycetota; class Actinomycetes; order Kitasatosporales; family Streptomycetaceae; genus Streptomyces; species Streptomyces sp. NPDC096311. Next base: position 306,069 of record NZ_JBIWFN010000005.1, read on the forward strand.
CCGGCGGGAGGTGAGTGCGGGCGCGGTCGCAACGGTGGAGGTCGAGACGCCGTGGCGTACGTGGTCCGGCGCGCGCCGCGCCCCCTGGAGCTGAGTCGCCGCGTGAACGTACGTACAGCGAAGGCTGGTTGGGCGCCCTCCGCGTTCACGGCGACCGTGCTGTCCACCGCGTCCGCGGACGAGATCGCGTGGCCCGGGACTGCCGGCATTGACGGGTCGGCGGACCGTCCTTCGTGCCGTCGCCGCGAGGAGCGGCATCGACGGCCTAGGCTTCGGCCCGGCACCGGACCCGATCCCAGGAGCGCACACCGTGTTCGACCCCGCACCGGAGTATCCGTACCCCGACGTCCACCGATCGGATGAAGCGCCCACCCCGCACGCGCTTCTCGCGCCGGTGATCGGACTCCTGGGTGCCTGGCGCGGGCGGGGTCACGGCGGGTATCCCACGCTCGCCGGGGAGTTCGCGTACGCGCAGGAAGTCACCTTCAGCCATGACGGCCGCCCCTTCCTCCGGTACGAGGCCCGGGCCTGGTTGCTCGACGTCGACGGCACACCGCTGCGCCCGTCGGCTCGGGAGAGCGGCTGGTGGCGGCTCCAGCCCGACGGCCGGGTGGAGGCACTGATCACCCAGCCCACCGGCATCGCCGAGATCGCCGTCGGCCGAGCGGCCGACAACACGGTCGACCTCTCCACCCACGAGGTGGCCCTCACGCCCACGGCCAAGGAGGTCAACGCAACCCGCCGGACCTATGCCCTGACCGACGACGACACGCTCACGTTCGTCCACGAGCTCGCGGCGGTGGGGCAGCCGTTGCAGCACCACCTCTCAGCGACGCTGCAGCGCAAGGCATAGGCGCGCGGCTGCCAGGCCCCGTCCTGCGCTGGTCGCACCCGCACGGGGCGTCGCCGTCAGTTGCCGGGCGCCTGTGGCGGCGTCGGGCGCAGGCCGTCCAGGGTGAGGTCGAGGAGGCGTTCCGCCTGTTCGCGTTGGTCGGGGCCGGCCGAGGTGAGGGCGATGCCGGCGAGGGCGGCGAACATGTCGGTCGGGCTGATGTCGGTGCGGATCGCGCCGGCGGCGGTGCCGGCGTTCATGAGGGAGGTGAGGGCGGCCTGGATCAGCTCGTGGCTCTCGGCGTAGGGGTTGGTTCCCGAGGCGACGACGGCTCGTAGGGCGTCGGCCATGCCGAGCTTGGCGGTGGCGTAGTCGATGAAGCGACGCGTCCAGGCACGTAGGGCCTCGCGGGGCGGCATCGTCGCCAGGAGCCCCGGAACGGCCTCGCACAGCCGGGCCACCTCGTTGCGGTACGCGGCCTCGATCAGGGTCTCCCGGGTCGGGAAGTTGCGGTAGAGGGTGCCAGTGCCCACGCCCGCTTCCCTGGCGATGCGCTCGAAGTGCGCGTCCAGCCCCTCCTCGGTGAACACGCGTACCGCGGCGGCCAGGATCTTCTCCCGGTTGCGCTGTGCGTCAGCCCTCAGTGGACGTTCTGCCTCGCGGGCCATCGTCGTCGCTCCTCGCTCTCCCGTTGCTAAGTGGCGGCGCCTCCGCTTAGGGTGGATGAAGTGGCGGCGCCTCCACTTTCACTCTAGGGCATGGGTGTGACATGTCCTCGTTCCTCCTGCGGAAGGACTGTCGATCATGTCGGGAATCGAAGGCAAGGTAGTGGCGATCACAGGTGCCGGCAGCGGCATCGGTGAGGCGACCGCGCTCCTGCTCGCCGAGCGCGGTGCCCGGGTCGTCCTCGGGGCGCGCCGTGCGGAGCGTCTCGAGGCCCTGGCCGCCCGTATCGAAAAGGTGGGCGGCGAAGCCGCCTGGGTCCGTACGGACGTGACGCGGCGCGAGGATCTGTCCGGCCTCGTACGGCTGGCCCGCGAGCGGTACGGCAAGCTCGACGTCCTCGTCAGCAACGCCGGAGTCGGTCTGATCTCCCGCCTGGACGACCTCCGCGTCGAGGACTGGGAGGAGATGATCGACGTCAACCTCAAAGGCGTGCTGTACGGGATCGCCGAAGCCCTGCCGGTCTTCCGGGATCAGGGCTTCGGACACTTCGTCAACATCGTGTCCACCGCCGGACTGCGCGTCACTCCGCTCCAGTCGGTGTACGCCGCCACGAAGAACGCCGTCCGTACCCTCTCCGAGGGCCTGCGCCAGGAGGCCGGCGAGAGCCTGCGCGTCACCGTCGTCTCGCCGGGGTTCGTCCGCACGGACTTCGCCGACCGCATGGGTTTTGAGGTGAAGGCCCAGATCGTCGAAAAGATGGACAGCATCGCGATTCCGCCCGCCGCGGTGGCCCGCGCCGTCGCCTTCGCCGTCGAGCAGCCGGACGGTGTCGACGTGGGTGACATCGTGGTGCGTCCCACCGCGCAGGACTGAGATCCGTTCGCCGCCGGGCCATGCCGCGTCGCGGCCTGCCGACACCGAGTCGTGGGGCGCGTACACGTGATCCGAGTCACGTCAGGTTCCCGTCAGTGAAGTGGCCCGTAGCCGTCAGTCTGCTCCGGTCTCATAGGCCCCAGAGCCCCTCTGAGACCCCGCTCCCCGCCCTGTGGGAGCCCCCCACCGAGGAGTGACATGGCTGAGACACTGACCGGAACCGCGAGCGGCGCCGCCGAAGAGATCCCCGAGTTCGTACCGCCCAGGGCGGCCGCCTGCCCGTTCGCGCCGCCGCCGGTCCTCGCGGAGATCCGCGAGGAGAAGCCGATCAGCAAGGTGCGGATCTGGGACGGCAGCACCCCCTGGCTCATCACCCGCCACGAGGACCTGCGGGCCGTCCTCGGTGACCCCCGCGTCAGCGTCGACGACAAGCGGCCCGGCTTTCCGTTCCCGAAGAAGGCCATGGCGGAGAACGCGCACCACCACCCCGACACGCTCTTCAACACGGACGCCCCCGTCCACACCCGGCTCCGCCGGATGCTGACCTCTTCCTTCACCGCCAAGCGGATGGCGGCCCTGCGCCCCGCCATCCAGAAGGTCACCGACGAGCACATCGACGCGATGCTGGCCGGGCCGAAGCCGGCCGACCTGGTCCAGGCGCTGGGTCTGCCCATTCCCACGCTGATGATCTGCGAACTGCTCGGAGTCCCTTACGAGGACCACGAGTTCTTCCAGCACCACGCCACCGTCGCGGTCAGCCAGACGTCATCGGCCGAGCAGGACCGCGAGTCGAGCGTCGCGCTCGGCGACTACCTGGCCCGGCAGATCCATGCCAAGACGGAGAACCCCGCCGAAGACGCCCTGTCCGACCTGGCGGCGCTGGTCAAGGCCGGTGAACTGACCATGGGGGAGGCGTCCCTCATGGCCGTCATCCTGCTCATTGCCGGGCACGAGACCAGCGCGAACATGATCGCGCTGGGCACCCTCGCGCTGCTGGAGCACCCGGAGCAGCTCGCCCTGCTGCGCGAGACGGACGATCCCAAGGCCGTGGCCGGAGCGGTCGAGGAACTGCTGCGCTACCTGACCATCGCCCACACCGGCCAGCGCCGGATCGCCCTGGAGGACATCGAGATCGGCGGCGAGGTCATCCGGGGCGGTGACGGAATCATCGTCTCCCTCCCCGCCGCCAACTGGGACCCGGAGGCCTTCCCGGAGCCCGACCGTCTCGATCTGCTCCGCGACGCCCGCCAGCACAACGCGTTCGCCTTCGGCGTCCACCAGTGCCTGGGCCAACAACTCGCCCGCGTAGAGCTCCAGGTCGTCTACGGCACGCTCTACCGGCGCGTGCCCACACTGCGACTGGCCACCACGCTGGAGGAGATCGACTTCAAGGAAGACGCGATGGCGTACGGCGTCGTCGCGCTGCCGGTCACTTGGTAGCCCGTAGCCCATAGCCCGTAGCCCTTCGACGCCAGCATGACGCAGGAAGGGACGTACCGAGGGAGATACGGGGCTTCAGCCGGTGCCTTCCTTCCAGCGCGACGCCTCCCGGTAGGCCTCGAAGACACGGTGGTGATCGGGGCCGAGCAGGCGCGCGCAGTCCTGCCCCAGGCGCTGGCAGAGTGCGGCGGCGCCTCGGGAGTCGCCCGACTCGCCGGTGAGCCTGGCGTGCCGGGCGCGTGCGTCGAGGACGTCCGTGTCCATGGCCCGGGGGCCGTCGGCGTGCAGCTGGATGAACCGTTCCAAGTTCTGGATCTCGGCGATATGGCGCGTGTCGACGTGTGGATCCGCGGAGTCGTCCGAGACGTACGCGATCTGCTGGACCGCCCGGGCCACGGCTCGGGCGTCGGGTGGCCGGTTCCCGGGTGACTTCTCCAGCAGTCTCAGCACGAGGGAGTCGAGAGGCCTGGGGATGCCGGGACGCAGCGCGCCCGGCGGGGCGGGCACTTTCTCCACGTGGTGCCACATGACGGCATAGGGATCCGAGATGTGACCGAAGGGAGACCAGCCGGTGAGCATCTCGTACACGACGCAGCCGAGTGAGTAGAGGTCGGAGAGAGCGCTGCCGGACTCCTCACGGAGCCGTTCGGGGGAAGCGTAGTGAACGGTGCCCCACCCTGGAGCGTGCGTAGAGGACGCGTCGATGAAGCGGGCGAGGCCGAAGTCGACGACCTTGGCGGATCCGGTGGTGTCGATGACGATGTTGCCGGGTTTGACGTCCCGGTGCACCACGCCCGCCTCGTGGGCGTCGGCGAGGCCGTCGCAGATGTGCCTCGTCCAGCGCACGGTCTGTTCCAGGGTGAGGTGCCGACCCTGCCCGGTGTGGGCGGAGAGCGGCCTGCCCTCGATGTACTCCATGACGGAGTACAGGATGTCGCCGTCCTCGCCGTGGTCGTAGATGACGGCGACATGGGGCCGGTTACGGATGCGCGCCATCGCCTGAGCCTCCTTGCGGAATCGCTCGACGCGCCGGTTCAGTTCCTCGGAGTGCTCGCCCTGTCCGGGGTGACGGTGCAGTGTGGCCACCTTCACCGCGACCGGCCGGTTCAGGCGGAGGTCGAGTCCGAGCCAGACGGAGCCCTGGGCGCCGCGGCCGAGGGGCGACTCCAGCTTGTAGCGCCGATCGAGGACACGTCCTGATTCCATGATTGCGTCACTTGCCCGTCGGGTTCCAGGCGCACAGCTCGGGCAGCCGCGCGACATGCTCGTTCCATTCGGCGAAGAACTCGATGCGCCGGCTCAGCACATCCTGCAACCGGCGCTGCGCACTGCGCCGCCGCACCACGCCGGCCTCGCGGATCCTGCCGCGCTCGGTCGGTACCCGCGTCACGTCCAACACCCCCCACACCCCGGCGAAGGCACCGACCAGCAACGCGAGTGCCAGGAAGAAGCCGCCGAGGAGGAAGGGGGCCAGGACGACGGCGGACAGTCCACCGGCGGTGCCCCCTACGCGCCGCGGCAGGTTGCGGTCGACAGCCGCGGCCTCCGCCTCCGTACGTTCGAGCAGTTCGCTCTCCAGCTCGTCGGCCAGGGATTTCCCGTCGACGGACGCGGCGGGGTCGGTCGGCAGCAGAGCGTGCCAGCCGTCGATCGCGATACGGATGGTCGCAGGCCGGTGGCTCAGCGAGGCCACCACCAGCTCCTCGGCGGCGGTGCACAGGTTGGGCAGCATCTGCATGAGGGCGAGGCGGCGCGCGTCGTCTCCGAGTGCGATCTGACTCGGTTTGAAAACGGCGTTGTCGAGGAGCGTCGTGAAGTCCATGACCTCGGCGTCCGCCCCTTGACGCAGCTCGTGCTCCTCCTGTGCCGCCTTCTCGTCGCCCCGGTGCTCGACGAACCGGAGCAGCGCCTCCTTCTTGGTGTGCAGGGCAGCCTCATCGGGTTCGAGATGGCCGATGAGGCGGTCGATGGCCGTCTCGGCGTAGCGGGAACGTCCGGAGGCGGACGCCGTGCGGTTCGAGGGTGGGAACTCCTTGCGGAGGTGGGCGAGGGTGCCTGTGGTGACGGTGGCGAGCCGCCAGTGTTCGAGGAGCGCCGGCCAGTCCCCGTCGTACGCCTGGCCCAGGGACTCGAACCGGTCGCCGGGTGAGGCGAGGAGTTTGCGCAGCTGGGGTGTCCACCGCCGCACACTCGCCCTGGCCGCCGTCCCGCCCGCCGCCGCCTCGGTGCCCCAGCGCACCATCACCTGCCGGGCGTAGCTGTGAGCGAGGTCGCCGAGTTCGCGGCTGGCGACGGCGTCGAGGACCACGAGGAAGTCCCTGCCGAGCCGATCCGGGTCGACGGCGTGCTGAAGGTAGCCGTCCATCCAGTTCCCCGCCCGTTCGTGTTCGCCCAGCCTGGCCGCGGCGAGTGAGAAGAACAGGTTGGCTTTGCCGAGGTCGAGCCCCTGCGCCTGCCCCATCGCGGTGAGCCGGACTTCGTCGTCCCCGTCCAGTCGGGCGGCGACCGCCAGGGTTGCGTGGGCGAGCCAGAAGTCGGGGTCGTGGACGAGGTGTTGCTCCACGAAGAGCCGGAGGTTGTCGGTCCTGAGCACCCCGCTCTTCACCAGCTGCGGGGTCAGCTGTTTGACCAGGCCACGAGCGAGAGAGCGCACCTTTTCCCGGTTGCCGAACCTGCGCTGCCAGTCCTCGGTGATCCGGTCGAGCTCGAACTGCGCGGCGAGGACGGCCTGGTCGCGTTCGTACTGGGACCGGAAGTCTGTGAGTTCGGCCTTGACCTGGCCGAGCTCGGACCGGGTCCGGGACAGCCCCTCCCGCAGATCTTCGGTGGCGGAACCCACCGATTCGACCTGGAGGGCGAGTTCGTTGGCTCTGCCGCGCAGGGCCTCCAGGCCCCCGGACAGTGTGCCGAACCGGTCGTGCAGGGTCTTCAGGTCGCCTTCGCGGCGCTGCTGCGCCTCGCGTATCTCCTTGAGGCCGTCCCTCAACTCGTTGAGACCGGCCTCGGCCTCGGGCTGCTCACTCACACCGCTCCCCGTTCGTCCCGCCGTGCGGTTTCGGTCTTCGGAACAGGTACCTTCTGGCGACGCACCGGAGGAGCGCAAGGGCGCGTAGCGGCGCGCGCGGCGCATGTGTGTCTCCGGACGGGCGCCGGTGCGCGGAGACAACTGCCTCGGCTCACGCGACTCCGTGAGGGCCGTTCACTCGACTTCGTGAGTGCCGTCGAAATCCTCGTGGGCGGCCGGGGACGACCACGTCCGGGAGTCGGCCGGGCACGGCTCGGCCCGGGAGGTACCGGACGAGGGGCTCTCGCTCATCGCCGCACCTCCCGCAGCCGCACGCACGGCCGCCGGAAGCGGTAGTGGTCTGCTCCGGCCCGCATGCGAACTCGGAAGGGAGGGACAGTCGGCGTCCCGCGGGTCTGCCACCCTTCGGCCGGCGGGCGCGCGGCGGCGACCGCCGCCGATGGCTCCTGGGCCTTCCTGGACACGCGGCAACCCTGGCGGTGTCATGCACCGCTCCGGCTGCGCTATGATTGATCTTGAGCAGCCCGCCGGAAGAATCCGGCGGTCGGCCTCGCGTTGGTGGTCCAAGGAAAGATGCCCCGCTTCCTGCGGGGAGATGCAGGTGCAAGGCCTGCCCGGCGCTCCACAGCCCCGCCTCCTGTGTTCCGGAGGCGGGGCTTGTTTCGTTTCGCCCCCAGCCTCCCTGCCGCCCGGGAATGCGCCGACCAGGTCCGCTGTTACAGCACACGTAGCTGACATGCGCGAGTCAAGATCGCGTGATGTGGGCGGAAGGAGGACCTCATGGCACGCAACAGCGCGCGACCCGTCGTCACGCTGAGGTCGACAGCCGGGACCGGCGTCACCTACGTGACGCGGAAGAACCGCGGGAACGACCCCGACCGGCTCGTCCTGCGTAAGTACGACCCGGTGGTCGGTGAGCACGTTCCGTTCCGCGAGGAGCGCTGAGCCGAGCCCGGCGACACCGGGCGGAGCGTCACAGGACGGTCGACCGTCACCAGGCCGTCGACCGTCACGGAGCCGGAACCGTCGACCGGCACAAGGGAGGCAACCTCATGAAGCCCCGCATCCACCCCGAATCCCGCCCCGTCGTCTTCCGTGACCGGGCTGCGGACATGGCGTTTCTGACCCGTTCGACCGCGCACTCGTCGAAGACGATCGAGTGGGAGGACGGGGTCACCTACCCGCTGATCGACGTCGAGATCTCGTCGGCGAGCCATCCGTTCTCCACCGGGACCTCGCGGGTCCTGGACACCGCGGGCCGCGTGGAGCGCTTCGAGCGGCGTTACGGCCGTACGGCCTCGCCGCGGCGCTGACGGCGGGATCGACAGTTCACAGCACGAGGAGGACAGATCCATGAAGGTGCGCAAGTCCTTGCGTTCGATGAAGTCCAAGCCGGGGGCTCAGGTGGTCCGTCGACGGGGCGTGGTCTTCGTCGTCAACAAGAAGAACCCGCGTTTCAAGGCCCGCCAGGGCTGACGCCGCCCCGGGGGACGAGCGTCGCACACCACGCCCGTACCGCACGCCCCAAGCCGGTGTGCGGTACGGGCGTGAGCCTTTGCCCCAGGGCCTGTCGTCTGGATCAGGCCTGGGCCGCGGCGTCGCGGCTCAGGCCGTGTCCGTCGGGATGCGGAGCGTCACGCGGTAGCCGCCGTCGGGGGTGGGCCCGGACTCGAACGCCCCGCCCAGGAGTTCGGCGCGCTCCCGGAGACCGACGAGGCCCTGCTGTGAGCCGGGCAGCGGCAGCGAGGGGCGGGTGGGGGCGTTGTTGATCACCGTGACGCCGAAGCGGTCGTCGGAATGCCACAGGCGGACGGTGGCGGCGGCGCCGGGCGCGTGTTTGCGTACGTTGGTCAGGGACTCCTGCACGGTGCGGTAGAGGGCGCGTTGCGCGGGGGTGGCGATGGCGGAGGGGAGTTCACCCGTCAGGGTCGTCTCGATGCCACTGGTCGACACGAGCTTGTGCAGGTCGGCGAGTGTGGGCTGCGGGGTGAGTTCGCCGACGCGGCCCCCGGAGGCCCGCAACAACGCGACCATGTGACGCAGTTCGTCGAGCGTGTCGACGCTCAGTGAACGGATGGTGCGGGCGCCCTCCTTGAAGTGCGGATCCTTGGCGGCGACCTGAAGGGCACCCGCCTGTACGGCGATCAGGCTCACCTGGTGGGAGACGACGTCGTGCATCTCGCGGGCCAGTTGGGCACGTTCCCGGGCCAGGACGGCCTGGGAGTGCAGCAGCCGCTCGTGTTCGCGGGCCTTCTCGATCTCCGCGAGCCGGTCGGCCAAGTCCCGCCGGGCCTGGACGAGTTGGCCGAGCAGCACGGGGGCGGCGGCCGTGGCCAGGGTGTAGAAGAAGTAGATCAGCGTCCAGGCGCGTTCGTGTGAGCCGACGTTGCCCAGGGGCCAGGGCACGGCGGAGGCGACGGCGAACAGAAAGGCGGCCGCGACCAGGAGCCGACGGTCGCGGGAGTGCTCGGCGAGGGTGAACAGTGCGGCGAACGGGGCGAAGACGATGTCCACCATCAGACTGGCCGGCAGCGTCAGCAGGAACACCGCGAGCGGAAAACGGCGACGCAGGGCGAGCGCGGCACAGGCCACGGCTGTCGCCGCCGTCGCGAGGCGGCTCGAGTCCCCCAGGTTGATCAGGACGTCCACGGCGGCCACGGCGACGACCAGGGCGTCGACGGCCGGATCCGGGAGCCGCGCCCACCACGGCCTGCCCCCGTTCATCGCGGGTCCTCCGACCGGTTCCGCCCGTCCAGCAGGCCCGCCCGCTGGGCGAGCAGCGCGGCCCGCACCCGGCTGTTCACGCGCAGCTTGGTCAGGATCGCGCTGACATGGTCCTTGACGGTGCCGGCGCTGAGGTGGACACGACTGCCGATGTCGGCGTTGGACAGCCCCTCCGCGATGAGCACCAGCACTTCGCGCTCCCGTTCGGTGAGCCGTCCGACGCGGGCGGCCTCCTCGTCGTCCGCGGCGGTCGCGCCCGGATGGCTCTGCCACACGGCACGGGACGCCTTCGGTGACATCACGACACCGCCCGCGCACAAGGTCCTCACCAGTTGCGCGAGTTGGTCCGGCTCGGTGTCCTTGAGCAGAAAGCCGGCCGCCCCCGAGCGCAGCGCGGTGAGGATGTACTCGTCGGCGTCGAACGTCGTCAGCATCGCCACCACGGGCGCGTCCGGCAGCGCCCGCAGGTGCCGCAGCACGGTCAGACCGTCGACGTCCGGCATCCGGATGTCCAGCAGTACGACGTCCGGTCCCTCCCGCCGTACCGCGTCCACGGCCTCCGCGCCCGTCGTGGTCGCGACGACCTCGATGTCGTCGGCCGCGCCGAGGATGAGCTCGAAACCGGACCGCACCAGGGCCTCGTCGTCCACCACCACTACCCGGATCACGTACGTTCCGCCTCGTCCTTGATGTCATCGATGTCCTCGATGTCGATTGTCGTCACTGTGACCGTAGAACGGGAAACGCCCGGTGCGGCGCTCCGGGGGAACGGCCCGGCCACCCGGCGGGTCGGTTCCAGTCGTCCGGGGGGTGTGGACCGGACGCCTGCCGGATACTGCGCGACCGGCGATTCTCTCGAGCCTGTGAGCCATGACGCACAACGCGCACGACACGGCGCTCCTGGCACGGCCCCGACCGGAGGCGTCCGAAACCACGCAACTCCCCGACATCCGGCCCCCGGTGGGGCGCCTGACCGGAGTGGACCTCGCCCGGGGGCTCGCGGTCTTCGGGATGTACGCGGCCCACGTCGGCCCCGATCCGTCCGAGGGCGGGGCGACCGGCTTCTTCATGGAACTGGCTCACGGCCGGGCCTCCGCGCTCTTCGCCTTCCTGGCCGGCTTCTCGATCGTGCTGATCACGGGCCGCCGTACCCCCAAGACCGGCCGCGCGGGCCGCCAGGCGGTCGCCAAGGTGGTGATCCGAGCCCTCATCCTGCTGGTCCTGGGCAGCGCGCTCACCCTGACCGGCACCCCGGTCGAGGTGATCCTCGCCTTCTACGGCGTGTACTTCCTGCTGGTCCTGCCGCTGTACCGGCTCGGCGCCCGACCGCTGGCGGTCATCGCCGTGAGCGGTGCGCTGATCCTGCCTCAGGTCCTGTACGCGGTGCAGCAGGTCCTCAACCCCGGTGGCGGCGACGGCGGTGGCCCGGGCGGGATCTGGGCCTGGCCCGCCGACGCGGACGGCATCGTCTCGTTGCTCTTCACCGGCGGTTACCCGGCCCTGGCCTGGATCCCGTTCGTCGTCGCCGGCATGGCCGTGGCCCGGCTGGACCTGGCTTCCACCGTCGTCCGCACACGCCTCGCGATCACCGGTGTCTCGCTGGCCGTCCTCGGCTACGGCGGCTCCTTCCTGGCCCTGCGTCTCGTCCCCGGCGCCGCCTCCGCACTCCGGGCCTCCGGCTGGGGCGAGGGAGGCTCGGTCATGTCGGCGTGGTGGTCCGACACCGCGGGCTACCCGACCGGCACCACCCCGGCCTGGCTGCTGGCGGCCTCGCCGCACAGCGAGACGACCCTCTCGGTCGTGGCCAACACCGGCGTGGCCATCGCGGTCCTGGTCGCCTGCCTCGCCGCCACCGACACCCTCCCGCGCTTTCGCCGACTGGCCGCTCCGGTCATCGCGGTGGGCACGATGTCCCTGACCGCGTACGTCTTCCACATCGTCGCCATCCGCGCCCTGGGCATAGAGGAACTGCCAGGTTTCCCGCTGCACGTGCTGCTCGGCTTCCTCGTGGCCGTGACCGTGTTCGCGGCCCTCTGGTCCCGCCACTTCGCGCGCGGCCCGCTGGAGTGGCTGCTCGGCCGGGCCACCAGGATCGCGGAGCGCGTCCGATGAGGGGCCCGTCGAGCGGCCGCTGGGAGCCCTGGCTCCTGACGGCCGCCGCGGCGGCGGCCGTCCTCGGCGTCCTGCGCCCGGACCTGTACGCCGACGCCGTCGACCACGTCGTCACCACGCTGGTCGGACACCCCTGACGGAAGGCCGACGACTCGGGGCCGCCGCCCTGGGCGAGACTTTCAGCCCGTCGACGTCGGCGCTCACGCCGCACGGTTCTCGGGAGGCGGGCATGCTGGTGCTCGTCGGGGAACGGGCCGGACGGGCGGAGGTGCGCGATGCGGTGGTGGGCCGGTCGGTCGGTGGTCGCCGGAGTGGTGCTGCTCGCGGCGTGCGGTGGACCGGGAGGCGCAGGACGGGGACCGTCGTCCGGACCCACGAGTGCCTCTACGAGCGCCTCCACGAGTGCGTCTACGAGGGGGACGGCGGAGCCGGGGCGAGGAGCACCGTCCGCGTCGGGCCCCGGATCCGCCGCCCCGGTGGCCGGTTGCTTCGCTGGGCGGGTGGAGGTCACCGTCTCGCCGGGGGACGCGGTCGAACGGCGGTTGTGCGTGCGATCCGGGGCGGTGGTCGCGCTCACCCTGCGGCCACGTGTCGACGACCGGCGATGGACGGCCGTCCGGAGTGCGGCGCCCGCGGTGGTGCTGGTCTCCGGATGGCGCGTCGACGCCGACGGGACCGGCCGTGCCACCTTGCGGTGCGTGAGCCTACGGGGCGGATCGGCCGGGATCACGGTGACGGCGAAGGCTCCGGACGTGGCGGGCGCGGCGCGCACCGCGTTCACGCTCCGGGTGAGTGTGGTCCCGTACGCGAAGGAAGGGTGAACCCGCCGTTTGCGGCGGCGGGTCAACCCCTCCTTCGTGCGTGCGGGTCAGCCGCAGTCGCGCACCTTGATCGTGTGGATGCCGCGGCCGTGGGTGGCCGCCCGCAGCGGGCCGCCGTCCGGGCTCAGCCTCAGCTGGAGCACGGCGACCGCCGGGAGCCGGCCGACGCGCTGCCATGCCGTACGGCCCGGGGCGCGGTGGACCACGCCGAGGACGGTGGCGACGGCGAGGCACCCGTCGGCCGTGACGACCAGGGCTTCGCGCGCGGCATCTCCGTCGGCAACGAGGACGGCACGGGCCGTTGCCCGAACCGCCGCTGGAGTTGGAGGCGAAGTCGCGGTAGCGCGGGTCGTCGGAGTCGTACGGCAGATCGGTGACGTTCCGCCAACTCCCGTCGGCGGACGGCAAGTTGTTCAGACCGCTGCAGGCGGCGCCGTGGGCTCCCGGCGCGACGACGCCCGGTGAGGTGCGGGCCTCGGCGTACTGGTCGGCCCCCTCGGGCGTCCCGGGGCTTGCCCCATTCTTGTCCAGAACCTGCCACGAACGAGGTGTTGTGCAACGAGGTGCTGTGCGGCGCGCACCCGGGCACCGGCGCACCCGCGCGGGGGCGCGCCGGGTTCCGGCGGGCCGGGTCGGTCCGCGCCGTTCGCTCCCTTTGCTCAAGGGCGCCGCACCGTGGGCCTGTCGGCCGTCGAGGGCCGGGTGGGATCGTGACCCTGATCAGGCAGTGCCGTCGGAGGAGGAGTCACGCGTGTTCGACAACCTGAAGAACCTCAAGGACAAGGCCGAGGAACTCGCCGAGGCGCACGGCGACACGATCTCCGACGGACTGGAGAAGGCCGGCGACATCGTCGACGACAAGACGGACGGCAAGTACACCGACAAGATCGAGACCGGTGTGGACAAGGCGCGGGAGTACGTCGAGAAACTGGGCGAGAAGGAGGCCTGACCCCGTGCGGCGTACGTAGGCCCCAGGGCGCCCCCGGGGGCGCCCCTTCCCGGCGGGCTCTCTCAGAAGGGTTCCGGGAGAGGCACCCGGCCCGACCTGCTGCGCACCTGCTCGATGAGCGCGGCGTACGCGGCGATCATCCGGGTGCGGCTGAACCGTTCGCGGCTGAGGGCCAGGGCCGGCGCGAACTCGGCGCCCCGCGCCACCGCCTCGGACCAGGCCAGGGCGATCGCCTCGGGGTCGGGCGGGGTGAGGAAGCCGTGCCCGGTCACGATCGAGGCGCTGTCGCCGACATCGGTGGCGACCGGCACGGCCCCGCACATCATGCCCTCGATCAGGCACAGCGGTGCCGCCTCGCCGCTGGAGGAGGTCAGCGACACCACGTCGGCGCCCGCGTAGACGGTCTCCATGTCGTGGCGTACGCCGAGCAGGGAGAGGCGTTCGGCGAGCGGGGCGTCCTCGCCGAACGCCGTGGCGATGTCCTCACGCAGCCAGCCGTTGTCCCGCGTCATGCCCGCGCCGCACATCAGGACGTGGCCGTCGGGCTGCCGGCGCAACCAGGCGCGGGCCGCCCGGAGGAACAGCGGAACGTTCTTCATCGTGGCGTAGCGCGCCGCGAAGACGATCACGGGCGCACGCTCCGGGATGCCCAGCGACGTCCGCAGCAGGGCGCGTCTGAACGGGTCGGGGCGGAATCGCAGCAGATCCACGCCGTTCGGGATGACGTGCAGCAGTCCGGCCGGGATCCCGGCCGCGGCGTACGCGGCGCGCGTCGACTCGGCGCAACAGATCCCGGCGGCGATCCGGCCGTCGGCGACCGCCGTCCGCAGCTCGTCCAGGGCCGTCCCCTGGTTCTCGGGGTCGGAGCGGTGCAGACAGACCACGACGGGCCGCCGGGGCAGGCCTGCCTGGTTGAGCAGGCCGAGCGGCTGCTCCTTGAGGGACAGGATGACGTCGGCGGCGGCCACCGCCCGCGTGGTGGCGGCCAGCTCCGGCCCGGTGAAGGTCTCGGGGCCGCCGGGTGCCGCGGGGGTGCGGCCCAGCGAGGTGACCGGCACGCCTGCCGCGGTCAGTGACCGGTAGCAGACGTCGTCCTCCATCCGCTGTCGGGTCTCCTCCCGATACATTTCGCCATTCACGCTCAGCACCGCATGCCGCTGGCCACCCTCATGGAGCCCCAGCACCACATCACTGTGCACGATCCGGGCCCCGCCCGAGAAGAATCCTTCATAGATCGACAGCACACGCAGTTCGTCCATCACGCGCACCTCTTGGCCCGTCTCGCAGAAAGGGAGGAAACCTTTTCAACCCCTGTGATCTGCGGGTTCTCCGCTATGGACACAGGGGAAACTTGCGAGCCTGTGAACTCGTCGTTTCAAATTCGGACACGATTGGTTACGGCGTACTGTTCGGTTGATCAGCCGAATGAAGACGCTGAGGTCGCGGGCCAGGCGGCTCTTCTCACACCAGTCGGCTGGTAAAAAACAGGCCAGAAATTTCCTGGTCCGGGGACGCGCGGCACGTACAATCCGCGCCGCGGCCGAGAGGGAGCGCCGCCACTGCTCGGCCGAAGCGGAAGGGTGAATGTCTGGGTATTTCCGGGTTTCGTCGCAGTGATGCGTGCCAAGCTTGACGCAGGGGGGAAGCGGCACCGGCGACGCGGGGCCACGCGTCTGATTCCCGTGGCGCCGCGCAGAATGTGCTCGGGAGGATCGCTGAAGCATCCGCGGTGGCCCGGTTGCTCCGTGACACGGCATCCGGGCGCGGTGGCGCGCTGTTCGTCGGAGGAGAACCGGGTCTGGGACGGACCACCCTGCTCCGCAGGATCCTCACCCTCGACGACACCGTCCGGGCGGTGTATCTCGCGGGCACCGCGGCCGAATCGGGGCTGCGCTACGCGGGTCTGCACCAGGTCGTCCAGGCCTGCCGCTGCGATCTGCCACGACTGCCCGCACCCCAGCGCGACCTGCTCGGCCATCTGCTGGCCACCGGACAGCAGCGGCCGGGGGACACCGGGCTCGCGGTCGGCGCGGCGACGCTCGGACTGCTCGGCGCCGCGGCCGCACGGCGTCCTCTCCTGCTCGCGATCGACGACGCGCATCTGCTCGACACCCCGTCGAGGGAAGCACTGCTCGTCGTGGCGCGGCGCATCGCCGAAGAGCCGATCGTCCTGCTCCTCACGGCCGAACACCGCGGATCCGCCGCCGGATCGGCCGCCGGTTTTGCCCTGCGCCCCGCCGTCACCGGCGTACCGGAGCTGAGGCTCGGACCGCTGGACCCGGCCGACGCGCGGACCCTGCTCCAGCACTCCGCCCGGCACCCGCTGCGCCGATTCGTCGCCGACCGACTGCTCGCCGTCGCCGAGGGCAACCCGCTCGCCCTCACCGAACTGCCGGCCGTCCTCACCCCGGGCCAGTGCTCCGGACACCTGCCCCTCGACGACCCGCTCGCCCCCGGCGAACGGCTGCGCGACACCCATCTCCCGACGCTGGCCCGGCTCCCCGACCCCGCCAGGGCCGCCCTGCTGGTGCCCGCCGCGGCCGGCGACGTCCCGAGCGGCGATCTTCAGCGCGCGCTGGAACTGCTCGGACACGCCCCCGACGCGCTGCTGCCCGCGGAAGAGGAGGGCGTCGTGGACGGGCGGTTGCGTGCGCTCGGGTCCTCGGCCACCTCGTACAGGAAGAGTTCGAGGCCGAGCGCTCCATGGCCGCCGCCGCCCGCTGCCCGACGAGTTCGACGAGCCGCACCCGGGCGTGGGCGTCGGATTCGCGGACCGCCGCGGTCAGAACGTGCACCAGGATGTCGGACACATCGGCGATCACATCGGCACTGCCCACCGCGACCACCCCCTGCGTCTGCCCGGGGGTTCGTACACCGCCCCGGCCGATCACCAGCGAGGTTAGGACGGAGAAACCCCCGGTTCTTCCGGGAAATCCCTGGGTCCCTCCCTAGGAGGAGCGGGGCAGGTGGAGGAACTGCTCGGCCAGGGCGTCCCGTTCGGGGGTCAGGAGGCCCGGTCGTCCTCGGCGACGAACAGGCGCGAGAGCAGGCCTTCGAGGGTGGACCGCTCGGCGTCGCTGAGTGAGTCGAGGGCTTGGTGGGTGCCGTGCATACCGTCGCGGATGCTTGACACGGCGGCCGCCCCGTCCTCCGACAGGACGACGTTCTTGACCCGCCGGTCGGTGGGGCTGGGCTCGCGGTAGACGAGGCCGCGGGCCTCCAGCCGGTCGATGATCCCGGTCATGTTCGAGGCGTCGCAGCGGAGTGTGCCCGCCAGGGCCCGCATCGGAGCCGGGCCCTGGCGCAGTACGTTGAGCGCCTTGGCCTGGCTGTAGGTGAGGCCGTGCGCGGCGGCGGCGCTGGTGAGATCCGCGTAGAGGCTGACCATCGACGCCCACAGGGTGTCGAGGAGCATGACGTTGGAGACGGTGAGGGGTCCGGTGTCGGACGCCTCGGTGGAGCGGTTCGTTCCAGATGTCGCGGACATGGATTCAGCGTAACCCGAAACTTGACTACCTCAACCTTCGATGCTTACCTCTATCGAGTTACTTGAGGACCTCAAACTTTTAGGCTCTACAGCTTTGCGGTCTTCAAGTTTCACGGCATCACTCTCCGTGATTGCTCGACGTCCTGACCAAACGGAAGAACACCGTGACACCCACAGATCGCGTGGCGCCCGGGCGCCCCACCGGCGACCTCTCACTCGTCCTGGTCCTCGGCCTCGCGGCCATGATCGTCTCGATGATGCAGACCCTCGTCGTACCGATCCTGAGCATCATCCAGAGCGACCTCGGCACCACCACCGCCAACGTCAGCTGGGTCACCACCGCGACCCTGCTGTCCGCCGCGGTCTTCACCCCGCTGCTCGGCCGGTTCGGCGACATGCACGGCAAGAAGCCCACGCTGATCGGGGTTCTGCTGCTGATGATCGCCGGTTCGGTGCTGGCGGCGACCACCACCTCGCTGCTGTGGCTGATCGTCGGCCGGGTGCTCCAGGGCGCGGCCACGGCGATCTTCCCGCTCGCCCTCTCGGTCCTGCGCGAGGAGATACCCCCGGCGAAGCTGCACGGCGCGATGGCGCTGGTGAGCGGCACGCTCGCGGTCGGCAGCGGACTCGCCCTGGTCGCGGCCGGACTGCTCACGAGGGGCTCGGACCCCGACTATCACCGGGTGTTCTGGCTCGCCGTGGGGCTCGCGGCCCTCGCCCTGGCCGGCGTCGTCCTGCGTGTTCCCTCCGCACGCTCGACGACCGGCGGCCGTACCGACTGGCTCGGCGCGGGAACGCTCGCCGCGCTGCTCGTCCTGCTCCTGCTGCCGATCTCGCAGGGACACGAGTGGGGCTGGTCCTCCGCCCGCACCATCGGCCTGTTCGTCGCCGCGGTCGTCATGGCGGGCGTCTGGGTCCTGGTCGAGCGCAAGGTCCGCGAGCCGATGGTGGACATGAGGATGTTCGCCCACCGCCCGGTGCTCTTCACGAACCTCGCCGGCCTCTTCCTCGGCTTCGCGATGTTCTCCCAGTTCATCGGCGTCGCGTACCTGGCGCAGATGCCGAAGGAGCTCACCGGGTACGGATTCGGCGCCTCGGTGCTGCGCGCCTCGGTCGAGTACCTGCTGCCGACCACGCTGATCTCGCTGCTCGCCGCACAGTTCGGCGGGATCCTCGTCGGGCGGATCGGGGCGCGGTTCACCCTCGCCGTGGGCGCGGTGTTCGGAGTCGCCGGTTTCGCGTGGCTCACCCTGGCGCACGACACCTCCACGTCGGTCATCCTGGCGGGCCTGCTGATCGGTGTCGCGATCAGCTTCGGCTACGCGGCCATGCCCGCGCTCATCGTGGCGAGCGTGCCGCACCACCAGACCGGCATCGCCAACGGACTCAACTCCATCTCCCGTTCCGTCGGCAGCGCGATCGCCAGTGCCGTGATCACCTCGCTGCTGGCGTCCAAGACCATCCAGCATCTGCCCGCCGGCGCGCCCGCGCTGCCCGCCGAGAGCCAGTTCACGCTGAGCTTCGCGATCGCCGGGGTCGCGTTCGTGCTGATCGTGGCCGTGGCGCTGGTCGGTCTGACCAGGGGTGCGGCCCAGGAGTACACGGTCGAGAAGAAGGCCGCCGCCACCGACGACGCCGCGGCGGACGAGGCTGTCGTGGAGACGGCGGGCGTCACGTCCTGACCTGGACAGGGTCAACGGCTCGCCCCGTCCACCGGGGCGAGCCGTTTTCGTGTCCGCTCCCTGGCCCCTCCTTTTCCTGCCGTCCCTGACCGCCTCCCGCCTTGCCCTCGGAAACCGATCGGTTTACTCTTTCGATGGAGGGAAACCGATCGGTTTCCCCATGGCTTCGGGAGTTCTCATGACATCCATCGAAGGTTCGGTCGTCCTGGTCACCGGCGGCAGCCGCGGCATCGGCCGCGCGCTCGTGCAGGCCCTCTACGAGCGCGGCGCGTCGAAGGTGTACGCCACCGCACGCGACCCGCGGACCGTCACGCACCCCGACGCGGTGCCGCTGGCGCTGGAAGTGAGCGACCCCGCGTCCGTCGCCGCGGCCGCCGAGCGCGCGCAGGACGTCACCGTCCTGATCAACAACGCGGGCGCGTCCGTGAACGCGAACTTCCTGGACTCTCCCGTCGAGGACGTCCGCCGCGAGTTCGAGACGAACTTCTTCGGCCCCCTCCTCGTCACGCGCGCCTTCGTGCCGATCATCGAGCGCAACGGCGGCGGCCACCTTCTCAACGTCCACTCGGTGCTGTCGTGGGTGGGGCTCCTGGGCTCCTACAGCGCCTCCAAGGCGGCCTTCTGGTCGCAGACCAACTCCCTGCGCCTCGACCTGAAGCCGCGCGGCATCGACGTCACGGGACTCCACGTCGGGTACGTCGACACCGACATGGCCGCGAAGGTGGACGCGCCGAAGTCCTCGCCCGAGAGCGTCGCGGCACAGGCCCTCGACGGCATCGAGTCCGGTGCCTTCGAGGTGCTGGCGGACGACCTCACCCGG
Organism: Streptomyces sp. NPDC096311; assembly: GCF_044763085.1. Lineage (NCBI taxonomy): Bacteria > Bacillati > Actinomycetota > Actinomycetes > Kitasatosporales > Streptomycetaceae > Streptomyces > Streptomyces sp. NPDC096311. The sequence goes on from NZ_JBIWFN010000005.1 coordinate 325,500, forward strand.
CAGGTCAAGGCCCAGCTGGCCGAGGATCTGGGCGTGATGTACCCGCAGCTGGTCGCGTGACGGAGGCAGGGAGACGGAGAGGCCGGTCCCGTTGTGTCCCCGGCGGTCAGACCGGCAGCAGTCGGCCGATCAGCCCGCTGAGCTGCCGTACGTTGCGGCACTCGTGCATCTCGACGAGCTCGGCGTACTCGGGCGCCGCCGAGTCGCCCGTACCCCACTGGGAGAGCGGCTCGGGGTTCAACCAGTAGACGCGGCGGGCCCGTTCGGAGAACCGCCGGACGGCCGGCAGATTCGGGTCGCCCATGTTCGTCCGGGCGTCGCCGAGGACGAACACGGTCGTGCGCGGTCCCACCGCGTCGACGTACCGCTCGGCGAACTCGCCGAACGCGACGCCGTAGTCGCTGCTGCCGTGCCAGCCCGTCAGCGTCGACTCGGAGCGGATGCGGGCACCCAGCCCCTCCGGATCGGCCCTGCCGTGCACGAGCAGGCCGGTCACCTCGTCGATCCGGTTGACGAAGGCGAACACCCGCACCTTGCTGAACTGGTCGTGCAGCGCCTGCACCAACAGCATCGTGAAGTCCGAGAAGCCCGCCACCGAGCCCGACACATCGCACAGCAGCACCAGTTCGGGCCGGACGGGGCGGCGCCTGCGCAGCACCGGCTTCATGGGCACCCCGCCGGTGGACAGTGAACCGCGCAGGGTCCGCCGCAGGTCGATGGTGCCGCGCGCGGCCCGGCGGCGGCGTGCGGCGAGCCGGGTGGCCAGCTTGCGCGCCAGCGGCTGCACCGTCCTGCGCAGCTCGGCGAGCCGGTCCCGCCCCGCGAACAGGAAGTCGACCCGGTCGGCGGTCGGGGCCACCGCATGCCGCGCCAACTCGTCCCGGCCGCGCCGCTCGGCGACCCGGCGCCGCGCCTCCGTGGCGACCAGCGCGCGGAACACCTCGATACGCCGCCGGATCTCGTCCTCCAGCAGCCGGTCGGCGAACCCCGCCGCTCCCTCCTGCCGTGCCCGGACGCTGTCACGGACGCGCGCCATCAGTGTCTGCGGGCGGAGCCGGTCGAGCGTCTGGTACGACGACCAGCCGTCCGACCCCGGCGAGGAACCGTAGCCCCCGAAGCCGTCCACCGCCTCGATCGCCAGCCGCTCCAGCGTCTCGCGGTCGCCGGCGGCGAGAGCGGCCGCGAGCCGCTCGCGCAGCTCCTCCCGGTCGGCGGCGGGAGTGTCGCTCTCCTGCCCCTCGGACATCGGCGCCCCGACGAGACGCGGGAAGTACAGGTCGAAGACGGGGTCGAACACCCGGCGCTGCCCCGTGCTGTGCAACAGGGTGGCGGCGAGGCCCTCACGCAGCAGTTCCCGGTCGGTCAGGCCGAGCGCCGCCACCGCCTGCGCGGCGTCCACCGTCTCGCCGGTACCGATCCGCACGCCATGCGCGCGCAACGCGCCGACCAGTCCCGTCAGCCGCTCGGCGACGCCCGTCGGCGCGTTCACATGGCGTCCAGGTCGAGCTTGGCGGCCGCCTTGAGGATGTCGTCCTGATGCTTGAGGAGCACGCCGAGACTGTCACGTACGACGGTCCCGTCGAGGGTCTCGGCGCCCAGCGCGAGCAGGGTGCGCGCCCAGTCGATCGTCTCGGCGACCGAGGGGACCTTCCGCAGGTCCATCTCGCGCAGTGCGCCGACCACCCGCACGACCGACTCCGTCAGCGCCGCGTCCAGACCTGGCACCTTCAGCCGTACGATGCGACGCTCCAGCTCCTCCTCCGGGAAGCCGATGTGGAGGAAGAGGCAACGGCGGCGCAGCGCCTCCGACAGCTCACGGCTCGCGTTCGAGGTGAGGACCACGAAGGGCCGGCTGGTCGCGCTGATCGTGCCGAGCTCCGGGACGGTGACCTGGAAGTCGCTGAGCACTTCCAGCAACAGTCCCTCCACCTCGACGTCGGCCTTGTCGGTCTCGTCGATCAGCAGCACCTTGGGATCGTCGCCGCGGATGGCGGTCAACAGGGGGCGCGCCAGCAGGAACTCCTCGCTGAAGATGTCCGTGCGCGCCTCGTCCCACGTCTCGTCGCGGCCCGCGCTGATGCGCAGCAGCTGCTTGGCGTGGTTCCACTCGTACAGCGCCCGGGACTCGTCGACGCCCTCGTAGCACTGAAGCCGGACCAGTCGCGCCCCGGCCACCTGGGCGACGGCCTTGGCGAGTTCGGTCTTGCCGACCCCGGCGGGGCCCTCCACCAGGAGCGGCTTGCCCAGGCGGTCGGCCAGGAAGACCGTGGTCGCGACCGCGGGCGAGGCCAGATAGCCGGTCTCGGCGAGACGCGCGGAGACATCGTCGACGGATGTGAACAGCAACGGGGCCTCCAGCGCGGCACGGCGGGGTGGGACACAGGGTCCGAACGTCACTATCCAAGCGCTTGTTCAGTCGCTGTGTCACGTGTGATTGCGCCCACGCGGCCTGGGGAGACCGATCGGTTTCCTTGCCTCGTCCCGCACGGTAGCCTGCCTTTATGGCCACTACAGACAAGGCGTCCACGAGGGACCGGTTGCTGGACGCGGCGGCCGACCTCGTCTACCGCGAGGGCGTATCCGTCGGCATCGAGGCGCTGTGCCGGTCGGCCGGTGTCTCGAAGCGGTCGATGTACCAGCTCTTCGAGAGCAAGGACGACGTCCTCGCGGCGAGCCTGGAACGGCGGATTCCGCTGTACGAGAAGCAGCTCGCGCCGGATCCGCAGGACGCCGGGACACCGCGCGAGCGCATCCTGGGCATCTTCGAACGGGTGGAGGCGGCCTCGGTGCGGCCCGAGTACCGCGGCTGCCCGTTCCTCGCCGCGCTCGTCGAACTCAAGGACCCCGGGCACCCGGCGTCGGTGGTCGCGGGCGGCGCGAAGGGGCGTATGAAAGAGGTGTTCCGTGCGCAGGCCGAGCAGGGTGGTGCGCGTGATCCCGAGCTTCTCGCCCGGCAGTTGATGCTGGTGTTCGACGGCGCGAGCGCCCGGGCCGGTGCCGGGATCGAGACGCTGGAAGGGCTGACCACGACGACGGTGTCGACGCTGCTGGATGCGGGCGGGGTGAAGTAGGCGGGACCTTCAGGCGCTGGGTGCGGTGCCGGGGAACGGCCGGCGGAGCCTGTGGGCGACGTGGGAGAGGGTGTCGTCGGGCAGGAGGGTGTACAGCAGGCTCAGCGGGGCGGTCAGCAGCCAGGGCACCACGGAGGCCATGGAGGCGTCCGGGTGGTCGACGAAGAGGGCGTCGAAGAGGAAGTAGCCGGTCGTGGCGGTGACGGCGGCCAGGTAGACACGGGAGAGCCGGTTGTCCGTGGCCCGGGTGAGCGCGGTACGGGTGCGGCGCGAGATGTTCATGACGTCCTCCGTCGGGCGAAGCCGGTGGCGTGGTCCGCCTCTGCGCGTGGGTGCCGCAGGGGCGTGGACATCACGAGGGCGGCTGCGTCCGCGAGCGGGCATGAGGACGACTGCTCATCCGATCCGACCGATCCACTCACGTGGCATACGGGTGTCACGGCTGCGGTCCGTTCTGACAGGGCACCGGCGCCGGGGCCGGGACCAGGGACGGCCGGCGCGCGGCGGGGACCGGCAGGTGCCCGTGGACCGGCACCGCAGCCGGCCATGACAGGGCGATGGAACCCCAGGTCAGGCCCCCGCCGAAGGCGGTGAGCAGGCTGCGCTCGCCGGGCCGTACGAGGCCACGTGCGGCGGTGTCCGCGAGGGCGAGGGGGATGGAGGCGGCGGCGGTGTTGCCGACCTCCGCGATGTTCCCGAAGCGGTGCGGGGCGCCGATGCCGAGCCGGTCGCCCACGGCGTCGAGGATCCGCTGGTTGGCCTGATGGCCGACGAAGGCACGCACCGACATCGGCGACCAGCCGGCCCGCTCCAGCACGAGCCGCGAGGAGGCGGTCATCCGGTGCACCGCGTGCCGGTACACCGTACGGCCCTGCATCCGGAAGTACCGTTGCGAGCGCGGGAGTTCGCCGTCGGCACGGGGACGGCGGGAGCCACCCGCGGCCACCGTGATCAGTTCGCAGCCCGAGCCGTCACTGCCGAGGTCGACGGCGCGCAGCGCACCCGACTCGGTGGCCCCGCCCTCGCGCAGCACGACCGCCCCGGCCCCGTCGCCGAAGATCACCGCGGTGTCCCGGTCGAGCGGGTCGATGATCGACGTGTACACCTCCGCGCCGATCACGAGCGGGCGGGCGCAGGTCCCGGACGCCATCAGGGATCTCGCCACCGTGAGCGCGTACACGAATCCCGAGCAGACCGCCGAGACGTCCATCGCCGGTACCTCACCGAGCCCCAGGCGATGCGCCACCTCGGGCGCCGTCGCCGGGCAGGGACGGTCCGGGGTCGTCGTCGCCAGCAGGACGAAGTCGGCGCCGTGCCCCGCGGAGTCCAGCGCGGCCTGTCCCGCGGCCACCGCGAGATCACTGGTACTGGTGCCCGGCTCCACGATCCGGCGCCGTGCGATGCCGGTACGGGAACGGATCCAGGCGTCCGAGGTGTCCAGCCGGACCGTCAGGTCGTCATTGCCGACGACACGCTCCGGCAGGCACGTGCCGATTCCACCGACCACAGCAGCTGACATCACAACCACCTTTCCCCGCGTCAGCTGCCGGTCGGCAGCATGGTGCTCACCTAACCCGTTGTGGATCAACAGGGACAAGTGCGCTCAGGGGGCGCGCACTTCGGCAAAGAAGCACTCCGCCGTCGTGCCGCGCATCCGATGGACGGAATGCGGAACGTCTGGCTCCGGGCGCCTGCCGAACACCTCACCCGCCCACCGGACGAGGTGTTTGGCGTGGGTGCGCGGCGACCGCCGGGCGATGTCAGTGCCCCGGTCCATACTCGGTCCCGCGGAGTCACTCGGGCTGCGCGCCGAAGGAGGGGGCCGACATGGCTGAAGTACTGCTGTTCCACCACGCGCACGGACTGACGTCCGGTGTGCACGCGTTCGCCGAGTCGCTCAGGGGAGCCGGACACGCCGTCCACGTGCCGGACCTGTACGAAGGACTGGTCTTCGAGAACCTGGAAGAGGGCGGCGCGCACGCCCAGGGCATCGGGTTCGGCACCCTTGTCGAGCGCGGCAGGGCCGCCGCGGCCGAGCTGCCCGCCGAGCTGGTGTACGCCGGTTTCTCGCTGGGCGTCCTGCCGGCGCAGTACCTCGCCCAGACCCGGACCGGCGCGAAGGGCGCGCTGCTGTTCCACTCCTGCGTCCCGGCCTCGGAGTTCGGCGGCGACTGGCCGCGGCAGGTCCCGGTCCAGATCCACGGCATGGAGGCGGACGAGTACTTCGTCGACGAGGGCGACCTCGACGCGGCCCGCGCCCTCGTCGAATCGGCCCCCGACGCCGCCGAGCTGTTCCTCTACCCCGGCAAGCAGCACCTGTTCGCCGACAACAGCCTGCCCTCGTACGACGAGCACGCCGCCACCCTGCTCACCCGGCGCGTGCTCGCCCTCCTCGACGGCATCGAGTAGGGGCCCGCCCATGGCAGCGGCACAGCACGGTCCGCACCGGTGGTCGGCGGGGGAGTACGACAGCGACCACACGGACGCGTTCCGCGGTGCGCGCTTCGCGGTCGCCGACCTCACCGCGACGACGTTCGTCGACTGCGGCCTGAGCCGGGTCAGGATCGTCGACTCGTGGCTCGTCGACGTCGAGACGTCCGGTCACGTCAGCAACTTCGTCGTCAACGGCGTCGACGTCACCGCGTTCGTGGCCGCCGAGCTGGACCGACGACACCCCGAGCGCGTGCAGCTGCGGGGCATGCGGACGGCCGACGACCACCGCGCGATGTGGGACACGATCGACCGGCTCTGGTCGGACGCGGTCGCCCGCGCCGAGCGGCTGCCCGAAGAGGCCCGCCACCAACGGGTCTCGACGAGCGGTCGTTCGTCGAGACCCTGTGCCACCTCGTCTTCGTCACCGACGCCTGGGCGCTTCGTACGGTCCTCGACGAACCGCTGCCGTACCACCCGCCCGGCGTCCCCCGGACCGCGTATCCGCGCGCGGACACGGCCGCCCTCGGCATCGACCTGGCCGCGCGTCCGTCGTTCGCGGAGGTGATGTCGGCGCGCGTCGACCGCATGGCGCTGATACGCGGCCTGGCCGACGCTCTCACCGACGCCGAGCTCGAACGGCCGTGTGCGCGGACGCCCGCGCCCGGCCACCCCGAGGAGACACGCACGATCGGCAGCTGCCTGGAGGTGGTGAGGGACGAGGAGCGCGCGCACCTCCGCTTCGCGGTGCGTGACCTGGCGGCGCTGGAGGCTGGGGGGTCGGGACCTGCCCTGACCGGCTCGCGAGCGGGGCGGGACCGGCTCACGCGTCCAGCCCACCCCGCTCGACGAGCTGGCGCACGATCACGTTCCGCTGGATCTCGTTGGTGCCCTCGCCGACGATCATCAGCGGGGCGTCCCGGAAGTAGCGCTCCACGTCGAACTCGGTCGAGTAGCCGTAACCCCCGTGGATGCGCACGGCGTTGAGGGCGATCTGCATGGCGGTCTCGGAGGCGAACAGCTTGGCCATGCCCGCCTCCATGTCCACGCGCCGGCCGGCGTCGGCCTCGCGTGCGGCATGCAGGGTGAGGTGGCGCGCGGCGGAGAGGGACGTGGCCATGTCCGCGAGGTAGTTGCCGATCGACTGGTGCCGCCAGATGGGCTTGCCGAAGGACTCCCGTTCCTGTGCGTACGCGAGCGAGTCCTCCAGGGCCGCCCGGCCGACGCCGAGGGCGCGGGCGGCGACCTGGAGCCGCCCGGTCTCCAGCCCCTTCATCATCTGGGCGAACCCCTGGCCCTCGACTCCGCCCAGGACGGCGTCGGCCGGCGCGTGGTGGTCCTCGAAAGTCAACTCGCAGCTCTCCACGCCCTTGTAGCCGAGCTTCGGAAGATCGCGGGAGACGGTGAGCCCGGGGCCGTGCTCGACCAGGAGGACGGAGATGCCCCGGTGGGCGGGAGTGGCGTCCGGATCGGTCTTGCACAGCAGGGCGATCAGCCCGGACCGCCGCGAGTTGGTGATCCACGTCTTCGAGCCGTTGACCACATAGCCGTCCGCGGTCCTGCGGGCGAGAGTGCGCATCGCCTGGAGGTCGGACCCGCCGCCGGGTTCGGTCAGCGCCATCGTCGCCCGGACCTCGCCGGTTGCCAGCCGCGGCAGCCAGCGGCGCTGCTGCTCCGCGGTGCCGAAGCGCAGCAGCAGCTTGGCCACCACGGTGTGGCCGCCCATCGCGCCTGCCAGGCTCATCCAGCCGCGGGCGAGCTCCTCCGTCACGAGCACATAACAGGAGGTGGAGACGGGGGTGCCGCTGTACTCCTCGGGGACGGCGAGCCCGAAGATCCCGAGCTTCTTCATCCGTTCGATCAGGGCTTCGGGATAGGTGTTGGCGTGTTCGAGTTCCCGGACGACCGGCTTGACGTTCTTGTCGACGAACTCGCGCACGGTGGCGACGACGAGCCGCTCGTCCTCGGACAGGACGTCGAGAGTGCTCATGCTGTGCGGCTCCTTGGGGGACGGGCGCGGAAGGGGGGAGGGGAGAAGCGCAGGGCCGGGATTCAGACGATGCCGTCGGCCCGGAGGGCGGCGATGTCGGCCGCGCTGTGTCCCAGCGCGGCCAGGATCGTGTCGGTGTGCTCGCCGACGGCGGGAACGGCGTCCATACGGGGAGTGACCCCGGCCAGGTCGACGGGCGGCAGCAGCGCGGGCACGGGCCCCGCGCCCCCGGGCAGTCGGACGTCCTGCCAGCGGTGGCGCTCCTCGAGTACGGAGTGGGTGAGGAACTCCTCGACCGTGTTCACACCGGAGTTGGCGATCCCCGCCGCGTCCAGCAGCTTCATCGCCTCCTGACTGTCCAGCGCGCGGAACCGCGCGGCCACGATCGCGTTCAGCTCCTCCCGGTGGGACACGCGGTCCGAGCCGGTGGCGAAACGCGGGTCGTCGACGAGGTCCGGGCGCCTGAGGAACCGCCCGCACAGCGCGGCCCATTCGCGCTCGTTCTGGATCGAGAAGAGCACGTCCTTGCCGTCGGCCGCGGGGTAGGCGCCGTACGGGGCGATGGTGGCGTGCTGGGTGCCGAGCCGTGGCGGCTGGGTGCCGCCGTGGCGCGTGTAGTACGCCGGCTGCCCCATCCACTCCGCCAGCGCCTCGAACAGCGAGACCTCCACCGCGCGGGCGACTCCCGTGGTGGCGCGCGTGAACAGGGCGGTGAGGACGCCCGAGTAGGCGTACATCCCGGCCGCGATGTCGGCGATCGACACCCCGGTCCTGGCGGACCCGTGCTCGTTCCCCGTCAGGGAGACCAGCCCGGTCTGGCACTGCACGAGCAGGTCGTACGCCTTGCGATCGGCCCAGGGCCCGCTGGTCCCGTATCCGGAGATGGTGCACGGGATCAAGGACGGGTACCGCTCCCGCAACGCCGGGCCGTCCAGCCCGAGCCGGGTGGCCGCGCCCGGCGCCAGGTTCTGTACGAAGACGTCGGCACCGGCGAGCAGTCGCTCCAGGACGTCCCGGCCCCGGGCCGACTTCAGGTCCAGGGTCAGGGACTCCTTGGAGCGGTTGAGCCATACGAAGTAGCTGGACTCGCCGTGCACGGTGGTGTCGTAGCGACGGGCGAAGTCGCCGCCTCCCGGGCGTTCCACCTTGATCACCCGGGCGCCGAGATCGGCCAGCTGACGGGTGGCGTAGGGCGCCGCCACGGCCTGTTCGACGCTGACGACGGTGATGCCGGAGAGCGGAAGCGCTTCGGAGAGCTCGGTCATGGGGCGACCTCCAGAGGCTGGCCGGGAGACCGCGGCGACGCGGCCGTGATGCCAACATGGTCGCTCATGGAGGCCTCGGTGAAAGAGCAAGCCTCGATGGCCCCTACCGGAGACGAATGCGGACACGGATGCACGGGCGGCAGCGGTGGACGTGAAGCAGCTCAAGGCGCTCGTGACCGTCGCCGAGGCCGGCAGCGTCACGCGGGCGGCGGAACCGCTGCACCTGGTCCAGCCCGCATGCCCTGGCGGGTGCGCTCGAACAGGGCGACGCCGAGTTCCTCCTCCAGCGTGCGGATCCGCCGGGTGACCGACGGGGCGTACTCCACCGGCCGTCGAGGCCGTCGCCCGCGAGCTGACCCGCCAGGTCCGCACGGCCGTCCACGAGGGCAGCCGGCCCACCGCGCAACTGCACGCGCAGGGCGCGGCGACCGAGGGGGAGCGAGACGAGCGAGCCGGGGGAGCCGGCAGCGCCGAGCGGGCCGACGAGGCCGAGCGGGCTCTCATACCGCCGGGCTGTGGAGGCATCAGAACCTTCTCTTGCCCCACGTCGCCCATCAGCGCACATGATGGAGGAATGCAGCGCACCCCAGGCCCGCTCCGGTCCTCCGTGGAGTCGTGGGCCCCCGAGGCGGTGACCGACGTGGACGACCTGCACGCCGCCCCCGTCGCCGCGCTGTCGGCCCTCCTGGACGAGCCCGCACCCGTCGCCACCACCGGCGACCCCCTGCCGCCCCTGTGGCACTGGCTCTACTTCCTGCGCTGGCCGGCCCAGCGGGACCTCGGAGCTGACGGCCACCCCCGGCACGGGCACTTCCTCCCGCCGGTCCCCGACCGGCAGCGGATGGTCGCCGGAGGGCGGTGCACGATCGACGAGCCGTTGCGCCTCGGCGAGCGCGCCGAGCGCGTCAGCAGCCTGGGGGCCGTGACCACCAAGCGGGGCAGGAGCGGCGAACTCCTCTTCGTGACCCAGTGCCACGAACTCCGCCAGCGCGGCCGTACCTGTCTCGTCGAGGAACAGGACATCGTCTACCGTTCCGGCCGCACCTCGACCCCCCGCACCAGGGCGGCGCCCGACCCCTCCGCGACTCCCCGGCCGGACGGCCCCTGGCAGCTTCCCCTGCACCCCGACCCGCCCCTGCTGTTCCGGTTCAGCGCGCTCACCGCGAACGCCCACCGCATCCACTACGACACGCCGTACGCCCGGGACGTCGAGGGCTATCCCGGGCTCGTCGTGCACGGACCGCTCCTGGCCCTCCTGATGCTGGAACTGGTCCGCCGCGACGCCCCCTCCCGGCAGGTCCTCTCCCTGTCCTACCGGCTGCGCAGCCCCGTCTTCGCCGACGAACACCTGCTGGCCCGCGGGACACCCCACGAGGACCGCGCCGACCTGGCCGTCGCCACTCAGCGGGATCCCGCGCACGCCACGGCCGAGGTGACCTTCACGGAGCGCTGAGCCCTCGGGTAACCCGATCAGGGTGTGGCTGGCCCTCGTGGGCGAGCCCAATACTCGGCGCATGGACGGAAAACGACAGCTGGGTGAGTTCCTGCGGGCGCGCCGCTCGCAGCTGCGGCCCGAGGACCTCGGTGTGGTGACGTACGGCGAACGCCGTCGCGTGCCGGGGCTGCGGCGCGAGGAACTGGCCCGGCTCGCCGGGGTGAGCGAGTCGTACTACGCGCGGCTGGAGCAGGGGCAGTCCCAGGCCTCCCCGGACGTCCTGGACGCGATCGCCCAGGCACTGCGGCTGAGCGCGGCCGAACGACGGCACCTGCGGGAGCTGTCGGCCGCCGCCCGGCGCCGGCCCCGGACGCGCCGCCCGGCGCCGGAACGGGTCTCACCCGCGGTCGCCCAACTCCTGGGCGTGCTCTCGGAGGTGCCCGTGGTGGTGACGGGCCGGTACAGCGACGTACTGGCGTGGAACCGCGCCGGGCACGCGCTGTACGCCGGACACCTGGACCCGGACGGCCCGGACCGGCCGGCCGACCGTCCCAACATGGCCCGGCTGGTGTTCCGCGACGCCCACACCCGCGATCTGTACGCGGACTGGCCGGCCAAGGCCAGAGCCGTCGTGGGCACGTTGCGCCTGGCGTCGGGGCAGTACCCCGACGACCCGGCACTCGCCTCCCTCGTCGGTGAACTGACCCTCAACAGCACCGAGTTCGCGGCGATGTGGGCCGACCACCGGGTCAAGACCAGCGACGTCGCGGTCTACGCGATGCGGCATCCGCTGGTCGGCGCCATGGACGTCACCCAGCAGACGCTGCACACCGAACAGGGACAGTACGTCGTCGTCGCGACCACCCAGGCCGACTCGCCGTCCCGGGCCGCCATGACCCTCCTCATCCACAGCACGGCGGCGGCCGGCCCGTCCGCCGTGCGCCCGAAAACCATCGCGAAGGAAACAGCGAAAGAAGCATGAGAAACAAACTGACCGCACGGAAACTGACCGCATTCGCCTACACGGTCACGGCCGCCGGAATGACCGCCGTGACCGCCCTCACCGCATCCCCCGCGGCGGCCTCCACCGGGCCGCTCGCCAAGCCCCGTATCGCCGCGCACTTCGACCTGGCACGGGGGCAGATGCCCGAGAACATCGCGCTGGAGCCCGACGGTACGGCCGACGTCACCTTCGCTGCCGCCCGGCAGGTGGCCGCCGTCAGCACGGCGGGCGCCACCCGCGTCCTGGCCACCCTGCCGGCCCCGGCCGACGGCGGAGTGCACACCCCGGTCCTCGGCTTCGCCCTGACCACCGGTATCGCCCGGGCCCACGACGGCACGCTGTACTTCCTCTACGCCACCGGCACTTCGGACCTGACCGGCCTGTGGCGACTGCGCCCGGGTGGCACCCCGCAGCGCATCGCCGCCCTCCCCGCGGACGGCCTGCCCAACGGACTGGTGCTGGACGAACACCGCGGCAGGCTCTACGTCGCCGACTCCGTGCTGGGGAAGATCTACACCGTCCCCACGAAGGGCTCGCCCGGCAGCGAACCGGCCACCTGGTCCGCCGCCCCGGAACTCGCCGCGGCCGGCTTCCTCGGCGTCAACGGTCTGAAGATCCACGACGACGCGCTGTGGGCGACCAACCTCGACCGGGGCACCGTGCTGCGCATCGCGTTCGGCCCGGGCGGCGGCCCCGGACCCGTCCGGATCCGGGCGACGGATCTCACCGGCATCGACGACTTCGCCTTCACCGGCCGCGGCGACGAGATCCTGGCCGCGCTCAACGGCCCCAACACGGTCGTACGCATACGCCGCGACGGCACCTCGTCGACCGTACTCACCGCCGCCGACGGCCTGCAGAACCCGACCTCCGTCGCGCTGCGCCACGGCACGCTCTACGTGCTCAGCGCCGCCTACACCACGGCCACCGACCCCAACCTCCTGCTGGGCCCCGCGTCGATCGGAAGGAGCCGGAAGTAGTTCGTCCCCCCCCGACAAGCTCCCCGGGACTACCGCTCGTCGTCGAAGGTCACGACGACCTTCTCCGCCGCACCCGGCGTCAGCGCGAGCTCGAACGCGTGCTTGGCGTCGCCGAAGGGAACGCGGTGGCTGATGAGCTCGGCGAAGCGCTCGTGGTGCTCGACGAGTTCGGGAGTGACCTCGAAGATCTCGGTGGGGTAGCCCTGCGAGGCGATGAGCGTCAGCTCACTGCGGAGCATCCCGCCGAGATCGACCGCGTCGGACTTCTTCTGCACGGCCACCATGACCAGCTTGGCTCCCCACTTCGCCGACTCGACCGTGGTGTTGATGACGGCGGCGACACCGGCCGCGTCGATGTAGATGTCGGTGTCGGGACGGGGCTGCCCGAGCGCGTTCGCGGCCTGGCCGTGCAGTTCGGTCAGCCGCTCGGTGACGTTCTCCTCGGCGGAGTTGATGACGGCGTCGGCACCCACGGCGAGCGCGGTCTCCAGGCGCTCGGGGATGACGTCCGCGACCGTGACGTGCCGGACGCCCCGAAGCTTCAGCCAGATCGCCGCACCGAGACCGATCGGCCCGGCACCGAAGATCACGACCTTGTCGGCCGGCTCGGCCCCGGACCGGTTGACGCAGTGGCGCGCGACGGCCATGGGCTCGTTGAGGGCCGCGACGTCGAAGGGAACGGTCCCGGGGAAGACGGCGACACTCTTGCCGATCTCGGCGTTCTCGATGAGGAGGTACTCGGCGAGGGCGCCGAACCTGCCGCCGCAGCCGATGATGCCGGAGGGGGCGGCCTGGGGGTTGACCACCACACGGTCGCCCACCTTCAGGCCCTCGACCTCGGCGCCGACCTCGACGATCTCACCCGCGGGCTCGTGCCCGAGCGGGATGGAGACCATGGAGCCGTCGGGGCCGAAGGGCGCGCCGCCGATGTGCAGGAAGAAGGTGTCGGTTCCACAGATGCCACAGGCGCGGATGCGCATGAGGACGTCCTTGGGACCAGGTACCGGGCGCTCGACCTCGACGATGTCGATGGCGTTGACGGGGCCGGTCTGTACGGACTTCATGGTGGCCATGGAGGGATTCGCTTTCAGGAGACGCTGTGGCAGTCGCTTGCTTCTGGCTCGGACGAGCCGTGACCGGTGCGCACGGTTCGCGACCCGATCGGATCAGGGGCCGTCGTCAGACGGCGCGCCAGCCGTGGTCGACGGGCAGGACGGCGCCGTTGGTGCCGCTCGCGGCGCCGGAGGCGAGAAGGACGACGGCCGCGGCCGTCGTGTGCGGCGGCGCGGCCCGACTCAGCAGGGACGCCGCCGTGAGATCGGTCCGGACGACCCGCTCCCACTCGTCGTCATCGGTGCCGGCGACGGCCGACAACCGGTCCAGGACACCGGCGTTGTCCACCAGGACGTCCACGCCGCCGAACGTCTCCACGGCCGCCGACACCGTGACGATGACGCCGCGCCCTTCGAGGCCGGTGCCGCTCATGCGGTGCTCCTTCGGTCGGTGTGCGCGGTGGACGTCGACCTCGGTGGACAGGGGAGAGGTGACGTGGGTCGGTGCCCTCGGGCCCGGCGGCGGACGGGTGGAGTGAACCGGCCGCCGGGCCCGGGACTGCGCCGTTCCCCGTCCCCACGGGTTCGGCGCGGCGAGGTCGCCTCCGCCGGAGGGGGCCTCGGCCTGTGTGTCGGCCACCGGCTTGCTTGAGTCAGGCAAGCATATGTGAAGTACTTGAGTCAAGCAAATGGTTCCCTGAATTACTTGACTCAGGCAATTAGGCGCTAGGCTGGCCCCATGCCCACACCGCCGCCCGCAGACGTTCCCGTCTCGACCGCCATGCAGGAGATCGAGCGCGCCCTGAGTCGCGTCACCTACCTGGCCAGAGGGATCCGCCAGCACGATCGGCTGATGGCGCTGGCCGGAGTGGCGCTGGACCGTGCCGCGACGGCGCTGCTGCGGCAGATCGCCGACTCCGAGCCCATGCGCCCCGGCGAGCTGGCGGCCCGGCTGGCCGTGGAGGCGTCCCACATCACCCGGCAGGTGCAGCAGCTGCAGAAGGCCGGTCTCGTGACCCGGGTTCCGGACCCCGACGACCGCCGTGCGCAGCGCATTCAGATCACCCCGGCAGGCGAGGAGGCGGTCCACCGCATCCGAGAGGCGAGCGCGCGGGGTATGCAGATGGCTCTGGCGGAGTGGTCGCCGCAGGAGTTGCAGCAGCTCGCCACCCTGTTCCACCGGATGGTGGACGACTTCCTCTCCTACGCCATCGAGGACGAGGAGACCTCCCGGGTGCCGGCCGGGGCTGCCCGCCCGGCCTGATCCAACGGCCCGCTCGGCCGGGCCGACGGCCGCCGGGCCGGAGGCGGGGAGGGGCGCGACGGGCCCGGCCGAACGAACGGAAGGGCAGCGCCCAGGGACACCCCCGGGCTGACCGTTTCCCAGCTCGACCGTTCGACCGCATCGCCCTCGACGTGACCCCGGCTCGGCCGTTCGACCGCATCGCCCCCGACGTGACCCCGGCTCGACCGTTCGACCGCATCGCCCCCGACGTGACCCCGGCTCGACCGTTCGACCGCACTGCCCCGACGCGACCAACAGCCCAGCCGCACGACACCCCGCCCGCGACGACCGCCTGGCAGCCCCCCGCCCCCGCACACCCCGCCCGCTTCGACCGTGCGGCACCACGCACAGCCAAGCCGCTCGGCGACAACCCGCACAGCCCGCCGCACCGTTCGGCAGCGGCCCACGCACCCCGCCGAACCGCCCACGGCGACCGCACCCCCGCCCGCGGCAACCCGCACCAACCCCGGCCCGACCACGCAGAAGTGCCGCCCCTGGAGCCCGCTCGGAAGCGCCGCAGCGCGCTCCACGGTGGCGGACGTCCCTTCGGAGATCCGCGGAGGAGTCCCCGTGAGTGCACCGTTCCCCTCACCCGCACGTGTCCGAAGTGCCGTCTGTGCCGCACGGCGGACCCGGCGGAGACCTCCGACCGCACCCCTCTCGTTGCTCGGTGCCGCTCCCGCGTGAAGTCCGGCCCTACACGAATGGTCTTTCCATGTACGGATACGTGAGTGAGCGGCGGTCGCCGGTGCGTGGGCAGGGTCAGCATGTCCTCGTAGTCGCCGACAGCTCCGAAATCACCGAACTGCTCTCGACCACACTGGAATTGGCGGACTATCACGTCACCATCGCGGCCGACGGCGCCGAGTTGACGGCCCGGCTCGCCGAGCACCGCTTCGACCTGGTGGTCCTCGACGCGATGATGACGGACCTGGGCGGCGTCCGGCGCAGACACCGGCTCGCGCCCACCGGGCGACCGCCCGTGCTGTTCCTGACCGAGTGCGACTCCCTGGGCAGTCTCATCCCCGATCTGGGCCTGGGCGAGGTGGACTACGTCACCAAGCCCTTCCGGATCGCCGAGGTGCTGGCCCGGGCGCAGGTGCTGCTGCGCGGCAGGGGCGCGGGGCGCGGGGACGGCTCGCCGCGCTACGGCGACCTGGTTCTCGATGACGCGGCCTGTCAGGCGCGGCGCGGACAGCGGGCGCTCGATCTGACCCCCGCCGAGTACCGGCTGTTGCGGCATCTGTTGGTCAACGCGGGACAAGTGTTCTCGAAGAACCAGATCAGCCGGCACGTCTGGGGTGAGGTCCGTGCCGAGAACGCGATCGAGAAACTCGTGTCCCGCCTTCGACGCAAGGTGAACCAGGAGGAACCGGCCCTCATCCACACCCGCCGGGGCTTCGGCTACTGGTTGGGCCGCGCCACCCTGTGAGGAACCGCGACCGTGTGACCTCGATCACGTCAGCTTGAAGTCAGGGAAAAGGCCGGAGGGCGTCAGCCCGGTTCGGTTGCCTGGGCTCCACCAGGTCCACAACCAGGTCCACAACCGGGTCTTCAACCACGTTGTTCCGACCTGCGGTTGAGTTCGGACCGCACGACCGAGGAGTGACATGGCCGACACACAAGGGCGTGGTGATCCGGCTGGTGGACAGGCGAGGCGGATTCTGGTCGTCGGCGCCTCGGCCGCCGGGCTCGCGGCGGTGGAGACCCTGCGCGGGGAGGGGTACGACGGCACGCTCACCCTGGTCGGTGAGGAGGCGCACGCGCCGTACGACCGGCCGCCGCTGTCGAAGCAGGTCCTCGGCGGGCGGTGGGAGCCCGAGCGGCTGGCGCTGCGCGGGCAGGCGGAGTTGGACGGGCTCGGTCTCGATCTGCGGCTGGGCGTCGCCGCGACGGCTCTCGACGCGGCCGCTCGTACGGTCCTGCTGGCCGACGGCACGCGACTGTCGTACGACGGTCTGATCGTGGCCACCGGGGTGCGCCCGCGCAGGCTCCCCGGCGAGGGCGCGCACGTACTGCGCACGGTGGACGACGCGCTCACCCTGCGGGAACGGCTGGGGCACGGGCGCCGACTCGTGATCGTCGGTGCCGGGTTCCTCGGTGCGGAGGCCGCCGCCGTGGCGCGCGGCATGGGCACGGAGGTCACGCTCCTCGAACCGGCCCCGGTTCCGCTGGCGCATGCGGTGGGCGGGGAGGTCGGGCGGGTGTTCTCGGCGGTCCACCTGGAGCACGGCGTCGATCTGCGGACCGGTGTGACCGTCACCGAGGTGACGGAGGACGGGGTGCGGCTCGCGGGCGGCGAACTCCTGGACGCCGACGAGGTGTTGGTCACGATCGGGTGTGTGCCGAACACCGGGTGGCTCGAGGGCAGCGGCCTCGAGGTGGCCGACGGCCTGGTGTGCGACCAGTTCTGCGCGGCCGGGTCGGGGGTGTACGGGGCGGGGGACGTCGCCCGTTGGTACAACCCGCTGTTCGGTACGTCGATGCGGATCGAGCACCGGACCAACGCCGCCGAGCAGGGCGTCACCGCCGCGTACAACCTGCTCCACCCCGAGGCCCGCAGGCCCTTCGCCCCGATGCCGTACTTCTGGTCGGACCAGTACGACATGAAGGTGCAGGCGTTCGGCCATCTGCGCGCGCACGACGAGATCGTCGTGGTGGAGGGCGAGATGAGTGAGCGTCGGTTCCTGGCCATCTACCGCACCGGTGACCGGCTGGCGGGAGCCCTCGCGGTCGGGATGCCTCCGAAGGCCATGCGTCCCTGGCGGCAGGCCATTGCCACCGGCACCAGCTGGCACGAGGCGATACGGGCGTGGGCATGGGCGACGGACGCCGATGCCCAAGAGATCGTCCACGGCGAACCGTCGTTCTGAGCACCGCCCGGTGGCCTACGGCCTCGTCTCCGCCGCCGTACCCGCCGAGGCGTCCGTGGCAGTGTCCGCGGGCGTGGAGGGCTCCCCGGTCACCGCCGTCGAGGGGGTGCCGGCGAGCGGGCTTCGGCGGGGCAGGCAGGCGGCCAAGCCGTAGGCGACCAGAGCGGCGCCGGAACCGATGGCCATGACCACCCGGAAGGCGTTCTCGGAGGGCAGGGCCACGGAGCCGAACGTGGTGGTCATCCGGGCCAGGGTGACACCCGCGACCGCGCTGGAGACCGACGTGCCGATGGACCGCATGAGTGTGTTGAGGCTGTTGGCCGCGGCGGTCTCGGAGACGGGCACGGCCCCCATGACGAGCGAGGGCATCGCGCCGTAGGCGAGCCCGACGCCGGCCCCGATGATGCTGGAGACGAGGACGAGCTGCCAGGGGGCGGACATCATCGTGACGCCGATGCCGTCGTCGCGCTGTGGCTGGCACCGATCACGCCCTGCCCGCGCCGGCAGCGGGGTGAGATCTGCCGCGACTGATCCCGAAGCAGCGCGAGGCTCGGTGAAGGAGTCGCCTCTGGCGCACACGTTCTGGCGACCCGTTGTGAACAGGGCCCGGCGCCTCTTCGTGTCCCTGGTCGAGTACGCGCGCACCGCACCGGGGAAGGAATCAGCTGCCTGCCGACGGCCAAGGAGGCCTGCTGCGCTGCCTATTGGGTGATCCGGCTTGCGAGGGAGGAGCCGAGACTGCCCATGCCGGGGTTGGTGAGCACCGTCAGGGTGGGCCGGGTGGTGGCGTTCGCGGTGGTGAGGGCGACGGTGGTGGTCGTGAAGTCGGCGGGGACGACCAGGGCGCCGTAGATCCTGCCGGAGGCCGGTCCGTCCTGGGCCTCTGCGCGGGTGAGGGGTTGCCGGTCGGGCTTGCCGGAGGTGTCGGCGGTGATGGAGCGGATGACCTGTGTGCCGAGGTTCGTGGTCTGTCCGGGCAGCGGTCTGCCCTGGTCGGCGTTGACGACGCCGAGGGGCAGGTGGTGCAGTTCCCCGTTCGGGTTCAGGATGCCGCCCATGTAGAGCGGGGACAGCAGGAACGCCGGCAGCCCGCACGGTACGGTCGGCACCAGCCACAGCTTCGGCCGGCGCAGAAGCACGGCGGCGCTTGCCCGGACGCGGGTGTCGTCCGCGGGGGGCGTGCTGTCGGCGGCCATGGCTCTCCGTGGGTGGGTGCGGCGCGGGACCTGCGTGGGCGGGTACGGGCGCCCGCACCAGGCCAGGATGGAGGCTGCGGCGGCGCGGCGGTCAGTGACGCGCCGCGCACGGAACGCCACAGGGGCACCGCGCCTCTGGCTCAGCGCCGCGGACCGGCGTTCACGCGCCTGCCCCCTCCGAGCGCGGCCCGCGCGGGATGCCCAGCGCGCACAACGCGCCCACGAGGACGACCGCGACGCCGACCCACACCGCCGGGTGCAGACCGTCGATGAACCGCTGGGGCGTGCCCATGCCGCCGTGGGCGACGAACACCGAGCTGAGGACCGCGATACCGAGGGCGCCGCCGATCTCGCGGACGGTGGTGTTGGCGCCGGAGGCCTTGCCGGCGTGCTCCTTGCTGACCGAGCCGAGGACGACCGCGGCCGTCGGGGCGAACACGAGGCCCATACCGACACCGGCGACGATCATCGGGGCGACGAGGGAGGAGTACGGGGTGTCGATCTCCGCGACCACGTTGATCCAGCCGAGACCCACGCCCTGGAGGAAGAGCCCGAGGGCCATCAGCCTGCCACCGCCCACCCGGTCGGAGAGCAGTCCGGCGACGGGAGCGACGAACATGGGCATCAGGGTCCAGGCCAGCGTGCGCACTCCGGCCTCGAACGGCGTGCGCTGCGGCACGATCTGGAGGTACTGGGCGAGCAGGAACAGCGAACCGAAGACGCCGAAGTACATCGCCGCGGAGACGACGTTGGTCAGGGTGAAGGCGCGTACCCGGTAGAACGAGAGCGGGAGCATCGGCTCGGGAACCCGCGCCTCCCAGGCCACGAAGACGGCGAGCAGCACCGCGCCCCCCAGGAACGCCCCCAGCACCTTCGCCGACGTCCAGCCGTCCGTGTCGCCGTGCACGATGCCCCACACCACGGCGCACAGTCCGGCGGCGGCCAGCACCATCCCGACCAGGTCGAGGCGGACGCCCGGAAGCGAGCTCTCGCGCAGCGTGAGCAGGATGAGAGGTACGGCCACGACACCCACCGGCACGTTGATCCAGAAGATCCATCGCCAGTCCAGCCCGTCGACCACCGCGCCGCCGACCACCGGGCCCATCGCCACCGCCAGCCCGCTGATGCCCGACCACAGACCGAGAGCGAGGCCGCGCAGCCGCTCCGGCACGGCCTGGGAGAGCAGGGTCAGCGACAGCGGCATCACGGCCGCGGCGCCGAAGCCCTGGACGGCGCGACAGCCGATCAACTGCGCGCTGCTGTCGGCCAGTCCGCAGCCGGCGGAGGCCAGGGTGAAGACGACGATGCCGATCACGAAGACCCGCCGGCGCCCGAACCGGTCGCCCAGGGCGGCACCCGTCATCAGCAGACAGGCGAAGCTGAGCACGTACGCGTTGACGAACCACTGGAGCTGCTGGGTGGACGCCTCCAGGTCCACGGCCAGGGTGCGCAGCGCCGTGGAGACGACGAGGTTGTCCAGCGCGACCATGAACATGGGCACGCTGCACGCGACGATCGCGAGCCACAGCGGCACCTTTCGTCGCTCGCGCGCCGGGTCGACCGAGGGGTCGTCCAGGGCCGGGCTCTGCTCGGACAGTGTCATGACGATATGTCTCCTTGGACGACGAAGAGTTGGTCCGGGGGAGGGGGCGGGGAAGGGAGGGGCGGGAGGTGCGGGGGGTGTCAGGCGGTGCCGGAAGGTCCGCGCGCGCCGGTGGCATCGGCGCGCTCCTGTTCGGCGAGCCGTCGCCGGGCGTCCGCCCAGTCGAGGGGGAGTTGCGAGGCCGGAAGCTCCCAGAACGTGAAGACCGAGCCGCTGGTCGTGGACCGCAGGCCGGTCATGATCGAGCGGTGCGGTTCGGTCTTCGCGTAGGTGTAAAGGGCCCGCTTGTCCTCCCAGGCCGACAGCGTCCAGAAGGTGCGCTTGAGCGGCTGGGCGACGAGCGTGGCGCCGTACGCGCCGGGCGCGCCCTTCACCTGCTTCCACGCCGCCAGGGACCGCAGGAAGAAACGCGGTACGTCACGGAAGGAACGGACCTCGAAGCGCGAGGCCATGACGAACGCCCGAGAGTCCGGTGCGGGCACGTCGACGGTGGTCCAGGGGAGCGTGGGCACGATGGCGCCTTCTTCCACAGAGGCAGGACGGCGGACGGAGGCCCAGGGGCGCGCTCAACGGACGGAGACCCGGGGAGCGCCCGTTGGATACCTCCGCTATCCATGTTAGACAGTGGAGGTATCCAATGACCAGAGCGGAGCCGACCCGATGCGCATGTCCGAGCTGAGCCGCCTCAGTGGCGTCTCCGTCACGACGATCAAGTACTACCTCCGCGAGGGGCTGCTCCCGGCCGGCCGGCAACTGTCGGCGACCCAGGCCGAGTACGACGGGAACCATCTGCGCAGGCTGCGCCTGATCCGCGCGCTGACCGGCGTCCGGGGGCTGTCCGTCGGCACCGCCCGGGAGGTTCTGGGGGCTCTGGCCGAGCACACCGTCGACACTCATCGCCTGCTCGGTCTCACCCTCGGTTCGATCGGGCCCGCCGAGGAATCCGCGGAGGACTCCACTGAGCGGGACGAAGTCGACGCGCTCGTAGAGGAGTTGGGCTGGGACATCCACAAGTCGGCGCCCGCGCGGGCGACTCTGGCCGAGACCCTGGGCTCGCTGCGCGGCCTGGGCGTCCCGCTCGACCGGGGCGCGCTCGTGCCGTACGCCCGGCTGGCCGAACGCACCGCGGCGCTCGACCTCGACCAACTGGACGGAATCGACGACCCGCTGGAACTGGCCGAGCGCGCGCTGCTGCTCACGGTCCTGCTCGAACCCGCGCTGATGGCGCTGCGCCGCATGGCCCAGGAGAACGAGTCGGCGCGGCGCCACGGGGGCGGTCACCGATGAGCGGACGGTCGCCATGGGGCGGACCGTGTGGTTCGGGTGGCGCTGACCGGGGGCGCCGATCAGGTGGTGGTCGCGATCAGCGCGGGTCTTCCGGGAGGCAGTTGAGAAGTGCGTTCAGGCCGTCATGGTCGAGGACGGAGACGCCCAGGGCCACGGTCATCACGGCCAGCAGATGCACGGCCCCCGGGAGGTCCGCGTCGGCGGCGCGGGTCAGGGCCTCCGTGTCGCCCGCCGCCCAGGCCCGGACCGCCTGCCCGAAGGCGAACTCGTAGTGCGGGGGAGCCGCCGTGGCCGCCTGTTCGGCGGCCCGGCCCACGTCACGGGCCGCGGGCTGGGCGGTCAGGGTGAGGCGCAGGGTGACTTCCATGACGGCACACAGACAGGTGTACGTGTCGTCGAGGGCGGAATCGTCCAGGGTGTCCAGGGCCGAGGCGACGGTCCGCGCGTCGCCGTCGGTGTACCCGCGCAGCAGGAGCAAAGCGGTGTGCCGGGCGGGGTGGGGGCCGGTGATCCGGTCGTGGGGCGAGGGAACGGAGGGATGGTGCGACACGCGGTGGCCTCCTTCGGCGGGCAGCCCGAACTCCGGATGGTCCACCGCTGAGCTGCACCTGACCGTGCTGCACGTGACCGTGGACTCCGGCCGAATCTAGTGAAGCCCGGCGGCCACCGCGTCCAACCGGCGTCCGATCCCGTATACGGAGATCGGACTACTTCCGATCGCGTACGGCGTCCTTCCTTCGGACCTCCGGCGCCTCCGTCCGCGGCCGTTTGGCTGACGTCTCCCATGGGGTGACCGTTGACGTCTCCCACGGGGTGACCTACAGTCAAAGTTGAATTTTCAAGTTAATACCCTGAACCCGCAGGCCGGGGCGCCCTCACTCACGTAAGGACCGGCATGAACTCCCTCCTTGATCCCGAGGTGCCCGCCGGAGCGTACGACCGGTTCCTGATCGACGCGCTGCCGCGAGCCCGGTCCCAGCGCGCGTGGACGCCCGCCGACGGGCCGCTGCCCGCTCTGTACCTGAGCCACGGCGCGCCCCCGCTGTTCGACGACGGACCCTGGCTGCGGGAACTGTTCGAGTGGGCCCAGTCCCTGCCGAAGCCGAAGAGCGTCCTGATCGTCTCCGCACACTGGGAGGCGGCACCGCTGTGCCTGTCCGCCCCGGCGGCGCACACCCCGCTCGTCTACGACTTCGGCGGCTTCCATCCGCGTTACTACACGATGACGTACGACACCCCCGACGCGACCGCCCTCGCGCACCGCGTGGCCGGGACCATGCCGGACGGCGAGTCGCTGTACCAGCACCCCTCCCGCGGCCTCGACCACGGAGCCTGGGTGCCGCTGATGGCCATGTACCCCTTGGGTGACATCCCGGTGCTCCAGCTCAGCCTGCCCACCCACGACCCCGGCCGGCTTCTCGAACTCGGAGCCCGGCTCGGCCCCTTGCGGCAAGAGGGCGTCCTCGTGATCGGCTCGGGCTTCATGACGCACGGGCTGCCCTTCCTCACCCGCGAGATGCTGACGACGGGCGAAGTGCCGGGCTGGTCCTCGGACTTCGACACCTGGGTCGCCGACGCGCTCGCCCGCGGTGACGTAGACGAACTCGCGGCCTTCCGGACCAGGGCACCCGGAATGCCGTACGCCCATCCGACGGTTGACCACTACATTCCGCTGTTCGTCACGCTGGGCGCCGCCCCGAGTGCCGACCGGGCGGTGCGCACCACCGTCGAGGGTTTCATGATGGGCTTCTCCAAGCGGTCCTTCCAGACCGCGGTGTGAACCCTTGAACCCTCCGTACCGACACAAACCGCTGCCACTTCGACGGAGTTGAGACATGAACGACCGTGCCGACCGGACCATCGACGCCCTGCGCGGCGGACACGACTACCTGACCGCCGTGGTGCACGGGCTCGCCACGGCCGACCTCACCCGGCCGTCCGGGGCCTCGGAGTGGGACGTGTCCCAGGTCCTCAGCCACCTGGGCAGCGGTGCGGAGATCGGCCTCGCCTCCCTGGAGGGCGCGCTGAACGGCACCGGGCCCAAGGACGGCGACTTCAACAAGTCGGTGTGGGCGCGCTGGGACGCGATGTCCCCGGTCGAGCGCGCCGAGAGCTTCGTGACCGCCAACGAGGCGCTGGTGCGCGGGTACGAGGCTCTCGACCCGCGGGCCCGTGCCGAACTCCGGGTCGACCTCGGCTTCCTGCCCGCGCCCGTGGACGTCGCGACGGTGGCGGGTCTGCGGCTCGGCGAGTTCACCCACCACACCTGGGACGTCGAGGTGGCCTTCGACCGTACGGCGGTCCTGGCGCCCGCCGCGGTCGAGCCCCTCCTCGACCAGGCCGGACTGCTCATGGGCTTCCTCGGCAAGGTCGAGGCGCTCGACGGGCGGCAGGTTCGGCTCGCGGTTCACACCACCGCTCCCCGGCGCGCGTTCGGGCTCGACCTGTTCGACGCGATCGCGCTCACCGACGAGCCGGCCGAGCCCGACGCCGTCCTGAGCGCACCGGCCGAGTGGTGGCTGCGGCTCGTCACCGGCCGCCACGCCGCCACCCACACCCCGGCCGAGGTGACCCTCAAGGGCGACACCCTCACCCTGGACGACCTGCGACGCGTCTTCCCCGGGTTCTGATCCGCCGGTCCATCCCCTGAGGGGCTACTTCCCCGGCCCCTCGGGGGCCGCATCGCCACCCTCGACCCGCCCGGAGTCCGCACCGGGACACGGCGAGGGTGGCAGCAAGTCATGCAGGGCCTCGTAGCGCTGCACGCAGGCCGTCTGTGCGATGGCCTGTGAGACGGCGTCGGCCAGCGGGCCCGTGGACTCGCGCAGCAGCCGACGCGCCTTGTCCGTGAGGGCCACCTCGATACCGCGCCGGTCGCCGCACGCCGAGCGCCGTGTGATCAGTCCCGCGTGCTGCAGACACGCCACCTGATAGGTCAGCCGCGTCTTGGGGCGGCCCAGCAGTTCCGCGATCTGGGTCATCCGCAGGCCGGATCCGGGCTGGTCGGCCAACAGGCACAGCACCAGGAACTCGTCGTGCGAGACGTCGAGGGCGTCTTTGACGCGGGTGCGCAGTTGCTGCTCGATCGCCCCAGCCGCCGCCAGGAGACGCATCCAGGCCCGCAGCGGGGCGGGCAACAGCTCACCGTCGCCCGACGGCTCGCGTTCGGGCAGGTCAGCGGGGTTGGAAGGGTCGGCCATAGTGTCACAGTCTACCGGTTGTCCAAATTTGAAGAACCGGCTAGCGTGGAGTCATCCAAATTTGGATGACCGCGTTGTCCCCACAGTCCCCGTGTGCCGCGCGCCCCGTGCGTCGCGCACCCCTGTGCACTGCCCGTAACCGTCTGGAGAACTCTCATGACCGTCGCCGTCGAAACCGGCCTGTGGCAGCTCGACCCCGCCCGTACCACCGTCGCCATCAAGCACAAGACGATGTGGGGCATGGTCACCGTGAAGGGCACCTTCACCGGAGTCGTCGGAGAGGGCGAGGTCCAGCCCGACGGGACCGCCCGCGGCACCATCACCCTGGATGTCGCGTCCCTGGACACGAAGAACGCCAAGCGGGACGAGCACCTCCGCTCCGCCGACCTCTTCGACGCCGACCGCCACCCCACGATCACCTTCGCCGTCCGCGAGGCCGTCCTCGGTCAGGACGACACCGTGGAGATCAACGGGCAGCTGACCGTGCGCGGCATCAGCCGGCCGCAGCCCGTCACCGGCCGGGTGACCGGGGCGAGCGCCGACACCGTCACGCTCACCGCGGAGTTCATCGTGGACCGCGACCAGTTCGACATGGGCTGGAACCAGATGGGCATGATCCGCGGCCTGACGACCGTCACCGGCACGCTCGTCTTCACCCGCGCCAAGGGCTGAGCCGACGCGGCGCCGGGGCCCGGGCCCTGAGGCCCAGCCGGCCCCGGCGACCTTGGCGTACGCGCTCAGCGCACCTTGCCGTGGAAGGCCGGGTGGGCGTCGAGCCGACGTACGTAGTCCCGGAGCCGTCCATAGGGGGAGAGGGACTCCGTCGGGCCGAGTTGGGTCAGGGCCACCCAGAGATCGACGTCCGCGGCCGTCAGCTCGTCGCCCAACGCGTGGATGTGCGAGGCGAGTTGCCGGTCCAGCGACTGGAGTGCCGTCGTGCGCGCAAGCGGCGGCGCGGCGGGGGTGACGTCCCGGTCGAGGAGTTCGCGCAAGGCGTCGATGTCCGCGATGAGGGCCGGTGGGTTCAGCCGGGGGAGGCGGGCGTCGCCCTGACAGACCGGCAGTCCGGCGAGGTCACGCAGGATGTCCGGCGTGTGGTTGCTCACGATCCGTCCGCTCCAACGGTCGCACAGCGCGGGCGCGGTGAGCGGACCGTCGTAGTGGTGCCAGGTGGCCTCGTACGCGCCGCGCAGTGCGGCGAACGCCTCGGGTGTCTCGGCGGGACGCGTCAGCAGCGTGGCGGCGACCGAGTCGTGGAGACCGAGCAGCTCCAGGGTGATCGAGATGCGCAGCGAGCGCGGACAGCCCTCGGCGAGGTACAGCTGATAGCGGTGCGGCGCCGGGTAGAAGCCGCCGGCCAGGCCGACGCCGATGCGGCTGCGGATGCGGTGGGGGCGAGGGGCGGCGAGCGAGACTGTCTTGGGCATGACTCTCCAGGCAACGTCGAAGCCCCCGCGACCCGTTGGGCGGCGGTGGCGGAACGGAGTGACTGCGCTGACGTACGGGCCGGTCCGGATCGCGGGACGTACCTGACCGGACGAAGCGGGTCGGGTGAAGTCCGCTGCGGTTCGGCAGCACCCTGAAGGGGTGCGGGGAACTGCGCGACCGGCCACGAGGGCGCCGTAGACGATCGACGGCACATCCCGGCACTTCCAGCCGAGCGCTCAGTACGCGCTGGAGACCCGCTGCAGATCGATGTGCAGGCGCCTGGTCAGACCGTTCGTGCTCCTCCTGGCCATTCCCATCGCTCCCGTGTCCGGGGCTCGCGAGAGGCGAGACCACGCTTGCCCCACCGCACCGGCGGGACCCGGTCGTCACCCGGGGCACCCCGTCGCGGTGGAAGGGTTGCCTGTCAGCGGGCCGGGGCCGATCACCGCGTCGAACGGGAGGAACCCGCACGACGGGCGCTGACAATCGTGACCGTCCCCGTCAGTCTCGGTGCGGTCCGCTGAGCCGTCAAGAAGGCATATGCGCGGTCTCACCACGTGGTCGTTCCGGCCGGAGCGCGTTGACATTCGTTTGGGGCCGTGCCTAACTTACGCCGCATCGGACCGGATCGATTCCGGTGCGTTCGAGGCCCAGCGGGGCGGAATGGTGACGGTGAACGCGATGTGCGCAGCTGACGGGACGACCGCTTCGCGGCGCCACGGCTGCCCAGCCGCCGCACTGTGTTGTAGCTCCCGCGGTGCCCGCTGTCTCTGTCAGGGCTGACCGCTTCCGCCTTCCGCGGCGTTGAACGTCCGCACGGCTCGGCCTCCCTCGCCCGCCGCCCTGACGGCGCGCTGTCGATGAGCATCTCCTCCCTCCGTACCCCCTGACATCCGTCTGTCCCCGCGCGCACCGCCGTCGTACGGGCCGGCGGCGGTGTGTCCGCATTCGTTGGAGCCCTCCATGAGTGAATCCCTGGGCTCCGCCGTGCCGTTGAGCACGACGGAGCCCCGCCCGGCCGCGGCACAACGCGTGCTGCCCCTGCGCCACCCCGGCCGCTGGATCGCCTCGGCCATCGCGCTCGTCGTGGTCGCCCAGATCGTCCACGGGCTGGCGACCAACCCCTTCTTCCAGTGGGACCGGTTCGCGTACTGGTTCCTGCGTCCCACGATCCTCGACGGCCTGCTCATCACCCTCGAAGTGACGCTCTTCAGCGCCGTGTTGGGCCTGCTCGGCGGCATTCTGCTCGCCCTGGCCCGACTCTCCAGGAGCCCCGTGCTGCGCGCGGTGAGCTGGGTCTACATCTGGCTGTTCCGCTCGGTGCCGCTCATCGTCGTCCTGCTCTTCCTCTACAACTTCAGCGCGCTCTACAAGACGCTGAGCCTCGGCGTCCCCTTCGGCCCCGCCTTCCTCACCTTCGACGAGTCCCGGCTCGCCACCGACATGGTCGTCGCGGTCGTCGGACTGAGCCTCAACGAGGCGGCGTACGCGGCGGAAGTGGTCCGCGGCGGCGTCCTCTCCGTCGACCAGGGTCAGCACGAGGCGGCCTCCGCACTCGGTCTGCCCAAGGGCTACCAGTTCACGAGGATCGTGTTCCCACAGGCGCTGCGCTCCATCACCCCGAACTACGTCAACCAGCTGATCGGCCTGATCAAGGGCACGTCGCTGGTCTTCTACGTCTCGCTGCTCGACCTCTTCGGCTCGGTGCAGAGCATGGGCTCCACCTACCCCGGCGACATCGTGCCGCTGCTGCTGGTCGCCACCGCCTGGTACCTGATCCTCACGAGCGTCGTGTCCGTCGTCCAGTTCTACGTCGAGCGGTACTACGCGCGGGGCGCGCTGCGCTCCCTCCCGCCGACCCCGCTGCAGAAGGTCCGCACCGGTCTGCGTGATCTGCGGGCCCGGGTCCGCAAGGAGGCGGCGATATGACCGGCGAGACGCTCGAGATCCGACCGGCCGCCGTCGAGGTGCGCGATGTGCACAAGTGGTACGGCGCCCAACACGTGCTGAACGGAGTGGAGTTGACCGTGAGGCCCGGAGAGGTCACCGTGATCCTCGGTCCGTCCGGCTCCGGCAAGTCCACCCTCCTCAGGGTGATCAACCACCTGGAGAAGCCCGAGATCGGCCATGTCAGCCTGAACGGCGAGCTCATCGGCGTACGCCGGCACGGCGAGCAGCTCAAGGAGCTGCCCGAGCGGGCGATCCTGGCTCAGCGCGGCCGGATCGGGTTCGTCTTCCAGAACTTCAACCTGTTCCCGCATCTGACGGTGCTGGACAACGTGGCGGCCGCGCCGGTGGCGACCCGACGGCTGAAGCGGCCCGAGGCCAGGGAGCTCGCGCGCACCCTCCTCGACCGTGTCGGTCTGGGCGACAAGGCCGACGCCTATCCACGCCAGTTGTCGGGCGGCCAGCAGCAGCGGGTCGCCATCGCCCGTGCCCTCGCGCTGCGCCCCGGAGTCATCCTCTTCGACGAGCCGACCTCCGCCCTCGACCCCGAGCTGGTCGGCGAGGTGCTCGCCGTCATCAAGGCCCTGGCCACCAGCGGCACCACGCTCGTCATCGTGACCCACGAGATCGGCTTCGCCCGCGAGGTGGCCGACCGGATCGTCTTCCTCGACGAGGGCCGCGTCGTCGAACAGGGCTCGCCCACCGAGGTGTTGGACCACCCGACGCACGCGCGGACCAGGGACTTCCTGAGCAAGGTCCTCTGACCTTCCCGCCCTCCCGCCCCGTCACCCCTCACGCCTTCCCCACCTCACGCCTCACTCACGAGCATCGGACAAGGACAGTCATGCGCACCCTCACCCTCCGCAGCAAACTCCTCCGTGGCCTCACCGCCTCCACCGCCGTCGCCGCCCTCGTCGCCGCTCTCGCCGCCTGCGGAGGCGAGAGCGACGCGGCCACCACCTCCGACAGGGCGGCCGCCGGCACCGTCATCGTGGGCGCGCTCTCCAACGGCGCCGCGCGGCAGACCGACCTCAAGGTGTCCGAGGTCACGTCCATCAGCGCCGAGCTGCCCAAGTCCGTCGCCAAGAGCGGCAAGCTGGTCGTCGGCGTCGGAGCGCTGCCCGCCGGGTTCCCGCCGCTGGCGTACGTCGGCCAGGACCAGAAGACCCTCACTGGTGCCGAACCCGACCTCGGTCGACTGGTCGCCGCGGTCCTCGGGCTGAAGGCGGAGGTGAAGAACTCGACCTGGGAGAACCTGTTCGTCGGCATCGACAGCGGCAAGGTCGACGTCGCCTTCACGAACGTCACGGACACCGAGGAACGCAAGAAGAAGTACGAGTTCGCCTCCTACCGGCAGGACAACCTCGCCTTCGAGGTGCTGAAGAAGAGCACCTGGAACTTCGCAGGCGACTACGAGAACCTGGCCGGCAAGACCGTCTCCGTGGGCGCCGGAACCAACCAGGAGAAGCTCCTGCTGGAGTGGAAGGCGAAGCTCGCGAAGGAGGGCAAGAAGCTCACCGTCAAGTACTTCCAGGACAACAACAGCGTCTATCTGGCGCTGTCCAGCGGGAAGATCGACGCCTACTTCGGGCCCAACCCCGGTATCTCGTACCACGTCACCCAGACGGCGAAGACGCCCGACCCGACCCGCAACGCGGGCACGTTCTCCGGCGCGGGCGCGACCCTCCAGGGCCTGATCGCGGCCACCGCGAAGAAGGACAGCGGGCTGGCCAAGCCGGTCGCCGACGCGATCAACCACCTCATCAAGGACGGTCAGTACGCCAAGTGGCTCGCCGCCTGGAACCTCTCCAACGAGGCCGTCAGCACCTCGCGGATCAATCCGCCCGGCCTGCCGCTCGACAACTCCTGACCGCTTCCCGGAGGTCCGACGCCCTCCGGGTGCCCAGCAGGAACAGACGGCGTAGGCGGACCGTTGTGCTGAGGGGATTCACGACGTCGGCGCGGCCATGGGTCCGCCGGAACACAAAAGCGGAGGTGAGGGACGTGCGAGTCGGGTCCGCTCACCGCGTCATGGCGCTCGTCCCGCGCCGCCGTGTGCACCTGCACTCCCGGCCGCACATCGATCTCCAGCGCGTGGCCGGCGCGCTCTGTCGTCCCTGACCTGTCACCCCGCCGCCGCGCCCTCCGCGTAGAGGGCCGCGCTCTCGTACGGTCGACCAGGAAGGCACCCCTCCGTGTCCGTATCATCTTCGCTGCCCGTTTCCTCCCCCTCGTCCCCCCATCTGCACCTCGCCGTCGCACTCGACGGCGCCGGCTGGCACCCGGCCGCCTGGCGCGAGCCGGTGGCCCGCCCCCGTGAGCTGCTCACCGCCGGGTACTGGACGGACCTGGTCACCGAGGCCGAGCGCGGTCTCCTCGACTTCGTGACCATCGAGGACGCCCTCGGACTCCAGTCCTCGCACCTCACCGAGCCCGACAGCCGCACCGACCAGGTCCGCGGGCGCCTGGACGCCGTCCTGGTCGCCGCCCGCGTCGCCCCGCTGACCAGCCACATAGGACTGGTCCCGACCGCCGTCGTCACCCACACCGAGCCCTTCCACCTCTCCAAGGCGATCGCCACCCTCGATTACGTCAGCACGGGCCGCGCGGGCGTACGGGTGCAGGTGTCGGCCCGCGCGCACGAAGCCGCGCACTTCGGCCGCCGTACGCTCCCGCCGCTGCGCGTCGAGGACCTGGACAGCCCGGCCCTGCGAGAGCTGACGACCGGCCTCTTCGACGAGGCCGCGGACTACGTGGAAGCGGTGCGCCGGCTCTGGGACAGCTGGGAGGACGACGCGGAGATCCGGGACGTCGCCACCGGACGCTTCGTCGACCGCCACAAACTGCACTACATCGACTTCGAGGGCAAGCACTTCAGCGTCAAGGGCCCCTCGATCACCCCCCGCCCGCCGCAGGGCCAGCCGATCGTCAGCGCCCTGGCCCACGCGACCGTCCCCTACCGGCTCGTGGCCCGGGCCGCCGACATCGGATACGTCACCCCGCACGACGCCGGCCAGGCCCGTGCCGTCGTCGACGAGATCCGCGCCGAGCGGACGGCGGCCGGCCGCGCCGACGAACCCCTGCACCTCTTCGGTGACCTCGTGGTGTTCCTGGACGACGACCCGGCCGCCGCGGCGGCCCGCCGCGAGCGTCTCGACGCCCTGGCCGGATACCCGTACACCAGCGATGCCCGGATCTTCACCGGCACGCCCACCCAACTGGCCGATCTGCTCCAGGAGTTGGTGGAGGCGGGGCTGTCCGGCTTCCGGCTGCGTCCCGCCGTACTCGGCCACGACCTGCCCGCCGTCACCCGGGGCCTCGTGCCCGAACTCCAGCGCCGGGGCGTCTTCCGGCAGTCGTACGAGTCCGACACCCTGCGTGGGCTGCTCGGCCTCTCCCGCCCCGTCAACCGCTACGCCGCCACCGCCTGAGCCGGAGGGACCCACTCATGAGCAGCACGTCACAGGACAAGCCCCGCAAGCAGATCCACCTCGCGGCGCACTTCCCCGGCGTCAACAACACCACCGTGTGGAGCGACCCCGAGGCCGGCAGCCACATCGAGTTCAGCTCCTTCGCCCACTTCGCGCGCACCGCCGAGCGCGCCAAGTTCGACTTCCTGTTCCTCGCCGAAGGGCTGCGACTGCGCGAACAGGGCGGCAAGATCTACGACTTGGACGTCGTCGGCCGCCCCGACACCTTCACGATCCTCACCGCGCTCGCCGCCGTCACCGAACACCTCGGCCTGACCGGCACCATCAACTCCACCTTCAACGAGCCCTACGAGGTGGCCCGCCAGTTCGCCAGCCTCGACCACCTCTCCGACGGCCGCGCCGCCTGGAACGTGGTCACCTCCTGGGACGCCTTCACCGGCGAGAACTTCCGCCGCGGCGGCTTCCTCCCGCAGGAGGAGCGCTACTCACGGGCCGAGGAGTTCCTGACCACGGCGAACGAGCTCTTCGACTCCTGGCACGGGGACGAGATCGTCGCCGACCGGCAGACCGGCACCTTCCTGCGCGACGCGAAGGCCGGAGCCTTTGTGCACCAGGGCCAGCACTTCGACATCCAGGGACAGTTCAACGTCCCGCGCAGCCCGCAGGGACGCCCGGTGATCTTCCAGGCGGGAGACTCCGACGAGGGGCGCGAGTTCGCCGCCTCCAGCGCCGACGCGATCTTCAGCCGGTACGCCACCCTCAAGGAGGGCCAGGCGTTCTACACGGACGTCAAGGGACGCCTCGCCCGCTACGGCCGTGAGCGCGACCACCTGCTCATCCTGCCCGCCGCGACCTTCGTCCTCGGCGACACGGACGCCGAGGCGGAGGAGATCTCCCGCGAGGTGCGCCGCCAGCAGGTCAGCGGCGCCACCGCGATCAAGCACCTGGAGTTCGTCTGGAACCGCGACCTGTCCGCGTACGACCCGGAAGGACCCCTGCCCGACATCGACCCGGACCTCGGCGAACACACCATCGCCCGGGGCCGCGCCCAGGTCCGGATGTACCGCGACCCGCTGGCCACCGCCCGCGAGTGGCGCGAGCTCGCGGCCGCCAACAAGTGGTCCATCCGCGATCTGGTCATCGAGACCGGCAACCGGCAGGCCTTCGTCGGCTCCCCGGCCACCGTCGCGGAGACCATCGACGCCTTCGTGCAGGCCGACGCCAGTGACGGCTTCATCCTCGTCCCGCACATCACGCCCGGCGGCCTCGACACCTTCGCCGACACCGTGGTCCCGCTGCTCCAGGAGCGCGGCGTGTACCGCACCGAGTACGAGGGCACGACCCTGCGCGACCACCTCGCCCTCGCCCACCCGGACACCGTGCGCGACGAGCGCGCGGCGTCATGAAATTCCTCGCCATCACCCTGATCGTGCACCGGCCGGACCCGATCACCGGCGTGCGCAAGCCCACGCACGACCGATTCCGCGAGGTCCTCGACAACGCCCTGCTCGCCGAGGAGTTGGGCTTCGACGGCTTCGGCGTGGGGGAGCGGCAACCCGACCCCCGGACTCCTTGTGCCGACGCTGTCGAGGACGTCGCGTCAGTGGTGGTGGCCGTGCCGGCCGAGGGTCTCCACAGGGGTCGCGCCGGGGCGGGTCCACTGCGGCACGGGTCGGCTGGTCGGGCCCCAGGTGGCGTTCCCGTCCGCGTCCGAGCGCCAGTACCAGCAGGCCTGGCGGACCCCGGACGGGTGCCCCTCGCGGACATCGCCGATCACGGGCCTGCCCTCGGGGTGGTCCTCCCACGCCTCGCCGCGGCCGTAGGGCGTCATGTCGAGCAGGGCGAGGGATCCGTTGACCGGTTCGTTGCCACGGCCCGTCGTGGAGTAGGTGAGGAACACGCGGTCGCCGGCGCGCAGGAAGCAGGTGAGGTAGCCCATGGGGGCGCCGACCGGCCCGTCCACGTCACGCACCGAGTACCAGGGCTGGGTGTAGCCCATGAACTCGACGTAGGAGGCCACCTCGTCCCACCGGCCCGTGGTCAGGACGGCGAACGAGACACCGCGGGCGTCGAGGTAGACGGCGTCCTTCAGGTGCCAGGCCGTGGTGGTGCAGCCCTCGCACTGTCCCTGGTGCGGTGCGCCGTCGTGCCACATGTGCTTGTAGACGACGAGCTCGTCGCGGCCCTGGAACAGGTCCAGGAACGGGACCGGGCCGTCGGGTCCGACGACCTCGACCGTCCCGTCGAGCTCCACCACCGGCAGCCGGCGGCGGGCCGCGGCGATGGCGTCGCCCTCGCGGGTATGGGCCTTCTCGCGGACCAGCAGCTCGTCACGGGCGGTCTGCCAGGTGGCCAGGTCGACGACGGGCGGGCGGCCGGGCAGCGCGGTGGTCGGGTCACTCGGCGTGGTCGTCATGGTGTCCTCCGTGGTGTCTCGTGCCGGGCAGCGTTGTAAGACGTCCCACAACGCTCACCAGAAGAGACTCGGGCACCGGCCAGAACTCATCGCGGCGGAGCGCCCTCGGTGCTGACAAGTTCCCAGACGCGCTTCCAGGACTCCGTGGCCGGCACCCGTCTGCCCCACTAGCCCCACTAGGTCCCCGCGCACCGTCCCACGATCGCGCCGCCCGGCCCGCGACCACGAAACCCGCCCTCACCGCTCCGAAGCCGCCGGTGGACGATGCCGGTCGGGGGCGGTTGGTGCGGTTGCGGTACTTGGTCGCTGCCCGGTCTGGACGGTTGCGCGAGCGTGGGCGAGGTTGTTGCGGCTGATCAAGGTGTCGGGGTGGGCGTCACCCAGCCCGTCAGATAGCGTACGAGGCTTTCCGCAGGCGCCGGTACGCCTCTGCGCGCTCTGTCCGGCAAGGCCCGCGGGGTGGAACGATTTCAGTGCTGGTACCGGCAGCGAGTGGAGGTCGGGCCGCGCACCGCGTTTGGCACGACGAGCAGCAAGGGGGCTGGGCATGGCTGTGGTGATGTCGATGCATTGGGCAGGGGTCACGCCGGAGCAGTACGACATGGTGCGGGATGTGGTCGGTTGGGAGGAGATCCCGGCGGCTGGTGGCCAGGTGCACGTGGCCTGGTTCGATGCCCAGGGGTTCCATGTGACCGATGTGTGGGAATCCCAGCAGGCATTCGAGATCTTCTTCGCCGAACGGCTCGCACCCGCGATCCAGAAGGCCGGCATCACCGGTACACCCGAGACAGGCTTCAGTCCGCTCCACCGGCGTTTCATCGCCGCTGACGTCAGTGGTGCGGCCTAGGGACAGGACGAACGCCGATTCGGCTGCGAAGCCGTGCCTGCCGCGCGCCGGGCTTGGAGCTCCGGCGTGCGGCAGGCAGGCAAGCCGGGGGGCGGGACGGGCCGGGGTACGAGACGGTCAAGCCGAAGCGTCGGGCTTGACGATCGTGCTGACGAAGTCGCCGATGGCTCCGAGGGTGCGTCCCATCTGCTCGATCTGCGGGAAGTGCCCGGCGTCGGGGATCGGGGCGAAGTGCCCGTTGGGAAACGAGTCGGCGTAGCCACGCCCGTACTTCAGGGGCGCTATGCCGTCCTCCTCGCCCCAGACGACCAGCACCGGCACGGTCACCCGGTGCAGTCGGCCACGCAGCTTCGGGTCGTACGTGAACCCCTCGCCCCCGTACACGGCGAGGGTCTTCTGGTTGGTGACCGCCGCGGCCCGCTGCGCCTCGCTGAACGAGGCGAAGTCGGGGCGGAACCGCGCGTTGGCGAAGGACAACTGGCTCACCTCGGCCGGGGCCAGGGTGCGCGGGTCGACGACCCGGTTCTCCTTCATGTGGGCGTGGATGCCTACCGCGTTCAGCAGGGTCAGCGCGCCGATCCGGCCGTGGTTGTCGCGCAGGGCCATCTCGGCGGCGATCCAGCCGCCGATGGAGTTGCCGACCACCATGACGCCCTTCAGGTCCAGGGCGTCGAGCAGATCCAGGTACGCGACGGCCAGGTCGGCGACGGTGTCGAACCGCTCCGGTCGGGGAGTGCCGTCGAAGCCGGGGTGGGTCGGCGTGACGACGTACACCTGCTCGGACAGTGCGGACGAGATGCCGGCCACCGTGCGTGGGCCGGCACCGCCGTGCAGCATCAGCACGCCGGTGCCCTCGGTGTTCTCGCCGTACTCCTCGACATTGACGGACAGTCCGCCAGTCAGCTCGATGGTGCGGGAGGTGGGGGTGGAGGCAGGGGTGGAGGCAGGGGTGGTCATGGGGAGGTCCTTGTCATCGCGTGGTGAGAGTTGACTCTCATGAAGTTAGAGGGTTCGCTCTCTTCATGCAAGTGGACTCTCATGACGAGACTCGGTTATCCATGAGTACTGAAGTCCTGGCTCTGGCCGCCATCGCCTTCACGCCGCGAGGGCTCGTCGCCTGCTGCATTGGCGTCACCCGCGTCACCGGGTCGAGGGATTGCACCTCCGGCTGGCGAGCCGGACATGCCGGATAAATGCGATTATCACAGCGCGGTGACATGGCGACTCCGAGCCGTCACCACATCTGGCAGGAGGACCAATCGATGAACCTCACTCTGAAGCGCCTGCTCGGCGTTACCGCGGCGGTGATCACGGGCTCGGCGGCCCTGCTCGGCACCGGCGCAGGCACGGCCGACGCCTACGGTCGCGCGCACTGCGACCGCGCCGAACAGGACATGTGGAGCAGCGCCGGGCCCAGCCGCAACCTGACCGGCCACCACTGCAGCATCCCGAACAACAAGAGACGCTGGTACACCATCGAGATCGACACCCTCGTACGGACCCACTACAAGAGGGACACTCTGGACGGAGGGGTCGACCGGACCGAGACCCTGCACAACAGAACCATCAGCTGCATGGGCTACACCTCGGGCAACGGCAAGGTGAACTGGTTCGGATGCCCGCCCTCCTGACACACCCGCCGAAGGGTCGGCCCGGGAGGAAACCCCTCCTGAGCCGACCGTCTCTCTGTCCCCGCGGCCGGCTCTTCTCTCTCTGCCCCCGGCAGGTTCGAATCGCTCTGCCTCCGGCAGGATTCGAACCTGCTCACCCGCTGGCAGGAGTGGGGAATCAGCTGACGTCGAGGTAGTCCCGTAGGGCCTGGGAGCGGGAGGGGTGGCGCAGTTTGGACATCGTCTTGGACTCGATCTGACGGATGCGCTCACGTGTCACCCCGTACACCTGCCCGATCTCCTCCAGGGTCCGGGCCTGCCCGTCGATGAGGCCGTAGCGCAGGGAGATGATCCCGGCCTCGCGTGCGGTCATGTTCGCGAGGACGGCCTGGATGGCGTCCTTGAGGAGGAGGAAGGTGACCATGTCCGCGGGGGAGATGGTCTCGCTGTCCTCCAGGATGTCACCGAGTTCCGTGCCGCCGTCCTCGCCGAGCGGGGTGTGGAGTGAGACGGGCTGCTTGCTGTAGCCCTCTATCTCGGTGATCTTCTCGACAGGGACGTCCAGCTTGTCCGCGAGTTGTTCCGGTGTGGGTTCGGCCCCGGTGTCCTGGAGTATTTCCCGGCGGACCTTGGCCATGCGGTTGATGACCTCGACCATGTGGACGGGAATGCGGATCGTCCGGCTCTGGTCGGCCAGGGCGCGTGAAATCGCCTGCCGGATCCACCAGGTCGCATAGGTCGAGAACTTGAACCCTTTGGTGTAGTCGAATTTCTCCACCGCGCGGATCAGTCCCGTGTTTCCCTCCTGGATCAGATCCAGGAACAGCATTCCCCGTCTGCTGTACCGCTTGGCGATGGAGACGACCAGGCGCAGGTTCGCCTCGACGAGATGGGACTTCGCCACGTGTCCGTCCGCGGCGAGAATCTCCAGTTCGCGTTGGAATTCCGGGCTGATGTGCGGCTCCTCCGTGAGCCTTCGCTCGGCGAACAGGCCCGCCTCGATCCGCTTCGCCAGCTCCACCTCCTTCTCGGCGTCGAGGAGGGAGACCCGGGCGATCTGCTTGAGGTAGTCGCGCACCTGATCGATCGTGGCGCCGCCGGAGGTGAGCCGGGGGCTGGGCGCGTCGTCCTCCTCGTCCGAATACGCGGCGGGATTGGGCGACTCCAGTTCCCATGCCTGAGTGTCCGTTTCCATGGCGCTCAACTCCTCTCCAGAAGCGGTCGGAGGAACTGCCCGGTGTAGGACCGAGGCTGGGCCGCCACCTGTTCGGGGGTGCCCTCGGCGATCACTGTGCCGCCGCGGTGGCCGCCTTCGGGACCCATGTCGATGATCCAGTCGGCGGTCTTGATCACGTCGAGGTCGTGCTCGATGACGACGACCGTGTTGCCTTGGTCGACGAGTCGGTGGAGCACGGCCAGCAGTTGGCGGACGTCGTCGACATGCAGGCCGGTGGTCGGCTCGTCGAGGACGTAGAGCGTTCTTCCCTTGGTGCGTTTCTGCAGTTCGGCGGCGAGCTTGACGCGCTGTGCCTCGCCGCCGGAGAGCGTCGTGGCGGGCTGGCCGAGTTTCACATGGCCCAGACCCACGTCATGGAGCGTCCTGAGGTGCCGGGAGATGATCGCGTGTTCCGCGAAGAAATCCAGGCCGTCCTCGATGGTCATGCCCAGTACGTCGGCTATGGACCTGCCTTTGAAGTGTACGTCCAGGGTGTCCCGGTTGTACTGCGCTCCGTGACACACCTCACACGGCACGTAGACGTCAGGAAGGAAGTTCATCTCGACCTTGAGGGTGCCGTCGCCGTAGCAGTGCTCGCAGCGGCCGCCCTTGAGGTTGAAGGAGAACCGGCCCGGCTGGTAGCCGCGTATCTTCGCCTCCGGGGTCTGTGCGAACAACTGCCGCAACCGGTCGAAGACCCCTGTGTACGTCGCCGGGTTCGACCGGGGGCTGCGGCCGATCGGGGACTGGTCGACCTGGACCACCTTGTCGATCCCCTCCACGCCGGTGATCGCGCGATGGCGGCCGGGCACCTTGTGGGCGCGGTACAGACGTTTGGCCAGTGCCGTGTAGAGGATGTCGTTGACCAGAGTCGACTTGCCCGAGCCGGACACACCCGTGACGGCGACGAACTGCCCGAGCGGGAAGGAGACCGACACCTCGCGCAGGTTGTGCGCGCCGGCGTCGTGCACCGTGATCGCGCGCCCCTCCGTGCGGGGCCTGCGTGCCGCGGGCAGCGGTATCCGCCGTCGGCCGGACAGATAGGCGCCGGTCAGGGAGGTCGGATGGTCGAGGAGTTCGTGCGCGGTACCCGAGTGCACCACGTGTCCGCCGTGCGTGCCCGCGCCCGGCCCGATGTCCACCACCCAGTCGGCGGCCTTCACGGTCTCCTCGTCGTGCTCGACGACGATCACGGTGTTGCCACGGTCCCGCAGTCGCAGCAGTGTCTCGATGAGCCGTCGGTTGTCGCGCTGGTGCAGCCCGATGCTCGGTTCGTCCAGCACGTACAGCACGCCGACCAGACCCGCGCCGATCTGGGTGGCCAGCCGGATCCGCTGCGCCTCGCCGCCGGACAGACTGGCGGCGGGCCGGTCCAGCGACAGATAGTCCAGGCCGACGTCGAGAAGGAACCGCAGTCGCTCACCGGTCTCCGCGACGACGGCGTCGGCGACTCGCCGCTCCCAGCCCTCCAGCTCCAGGCTCCTTACCCATCGGGCGAGTTGATCGATGGGCAGTGCCGTCAGCTCGGCGATGGTGCGTCCGGCCACGGTGACGGCGAGCACGGCCGGTTTCAGCCGGGCGCCGCCGCAGGCCGGGCAGGGCACCTCACGCATATATCCTGCGAACCGCTCCCGGGAGGCGTCCTCCTGCGCGTAGCGACGGGCGACATGGGGGAGGACGCCCTCGAACCGGGTCAGGTGGGAACGCTCACGCCCGAACCGGTTCCGATAGGTGATGTGGACCTGCTCCCGGAACCCGTGCAGCACCACCTTCCTCGCGGCGGCGGGCAGTTGACGCCAGGGGGTGGCGGTGCTGAACCCGGCCGCCGCTGCCACCGCTTCGAGCAGCCGGGTGAAGTACTCGGCGCCGCTGGTGTTCGTCCACGGCGCGACGGCGCCCTCGGACAGCGACTTCTCCTCGTCCGGTACGACGAGTTCGGGGTCGGCCTCCATCCGTGAGCCCAGGCCGGTGCACTCGGGGCAGGCACCCCACGGCGCGTTGAAGGAGAACAGCCGAGGTTCCAGCGCCTCGAGGCCGATGTCGTGCGCCCGCGGGCAGGCCATCCGCTCCGAGAACCGCACCTCACGTTCCGGGTCGGAGGCGTCCAGATCCACGAGGTCGACGCAGACGACGCCTCCGGCGAGCCCGAGCGCGGTCTCGACGGACTCGGTCAGTCGCTGTCGCGCACTCGCCTTCACCGCGAGCCGGTCCACGACCACGTCGATCGAGTGCTTCCTGCGCCTGTCCAGCGGCGGCGGCCCGGTGAGCGGATGGACCTCCCCGTCGACCCGCACCCGGCTGAACCCGTCGGCCCGCAACTGCCTGAACACGTTCGCATGTTCGCCTTTGCGGTCCCGGACGACCGGAGCCAGCACCTGGACGCGTACCCCGTCACCCTTCGCGAGCAGCCGGTCCACGATCTGCTGGGGCGTCTGCCGCTCGACCGGCTCCCCGCACTCGGGGCAGTGCGGGCGTCCGACGCGCGCGTACAGCAGACGCAGGTGGTCGTAGACCTCGGTGAGGGTGCCGACCGTGGAGCGCGGGTTGCGACCGGTCGTCTTCTGGTCGATCGCGATGGCCGGCGACAGGCCCTCGATCACATCGGCATCGGGCTTGTCCAACTGGCCGAGAAACTGCCGGGCGTACACGGAAAGCGATTCGACGTAACGCCGCCGGCCCTCGGCGAAAATCGTGTCGAAGGCCAGGCTGGATTTACCCGAACCCGATACTCCGGTGAAAACGATGAGCGCATTCCTGGGCAACTCCACGGAGATGTCACGCAGGTTGTGCTGGCGGGCGCCCTTGATGACGAGTCGGTCTTTCACATGTCCGAACCCTACGACGCGGTAGAGCGTGCGGTTGCCGAATCGTTATCGACTGGTTCCGCCCTCGGTGACGCTCCGCCGACCGCCGCGGCCTCACGCTTCGACGAGCTCGCGGACGCCGTCCCGCACCAGCTGCTCCTGCTCCAGGACCCGTTCCTGCTCCTGTTCCAAGACTCGTTCCTGCTCCTGCACTCGCTCCGTCTTCCGCGCCCGCTCCTGTGCCTGCTCCCGCTCCTCGACCGGGTGGCGGTGGCGGTACAGCCAGGTGATGTCACGGCCGAACGACCAGATGAGCGAGGCGAGCGCGAGGAGCACCGCGGCGGCGTTGCCCTCCACGGGCATGATCCCTGCGCCCGCGACGAGCAGCACGATTCCCTGAAGGGCCGCCACGGTCTTGCGCGCCATGCTGTGCGGCAGGGCCGCGTTCAGCCAGGGCAGCACCCGGGCCGCCGCCACGAACGCGTACCGCATGGTGCCGATCAGCAGCACCCACGGGCCGAGCGACATCGAGACGTACACGCTCAGCACCAGGATGAGGAACGCGTCCACCTCCATGTCGAAGCGGGCGCCCAGCGCGGTCGAGGTGCCGGTGCGCCGGGCGACCTTGCCGTCCACCCCGTCGAGGATCAGGGCGACCGCCGTGAGACCGACGAGCAGGCTGACCGGGGGCGAGCTCTCGAAGGAGTCCGCGACCAGGGCGGTGACCCCGCCGACCAGGATGGCCCGGCCGAGCGTCACCCGATTGGCCGGTCCGAAGGAACGGGGCCGTGAGCGACGCAGGGCACGGGTCAGAACCGCCCAGGTGGCGAGCGCGAAGGCCAGACCGGTCAGCCAGCCCGCGGGCCCCATCCCGATCGCCGTGCCCAGCAGAGCCAGCACCAGGAGCTGCAGACCCGCTCCCACCGTGGTCTCCTGCGCCAAGAGCCTCGCGTCGTACGTGTTGTTCAGGGCCACCGCACATCCTCCGGCCGTATGACAGAGTCGATCAACGCCGCGTACAGTGCGCGGCTTGTCACCGCTCCGTACGTGAAGATCTGCTGAATCGTTCAGGGGGACGCTCATGGAACTCACAGCTCGTGCCTTCTGGCTGAGCTCGCCCGGCCACGCCGAGATACGCGAGATCGCCCTGCCGGCCCCCGCCGAGGGGGAGGTGCTGGTGCGCACGCTCTACTCGGGAGTGAGCCGGGGAACCGAGACCCTCGTCTTCCGCGGCGGCGTTCCGGAAAGTCAGCATGCTTCGATGCGTGCACCGTTCCAGGACGGGGATTTCCCCGCACCGGTGAAGTACGGCTATTTGAGCGTCGGCCAGGTGGAGGAAGGCCCGGCGGGTCTGCGTGGCCGGACCGTCTTCTGCCTGTATCCGCACCAGACGCGCTACGTCGTGCCGCTGAGCGCGGTGACCGTCGTACCGGATTCCGTCCCCGCCCCGCGCGCCGTGCTCGCCGGGACCGTGGAGACCGCGGTGAACGCCCTGTGGGACGCGGCACCGCTGGTCGGCGACCGGATCGCCGTGGTGGGCGGCGGCATGGTCGGCTGCTCCATCGCCGCGCTCCTCGCCCGCTTCCCGGGCGTACGCGTCCAGCTCGTCGACGCCGACCCCGCCCGCGCCGAGATCGCCCGCGCCCTGGGCGTCGATTTCGCGCTCCCCGCGGACGCCGCGGGCGAGTGCGACCTCGTCGTGCACGCCAGCGCCACCGAGGCCGGGCTCACCCGGTCGCTGGAGCTGCTCGCCCAGGAGGGCACCGTCCTGGAGATGAGCTGGTACGGCGACCGGCGGGTCAGCCTGCCGCTCGGCGAGGCCTTCCACTCACGGCGCCTGGTCGTGCGCAGCAGCCAGGTGGGTTCCGTTTCCCCGGCGCGGCGCGCCAGTCGGACGTACGCCGATCGGCTGGCACTCGCCCTGGAACTGCTCGCCGAGCCCGCCTTCGACGCGCTCGTCACCGGTGAGTGCGGCTTCGACGAACTGCCCGACGTGATGCCGAAGTTGGCCTCCGGATCGATACCCGGCCTGTGCCATCGCGTCGTCTACGAAGGCGTTTGAGCACTGAACAACCTGCCTGACCTCCAAAAACTGCAAAGAAAGGGGAACAGGAAGCTGAACAAGGAGAACGGGGCAGCCGTACTACACGGCATGGTCCCGGCAGGGGATCAGACGTGCCGCACCTGGAGGGTCGTCCGTTGTTCAGCATCACCGTCCGCGATCACCTGATGATCGCCCACAGCTTCCGTGGCGAGGTCTTCGGGCCCGCGCAGCGCCTGCACGGGGCGACGTTCCTGGTGGACGCCACGTTTCGTCGGGCCGAGCTGGACGACGACAACATCGTCGTCGACATCGGTCTGGCCACGCAGGAACTCGGCGCCGTCGTGAGCGCGCTGAACTACCGCAACCTCGACAACGAACCGGACTTCAAGAACACCAACACCTCGACGGAGTTCCTGGCCAAG
Organism: Streptomyces sp. NPDC096311; assembly: GCF_044763085.1. NCBI lineage: Bacteria > Bacillati > Actinomycetota > Actinomycetes > Kitasatosporales > Streptomycetaceae > Streptomyces > Streptomyces sp. NPDC096311. The sequence goes on from NZ_JBIWFN010000005.1 coordinate 368,335, forward strand.
GTCATCGCCGACCGCCTCGCCGAGCGCGTGCACGCCGGGGCCCTCGGCGAGGGCGCCCAGGGCCTCGCGGGCATCACGGTCACCCTGCACGAGTCGCACATCGCCTGGGCGAGTTACGAGCGTGCGCTGTGACCGACACGACCATGGACCAGGCGTCCCCCAAGACCGGTCAGGTGCCCCCGAAAACCGGTCAGGTGTCCCCGAAGACCGGCCCCGCGGCCGTGAACGGCGACCAGGCCTCCCTGAACTACGTGCCCGTGCAGCACACGGCTCTCAAGAACGCCGAGATCATCCCCATGTCCCTGCGCTCCGTGCACTTCGTGATGCCGGGCGGTGTCGACGACGCGTCCGCGCCCAGCGGCGGCAACGCCTACGACCGGCGGCTCTGTCTCGACCTGCCCGGCTTCGGCTGGCAGGTCCACAAGCACGCCGTCGCGGGCAGCTGGCCCCGGCCGTCGGCCTCCGCCCGTACGGAGCTGGCCCGCACGCTCAGTGAGTTCCCGGACGACTCGGTCGTCCTCCTCGACGGGCTCGTCGCCTGCGGCGTCCCCGAGATCGTCGTCCCCGAGGCCGAACGGCTGCGTCTCGCCGTCCTGGTGCACCTGCCGCTCGGCGACGAGACCGGGCTCGCGCCCGCCGTGGCGGCCGAGCTGGACGCGAAGGAACGGGCGACGCTGCGGGCCGTGTCCGCCGTCGTCGCCACCAGCGACTGGGCCGTCCGCCGGCTGGTCGCCCACCACGGGCTCGCCCCGGAACGGGTCCATGTCGCCGCCCCGGGCGCCGACATCGCGCCCCTCGCCTCCGGCACCGACGGCGTCTCCCGACTGCTGTGCGTCGCCGCGGTCACCCCGCGCAAGGGCCAGCACCGGCTGATCGAGGCCCTCGCCACCGTCACCGACCTGCCCTGGAGCTGCGTCTGCGTCGGCGGACTCACCCAGGACCAGACGTACGTCGCCCAGCTGCGCGGCCTGATCGAGAAGTACGGGCTCGGTGACCGGCTGCACCTCGCGGGACCACAGGCGGGCGCGGAACTCGACGCGAGCTACGCGGCGGCCGACCTCATGGTCCTCACCTCCTACGCCGAGACGTACGGCATGGCCGTCACCGAGGCGCTCGCGCGCGGGATCCCGGTGCTGGCGACCGACGTGGGCGGTCTCCCCGAGGCGGTCGGGCGCGCGCCCGACGGCGGGGTCCCCGGCATCCTCGTACCCCCCGAGAACCCGGCGGCGCTCGCCGTGGAACTGCGCGGCTGGTTCGGCGAGGCCGATGTGCGCCGCCGGCTGAAGGCCGCCGCGCGCAGTCGCCGGGCCGCACTGGACGGCTGGGCGACCACCGCCCGCAGCCTGGCCGGTGTGCTGGGACGTCTTCCGCAGCAGCCTCGGAGGGCGGCATGAGTATGACTGCGACTCCGTCGGGAGTTCCGGAACAGGGCGTGTCGGAGGTGGGCGTGCAGGGTGGTGTGTCCGGGGTTCCGGGGCAGCGCGCGAGCGCGCCCGACGACGACGTGCCCCGTTACGCGCCCCAGTGGCTCCAGCTGCGGGAGCCGGCGGACGCCGCCGCACGGGCGCCCGAACTGCTCGACCCGCTGCGCATCCGGCTGGCGAACCGGCCGGGCCGCGGCGGCGACCTGATGATCCACGACCTCGGCTGCGGCACCGGCTCCATGGGCCGCTGGCTCGCCCCCCGGCTCGACGGCGCCCAGCACTGGATCCTGCACGACCGGGACCCCTATCTGCTGCATTTCGCGACCGTGGGCGCACCGCAGGCGGCCGCCGACGGCAGCCGGGTCACGGTCACCACCCAGCGTGGTGACATCGGCCGGCTGACCGCGGACGCGCTGACCGGGGCGTCACTGGTGACGGCGTCCGCCCTGCTCGACGTGCTGACCAGCGAGGAGATCGACCGGCTCGCGGCGGCCTGCGCGGGCGCCGGGGTGCCGGCCCTGCTCACGCTCTCCGTCGTGGGGCGCGTCGAGTTCACACCGACCGATCCGCTGGACGCCGAGCTCGCCGAGGCGTTCAACGCCCACCAGCGGCGCGGGGGACTGCTCGGCCCCGACGCGATCACGGCGGCCTGCGAGGCCTTCGACCGGCACGGCGCGACGGTACGCGTGCATCCGAGCCCCTGGCGGCTCGGCGCCGACGAGGCCGACCTCACGGCGGAGTGGCTGCGCGGCTGGGTCGGCGCGGCCGTCGAGGAGCGGCCCGCGCTGGCCGCTCGTGCAGAGTCGTATCTGCAGTCCCGCCTCGCCGCCTGCGCCGCGGGTGAACTGCGCGTACGGGTCCACCACAGCGACGTACTGGCGCTGCCGCGGCCCACCGGGGGTGCGGCGTGAGCGCCGGGGCGGGGACGGCGGAGGCGGTCGGCGTCGACGCGGACACGTCCCGCCCGCGCGGTGCGGCGACCGCTGTCCGGGTCCACGCCGACGCGGACCTGGTTTCGGTACGCGGCGACGCGAGCCCGGCGGACACGGCCCCGACCGCCGGCGCCCCGACCCCCGCCCGGCAGGAAGCCGACCCGGCCCCCGCCCGCCGCAAGGGGGGCTCCCTGCGCACGCACATCGGTTCGGTCGTCGGCGTCCTCATCCTCGGTGTGCTGCTCTGGCGGCTCGGTACCGGTGTCTTCCTGGACGGGCTGCGGCGGGTCGACGGCCCGACCCTGCTGGCGGGCCTTGGGCTCGGTCTGCTGACCACCGTGTTCAGCGCCTGGCGCTGGTGCCTGGTGGCACGTGGACTGCGGATCCGGCTGTCGCTGGGCGGCGCCGTCGCGGACTACTACCGCGCGCTGTTCCTGAACGCGGCGCTGCCCGGCGGTGTCCTCGGCGATGTGCACCGCGCCGTACGACACGGCCAGAGCACCGGGGACGTCGGCCGCGGCGTACGCGCCGTGGTCCTCGAACGGACCGCGGGCCAGGCGGTCCTGGTGGCTGTCGGTGCGGTGGTCCTGCTCACCTTCCCGTCACCGGTCCTCGCGGACGCCCGCCAACTCGCCCTGATCCTGGCGATCGTCTCGGTGTGCGGAGTCGTCGCGGCGGGCGCGGTCCGCAGGGGCAGAGCCCGGTCCGGTCCGTCCCGGCGCTACGGAGCCGTCCGCGCCGCGGTCACCGAGGCGCGCGGCGCGCTGCTCGCCCGCGGCAACTGGCCGGGCGTGCTCATCTCATCGGTCGTGGTGCTGGCGGGACATCTCGCGATGTTCCTGCTCGCCGCCCGCGTCGCCGGATCCCACGCCTCCGCCGCCGTGCTGCTGCCGCTCGCCCTGCTGGCCCTGCTCGCCATGGGCCTGCCGCTGAACATCGGTGGCTGGGGCCCCAGGGAAGGCGTCATGGCCTGGGCCTTCGGCGCCGCCGGGCTGGGCGCCGGCATGGGCCTGAGCGTCGCGGTGATCTACGGAGTGCTCAGCTTCGCCGCCGCCCTGCCCGGCGTTGCGGTCCTGGTCGTCCGGTGGTTCGCGGCGCTGCGGCGCCCCCGGCAGGAGAACGCAGGAGGGCATGATCAATGCCGAGCGTCAGAGACGGCCGAAGTTCACGCCCCGGAAGTCCCCTTGGCCGGGGCCGCGTCGCAGGCAGTGGGCAGCGTCTTCGCGGTCACCAAGGAGAAGTACGCCCCGAAGGCCTCGGTCAGTCCCGCCAGGAGCTCCTTCCCCTTCTCGGCGGACGCCTTCGACGGGCGGCCGATGACGCCGGACTCGGTATAGCCGGCCATTCCGAGGGTGAGCAGATGACGCCGGTCGTCCGCGACGAAATCGGAGGTCTCGTAACCGGGCCGGACCAATTCAGGATGCGTGTGCAGAAGAATGGAGGTCTCGATTTCACCGGCGTGCATATCGGTGAGCAACGAGGTCTCCACACCTGCCCGTTCCAGCGCCGCCTCCCAGTCCTCCATGGCCGGGAAAAGTGCCATACGGGTACCGGTGCCGACGGATTCCTGAACCACGTTGCCCAGCACGTAATTCCCGCCGTGACCGTTCACCAGCACCAGGGTGTCGACGCCGGAGTGGCGCAGCGACGCGGCTATGTCCCGCACCACCGCGTGCAGCGTGACGGCGGAAATGCTGACGGTACCCGGCCAGGCCGCGTGCTCGTGCGAGCAGGAGATGGTCACCGGAGGAAGGAGATGGACCGGATGAGCGGCGGCGATCCGTTCCGCGACGGCGCACGCGACCAGGGTGTCCGTCGCCAACGGAAGGTAGGCACCGTGCTGTTCGAAACTCCCGACGGGAAGCACGGCGACCTCACGGGCGACACCGGCCCCCCGCTCCCGTACATCCGCCGTGGTGTCCGCCGGCAACAGACCGGATACCGCCGCGCGCGTTTCCGAACCACTCATGTTTCACGGCCTTTCGACGCTGCTTTCGACTCTGCTTAGGAACCAGATCATGACAGATAACTTTGGAGTACTCGCCGGGACCGCACGCCTCACAGGTGTCGAACGAGTCGTGAATGCCCCTTTGCCCACCGTGTACGGCGACTTCCAGGCGGTCGGCTTCCTGGATCACGATCGCGGAGAGGAGCAAGTGGCCCTGGTGTACGGCGAGGTCGGCGACCTCAGCAAGAGCGGGGAAGGCGCCACGAAAGAAGGCGTCCTCACCCGGCTTCATTCGGAGTGCCTCACCGGCGACGCCTTCGGCTCCACCCACTGCGAGTGCGGTGACCAGCTCGCCGCCGCGCTGCGCGCCATCGTCGCGGAGGGTCGTGGCGTCCTCGTCTACCTCCGCGGCCACGAGGGCCGCGGCATCGGCCTGCTCGCGAAGCTCCAGGCGATGAAGCTCCAGTCGGAGGGCCTCGACACCGTCGAGGCGAACGTCGCCCTCGGCCTCCCGGTCGACGCCCGTGACTACCGCGTCGCGGCGGACATCCTGCACGACCTCGGCGTCCGCTCCGTACGCCTGCTCTCGAACAACCCGCGCAAGCGGGAGTCGCTTCAGCGCAACGGCATCAAGGTCGCCGAGCAGGTCCCGCTGCTCATACCGCCGTGCCCGCAGAACATCACCTATCTGCGCACCAAGCGGGAGCGACTCGACCACTTCCTGCCGCACCTGGACGTGGTGGTCTCCCACTCCTCCTGAGCGCGGGCGCCCGAGGGCGTCACCCGGAGGCGTGGGCTGTGGTGAGAGAGGTGCGCGCGGGGAAAGGTACAAGGAATGACCGACGACGTCCTGTACCTCTCCCGGGACCGGGTGACGGAGCTGTTGGACACCGATGCGGCGATCGCCTCGCAGCGCGCGGCGTTCACCGCGCTCGGTGACGGCACCGCCGAGCTCCCCGGCAAGATCATGCACCCCAGCCGATTCGACGACAGCGTCGTCTTCGCCTACCTCGCCCGGCTGTCCGCCGACACCGGGGCCGTCGCCAAGTTCGGCAGTGTCAACCCGGCCAACACGGCGGCCGGGCTGCCGACGGTGCACGCCGTGATCAACGCGCTCGATCCGGTGACCGGGCAACTCGCCGCCGTCATGGACGGCACGGCGGTCACGACCCTGCGCACCGCCGCGGCGAGCGCCGTCGCCCTCGACGTGCTGGCCACCGCCGACAGCGCGGAGCTGGGCCTTCTAGGCTCCGGCACCCAGGCCCTCGCCCACGCGCGGGCCGTCGCCCGGGTGCGAGACCTCAGGTCCGTACGGGTGTGGAGCCCGGACCCGGTCCGGCGGGCGCGGGCGGCGCGGCGCCTCACGAAGGAACTCGGCGTCGCGACCAAGGCCGTCGACACGGCGGAGGAAGCCGTCGCGGGCCAGCCCATGATCGCCGCCTGCACGCTCAGCAGCACACCCGTCGTACGGGGCGCGTGGCTGACGCCCGGGTGCGCGGTGGTCAGTGTCGGCTCCTTCGAGCCCACCCGCAGCGAGGTCGACACGGAGGTCGTACGGCGGGCCGCGGCGGTCGTGGTCGACGACCCGGAGACGGCGGCGGAGCACGCGGGACCGATCGTGGACGCGCTGCGGGAGGGAGTACTCACCCGCGCCGACCTGATCCCGCTCGGCGGTGTCCTCACCGGCAGTCACCCGGCCCGCACCCACCCCGACGACATCGTCTTCTACAACAGCGTCGGGCTCGGCATCCAGGACGCCGCCGCTGCCTGGGCCGTGATCGCGGCCGCTCGTGCCCGGGAGGCGCGCCGATGACCGGGAGCGCGCGGGTCGTCGTCATCGGCGGCGGGGTGATGGGCACGAGCATCGCCTACCACCTGGCCCGGGCCGGTGTACCGGACGTGGTGCTCGTCGAGCGCGACGAACTCGCCTCCGGGTCCACCTCGCGGGCCGCGGGCGGGGTCCGGGCGCAGTTCTCCGACGAGCTGAACATCCAGCTGGGTGCCCGGAGTCTGGAGGCGTTCGCCCGTTTCGGTGAGGAACCGGGCCAGGACATCGGGCTGCGCCGGGTCGGCTATCTGTTCCTGCTCTCCACACCCGAGGAGGTCGCCGCCTTCGAGGACGGCGTACGGCGGCAGAACGCGCTCGGAGTGCCCAGCCGTCTGATCGGCCCGGCCGAGGCGCAGCGGCTGTCCCCGCTGATCACCACCGACGGGTTGCTGGCGGCGGCGTTCTCCCCGGACGACGGGCACTGCACGCCCGAGTCCGTCGTGCAGGGCTACGCGGCCGGGGCCCGCCGGTACGGCGCGACCGTGCTGCGACACCGCGAGGTCACCGGCATCGAGACCCGCGGCGACGAGATCACCGCGGTCGTCACCGGCCAGGGGCGGATCGCCACCGACACGGTCGTCTGCGCGGCCGGTGCCTGGTCGCGGGCGGTCGGCGCGATGGTGGGCGTGGACCTGCCGGTGGAACCGCTGCGCCGCCAGATCGCCGTCACCGAAGCCGTCCCGGGCCTGCCGCCCGACCTCCCCATGACCATCGACTTCACCACCAGCCTCTACTTCCACACCGAGGGCCCCGGGCTCCTCCTCGGCATGTCCGACCCCGACGAGATCCCCGGCTTCGCCACCAGCACCCACGACCGCTGGATCCCCCGCCTGTCCGAGGCGATGGAGCGCCGCGCCCCGGCCCTGCTCGACCTGCGTCGCACGGGCGGCTGGGCGGGCCTGTACGAGATCACTCCGGACCACAACGCCCTGATCGGCGAGGCACGTTCGTGCGCTCGCTTCCTGTACGCGACGGGGTTCTCGGGCCACGGCTTCCTCCAGGGACCGGCGGTCGGCGAGGTGATCCGTGATCTGTACCTGGGCCGCGTACCCTTCGTCGACATCAGCCCCCTGAGCGTCGAGCGCTTCACCGCCGACGCCCCGCGCCCGGAGGTCAACCTCGTATGACCGAGCTCCACTTGTGGCTGCGCCACGAGACCCGTACGACCGAACGGCGTACCCCGATCGTGCCCTCGGACGCCCGACGGCTCATCGAGAGCGGCGTGACGCTCACGGTCGAGGAGTCGCCGCAGCGGGTCTTTCCCGTCGAGGCGTACGAGGACGCCGGCTGCCGGGTCGCGAAAGCAGGCTCCTGGGTGTCGGCGCCGCCGGACACGGTCGTCGTGGGACTGAAGGAACTCCCGGACGAGCCCCCCGAACTGACACACCGCCATATCTTCTTCGGGCATGCCTACAAGCGGCAGCCGGGGGCGGCGGCGCTGCTGCGCAGGTTCCTCGCCGGGGGCGGGGCCCTGCTGGACATCGAGTACCTGGTGCACGACGACGGGCGCAGACTCGCCGCGTTCGGCTACTGGGCCGGGTACCTGGGCGCCGCCCTGGCGGTGCTGCACCACCGGGGCAGCCTCAAGGCCCCGTTGCGGCCCACCTCCAAGGAGGAGCTCGACGCGGAACTCGCCTCCGAGCAGGGGGAGTTGAGCGCCCTCGTCGTCGGCGCGCTCGGCCGCAGCGGCCGGGGTGCCCGCGTGGCGCTGGGCGTGGCCGGGGTCGAGCCCACCTGCTGGGACCTCGCCGAGACCCGTGAGCTGGACCGACCGGCGTTGCTGGCACACGAGTTGATGGTCAACACCGTGCTCACCACCCGGCCGATCCCGCCCTTCCTCACGGACAAGGACCTCGACGAGCCCGGCCGCCGGCTGCGCACCCTGTGCGACGTCACCTGCGACGTCGGCTCCCCCCTGAACGTGCTGCCGGTCTACGACACCACGACGGACTGGACGCACCCCGCCCGCCGCATCCGTGAGCGGCCCGCTCTCGACCTGATCGCGATCGACAATCTGCCGTCGCTGCTGCCGCTGGAGGCGAGCGTCGACTTCTCGGCGGCGCTGCTGCCCCAGCTGCTGGATTTCGGGGTCGGCGGCCCGTGGGGGCGTTGCCTGGACCGCTTCCACGAGGCGTGCCGCACGCTCGAAGCCGGGGAAGCCGGGGAAGCCGGGGAAGCCGGGGAAGCCGGGGAAGCCGGGGAAGCCGGGGAAGCCGGGGAAGCCGGGGTGGCTGAGGAAGCCGAGAAAGTAGAGGAAGGGGAGTCGCGTGATGTCTGAGGTGACGGCCGCGAGCGGCACCGTCCACTGGATCGGCGCGGGCCTGTCCACCGGCAGCGGTCTCGCCGCGACCTGCGACGCCGCCGACCGCGTACGCCTGTGGCACCGCACCGAGGAGCGTGCCGCGCGCAGCCTGGAGGCGCTGGGCCTGACCGGGCGGGCCGAGCCCCGTGCGTACACACAGGAGGCGCTCGCCGCCGAGCTCGCCCCCGGAGACGTCGTCGTCTCCATGCTGCCCGCACCCGAACACGCCCCGCTGCTCGCCGTCTGCGTCGAGCGTGGCGCCCACTTCGCCTGCTCCAGCTATGTTTCGGACGCGGTCCTCGACCAGGTGCCCGCGGCCGAGGCGGCGGGAATGGTGGTGCTGACCGAGTGCGGGCTCGACCCGGGCATCGACCACCTCTTCGCGCACAGTCTGATCGCCCGCGCCGAGGCCGAGATCGGCGCCGGGTCGGCCGCCGCGTACCGCCTCACCTCGTACTGCGGCGGCATCCCCGCCGTGCCCAACGACTTCAGGTACCGCTTCAGCTGGGCACCCGCGGGCGTGCTCAACGCCCTGCGCTCGCCCGCCCGATATGTCGAGGACGGCACCGAGACCACCGCCGACCGCCCCTGGGAGGCCACCCGCCCGCACCTGATCGACGGCGAGGCCTTCGAGGTCTACCCCAACCGCGACAGTGTGCCCTTCGTCGAGCAGTACGGGCTTCCCGGCACCTGGAAGCCGGAGACCTTCGTGCGCGGCACCCTGCGCCTCGACGGCTGGCTGCGGGCCTGGGACGCGGTCTTCGATGAGTTGAAGGCGGGCGACGACCGGCGGATCACCGCTCTGGCCCAAGAGCTGGCGAAGACCTATCCGACCACGGACGCGGACCGTGACCGGGTCGTCCTCGCCGTCTCCCTCGACGTGCGCGGCGGCTCCGGCACGACCTGGTCGGGGCGCTACCTCCTCGACGTCGTGGGCACCGCCGAGGAGAGCGCCATGGCCCGCTGTGTCTCGCGCACGCTCGCCCTCGGGGTCCGCCACATCCTGGACGGTTCGCTCCCGCCGGGCCTCGGCCGCGCCGCGGAGACGGCGGAGCGCTCCGAGCAGTGGCTGGCCGAACTCGCCCGGGAGGGAGTGCCGTTCACTCTGCGCGCGGGGTAGCCGGGCTCAGCCGAGCACCGCCTCGTGCACGAGCCGCTTGAGCTCGGGATAGATCGAGTGGGACGAGGTCGGGCGGACCTGGGTGTAGAACTGCACGGTCAGGTCGTGGCGCGGGTCGACCCAGAAGGTCGTACTGGCGACCCCGCTCCAGCCGAACGCGCCCTTGCTGGACGGCGACCGGGTGATCTCGGGGTCCACCACGACGGAGACCCCGAGCCCGAAGCCGAGCCCCGCGTTGCCGGGTTCGCGGTGCAGCGCGCTGCCGAAGGCGCGGCGGTCGGCGCCGCCCGGGAGGTGGTTGGCGGCCATCGTGTCCACGGTCTCCGGCTTCAGCAGCCGGGCCCCGTCGAGTTCGCCGCGACGGCGGAGCATCTCCATGAAGCGGTGGTAGTCGTACGCGGAGGCCACCATGCCGCCGCTGCCGGAGAGGAAGCGCGGGCGGCCGTGCAGAGGGAGCCCGGCGATCGGGGTGATGCGGCCCTCGGCGTCCTCCCCGTAGAGCTCGGCGAGCCGTCCGGCCTGCTCGTCGGTGACGCAGAACCCGGCGTCCGTCATCCCCAGCGGCCCGAAGATCCGCTCGGCGAGGAACGCGTCGAGGTCCTGCCCCGAGACCACCTCGATCAGGCGGCCGAGCACATTGGTGGAGACCGAGTAGTTCCACTCGGTGCCCGGCTCGAACTGCAGGGGCAGGCCCGCGTACACGTCGCAGGTCCCGGCCAGGTCCGCGCCCGGCGCCACCGACGACTCCAGACCGGCGTCGCGGTAGAGCGCGTCGACGGGGTGGGAGTGGTAGAAGCCGAAGGTCAGACCCGAGGTGTGGGTCAACAGGTGCCGGATCAGGAGGGGTTGCTCGGCCGGGCGGGTCTTCATGTCGGCGCCCGACCCGCTGACGTACACCCGGGGTTCGGCGAAGGCGGGGAGGAAACGGGCGACGGGGTCGTCGAGCCGGAAGCGTCCCTCCTCCAGGAGCATCAGCGCGGCGACCGACGTGACGGGCTTCGTCATCGAGTAGATCCGCCACAAGGTGTCGGTCTCGACGGGGAGTCGGGCCTCGCAGTCGCGGTGGCCGTACGTGGTGAGGTGCGCGACCCGGCCGTGCCGGGACACGGACACGAGGTAGCCGGGCAGCCGGAGGTCGTCGACCAGGTGGGAGAAGTGCTGGTCCAGGCGGGCCAGTGCCTTCGGGTCAAGGCCGGCCTCGCTCGGCTCGACCTCTTGTCGCAGATGTCCCATGGCTCTCCTCCGGACTGCGGCTCTCGGACTCGCTCGTCCTCATCGTCTCGCTCGTCCTCATCGTCTCGTACGGACTTCGCGAGCGGCGTCGCTGGGTGGGTGACCGGCGGGTCGCCGCTCGGCGACCGGTGCGTCGGCACGGCCCGGGAGCCGCAGCGCCGACAGCGCGCCGACGGCCGTGAGGGCCGTCAGGACGGTCAGCGCGGGGCCCAGATCGACGCCGGTCAGGCCGACCAGCGTGGTCGCGACGGCCACCCCCACCGTCGGTCCGATGTTCATCGCGGTCTGCTGGAGCCCGCCCGCCACCCCGGCCGACCCGGCGGACGCGCCGCGCACGACGACAGCCGTCGCGCTCACCATCACCGCGACGAACCCCGCGCCCATGAGCAGGAATCCGGCGCCGATCGCCGGGTCCGTCGAGGCGCGGTCGAGCCTGGACAGCAGCAGGACGCCGAGGAGGAGCAGCAGCATCGCGGTCCCGGTCGTGCGGCGCGGGCCGTGGCGGCGCAGCAGTACGGCGGAGACCGGCGCGCCCAGCACCATCATCACGGCCAGCGGGAGCGCGCGCAGACTGCTCTGGAACGGGTCGAGGCCGAGCACGTCCTGAAGGTAGTAGGTGCTGACGAAGAGCGTGCCGAACAGCGCCGCGGAGGCGCACACGAGAGTGCCGAGCGCCGCGCCGACCGCGGGGGAGCCGAGCAGGCCGGGCGGCACCAGCGGGCTCGCCGCGCGCCGTTCGTGCCGTACGAACGCGGCTGCCGCGACCGTCGCTACGACCGGCCCGAGCACGGTCTCCGTGAACCGGCCGGGCTCCGGCAGCACGACGAGCGTGCGCACCAGGGAGACCAGGGCCACGGCGAGCAGCGCCGCGCCGGGCAGGTCGAGTCCGGCCGCCGAGCCCGCCACCCGGGGCGCGTCTCGGACGGTCAGGGCCAGGGCGGCCATGACGAGCGCGGGGATGACGTTCAGGAAGAAGACGGCCCGCCAGCCCAGCTGGGTGACCAGCGCCCCGCCGAGGAGGGGACCCGCGGCCGCGGCGAGACCGATGGCGCTGGTGCGCAGCGCGATGGGCATGCCGAGCCGGTCGGGCGGGTAGGCCGCGCGCAGCATCCCGAGCGTGGCGGGTTGCGACAGCGCGCCGAAGCCCCCCTGGGCGACCCGTAGTCCGATCACCCAGCCGATGCCGGGCGCCAGACCGATCCCCGCCGACGCCGCCCCGAACCCCACCATCCCCACGGCGAAGACCTGTTGGTGGCCGTACCGGTCCCCGAGCCGCACCGCGAACACCAACAGACTGGCCACCGCGATGAGATAGCCCGTACTGGTCCACTGCACCTGTGCGAACGACGCGTCCAGGTCGCGCCGCAGCGTGGGCTGAGCGACGGTGAGGACGGTTCCGTCCAGCGCGACGATGACGGCCCCGACGACGCTGTTGGCCAGCATGAGACGGCGCCGCGCCGAGGGGCTCACCGCTCCTCCGGCCCGAGGTGAGCGTCCAGCGCGGCATCCAGCAGGGGTACGAAGTCGGTGACTCCCGTGGCGAGCTGGAGGCTGCCCCAGCCCCACAACTGGGCGATCCCGTGCAGGTTCGCCCACAGGGCGCCCGCGACGAGCGCGGCGTCGGCCTCGGGGCGTGCCCGGCCGACCAGGTCCACCAGGACGCCGAACAGCGGCAGGCTGGTCTCACGGAGCCCCAACTTGCCACTCTCCAGGAGATCATGACGGAACATCAGCTCGTACATTCCGGGCTGAGCGAAGGCGAAACCGAGATAGACCCTCCCCAGCGTCGTGAGCTGGGCGCGGGGACTCGCCCCTCCGTCGCCCAGCGCCTCCGTCGCCCGGGCACCCAGGTCGGCGAAGCCCCGGCGTGCGATGGCGGAGAGCAGTTCCAGATGGGTCGGGAAGTAGCGGCGCGGGGCGCCGTGAGAGACGCCCGCGCGACGGGCGATCTCCCGCAGGGTCAGAACCTGCGCGCCCTGCGTGGTCACCAGGTCCACGCCCACCTCGATCAACCGGGCCCGCAGCCCCGTGTCCGCTTCACTCATAGACACTGTCTACCAGCCCTCGTAGACGCTGTCCACTGCTCTGGTAGACGGTGTCTACATGACGGGAATGGCCATGCGTTCCCCGGGGTTGAGCGATACATGACTCAGGACGCGACGCAGGACACACTGCTCAAGCTGCTCTCCGAGTACGACGGGGGAGTGCTGGTCACCCTCAAGAAGGACGGCCGGCCCCAGCTGTCCAACGTGAACCACGCCTACGATCCCGACGAGCGGATCGTCCGGGTCTCGGTCACGGACGACCGCGCCAAGACCCGCAATCTGCGCCGGGACCCGCGGGCCTCCTACCACGTGACGGCCGAGGACCGTTGGGCGTACACGGTCGCCGAGGGCACCGCCGAGCTCACTCCGGTCGCCCGGGACCCCCACGACGAGACCGTCGAGGAGCTGGTGCGGCTCTACCGGGCCGTCCGGGGCGAGCACCCCGACTGGGACGACTACCGGGCCGCCATGGTCAGCGACGGCCGGCTCGTCCTACGGCTCCACGTGGAGCGCGCGTACGGCATCCCCCGCGGACGCTGAGCCGAGGGGCGATGGGATCTCCGCGCACACCGGCCGCCCCTGAACCCGGCCGGGGTGCGCGGAGTGGCACTGTGTAACCGCGCTGTTTCTATCCGCTTGTTCCGGGCGATGTTCTTGCCGAAAACGTCAGCTGTCAACACCGCCTCCCCGCCGGGCGGTCAGCCGGTCACGGCCTCGCGCTTCGCGGCGTCCTGGGGCGCCCGCTCGCCCAGCTCCTTCGTCGGTGAGCGCACAGGACGGCGTCGTTGTCGCCGACCCGTACGGACCGCACCGCAGCCGCGCGGTCACCAACGCCGACGGCAGCGTCCGTATCGCCCTCGGCGTCGGGCCCGCCCCCACTGACCAGGGCGCCCGCGCCCAGCACCTCGCCCTCGCCACGGACGACGTGACGGCGGCCACCGGGGCTACGGAGCGCAGAACGCCCCTGTACGGCCGGCCACACAGCACCTGCCGCGCCGACCGGGGCGCTGACGCCTCAGGCGGCGCATATTACCCGCCAGTTGACATTGAAACACCCATGACCACCGCTATCATCACACCACCCGCGGAACACCTCTGCGGAGCGACCGTCGGCCGATGACAGCGGCAGCACGGTATCGCCCCCAGTCTGCTGCCCAGGACGTGGAGCAATCGGCCTCCGGCTCCGAGGCCGGTTTCAGTGCTTCACGTTTTGAGAGGGAGCCCATGCCGGGAGACCGCTTCACCCCCGACTTCGACCCCGACTACGGGGACGCGCCCCTCACCACCGCACGCAAGGACATCGCCAACGGGCGCTGGCAGGGTCTGCGGGATCTGCTGCGGGTGACCGGCCCCGCGTGGTCCGTGCGCGCCCACCGGATCCGGCTGCTCGCGCCTGCGTGCGCGGGCAACTCGGCGGTCGAGTCCTGGCTCGCCGCGGAGCCGCGCAGCGCCGACGCCCTGGTACTGCGGGCCGCGACCGAGGTGGCCAGGGCCTTCACTCTCGCCACCGCCCCGGGCGGGCAGATACCCGTCGAACAGCGGCGCGTCGACCGGGCGGTGATGGCCTGTCTGCAGGGCGCCGAGGCCTGCCCCGATGACCCCACCCCCTGGATCTGCCTCATCTCCGTCGCCCGGCTCTACGCCGCCGGGGTGCGCCGCCAGGAGCTCGGCCGCTGGTGGGACGAGCTGCACGCCCGCGACCCCTACACGATCGAGGGGCACCTCCATGTGCTGCGCTACTACTCGGCGCGCTGGCACGGCACCCACGGCCTGATGTACGACTTCGCCCGCGACGCGGCGGCCGTCGCCCCGCCGGGCTGCGCGCTGCCGGTCCTGGTGCAGTTCGCCCGCGTGGAGGAGTACCGCTTTCTCCAGGAGGAGGCGAACGGGCGGCCGGACGTGTCCGTCGACCTCGACGGGCACTGGAACAACGAGGGAGCCGTCGACGACGTACGGCGTACCTGGCAGCGCTGGATCACCGCGCGCCCGGACGGCCAGCCCGCTCCGGAGGAGGTGCGCGACCTCAACTACCTGGCGCACGCCGCCAGCTACGCGGGCCTGCCGGACCTCGCGGCCCCGCTCTTTCGGACCCTGGGAGTGCGCGCCAGCCGGATGCCCTGGTCCCGCACCGGTGACCCGGAGGCGGAGTTCGTGAAGTGGCGCAGGCGCGCCTCGCGCGGCGCCTGAGCCACCTCACGTGTCCCGGCCGTCGAGGTGGCACGGCCGGGACCGGTGGGGTACTAGAGGTCGAACTCGTGCGGCGGCAGGTCGAGCGTGAAGCACGCCTCGCGCACGACGGCCTGCTCGGTCTTGTCGAAGTCGCCGTCGGCGCCGCCGATGACGATGCCGATCTGGATGACGGCGCGCGCCTCGGCCGGCTTCTTCTTCGCCTTGGCGATCTCCTGGAGGACGCTGACCTTGCCGAAGGCGAAGTCGGCGGTCAGCTTGTTCAGGTTGTCGTCGAAGCGGCGGCGCAGGTCGTCGGCGTCGAAGTTCTGCAACACCTCGTTCGTGGCGATGAGTTGGGCCACGCGCTGGCGCTCGGAGGGATCGACCGTCCCGTCCGCCGCGGCGACGAGTGCGCACATCGCCATGCTCGCGTCGCGGAAGGCACCGCTCTTCAGATCGTTCTTCTTCGCCACGAGCTGGGTCTGCATCGTCGACGCGGACTCCTTGACGCGGTCCCACAGGGCCATGAGAGCTCCATACGTTGGGAGAGGCCCGGCCCGCCCCGGAGGGCGGACCGTGACCTCATCGATTTCTACAGCAATGTAGAAACTAGCGAACCGCCGCAGAAGTTCCGATGGCGTTCCACTCGGCGATCACAGGATGCCCGTGCTCGGTGGACAGCCGGCTGACGGTGCCCGTCGCGAGCTGGAACAGCCGCCCGTCCGCGGGGGACAGCCCGAGACGACGGGCCGTCAGCACGCGCAGGAAATGGCCGTGTGCCACGAGGACCACGTCGCCGTCGGCGAGCGCCGGCCCGACGCGGGACAGCACGCGGTCGGCGCGCTCTCCCACCTCTGCCGGTGACTCGCCGGGATGGCCGTCCGGGCCGGGCGGCACGCCGTCGTTCCACAGGAACCAGTCGGGCCGGGTGCGATGTATCTCGACGGTCCTGATGCCTTCGTACGCGCCGTAGTCCCACTCGTGCAGATCAGGATCGGCCTCGGCCCCGTACAGGCCCGCGAGTTCCGCCGTGCGTACCGCGCGGCGGAGCGGGCTGGTCAGGGCCAGGGCGAAGGTCCGGCCGACGAGCAGCGGGGCGAGGGACTTGGCCTGTTCCTCGCCCTGCTGGGTGAGGGGCAGGTCGGTCCAGCTGGTGTGCTGGCCCGACACGCTCCACTCGGTCTCACCGTGGCGGACCAGCAGGAGGTCGCCCATGGTCGTTACTTCGCCGACTCGACGGCGTGGCCGCCGAACTGGTTGCGCAGTGCCGCGATCATCTTCATCTGCGGGGAGTCGTCCTGGCGGGAGGCGAACCGGGCGAAGAGGGAGGCGGTGATGGCGGGCAGCGGGACGGCGTTGTCGATGGCCGCCTCGACGGTCCAGCGGCCCTCGCCGGAGTCGTCCGCGTAGCCGCGCAGCTTCTCCAGGTGCTCGTCGTCGTCCAGCGCGTTGACGGCGAGGTCGAGCAGCCAGGAGCGGATCACGGTGCCTTCCTGCCAGGAGCGGAAGACCTCGCGCACGTCGGTGACGGAGTGGACCTTCTCCAGGAGCTCCCAGCCCTCGGCGTAGGCCTGCATCATGGCGTACTCGATGCCGTTGTGGACCATCTTGGAGAAGTGGCCCGCGCCGACCTTGCCGGCGTGCACGAAGCCGGCGTCGCCCTCGGGCTTGAGGGCGTCGAAGACCGGCTGCACCTTGGCGATGTGCTCGGCGTCGCCGCCGACCATCAGCGCGTAGCCGTTCTTGAGACCCCAGACGCCGCCGGAGACGCCCGCGTCGACGAACCCGATGCCCTTGGCGGCCAGCTCCTGCGCGTGCTTCTCGTCGTCCGTCCAGCGGGAGTTGCCGCCGTCGACGACGGTGTCACCGGGCTCCAGGAGCTCGCCGAGCTGGTCGACGGTGGACTGCGTGGCGGCGCCGGCGGGGACCATCACCCAGACCACGCGCGGACCTTCGAGCGCGCTCACGAGTTCGGTGAGGCTGCTCACGTCCGAGACCTCGGGGTTGCGGTCGTAGCCGACGACCGTGTGGCCCGCGCGGCGGATCCGCTCGCGCATGTTGCCGCCCATCTTGCCGAGGCCGATGAGTCCGAGCTGCATGACAGTCACTTCTTTCGGAGGGTGCGGTACGCGGCCACGAGGGCGGCGGTGGAGGGGTCGAGGCCGGGCACGTCGGCGCCTTCGGTGAGCGCGGGTTCGACGCGCTTGGCGAGGACCTTGCCGAGCTCGACGCCCCACTGGTCGAAGGAGTCGATGTTCCAGATCGCGCCCTGGACGAACACCTTGTGCTCGTAGAGGGCGATGAGCTGGCCGAGGACCGACGGCGTCAGCTCGCTCGCGAGGATCGTCGTCGTCGGGTGGTTGCCCTTGAACGTCTTGTGCGGGACCAGTTCCTCGGCCACGCCCTCGGCGCGCACCTCGTCGGGCGTCTTGCCGAAGGCGAGGGCCTGGGTCTGCGCGAAGAAGTTCGCCATCAGCAGGTCGTGCTGGGCGGCGAGTTCGGGCTCCAGGTCGTCCACCGGGTTGGCGAAGCCGATGAAGTCGGCCGGGATCAGCTTCGTGCCCTGGTGGATGAGCTGGTAGTAGGCGTGCTGCCCGTTGGTGCCGGGCGTGCCCCACACCACCGGACCGGTCTGCCACTCCACCGGGTCGCCGTCGCGGTCCACCGACTTGCCGTTGGACTCCATGTCCAACTGCTGCAGGTACGCCGTGAACTTGGACAGGTAGTGCGAGTACGGCAGCACGGCGTGCGACTGGGCGTCGAAGAAGTTGCCGTACCAGACACCCAACAGGCCGAGCAGCAAAGGCGCGTTGGCCTCGGCGGGAGCTGTACGGAAGTGCTCGTCGACGAGCCTGAACCCGTCGAGCAGCTCCCGGAACCGGTCCGGGCCGATCGCGATCATCAACGACAGGCCGATCGCCGAGTCGAAGGAGTAGCGTCCGCCGACCCAGTCCCAGAACCCGAACATGTTGGCCGTGTCGATGCCGAAGTCCGACACCTTCCCGGCGTTCGTCGACAGCGCCACGAAGTGCTTGGCGACCGCCTTCTCGTCACTGTTCGGCGCGGCGAGCAGCCAGGTCCGCGCCGAGGTGGCGTTGGTGATGGTCTCGATCGTGGTGAACGTCTTCGACGCGATGATGAACAGCGTCTCGGCCGGGTCGAGATCGCGGACGGCCTCGTGCAGGTCGGCGCCGTCCACGTTCGACACGAACCGCACGGTCAGCGAGCGGTCGGTGAAGGCCCGCAGCGCCTCGTACGCCATCGCCGGACCGAGGTCGGAGCCGCCGATACCGATGTTGACGATGTTCTTGATGCGCTTGCCGGTGTGACCGGTCCACTCGCCGGCGCGGACCCGCTCGGCGAAGTCGGCCATCTTGTCGAGCACGGCGTGCACGCCAGGCACGACGTTCCCGCCGTCGACCTCGATCACCGCGTTCCGGGGGGCCCGCAGGGCGGTGTGCAGCACCGCCCTGTCCTCGGTGACGTTGATCCTCTCGCCGCGGAACATCGCGTCCCGCAGTCCGAACACGTCCGTGGCGGTGGCCAGTTCCTGGAGGAGGGCGAGGGTCTCGTCCGTGATCAGGTGCTTGGAGTAGTCGATCCGCAGATCGCCGACCCGTACGACATAGCGCTCGGCGCGGGCGGGATCGGCGGCGAACAGCTCACGCAGCCGCGGATGGAGCAGACCGTCCGCGCGGTGGTCCTCCAGGGCCACCCACTGCGGACGCCGCGTGAGCTTGGGGGAGTCAGACATGACGGGGGGTCTCCTTGGTGCCGCTCTCGCCCCGCAGGGCGACGGCGTACATCTCGTCCGCGTCGAGCCGGCGCAGCTCCTCGGCGATCAGCTCGGAAGTGCTGCGCACCTTCAGCGCGAGGGTGCGGGAGGGCTGACCGGGCAGCGACAGCGTGGCCAGCGGTCCCTCGGGCCGGTCGATCACGATCTCGCCGTTCTCCGTGCCGAGCCGCACCGCGGTCACCACCGGACCGGCGGTGACGACCCGCTCGACCGGCACGTCGAGCCGGGCGCCCAGCCAGCGGGCGAGCAGCTCGGCGCTCGGGTTGTCGGCCTCGCTCTCGACGGCGGCCGAGATCACCTTCGTACGGGCCTGGTCGAGCGCGGCGGCCAGCATCGAGCGCCAGGGCGTCAGCCGGGTCCACGCCAGGTCGGTGTCGCCCGGCGCGTACGAGTTGACGCGGGCCTCCAGGGCCGTGAGCGGCGCCTCGACGGCGTACATGTCGGTGATCCTGCGCTGCGCGAGGGCGCCCAGCGGGTCCTTGGCGGGCACCTCGGGGGCGTCCACCGGCCACCAGACGACGACGGGCGCGTCCGGCAGCAGCAGCGGTAGGACCACGGAGTCGGCGTGGTCGGACACCTCGCCGTAGGTCCGCAGCACGACGGTCTCACCGGCACCGGAGTCGGCGCCCACCCGGACCTCGGCGTCGAGACGCGAGGTGGTGCGGTCGCGCGGGGTGCGGGCGTGTCGCTTGATGACGACCAGGGTGCGCGAGGGGTGCTCGCGAGAGGCCTCCTCGGCCGCCTTGATCGAGTCGTACGCGTTCTCCTCGTCGGTGACGATGACCATCGTCAGGACCATGCCCACGGCGGGGGTGCCGATGGCGCGGCGCCCCTGCACGAGCGCCTTGTTGATCTTGCTTGCCGTGGTGTCGGTCAGGTCGATCTTCATGGCCTGCGCCAGCTCCGTCCGTCTCGTGCGAGCATCTCGTCGGCTTCCTTCGGACCCCAGCTGCCCGAGGGGTACTGCGCGGGCCTGCCATGGGTCTCCCAGTACTCCTCGATCGGGTCGAGGACCTTCCAGGACTCTTCCACCTCCTGATGACGGGGGAAGAGATTGGCGTCGCCGAGCAGGACATCCAGAATCAGCCGTTCGTACGCCTCCGGGCTGGACTCGGTGAACGACTCGCCGTAGGCGAAGTCCATCGTGACGTCCCGGATCTCCATCGACGTACCCGGGACCTTCGATCCGAAGCGCACCGTCATGCCCTCGTCGGGCTGGACGCGGATGACGATCGCGTTCTGGCCGAGCTCCTCGGTGGCGGTCGAGTCGAACGGTGAGTGCGGGGCGCGCTGGAAGACCACCGCGATCTCCGTCACCCGCCGGCCGAGGCGCTTGCCGGTGCGCAGGTAGAAGGGGACGCCCGCCCAGCGGCGGTTGTCGACCTCCAGCTTGACGGCCGCGTAGGTGTCGGTCGTCGACTTGGGGTCGATGCCGTCCTCCTGCAGATAGCCGCGCACCTTCTCGCCGCCCTGCCAGGCCGCCGCGTACTGGCCGCGCACGGTGTGTTCGCCCAGGTTCTCCGGCAGCTTCACCGACTTGAGGACCTTGAGCTTCTCGGTCAGCAGCGACTCGGCGTCGAAGGCGATCGGCTCCTCCATGGCGGTCAGCGCCATCAGCTGGAGCAGGTGGTTCTGGATCACGTCACGGGCCGAACCGATGCCGTCGTAGTAGCCGGCCCGGCCGCCGATGCCGATGTCCTCCGCCATGGTGATCTGCACGTGGTCGACGTACGACCGGTTCCAGATCGGCTCGTACATCTGGTTGGCGAAGCGGAGCGCCAGGATGTTCTGGACGGTCTCCTTGCCGAGGTAGTGGTCGATGCGGAAGACCTGCTCCGGGTCGAACACGTCGTGCACGAGCGCGTTCAGCTCGCGTGCGCTCTCGAGGTCGTGGCCGAACGGCTTCTCGATGACCGCGCGCCGCCAGGAACCCTCCGGCGGGCTCGCGAGCCCGTGCTTCTTGAGCTGCTTGACGACCTTCGGGAAGAACTTCGGGGGCACGGAGAGGTAGAACGCGTAGTTGCCGCTGGTGCCCCGGGCCGCGTCCAGCTCCTCGATGGCGGAGCGCAGTTGCTTGAACGCGGTGTCGTCGTCGAAGGTGCCCGGGATGAACCGCATGCCTTCGGCGAGCTGCTGCCAGACCTCCTCCCGGAACGGGGTGCGCGCGTGTTCCTTCACCGAGTCGTGCACGATCTGCGCGAAGTCCTCGTCCTCCCAGTCGCGGCGGGCGAACCCGACGAGCGAGAAGCCCGGCGGCAGCAGACCGCGGTTGGCGAGGTCGTAGACGGCCGGCATCAGCTTCTTGCGGGACAGGTCGCCGGTGACACCGAAGATGACGAGGCCCGAGGGGCCCGCGATACGGGGGAGGCGGCGGTCACGGGGGTCACGGAGCGGGTTCTCCCATTCCGCCACCGGAACGGGGCCCGAGCTCTTGGGCTCCGCCTTCACATCGACCGCCGTCACGTCGACCGCCTTCACACCGTCCGGTTCCACGGTCGTGTCACCAGATCCCTCCGGCGTGGTGGCCGCATCCTGCGGGGTACCGTCGGGAAGCGCTTCACGCTGCGTCATTCCCCCTCAACTCCCTTGCTGCTCAGCGAGGTCGCGACCGCGTCGAGCAGATCCTCCCAGGCCGCCTCGAACTTCGAGACGCCCTCGTCCTCCAGCTGGTTGACCACCTCGTCGTAGGAGATCCCGAGCCCTTCCACGGCGGCCAGGTCGGCGCGCGCCTGGGCGTAGCCGCCGGTCACCGCGTCGCCGTGGATGTCACCGTGGTCGGCCGTGGCGTTGAGCGTCGCCTCCGGCATGGTGTTGACCGTGCCCGGCGCGACCAGCTCGTCGACGTACAGCGTGTCCTTGTACGAGGAGTCCTTGACACCCGTCGAGGCCCACAGCGGGCGCTGCTTGTTGGCGCCGGCCGGGGCGAGCGCGGTCCAGCGGGCGGACGCGAACACCTCTTCGTACGCCTCGTAGGCGAGCCGCGCGTTGGCGAGCGCCGCCCTGCCCTTGAGGGCGAGGGCCTCGTCGGTCCCGACCTTCGTCAGCCGCTTGTCGATCTCGCTGTCGACGCGGGAGACGAAGAAGGAGGCGACGGAGTGGAGGGTGGCGAGGTCGATGCCCGCCGCCTTGGCCTTCTCCAGGCCCGCCAGGTAGGCGTCCATCACCTCGCGGTAGCGCTCCAGGGAGAAGATCAGCGTGACGTTGACGCTGATGCCGAGGCCGATGACCTCGGTGATCGCCGGGAGGCCGGCCTTCGTCGCCGGGATCTTGATCATCACGTTCGGGCGGTCGACGAGCCAGGAGAGCTGCTTGGCCTCGGCCACGGTCGCCGCGGTGTTGTGGGCGAGGCGCGGGTCGACCTCGATGGAGACCCGGCCGTCACGGCCGGCGGTCGCGTCGTGGACCGGGCGCAGGATGTCGGCGGCGGCGCGGACGTCGGCCGTCGTCATCATCCGGACGGCCTCGTCGACCGTCACGCCGCGCTCGGCCAGGTCGCCGAGCTGCTCCTCGTACCCCTCACCGGAGCCGATGGCGGCCTGGAAGATGGAGGGGTTGGTGGTGACGCCCACCACGTGCCTGGTCTCTACGAGTTCGGCGAGGTTACCGGAGGAGATACGCCTCCGGGAGAGGTCGTCCAGCCAGATGGAGACGCCTTCGTCGGAGAGGCGCTTCAGGGTTACCGCGGTCGCGGTTGCTTCGGTCACAGTGATCATCTTCCTTCGTGCGATCGGATCAACCGCGGGCGGCGGTCAGGGATTCCCGGGCGGCGGCGGCGACGTTCTCGGCGGTGAAACCGAACTCGGCGAACAGGGTCTTGGCGTCGGCGGAGGCTCCGAAGTGCTCGAGCGAGACAATGCGTCCGTGGTCACCGACGTACCGGTACCAGGTCAGCCCGATGCCCGCCTCGACCGCCACGCGGGCCTTCACGGACGGCGGAAGGACGCTCGCCCGGTACTCCGGGGACTGCTCCTCGAACCACTCCACGGACGGCATCGACACGACCCGGGTGCCGATCCCCTCGGCCTCCAGCAGCTCACGCGCCTCGACGGCGAGGTGCACCTCGGAGCCGGTGGCGATCAGAACCAGCTCGGGCGTCCCGGTGGAGGAGTCACGCAGTACGTAACCACCCTTGGCGGCCTCGGCGTTGGCCTCGTAGGTGGGCACGCCCTGGCGGGTCAGGGCCAGGCCGTGCGGGGCGGGGTGGGTGGCGTGCCGCTTGAGGATCTCGGCCCAGGCGATCGCGGTCTCGTTGGCGTCGGCCGGGCGGACGATGTTCAGGCCCGGGATGGCGCGCAGCGAGGCCAGGTGTTCGACCGGCTGGTGGGTGGGGCCGTCCTCGCCCAGGCCGATCGAGTCGTGCGTCCACACGTAGGTGACGGGGAGCTGCATCAGCGCGGACAGACGTACGGCGTTGCGCATGTAGTCGGAGAAGACCAGGAAGGTGCCGCCGTAGATGCGGGTGTTGCCGTGCAGCGCGATGCCGTTCATCTCCGCGGCCATGGAGTGCTCGCGGATGCCGAAGTGGACGGTACGGCCGTACGGGTCGGCCTCCGGCAGCGGGTTGCCCTTCGGTAGGAAGGAGGACGTCTTGTCGATGGTGGTGTTGTTCGAGCCGGCCAGGTCGGCGGAGCCGCCCCACAGCTCGGGGATCACCGAGCCGAGCGCTTGCAGGACCTTGCCGGAGGCGGCGCGGGTGGCGACGGACGTACCCGCCTCGAACGCGGGGAGCTTGTCCTGCCAGCCCTCGGGAAGCTGGCCGGCGACGATCCGGTCGAAGAGCCTGGCCCGCTCGGGCTGCGCGGTGCGCCACTCGGCGATCCGCTTGTCCCAGGCGGCGTGTGCCTCGGCACCCCGGTCCAGGGCCTGGCGGGCGTGGGCGAGGACCTCGCCCGCGACCTCGAAGGACTTCTCCGGGTCGAAGCCCAGGAGACGCTTGGTGGCGGCGACCTCGTCCGCGCCCAGCGCGGAGCCGTGCGAGGCCTCGGTGTTTTGGGCGTTCGGCGCGGGCCAGGCGATGATCGTGCGCATCGCGATGATCGAGGGCCGTCCGGTCTCGGCCTGCGCCGCCTTCAGCGCCGTGTACAGCGCGCGGACGTCGATGTCGCCGTCGGCCGAGGGCTCGATGCGCTGCACATGCCAGCCGTACGCCTCGTAGCGCTTCAGCACGTCCTCGGAGAAGGCGGTGGCGGTGTCGCCCTCGATGGAGATGTGGTTGTCGTCGTAGACGAAGACCAGGTTGCCCAGCTTCTGGTGGCCCGCGAGGGAGGAGGCCTCGGCGGAGATGCCCTCCTCCAGGTCGCCGTCCGAGACGATGCCCCAGATGGTGTGGTCGAAGGGCGACTCGCCCTCCGGCGTCTCGGGGTCGAACAGACCGCGCTCGTAGCGGGCGGCCATCGCCATGCCCACCGCGTTCGCGACACCCTGCCCCAGCGGACCGGTGGTGGTCTCCACGCCCGCGGTGTGCCCGTACTCGGGGTGACCCGGCGTCTTCGAACCGTGCGTGCGGAACGCCTTCAGGTCGTCAAGGCCGAGTTCGTACCCGGAGAGGAAGAGCTGCGTGTAAAGGGTCAGCGAGGTGTGACCGGGGGACAGGACGAACCGGTCGCGGCCGGTCCACTCCGGGTCGGCGGGGTCGTGTCGCATCACCTTCTGAAAGATCGTGTACGCGGCCGGGGCCAGGCTCATCGCTGTACCCGGGTGGCCGTTTCCGACCTTCTGAACGGCGTCAGCGGCCAGGATGCGGGCGGTGTCGACCGCCCGGCGGTCCAGCTCGGTCCATTCGAAGCCGTCGGGGCTCTGCGTACTCATCTTCAAGAAGTCCTCACTGGATCGGGAATCGCTGGTGGAACGCCTTCAAAACTAAAAGTCTGACTTTTGCCGGGGAAGGTGCCCGTGTGTCAGCCTTCGGTGAAAGTGGGACACGGAGTGCCGGAGCGAGCCGACGCGAGAGGGACATGACAGACAGAACCACCCAAGGCGGTGCAGGGGGCGAAGGCGAGACCCGGGACGGGATCAGGACCTTCCCCTTCCCGGTCGATCTGAGCCTGTCCGGCGTCGGTATGCAGGTCGGCGCGATGGGGAGCGGGCGCGTCTGGCACGCGGACGCCCCGCTGGAGCGCGTGCACCGCATCGACTTCCACGTCGTGATGCTCTTTCACGAGGGACCGGTCAGACACATGATCGACTTCGCCGAGTACGAGGCGTCCCCGGGCGACGTCCTGTGGATCCGCCCCGGTCAGGTGCACCGCTTCTCCCGCACCGACCGCTACCGCGGCACCGTTCTGATCATGCAGCCCGGTTTCCTGCCGCGTGCGACCGTCGAGGCGACCGGTCTCTACCGCTATGACCAGCCGCCGCTGCTGCGCCCCGGCGCCGACCAACTGGCCGCCCTGGAGCACTCGCTCACCCAGCTGGAACGCGAGTACGTCGACACCACCACGCTGCCGCTCAGCCTGCACACCGCGGTGCTGCGGCACTCCCTCACCGCGTTCCTGCTGCGCCTCGCCCATCTCGCGGCCAGCTCCGCCGAAGCGGCCCGCGAACAGAGCGACACCACCTTCACGCGCTTCCGGGACGCGGTCGAGAAGGACTTCGCCACCAACCACAGCGTCAGCGCGTACGCCGACGCTCTCGGCTACTCCCGCCGCACCCTGGTCCGCGCGGTGCGCGCGGCCACCGGTGAGACCCCGAAGGGATTCATCGACAAGCGGGTGATCCTGGAGGCCAAGCGGCTGCTGGCCCACACGGAGATGCCCATCGGCCGCATCGGTGTCGCCGTGGGCTTCCCCGACTCGGCGAACTTCTCCAAGTTCTTCCACCAGCACACCGGCACGAGTCCCGTGGTGTTCCGGGCGGAGCTGCGCTGAGACCGCGCCCAGGAAAAGGGGCGGGCCCGTGGGCCCGCCCCGTCACTCCTCGTGCCGCTCGTCGAGGGACCTCCTCGTCAGTGGCCGAAGTCGAACCAGTTGACGTTCACGAAGTCGGCCGGCTGGCCGCTGGTGAAGGTGAGATAGACGTCATGGGTGCCGGTGACGCCGGTGATGTTGGCCGGGACCGTCCGCCAGCTCTGCCAGCCGCCGGTGTTGCCCACCGCGAAACTGCCGATGGGGGTGCTCGTACGGCTGTCGAGGCGCACCTCGACCAGACCGCTGACCCCGCTCGCCGCACCGCTCGCGACCCGCCCGTAGAACTGTGTGGCCGCCGTGGAGCCGAAGTTGACGCCCTTGTAGAGCGCCCAGTCGCCACCGGCCAGCGAGCCGATGTCCTGGCCGCCGCCGGTGTCCGTGGTGGTCTCGGTGCTGGTGCCCGACTGGCTGTCGTACGACTCGGCCTGGATGGCGCTGTAGGCGTCACGGTTGCCGGTCGGAGGCGGCGTGGTACCGCTCCCACTGGCCTGCAGCACCTGGACGTAGTCCACGACCAGCGGGTGGCCGGGCTCGGTGCCGCTGTCCGGACCGCCGCCGAACGCGTCGGGGAAGCCGCCGCCCATCGCCACGTTCAGGATGACGAAGTAGCCGTGGTTGGTGGCGTTCGCCCAGGTGGTGGCGTCGACCTGGTTCGCCTTGACCGTGTGGAAGTTGACGCCGTCGAGGTAGAAGCGGATCTCCTCGGGGCTCGTCGAGCGGTCCCACTCCATGGCGTACGTGTGGAAGCCCGCCTGACACGTGGTGCCGGCGCACGGGGTGTTGCCGCCGATGCCGCTGGTCTCGTTGCACGGGCCGCCCGGGTTGGTGCCGCAGTGCATGGTGGCCCACTCGGTGTTGAGGCCCTGGACGTTCTCCATGATGTCCAGCTCGCCGACGCTCGGCCAGTTCTGGTAGTTGCCGCGGTAGGGCGCGCCCAGCGTCCAGAAGGCCGGCCAGTAGCCCTTGGCGGCGGCGCCGGTCACGTTCGGCATCTGGAGGCGTGCCTCGACGCGGAGTTTGCCGCCCGCGGGTGGCTGGAAGTCGGTGCGGGTGGTCTCGATGCGGCCCGAGGTCCAGTTGCCGGAGGCGTCCCGGCGCGGGGTGATCAGCAGGTTGCCGTTGCCGTCGAGTGCCACGTTGTTGGTGCTGGAGGTCATCGTCTCGACCTCGCCGGTGCCCCAGTTGGCGGCGCCGCCCGGGTAACTGGTGCCGGTGTCGTACTGCCAGTTGGAGGTGTTGACGCCGGAGCCGGCCGCCCCGTTGAAGTCGTCGACGAAGACCTGGGACCAGCCGGCCGGGGGAGTGGGCGCGGACGCGTTCGCGGGGAGGACCGCGGCCACGGCCAGGGTCAGGGTGCCGACCGCGGCCAGCATGACGCGCCGCAGGGGGCCGCGTCTGACAGGTGTGCCGGAGGGTTCACTCATGAATGCCTCTTCGGTACGGAGTGGGGGTGCGCGGGTGCTGCTGAGAGCGCTCTCAGCAAGGTGCGCGGCCAATGTGCTCTCTGTCACTCCGACCGTCAAGAGGTAAAGCCGAGAAACTCCTTTCCCTGTGCGGGAGTTCAGGCATTGAAGAGTGGGATGTGCGGGGCCGTGCCTAGCGGGTGCTCCCCGCCTTCCAGTCCGACCAGGACAGGTTCCAGCCGTTGAGGCCGTTGGACGCCTCGACGGTCTTCTCGCCCGAGTTCTTGACGACGACGACATCCCCGAGCATCGAACCGGCGTAGAACTCGTAGCCCGGCACGGAGCTGTCGTTCGCGCCCTTGGCGTCGTGCAGGCCGACACAACCGTGGCTGGTGTTGGTGGAGCCGAAGACCGAGGTCGAGGCCCAGTAGTTGCCGTGGATGAAGGTGCCGGAGGTGGTCAGGCGCTGGGCGTGCGGGACGTCCGAGATGTCGTACTCGTCGCCGAGCCCGACGGTCGAGGACTCCATCCGGGTCTGCTTGAACCGCTCGCTGATCACCATGATCCCGGACCAGGTGGTGTGGTCGGCGTCGCCGCCGCTCACCGGGTAGGTGGCGAGGGTGGAGCCGTCGCGCTCGACGGTCATGGTCTTCTTCGCCAGGTCGACCGTGCTGATCTGACGGCGGCCGATGTGGAAGGTGACGTCCTTGGACTGGGTGCCGTAGACGCCGGTCGTGCCCTCGACGTCCTTCAGACGCAGGCTCAGCGTGATCTTCGTGCCATCGGCCCAGTACTCCTCGGGCCGGAAGTCGAGGCGAGTGTCGCTGAACCAGTGGCCGACCACCTCGACCGCGGGCTGAGCCGTCACCGTGATCGCCTTTTCCACGGCGGCCCGGTCCTTCACGGCCTCGGTGAAGTTGATCGACACGGGCATGCCGACACCGGAGGTCGAATTCGCCTCGGGCGTGAAATAGCCCACGAACGTTTCCGAGGGCTGCTTCGTGACGAAGCTCGCGCTCTGCGCGGCGGCGCCCTTCGGTGTGGCCGTGACCGTGTATTTGGTGCCCGAGTAAGGGTTTTTCGTGGACGTCCATTTCGTACGGGCGTCATTGAAGGATCCGGCCAGGGCGGAGCCGTCGTTTCCGCTGACCTCGACGCTCGCGAGCGTGCCGTCGCTGACGGTGACCTCGACCGGGCTCGTGAAACCGGCCTTCTTCGTGCCGTCGGCCGGGGTGACGGTCACGGTCGGGGTCTTGACCTCGGATTTCGTGCTCGCGCCCGCCTTCGCGTCCGTTCCCTCCGTGGCGTCCGCCGAGCCGCTGCAGCCCGTGAGGACGCCCACGGCCGGCACGGCGCCGAGGGCGGCCAGCACCCCACGCCGCGACCAGGCCTGCCGCTCGGACCGGTTCGCCGTCCACCGCTCGGACCGGTTCGAATTCTTCGCGAAGCCCACGGCACGCCTTTCCTGGATGACCACCACGACTGCTGGTGCATCCTGCGCCGCGTTCCTGGGGCGATTCTTTGAAACCCGGGGCCGCCGCCTGAGATTTACGTGAGGAGGACCTGAGAATCGTCCTGGAGGAACGGCGTACGTGCGGCCGGCCAGGAGAGAAACGCTCGCCCTTGTAGTACTCCTGGGAGCCTCAGGTGCCCGGCTCGGGTCGGGTGTGCGGCTGCCACCCCAGGGCGCGCGAGATCCCCCGCGCCGCCAGCCGTACCGCCGGAATCAACGCCGGTACCTGGGCGCCGTGTTCGGGGACCACGACGGAGACCGCCGCGACCACCGTGCCGCCCGCGCCGCGCACCGGAGCGGCGACCGACAGGGCGTCGTCGGTGATCTGACGGCTGCTCACCGCGACGCCGGTGCGGCGGACTTCGGCGAGCGTG
Source organism: Streptomyces sp. NPDC096311 (assembly GCF_044763085.1). NCBI lineage: Bacteria > Bacillati > Actinomycetota > Actinomycetes > Kitasatosporales > Streptomycetaceae > Streptomyces > Streptomyces sp. NPDC096311. The sequence continues at coordinate 397,327 of NZ_JBIWFN010000005.1, forward strand.
CGGCGCAGGCGGACCCCGTCGGTGAGGGTGTGCGGGGTGAACGCGGCCAACGGCCCCGAGCAGTAGGCCTCTTGGGACGTCGAGTCGCCGTGGGCCAGCAGCGCGAGGCCCACGCCCGTCGCGTGCAGTGGCCAGCGGGCGCCGACCTGGATGCGTACACCGACCGCGGAGCGTCCGGAGATCCACTCGATGTAGACGACCTCGGCGCCGTCGCGGACCGCCATCTGCACGTTCTCGTGCGTGGCCTCGTACAGGTCCTCCAGGTACGGCAGCGCGATCTGGCGGAGGGCGAGGCCACGGGGAGCGAGGGCCGCGATCTCCCAGAGGCGCAGGCCCACGTGGTAGACGCCGTCCGCGTCCCGCTCCAGCGCGCCCCAGTCGGTGAGGGCGCCGACCAGCCGGTGCGCGGTGGTGAGGGTCAGTCCGGCCCGGCGGCTGATTCCCGTCAGGGAGAGCGCCGGGTGCCGGTGGTCGAAGGCGGCGAGCACGGCGAGCAGACGGTCGGGCGCGGACAGCGTGGTCATGAGTTCAGTTCGGCTTCCGCGACCCGTTGCAGGAGCGTGTGCAGGGCGTCCCGCTCGGCGGGGGCGAGCGGCTGGAGCAGGTCGTTCGTGACGCGCAGGCCCGCCTCGTCCGTGTCGCGCAGGAACGCCCGGCCGTCGTCCGTGAGCACCACGATCCGGCTGCGGCGGTCGTCCGGTGACGGGCGGCGCTCGGCGAAACCGAGCTTCTCCAGGTCGTCGACGAGTCCGACGATCGCGCTCGGGTCGTAGCCGAGCCGCGAGCTCAGCTCCCGCTGGAGCGCACCTTCGGAGGTGGCCAGGAAGCGCAGCAGCGCGTAGTGGCGCAGCCGCAGCCCCGACTCCTGGAGGAAGGTGTTGAACAGCTGCCCCGAGCGAAGGCCCAGCCGGTACAGCAGATAGCCGGTGTCGGCGTGCAGTCCGCGCATCCACGGCTCCTGGGCGTCGATGGGGACGGGGCCGGTGGCCGGGCTGGTGGCGTGCTGCTGGCCTGCGATGACGGGCTCCCTGGGCCGGGCCCCGGGCGGGGCGGTTCATTCGTGCCGGGTACGGCATGCCGTACTGCGTACAGCATCGCGCCCTACTCCGCACAGCATGCCGCACGGATGGGTCGGCAACAACTATTGACGTCAACAATTATTGTCCTTAGCTTCGATCTCGTAGCCGCAGCTCGGCATCGCAACGCCGCGCTCTGGACCCTCAGCGTCGAAGGGACTCCCTCGTGCCCAGCATCGATCTCACCGGCAAGGTGGCCGTCGTCACCGGCAGCGGCCGTGGCCTGGGCCTGGCCTACGCACACGCCCTGGCGGCCGTCGGCGCCAGCGTGGTCGTCAACGACGTCGACGAGGCCGTGGCCGAGCAGGCCGTGAAGTCCATCACCGTCGCGGGCGGCAAGGCCGTGGCCGAGGTGGTCCCGGTCGGCACCACCGAGGCGGCCGACCGGCTCGTCGCCCGTGCGGTGCAGGAGTTCGGACGGCTCGACGTCCTGGTCACCAACGCGGGCATCCTGCGCGACAAGGTGCTGTGGAAGATGACCGACGAGGACTTCGACGCGGTGATCACCACGCATCTGAAGGGCACCTTCACCTGCGCCCGCGCCGCCGCCGTGCGCATGCGCGAGCAGGGCGAGGGCGGCTCGCTGATCCTGGTCGGCTCGCCGGCCGGGCAGCGCGGGAACTTCGGTCAGACGAACTACGCCGCCGCGAAGGCGGGCATCGCCGCCATGGCCCGTACCTGGTCGATGGAGCTGGGCCGCGCGGGCATCACCGTCAACGCGATCGTGCCGGTCGCCGCCACCGCCATGACCGAGACCATCCCCGCGTTCGCCCCGTACGTCGAGGCCATGAGGAACGGCGAGCCGCTGCCCGACTTCCTCCGCAAGGGCGAGGGCTTCGGCACCCCCGAGGACTGCGCCGCCCTCGTCCCGTTCCTCGCCTCCGACGCCGCCCGCGGTGTCACCGGCCAGGCCATCGGCATCGGCGGTGACAAGGTGGCACTCTGGTCGCACCCGCAGGAGGTCAGGGCGGCGTACGCGGACGGCGGCTGGACCCCCGACACCCTGGCCGACGCCTGGGCCACGTCGGTCGGCGCCGAGCCGCAGACCGTCGGGATCCCCGCGCCGAAGCTTTTGGAGGCGTGATGGACCTGAACGAACTCGTCGCGATCGACGTCCACACCCACGCGGAGGTGTCCTCGAAGGGCCACGCCTCGCTCGACGACGATCTGCACGAAGCCTCCAGCGCCTACTTCAAGGTCGAGGGCAAGCGGAAGCCCACCCTGGAGGAGACGGCCGCCTACTACCGCGAACGGAAGATGGCCGCCGTGATCTTCACGGTGGACGCCGAGTCCGCCACCGGCACCGCGCCCGTCCCGAACGAGGAGGTCGCCGAGGCCGCCGCCGCGCATCCTGACGTGCTGATCCCCTTCGCCTCCATCGACCCCTTCCGCGGCAGGGCGGGCGTCAAGCAGGCCCGCCGGCTCGTCGAGGAGTACGGGGTCAAGGGCTTCAAGTTCCACCCCAGCATCCAGGGCTTCTTCCCCAACGACAGGTCGGTGGCGTACGACCTGTACGAGGTGATCGAGGAGACCGGCACCATCGCCCTCTTCCACACCGGGCAGACGGGGATCGGGGCCGGGGTACCGGGAGGCGGCGGCATCCGGCTGAAGTACTCCAACCCCCTGCACGTGGACGACGTGGCCGCCGACTTCCCGCACCTCAAGATCATCCTGGCGCACCCCTCCTTCCCCTGGCAGGACGAGGCGCTGGCCGTCGCCACCCACAAGCCGGGTGTGCACATCGACCTGTCCGGCTGGTCGCCCAAGTACTTCCCGCCGCAGCTCGTGCAGTACGCCAACACACTGCTCAAGGACAAGGTGCTCTTCGGCTCCGACTACCCCGTCCTCACCCCCGACCGCTGGCTCGCCGACTTCGACAAGCTGACGATCAAGGACGAGGTCAAGCCGAAGATCCTCAAGGAGAACGCCGCCCGGCTGCTCGGGCTGACACCGTAAGGGGCCACAGATGCGCAATGAGGGACTGGGGTCGTGGCCCGCACGCCGGGCCCGCAAGACCCCGCACCGCACCGCCCTGATCCACGGCGACACCACCGTCAGCTATGCCGAGCTGTACGCCCGCACCACCCGTCTCGCCCACGCGCTGCGCGCGCTCGGCCTGCGCCGCGGCGACCGCATCGCCTATCTCGGCCCCAACCACCCCTCCTACCTCGAAACCCTCTTCGCGGCGGGCACGCTCGGCGCGGTCTTCGTGCCGCTCAACCCCCGCCTCGCCGGACCAGAGATCGCCTACCAGCTCAGTGACTCGGGCGCCAAGGCCCTTGTGTACGCGCCCTCGCTGGCCGGACTCGTCGCGGGGCTGCCGGGCAACGCGCACGTCCGGACGTTCGTCGAAGTCGGCTCCCAGTACGAGGAGTTGATCGACCAGGCCGCCGAGGAACCGATCGACCAGCCCGTCACCGCCGAGGACATGTGCATCATCATGTACACCTCGGGCACGACGGGCCGCCCCAAGGGCGCGATGCTCACCCACGGCAATCTGACCTGGAACGCGGTCAACGTCCTCGTCGACCACGACCTGATCGCCGACGACCGCGCCCTGGTCTCGGCCCCGTTGTTCCACACGGCAGGGTTGAACATGCTGACCCTGCCGGTGCTGCTCAAGGGCGGCACCTGCGTCCTGGCCGAGTCCTTCGACCCGGCGGCCACCCTCGACCTGATCGAACGGCACCGGATCACCTTCATGTTCGGGGTGCCGACGATGTTCGACCAGGTGGCCCGGCATCCCCGGTGGGCCGAGGCCGACCTGTCCTCGTTGCGCATCCTCACCTGCGGCGGCTCACCCGTACCGACCCCGCTCATCGCCGCCTACCAGGAGCGCGGGCTCACTTTCCTCCAGGGCTACGGCATGACCGAGGCCTCGCCCGGCACCCTCTTCCTGGACGCGGAACACGCCGTCGGCAAGGCGGGCTCGGCGGGAGTGCCGCACTTCTTCAGCGATGTCCGGGTCGTACGGCCTGACTTCACGCCGGTCGGCATCGGGGAGACGGGTGAGGTGGTCGTCCGCGGGCCGCACGTCATGCCCGGCTACTGGGGGCTGCCCGACGAGACGGCCGCGGTGTTCGCCGACGGCTGGTTCCGCAGCGGGGACGCCGCCCGGGTCGACGAGGACGGCTATGTCTTCATCGTCGACCGCATCAAGGACATGATCATCTCGGGTGGCGAGAACATCTACCCCGCCGAGATCGAGGACCTGCTCCTCGGCCACCCCGGCATCGTCGAGTGCGCCGTCATCGGAGTCGCCGACGACAAGTGGGGCGAGGTGCCGCGCGCGGTCGTCGTCCCCCGCGAGGGCGTCGAACTCGACCCGGACGAGGTCCTCGCCTCGCTCGCCGGACACCTCGCCAAGTACAAGATCCCGAAGTCGGTGGTCGTCGTGGACGAACTCCCGCGCACCGCCTCCGGAAAGCTCCTCAAAGCCCGTGTCCGCACGCGGTACGGCACCACCGACTCGTCAGCAAGGAAGTGCACATGAGCATCACCGTGAACGGTCTCGACGAACTCAAGAAGCTCGCCGGCGGCGACCTCGGCACCAGCGAGTGGATCGAAGTCACCCAGGAGCGGATCAACACCTTCGCCGACGCCACCGGCGACCACCAGTGGATCCACACCGACCCGCAGAAGGCGGCCGAGGGCCCCTTCGGCGCTCCCATCGCGCACGGCTATCTGACCCTCTCCCTCTTCATCCCGCTCGTCACCGGGCTGCTGGAGGTCGAAGGCGTGTCGACGAAGGTCAACTACGGTCTGAACAAGGTGCGTTTCCCCGCGCCGGTGAAGGCCGGCTCGCGCATCCGGCTGGTCGCGAGGCTCGCCTCGGTCGAGGACGTGCCGGGCGGGGTGCAGATCGCCGTCGACGGGACGATAGAGATCGACGGCGGCCAGAAGCCCGCCGCCGTCCTCCAGAGCCTGTCGCGCTTCTACGCCTGACGGCTGCTCTCCCTACCGGCCGCCCACCACGTCGACGAACACGGGGTTCGCGTAGAACCACGTGTCGACCCACGGGTCACCGTTTCCGGGCACGTGCGGAATCGGGCCGTGCGGGTCGATCGAGGCGCCCAGGTAGCCCGTACCGTTGCGGTTGCCGTCGCTGCCGCGCAGCCGGACGTAGAAGGACTCGTCGCCGGCGACCAGCGGGATGCGCAGGGTGTACGTGCCCTTGCGGCCACTCACGTCCACCGTGCGGACGACCCTGGTGTCGGGCGCGCGCCAGTCGTCGCGGTCGGCGGCCGGGCCGCGCACCGCGCCACGGATCACGTCGACGTGCGCCAACTCCGGCAGGATTCCGTGGGGGTTGGCGCGCGAGGCGGTCGTCACGGTGACCGACAGGGTGAGCTTCTCGCCCTTGCGGACGCGGATCCGGCCGCCCATGGTCACACCCGGACCGTGGTCGCAGTCCCGCTTCACCCGGACGTCGAGCCCGTCGAGCAGGTGCCCGTGGTCGAGCCAGACGCGGCCCGCGCGCAGGCCCGCCATCACGGCGCGGTAGCCGTAGCGGGTCACGCCCACGTGGGTGCGGCTGAACTGGCCGGGCCAGAAGTCGCCGCCCGGCTGGGGCGAGTCGGTGTTCACCGGGTCGGGAACGTGCCCGGTGTTGTCGAAGTTCTGCCCCGGTGCCCAGTCGCCGTTCTTCCAGGTGTCGAAGACGACGCGGTGTACGTCGGAGTTGGTGGTGATGGTGAACAGCCTGCCCTCGGCGAGCATCGCGTCCCACATGCCGCCGACGGTCGCCGTCATCCAGTCGAAGCCGCCGTACAGCACGTACGCGTTCTCCGGGTACCCGGCGAAGGAGTCCGCGGACGGCTTGTTGGTGTACTCGCCGCGCTGCTGGCCCGAGCCGACCCAGCCGGGGATGCCGCCGCCCTGGGCACCGGGCGCTCCCTCCATGCCGATCATGATCTCGGGCGCCGCGTCCCGCCAGTTCCGCATCTCGTGCGGGGAGTCGATGCCCAGGCGCGTGGGGTGGTTGGCGAGGACGAGCACGTCGTCGACGTAACCGGTGCGGCGCTGCTCCGCGAGCCACTTGATGGCCTTGACCGCGTGGGCCTCGTTGCGGGCCGTGTCGGGGCTGGTCGGCGAGCCCGCCGTGTAGCCCAGCAGCTTGCCGTCGTAGGCGAGTTCGAACTTCGTGAGCAGATCCACCTCGTGCCGGCCGGGCGCCGCGAAGACCGTGGCGTGCTCGGCGCCCGGTATGTACCACTCCAGACCCTGGAAGATCAGCTGACGCGGGTTCTCGGCGCGCGCCTTCAGGATCTCCTGGTGCTCCAGCTGGGCGCCGTGGTCGGCGTGCCCGAAGTTGGCGTGCTCGTTGAAGACCATCCAGTCCAGGCCGTACTTGGCGCTCGCCTGGGCGAGCTGGGAGAACGTGTACTTCGCGTCGTGGCTGTACACGGAGTGGATGTGGTGGTCGCCGACGAGATAGGCGAGGCGCGGGTCGTCGCCGCCGAGGCGCCGGGAGTCGGCCGCCGCGGGGGTGGCGAGCGAGCCCACCGCGAAGGCAGCCCCGAACAGGCCGGCGCTGCGCAGCAGCCCGCGCCGTGACACGCCCTGCGGGTCCAGTGCGGCGGGGGAGACGGATGGATCGGCCCAGGCGGGCAGTTGCTGCTCGGACATGCGGAACTTCTCCCTCGGGGAGTCGGAAGATCTTCGGGTCACCGGTGGCCGAGACGGCTCAGTGGTTCATGAACTGCGCGACGGACAGCGCCCGTTCGACGATCCGTACGTCGCCGAGCCGTCCGTGCAGGATCTGGTCGATCTTGCCCGCGTACTCGTAGCCGCCGAGCAGCCAGGGCAGCCCGAGCGAGGTGAGACCGACCGCGACGGTGTGCGGGTTGCGGGCGACCGGGCAGCCCTGGACGTACATCGTGGTGTGCGAGCCGTCGTTGACGACGGCGACGTGCCACCACTGCTCGCGGGCCGTCTCGTCGCCCCAGTTGGTGACGATGCCCTGCTGGTTGAGCGGCCGGACGGCCCACTGCGGGCCGGGCCCGTCGGAGAGGGAGAGCGTGACGAGCGGCTCGTCCGGGTCGTCGGCGGTCTTGCCCGCGCCACCGCCCGTGCCGGTACGGCTGACCAGCGAGGCCCAGGCGTGGTGCGAGGCGTCCCAGTCGGCGGGGAGCTGGTAGAAGGCCTCGATGGTGTAACCACGCTTGAAGGTGGCCGAGTTGAGGGGCGCCCCGTCGACCGTGCGCAGATACGCGCCCTTCAGCGGGGGCTTGCCGCCCTGGAAGAAGAGGCTGCCGTGACCCGGCTGGTCGGGGTGGTGGGCGGAGGACCAGGTGAGGGCGCTGTCGCCGACCTTGACCACGGTCAGATCGTTGCCGTGCCCGGACCGGTCGCGCACCGTGCCCTCGGCCGCCGTACCGTCCGCGTGCCCGTCGAAGCGCCAGTACGCGAGAGTGCCCCGGACCAGCATCTCGGACACCGGGCGCGCCGGGCGGGCGGGCACCGGCGCGAATCCCGCGAAGCGGTCCTCGAAGTCGACGGCGACCGAGAACCGGTCCGCGTCACCGCTGAGTTCGATCTCCTGCCGCTCCAGCTCGTTGAGGCCCTTGGCCGCCCGGCCCAGGATCCACGGCGAGATGGTCTCGACGTCGATGGTGTTGCGGTCGAGGTCGAAGCGGTAGAGGCGGATCATCGCCGCGCCGCCGTAGTAGCGGTTCTGGTAGTTCGTCAGGTGCAGGTGGACGTCGTGTCCGGCCGCGTTGGTGCGGGTGGCGCGGGCGGCGGGCCAGTAGTGCCCGTTCAGGGTCAGGAAGATCTGGTCGTGGTCGTGGATCAGCTGGTCCCAGAGCTGCTGCCCGTACGAGGACAGGGTGTCGTCGTCCACGACCAGCTCGTGCGTGGTGAGGATGACCGGCGTCCTGGGGTGCCGGGCGATGACGTCCTTCGCCCACGCGTAGCCCTGCGCCGACAGCCGCCAGTCCAGGGCGAGGACGAGCCACTCCATGCCCGCCGCCCTGAACAGGTGGAAGGTGTTGTAGCCGTCCGGCGAGGCGCCGCCGAAGGTGCGCTTGTTCCGGAAGCGCTGCGGGCCGAAGATGTCCAGGTAGGGGGTCGAGCCCCGCTGGTCGTCCGTGGACGACCTGATGTCGTGGTTGCCCGCGAGCACGCTGTAGCCGACGCCGCGCCGGTCCAGCAGCTCGAACGCCTTGCCCGCGGCGGCGAATTCGGGCTGCGCCCCGTTCTGGGTGAGGTCGCCCAGGTGCGAGAGGAAGACGATGTTCTCGTCCTTGCCGTGCTCCAGGAGATAGCGTAGCGAGGCCTCGATCGGCGCGGGGTTGATGCTCGGCCCGTCGAAGAGGTACTGCGTGTCGGGCATGACGGCGAGCGTGAAGCGGCGGCTGTCGGCGTCGGGCCGCCAGTTCGCCTCACGCGTCGCCGCCTGTGCCGTCACCGCGGGCAGGGCGACCGAGGTGGTGGCCGCCGCGCCGATCAGGGCCGTGGCCCGCAGGAAGTTGCGTCTGCCGGCGCCGGCCTGCTCGGCCTCCGTCGCCTGGTCATGCGAAGTACACACGTCTGCTCCATGAAGGTGCGAAAAGGTCAGTGAGGAGTTCGAGTCAGGTCGAGCGTCGAGTCAGTCGAAACGGGTCGAGCCGGTGGGAGGGGCGGCGCCGCGCGCGTCAGAGCACGCGCAGCGTCCAGGACCAGCGGTGGGTGCCGGCCGGGCCGAGGTAGCCGGGCGAGGTGTCGGGTCCGCACGAGGCCGTGCCCACCCCGCGGTGCACGGCGTCGAGGTGCACTACGCAGCCGGGCCGCGCCACCAGCTCGTCGTGATGGGTGGCGGCCGCCAGATCCGCGGCCCGGTAGCGGGTCACGGTCACCTGGCGCGGCTCGTCGAGCGCGACCGCGAAGCCCGTGGCGTCCGGCGCCGAGAGCGTGAAGCGGCGTACACCGTGCCGCCCGCCGCTCTCCTGCGGACGCAGATAGGGGGTGAACAACTCGTCCACGGGGAGGGAGTGGTGGCCCACCGGCGCGCCGGTGCTCCGGTCCGGGTAGGACTCCCAGGGGCCCTGCCCGAACCACTCCAGGACGTCGAGCCCGGCGACCGTCTCGAAGACCGAGCCCACCCGCGGTACGTCGTCGAGCGCGGCCGGCAACTGTGCGGTCTCCTCGATCCGCACCCCGCCCTCGACACGGGTGAACACCTGCTCGTGACGTACGGCGCCCGCCGGGGTCGCGTACTCGGCGACCACGGTGACGCTCGCGTCCTCGCGGCGTACGTCGACGAGCTTGCGCTCCAGCGCGTCGAGCCCCCAGGCCCGCCAGCGCACCGCCATGCCGCCGAGCTCGTCGTTGTCGGTCGGTGTCCGCCACAGCGACAGCACGGGGGCCGCGGTGAGCAGCGGATGGACGAGCAGCCCGTCCTCGTCGACCTCGACAGGGGAGTCCGCAGTGGCGGCAGAGCCCACGGGGGTGGCCGCCCTGAGCCGCACCTGAGGCACACACACCTCCGTGCCGCGCGGTGCCCACGCCTCGTCGTCCGCCGTGGTCACCCGCAGCGTCAGCCAGGCCTCGCCGCCGTCCTCCGGCAGCGTGAACGGCATCGGCACGGCCACCGATTCGCCCGCCCCTACGCCGGGCAGTTCGGCCGGAGCCGTCAGCATGCCGCCCTCCGCGAGGGACAGCTCCCACTCGGCGGTCAGCCACTCGAGGCCCCGGAAGTGCTGGTGGTTGGTGAGCCGCAGCTCGCCCCCGACGTACGCGAGGCGCACCGGCGCCGCGATCTCCCGGTGCTCGTACATCACCGGCTTGGGCGTGCGGTCGGGGAAGACGACCCCGTCGGCCACGAAGGCGCCGTCGTGGATCGTCTCGCCGAAGTCGCCGCCGTAGGCCCAGCGGTGGCCCGGCGCGGCGACACCGTTGTCATACAGCCCGGCGCCACCGCGCCCGGCCGGTCTTCCGTCGTTCACGCGTTGAAGAATGCCGTGGTCCCAGAACTCCCAGATGAAACCGCCCTGAAGCCCTGGGGTTGACTCGATGGCGGCCCAGTGGTCGGCCAGCGTGCCGTTGCTGTTGCCCATGGCGTGCGAGTACTCGCACTGGATGAGCGGCTTGGTCTGCTCCCCGGAGAGGGCGTGCGCGACACAATCCTCGAGCGAGGCGTACATGGGGCAGGCGATGTCGGAGGCGACCTTCGGGTCGGCCCAGCCGAGCTTCGCCGCGCCCTCGTACTGGAGGGGCCGGGACGGGTCGTGGCGGCGCAGCCAGCCCGCGGCGGCGTCGTGGTTGGCGCCGTAGTCGGACTCGTTGCCGAGTGACCAGATGATCACCGAAGGGTGGTTCTTGTCGCGCAGGACCATACGGGAGACGCGGTCCACGAAGGCGCCGAGGTAGCGGGGGTCGTCGGCGATCTCGTGCGCGTGGTCGTGCGCCTCGATGTTCGCCTCGTCCACGACGTAGAAGCCGAGCTCGTCCGCGAGGTCGAGCAGGGTCGGGTCGTTCGGATAGTGGGCGGTGCGGATCGCGTTGAAGCCGAAGCGCTTCAGCGTCACCAGATCGGCGCGCATGTCGTCGTACGACACCGTCCGGCCCGTCAGCGGGTGGAAGTCGTGCCGGTTGACGCCCCGGATGTAGACCCGCTCGCCGTTGAGGAGCAGGTCCCGGCCGCGGATCTCGACCTCGCGGAAGCCCACGCGGTGGTGCGAGGTGTCGGCGACCGAGCCGTCGGCGCGGTGCAGCCGTACGGTCAGGTCGTACAGCTCGGGCGTCTCGGCGGTCCAGGCGCGGATGCCCTGGACGACCGTGGTGAGACGGGCCTCGCCGAGGAAGTCGGAGACCCGGCCGTCCTCCTCCTTGAACCGCTCGTACTCGGCGTCCTGGGTGAGCAGCTGGCCGTCCAGCTCCCCGGTGACGTACCAGCCCTCCGGCAGCGCGCCCCCGGCGTCCCGCACCTGGCAGTCGACCCGCAGGCCGCCGTCGCACCGCGTCCGTACGGTCACGTCGGCCAGTCGCAGCGGATCGGTCGCGTACAGCAGCACCGAGCGGGTGATCCCGGCGTGCCACCACTGGTCCTGGTCCTCGAGGTGCGAGGCGTCCGACCACTTGACGACGGTGAGCCGCAGCGAGGCGCGCTCCGCGGGTCGTACGACGTCGGAGAGGTCGAACTCGGCCGCGAGGTGCGCGTCCTTGGACACGCCGACGGGCCGCCCGTTCACATGGACCAGCAGCACGCTCTCGGCGGCGCCGACCTGGAGCACGATCCGGCGGCCGGCCCACGCGGCGGGGACGTCCACCTCACGCTCGTACACGCCCGTCGGATTCGCGTCCGGCGAGGTGGGCGGGAACTCGCCCCAAGGCATCCGGAAGTTGGTGTACTGCGGCAGGTCGTCGGTGTCCTGGGTGGTCCAGGTGCCGGGCACCTGGAGCGAGGACCAGGCGGGACCCGGGTCCGAGGTGGGCGTGGGAAGCAGTTGGAAGCGCCAGGCGCCGTCCAGTGACAGGGCACCGGCCCGGCGGTCGACGGCGTTCATGGGCAACCGCCCCCAGGAGGTCACCTCAGGTGACTCCCAGGGGCGGAGCGCGAGCAGCGGGTCCTTCATCAGCGGATGGCCCCCTTGCCGAGGTCCGCGATGATCTGCTTGGCGCCGATCGCGAAGACGATCAGCAGGGGGACGAGGGCGAGAAGCGCGCCGGTCATGACCATTCCGTAGTCGGTGGTGCCGTGGACACCGTTCAGCTGGGAGAGCGCGACCTGGAGGGTCACGTTGTCCGGGTTGGTGAGGGCGATCAGCGGCCAGGCGTAGTCGTTCCACTGGCCCATGAAGGTGAAGATGCCGAGGAAGGCGAGGCCCGGCCGGACCACCGGGAGCGCCACGTGCCAGTACTGGCGCAGGAAGCCCGCCCCGTCCAGCTTGGAGGCGTCGATCAGCTCGTCGTGGATCGCGCTCTTCATGTACTGGCGCATCCAGAAGATGCCGAAGGCGTTGGCCGCCGCCGGGACGATCAGCGCGGTCATCGAGCCGATCCAGCCCAGCTTCGCCATGATCACGAACTGGGGGATCGCCTGGAGCTGCGCCGGGACCATGAAGATGACCATCATCAGCGCGAACAGCACCCGGCGGCCCGGGAACTGGAACTTGGCGAACACGAACGCGGCCAGCGAGTCGAAGAACAGGACCAGGACGGTCACCGAGCACGCGACCAGCAGCGAGTTGAACATCGACCCGAAGAAGTCGACGTTGTCGAAGAGGTTGCGGACGTTCTCGAGGAAGTGCGAGCCGGGCAGCAGCTTCGGCGGGTAGGAGAAGATCTCCGTCGACGAGTGCGTCGACATGATCACGGCCCAGTAGAACGGGAAGACCGAGAGCAGCAGACCGAAGATCAGGGAGAGGTGGAGGCCGATGCCCCGGCGCCGTGACCCCTTGATGGTCGACATGCGCCCCGCCCCCTTCACGGAGGCCGATGAACCCTTGAGGATTGCCATGGTGGGGCCTCCCTAGTCTTCGCCCCGGCGCTGCACCAGGCGCCAGTTGATGATCGAGAAGATGATGACGACGAGGAAGATGCCCCAGGCCACGGCGGCGCCGTAACCGAAGTCGTTGTTGTCGAAGGTCTGCTGGAAGAAGTAGAGGACCATGGTCTGGCCGGAGTGGCCGGGGCCGCCCGCGAACGACGAGTTGTTGTCCGTGGTCTGCAGCAGCACCTGCGGTTCGGAGAAGGTCTGCAGGCCCGTGACCGTCGAGATGATGAGCACGAACAGCAGCACCGGACGCATTAGCGGCAGCGTGATCCGGAAGAAGGTCTGGATGGGTCCGGCGCCGTCCACCCGCGCCGCCTCGTACAGCTCGCCCGGGATCGTCTGGAGCCCCGCGAGGAAGATGATCGCGTTGTAGCCGGTCCACTGCCAGGTCATCAGCGTGGCGATGGCGACCTTGATGCCCCAGGGAGTGTTCAGCCACGCCACCTGGTCGAGGCCGACCGCCTGGAGCAAGGCGTTGGCCAGACCGAAGTTGGTGGAGAAGACCGAGCCGAAGATGATCGCGACCGCGACGATCGAGGTGACGTTCGGCAGGAAGTAGGCGAACCGGTAGAGGTTCTTGAAGCGGACGGCCGAGTTGAGCATCACGGCCGTGACCATCGCCAGGAAGATCATCGGGAAGGTGGCCAGCGCCCAGATGATGATCGTGTTCCCGATCGAGGTCCAGAACTGGGTGTCCGACAGCAGATAGCGGTACTGCGAGAGCCCCGCGAACTCCATCGAGCCGAGGCCGTCCCAGCGGTGGAACGACAGATAGAGCGAGAAGCCGACCGGGATCAGACCGAAGGCGAGGAACAGCAGATAGAAGGGGGAGATCGCGGCGTACAGCCGCCAGTAGCTGAGGATGCCCTTCTTGGGGTGGGTGACGGGGGGCTCGGCGAGGGCCGCGGGGGGCGTGTCGACCACGGGTGCGGTAGCCATCAGTAACTCACCCCCAGGTGGTCCGCGATGCGCCGGCACTTGCTCATGGCGTCCCTCCAGGCCTTGTCCGGGTCCTTGCCGAGGACCGAGAAGTTCCGCAGCTCGTCGTTGATCGGGGTGCTCAGCGCGACGTCGTACGGGCTGTTGAAGGCGACCGGGATGTTCTGCGCCGCCGGACCGAAGACGTCCATGGTGATCTGGTCGCCGAAGAAGGCGTCGGGTTCGCGCAGCTTCTTCATCGCGTAGGACGCCGGGGTCGAGGGGAAGAGCACCGAGTCGACGAAGCCCTGGGCCTGGTTGCTCGCGTCGAGCATCCAGGTGATCATCTCGAAGGCCTTCTCGGATTCCCGGCACGCCTTGGTGATCGCGAGGAACGAGCCGCCGATGTTCGAGGGACCGCCCGGACACGCGGCCACCCGCCACTTGCCCTTGGTCTTCGGCACGTTGAGCTTGATGTCGCCGGCCGCCCAGGAGGCGTTCAGCTGGCTGGGCAGCAGACCCCGCTCGGTGGCCGAGGTGTTGTCGGCCGTACCGTTGATGATCTTCGAGACCAGTCCGCGACGGGTGGCCTCGACGGAACGGTCCCAGGCGGTGCGCACATGCTCCTGGTCCCCGATGAAGTGCCGGTCCTTGTCGACGAACCGCTTCGTCGTCTGGTTGACCGAGATGCCGAAGACGCTGAGCGCGTCGGTCAGGATGAACGTGCCCGGGAGGCGCTTCTTCAGCTGTTCGCCGGCCGCGAAGAACTGGTCCCAGGTGGCCAGCTCCTTGGAGACGTCCTCGGGCTCGTAGGCCAGTCCGGCCTTCTGGAAGACGGCGGGCTGGTAGTAGTGCGCGACCGGACCGCAGTCGATCGGGAAGCCCACCATCGAACCGTCCGGGGCGATGCCCTGATCCCACTTCCAGGGCAGGTACTGGTCCTTCAGTTTCTCGGCACCGAGCGTGCGCAGGTCCACGAACTGGTCGGAGTTGGGCAGATACGAGGCCATGTCCTCGCCCTTGAGCCCGGCGATGTCCGGGATGTGGGCGCGTCCGGTCATCGTGGTCATCAGCTTCGAGCGGTAGTAGCCGCCGATCTGGATGGCCTGCAGATTCACCGCGCTGTCGTAGCGGGCCTTGGCGTCCTGGACGACCTTCGGGCTCAGCCCGCCGCTCCAGTACCACAGGACCATGTTGCGGCCGGTCGAGCCGGTCGGAACGCCGCAGCCGGTCGCCAGGCCGCCCAGCGCCGTGGCGGCCGTACCGGCCAGGCCGGCGCGCAGCAGGCCCCTTCGTGAGAGCCGCACAGCTCCCACCGCCTTTCGGATCTTTTCGGTCTTCGCGTACGTGGGGTCTTGCAGGGGGTCGTGCGTGGGGTGTTTCGCGTTGCGATGCGTGGGGTCATGCGCGTCGTGCGTGTCATGCGGGGGGTCTTACGGGGTGTTGCGTGTGGGGTCATCGGGGTGCGCCCGGCCGACGCGTGGCGTCGGGCGGGGTCACGGGGGCGGGACGGACGGGCGGGCCCGGGTCCGCCGGGACGCGGTCGGCCAGGAAGCCGTACGCACGCCGCAGCTCACGGTCTTCGAGCGTCTGCCACCAGCGGTGGACGCCGTACCAGCCGGGCGCGGCCAGCGCACCGCCGTGCCGCTGTACGGACAGGCCCGCGGCCAGCACCGCGAAGCGCAGCCGTTCCTCCAGCGGCCAGCCGCCGAGCGAGGCGGCGACGAAGCTCGCGCCGAAGACGTCTCCGGCACCGGTCGCGTCCAGGACGTCGACGGGGAGGGCGGGCACCTCCGCGTACTCGCCCGTCGTCTGGTCCACCGCGACCGCGCCGTCGCCGCCCCGGGTGACCACGGCGACCGGCACCAGCTCGGTCAGCGTGCCCAGGGCCGCGACCGCGCTCTCGGTGCGCGTGTACGCCATCGCCTCCGTCTCGTTCGGGAGGAAGGCGTGGCACAGGGAGAGCTGGTCGAGGAGGTCCCGTGACCACTGTTGTGTGGGGTCCCAGCCGACATCCGCGTAGATCTGCGTGCCGGCCGCGGCGGCCTTGGCGAGCCAGGCGCGCGGTTCGGCCTCGATGTGCACGAGGGCGGTGCGCGCCTCGGGCGGGTCGCCCATCAGCTCGTCCTGCGAGTACGGCGGTTCCTGGCCGTGGGTGACCAGGGCCCGGTCGTTGCCGTGGGCCAGCGAGACGGTGACGGGAGTGTGCCAGCCGTCCGCGGTGCGGGACAGGGAGAGGTCGATGCCCTCCTGGCCGGCGAGGACCTCACGGCAGTACGCGCCGTAGTAGTCGTCGCCGAAGACCGTGGCCAGGGAGGTGCGCAGGCCGAACCGGGAGGCCGCGACCGCCAGGTTGGCGATGCCGCCGGGGCTCACGCCCATTCCCTCGGTCCAGATCTCCTCGCCGGCCGTCGGCGGCTTCCCCAGTCCGGTGAGAACGAGGTCGTAGAAGAGCAGCCCGGTCAGCATCACATCGGGCCGTTCGTCACCCACGAGCACATCCTCTCGTCAAAAGTCTGCAAGCGGTGCACAGGATCGTGCGCGTCTCTGGCCAATTTGGCAAGAGTCGAGCAGAACTGAGCATAGAAATGATTGGGAATGACGAGTACTGTTCACAGGGTGCTGGCAGAGCGACGACATCAACTCATCCTGCGGGCCCTGCGCTCCGGCGGGCCCGCAGCCGTGACCGATCTCTCCGAACAGCTGGGCGTGAGCCCCGCCACGGTCCGCCGTGACCTGCTGAGACTGGAGGAGGAAGGCCTGCTCACGCGGGTGCACGGCGGGGCGGTCGTGGAGGAGGGCGACCAGCCCTTCGCCGAGGTCGCCGAGGTCCGCGTGGCCGAGAAGGACGCCATCGCGGAGCGCGCCGCCTCGATGGTCGAGGACGGCCAGTCCGTCCTGCTGGACATCGGCACCACCGCCTACCGGCTGGCCCGGCAGCTGCACGGCCGCCGGATCACCGTGATCACCAGCAACCTGGTGGTCTACGAGGAGCTGGTGGACGACGAGGGCATAGAGCTGGTGCTGCTCGGCGGCATGGTCCGCCGTGAGTACCGCTCCCTGGTCGGCTTCCTCACCGAGGACAACCTGCGACAACTGCACGCCGACTGGCTGTTCCTCGGTACCAGCGGGGTACGGCCCGGCGGGCAGGTGATGGACACCACCGTCGTCGAGGTGCCGGTCAAGCGGGCCATGATCGAGGCGGGCGACAAGGTCGTCCTGCTCGCCGACCGCGCGAAGTTCCCGGGTACGGGGATGGCGCGGGTCTGCGGCCCCGAGGAGCTGGACGTGGTGGTGACGAACGGCCCGCTGGACCCGGCGACGCGGTCGTCGTTGGAAGAGGCGGGCGTGCAAGTGGTCGTGACAGGAAAGGCGGAAACGGCGTGAAGCTGACGATTCTGGGTGGCGGCGGATTCCGGGTGCCGCTCGTGTACGGGGCACTCCTCGGGGACCGCGCCGAGGGCCGCGTCACCCATGTCGTGCTGCACGACGTGGACGCCGGACGGCTCACGGCCGTGGCCCGGGTGCTGGCCGAGCAGGCGAAGGGCCTGCCGGACGCCCCCGAGGTGTCCTTCACCACCGACCTCGACGACGCCCTGCGCGGCGCCGACTTCATCTTCTCCGCGATCCGCGTCGGCGGCCTGGAGGGACGTGCCGAGGACGAGCGGGTGGCGCTCGCGGAGGGCGTCCTCGGCCAGGAGACGGTCGGCGCCGGCGGTATCGCGTACGGCCTGCGCACGGTCCCCGTGGCCGTGGACATCGCCCGGCGGGTGGCCCGGCTCGCCCCCGACGCCTGGGTCATCAACTTCACCAACCCGGCCGGACTGGTCACCGAGGCCATGTCCCGTCACCTCGGCGACCGCGTCATCGGCATCTGCGACTCGCCGGTCGGCCTCGGCCGCCGCATCGCCACCGTCCTGGGCGCCAACCCCCGCGAGGCCTGGATCGACTACGTCGGCCTCAACCACCTCGGCTGGGTGCGCGGGCTGCGCGTCGCGGGCCGCGACGAGCTGCCGCGGCTGCTCGCCGACCCCGAGCTGCTCGGCTCCTTCGAGGAAGGCAAGCTCTTCGGCGTGGAGTGGCTGCAGTCCCTGGGCGCCGTCCCGAACGAGTACCTGCACTACTACTACTTCAACCGGGAGGCCGTCCGGGCCTACCAGCAGGCGGAGAAGACCCGCGGCGCGTTCCTGCGTGACCAGCAGGAACAGTTCTACGCCGAGATGAAGCGCCCGGACACCGCCGCGCTCGGCGCCTGGGACCGTACGCGGGCCGAGCGCGAGGCCACCTACATGGCGGAGAACCGGGACGCGGCGGGCGCGGGCGAACGCGACGCCGACGACCTCTCCGGCGGCTACGAGAAGGTGGCGCTCGCCCTGATGAGGGCCATCGCCCGCGACGAGCGCACCACGCTCATCCTCAACGTCCGCAACCGCGGCACGCTGGGCGTGCTCGACACGGAGGCCGTCATCGAGGTGCCCTGCCTAGTCGACGCCAACGGCGCCCACCCGGTCGCCGTCGACCCGCTGCCCGACCACGCCAGCGGACTGGTCTGCTCGGTCAAGGCGGTGGAGCGCGAGGTCCTGTCCGCCGCCGAGTCCGGCTCGCGCACGACCGCCGTCAAGGCCTTCGCCCTGCACCCGCTCGTCGACTCCGTGAACGTGGCCCGCCGTCTGGTCGAGGGGTACACCTCGGTCCACCCGGGCCTGGCGTACCTTAAGTAAGCGCTTACCCCCTTCTTGGCTTCCTGGCTCCTGGAGACCTCACATGCACGACGAACGCCGCCGGATCGAGGAGCGCGTCGCACGCGTCCACGACCAGCGCATCAAGCCCGCGATCTATGCCGCTTCGGTTCCCTTCGAGGTCGAGGCCTGGCAGGCGCCCGGTGAGCCGGTCCCCTTCGCGGAGGCCGCCGCGGCGCCGTACAAGCCCTTCGCGATGGACACCCCCTGGGGTCCGCCGTGGGGCACCACCTGGTTCCGGATGCGCGGCTCGGTTCCCGCGGACTGGACGGGCAAGCGCGTCGAGGCCGTCTTCGACCTCGGCTTCGTGGGCGACTGGCCCGGCAACCAGGCCGAGGCGCTCGTCCACCTGCCGGACGGGGTCCCGCTGAAGGCGGTCAACCCGCAGAACCAGTATGTGCCGATCGCCCACCCGGCCACGGGCGGCGAGGAGATCCACTACCTGGTCGAGGCGGCCTCCAACCCCGACATCCTGGCGAACGACTTCGCGGGCCCGACCCCGCTCGGCGACCGCCTCACGGCCGGTGACAAACCGATCTACACCTTCAAGCGCGCTGACATCGCCGTCCTCGACGAGAACGTCTGGCACCTCGACCTCGACGTCCAGGTGCTGCGCGAACTGATGCTGGAGCTGGGCGAGCTCGATCCGCGCCGGCACGAGATCATGATCGCGCTGGACCAGGCGATGGACGCCCTCGACCTGGACGACATCTCCGGGACGGCCGCCGCCGCCCGCGCGGTGCTGGCCCCCACCCTGGCCAAGCCCGCGCATGCCAGCGCCCACACCCTCTCCGCCGCCGGTCACGCGCACATCGACTCCGCCTGGCTGTGGCCGATCCGCGAGACCAAGCGCAAGACCTCCCGCACCTTCTCGAACGTCACCGCGCTCGCCGAGGAGTACGAGGAGCTGGTCTTCGCCTGCTCGCAGGCCCAGCAGTACGAGTGGGTGCGCGACAACTACCCGCACGTGTGGGAGCGCATCAAGAAGGCCGTCGCCGACGGGAACTGGGCGCCGGTCGGCGGCATGTGGGTGGAGGCCGACGGCAACCTGCCCGGCGGCGAGGCGCTGGCCCGCCAGCTCATCCACGGCAAGCGGTTCTTCATCGAGCACTTCGGCATCGAGACCAAGGGCGTCTGGCTGCCGGACTCCTTCGGCTACAACGCGGCCTACCCGCAGCTCGCCAAGCTCGCAGGCAACGACTGGTTCCTGACCCAGAAGCTCTCCTGGAACCAGACCAACAAGCTGCCCCACCACAGCTTCTGGTGGGAGGGCCTCGACGGCACCCGCATCTTCACGCACTTCCCGCCCGTCGACACCTACAACGTCGAGTTCTCCGGCAAGGAGATGGCGCACGCCGTCCGCAACTACCAGGACAAGGGCCGAGGTACGACGTCCCTGGCCCCCTTCGGACACGGGGACGGCGGTGGCGGCCCCACCCGCGAGATGATGGAACGCGCCCGGCGGCTGGCGAGCCTGGAGGGCTCGGCGAAGGTCCGGGTCGAGCACCCGGACGCCTTCTTCGCCACCGCCCGCGAGGAGATCCCGGCGGACCAGGTCTGGTCCGGTGAGCTGTACTTGGAGCTGCACCGCGCCACCTACACCTCGCAGGCCCGCACCAAGCAGGGCAACCGGCGCAGCGAACACCGCATGCGCGAGGCCGAGTTGTGGGCGACCACCGCCGCACTGAACGCGCCGCGCTACTCCTACCCGTACGAGAAGCTCGACCGGCTCTGGAAGACGGTCCTGCTCCACCAGTTCCACGACATCCTGCCCGGCTCGTCCATCGCCTGGGTGCACCGGGAGGCCGAGGCGGAGTACGCGCGGGTGGCGAAGGAGGTCGAGGCGATCACGGCCGAGGCCGTTGCCGCGCTGGGCACGGGCGAGACCCGGGTGTTCAACACCAGCCCGGTCGACCGCGCCGAGGTGGTCCGCACCTCCGTCGGTATCCCGATGTACGCCGAAGTCCCCGCGGGCGGAAGCGCGTTGCTGGGCGCGGAGGAGCCCCCGCGGCCGGTGACCGTGGACGGCCGCGTCCTCGACAACGGCCTGGTCCGCGTCGAGCTGGCCGAGGACGGCACGCTGGCCTCCGTACGCGACCTGACGGCCGACCGCGAGGTCCTCGCGGACAAGGGCAACCTGCTCCGTCTGCACAGCGACCTCCCGAACTACTGGGACGCCTGGGACATCGACAAGCACTACAAGAACCGCTACACGGACCTGCTCGACGCCGAGTCCGTCGCGGTCGTCGAGGACGGCCCGCTGCTCGGCGCGCTGAAGGTGGAGCGCGCCTTCGGCAAGGGCTCCCGGATCGTCCAGACGATCACCGTGCGGGCCGGCAGCCGCCGGATCGACGTCGAGACCGAGATCGACTGGCACGAGGCGGAGAAGATCCTCAAGGCGGCCTTCCCGGTGGACATCCGGGCCCCGCACTCCTCCGCGGAGATCCAGTTCGGCCATGTCCAGCGGCCCACGCACACCAACACCAGCTGGGAGTCGGCCCGCTTCGAGGTCTACGGCCACCGCTGGGTGCACATCGCCGAGCCCGGCTACGGCGTCGCGGTCATCAACGACTCGACGTACGGCCACGACGTCTCCCGCACGGTCCGCGAGGACGGCGGTACGACCACGACCGTACGCCTGTCCCTCGTGCGCGCCCCGCGCGTGCCGGACCCCGAGGCCGACCAGGGCAAGCACCGCTTCACCTACGCGCTGCTGCCGGGCGCGAGCATCGAGGACGCGATCGCGGAGGGCTACGCGCTCAACCTGCCGCTGCGGGTGGCGGATTCGGCCGGTCCGGCCGAGCCCGTCGTCTCCGTGGACGGGGAGGGCGTGACCATCGAGGCGGTCAAGCTCGCCGACGACGCCTCGGGCGATGTCGTCGTACGCCTCTACGAGTCCCGCGGCGGTCGCGGCACCGGCACCCTGCGCACCGGCTTCCCGCTGGCGGGGGCCCAGGTGACCGACCTCCTGGAGCGCCCGCTGACCACGGCCGACACGGACGGGAACGCGGTCGCGGTCGCGCTGCGCCCCTTCGAGGTGCAGACGCTGCGGCTGGCCGTGGCGAAGGCGTGAGTCCGTTGTCCCGGGGGAAGTGACGGTACTTCCCATGAAGAATTAAGGAAAGGGTAAAAGGCCAGGTCACGGCGGGCTCCGCGCCCGCCGTGACCACGGCGCTTCTTCTGCGCGACACCTGGAGTTCGCCCTTCCCCCTTGTGATGCGGGGACCAGCGAGAAAGAGGTGTCACGGTGCGAGACCCGCGTATGTCCGCGATCGGCAAGGGACTGAAGCGCCGGGGGAGGCTGATGGCGGAGGCGGTGCGCCCGCCGCGGCGAACCCTCGACGGGGTGCCGTCGCCCCGGAGCCCCGAGGGCGCCGACGGCCTGCCGTACGTCGCCCCGCCCGCCCCGCGGCTGGTGGACTCGCCCGTCTTCGTGCTCTCGTCCGTGCGCTCCGGCTCGACCCTGCTGCGGGTCCTGCTCAACAGCCACAGCCAGATCCGTGCCCCGCACGAGATGCATCTGCGCACCGTCCACGTCCACTTGTCCCGGGACTTCACCGCGGAGGCCATGCGCGCCCTCGAACTCGACAAGGACGAGCTGGAGCACGCCCTGTGGGACCGGCTGCTGCACCTCGAACTCACCCGCAGCGGCAAGCGGATCATCGTCGACAAGACCCCGCCGAACACCCTCGTCTGGCCCCGTCTGCACCGATGTTGGCCCAGCGCCCGCTACATCGTGCTGCTGCGCCATCCCGGCGCGGTCATCACCTCGCTGACGAACCGCCGCTCGGACCCCGACCACGAGGCCATCCACGAGGAGGTGCTCGGCTACAGCGAGAAGCTGGAGGAGGCCCGGCAGAACCTCGACGCGCACGTGATCACGTACGAGGAACTCACCGCCGACCCCGAGCGGACCACCCGGGGCCTGTGCGACTACCTCGGTGTCCCCTGGGAGAGCGGCATGCTCGACTACGGCAGCCAGGACCATGGTGCCTTCCGTCCCCAGCTCGGCGACTGGAGCGACACCATCAGGTCGGGCCGGATCCAGCCCGCCAAGGCAGCCGAGGCGACCGTCGAACTCCCGCCCAGGCTCGCCGAGTTGGCGCGGGCATGGGGGTACCCGACCGCCTGACGGCCGGATACCCCCACGCCGGGAGCCTCAGCCGGTGAACCCGGCCGTGATGGAGGTGAACTGCCAGTTGTTCTGGCTGATGCCGGAGCAGTTGCTCACCACGCCGCCGCCGGGGCAGGGCCGGTCACGGTTGACCGCCCAGTAGGCGAGGCGGGCGATGTGGTGCGAGTTCGCCCAGTCGCGGATCTGGGACCAGATCGCCGGGGTGGTGTTCTCCTGCTGGTCGGACAGACCGTTCATGCCGGAGATGCCGATGTGGGAGTAGGCCGTGGCGTCGTCCCAGCCGAAGGTGGACTTCAGCTTGGCCTTCAGCCCCTCGGCGGCGCCCACGGTGTTGCCGTACATGTCGGAGCCGCCGCCGAAGTCGAACGGCATGATCGTGAAGACGTCGATGCCCGCGTTCAGCGACTGCGCCTGTTCGATGAGCCGGTTGCCGTAGTAGGTCGGTCCGGTCGTCGAGGTGCCGAAGGTGACGATCGTCCTGAGGCCCGGGTTGTTGGCCTTGACGGTCTTCAGCGCGGTCAGGATCTTGGCCTGGACGGCCTCGTTCTCGAACTCGTCCGTGTTCTCGATGTCCATGTCGATCGCCTTGAGACCGTAGGCGTCGATGACCTTCTGGAGCGCACCGGCGAGCGCGCTCGCCGAGGAGCAGTTGGCCCCGAGCTTGCTGCCCTGCCAGCCGCCGAACGACGGGACGACGTCACCGCCGGCGGAGCGGATCTGGTTGATGACGGTCTGGTCGGTGCCGCCGGTGAGCGCCCTGCTGCCGTCCCAGGCGGGATTGCAGCCGCCCGAGTCCAGCATGAACGCCATCGTGAACCACTTGACGCCGGTCGAGCTCATCACCGAGGTCGCGCTCGGCGGGTCGCCCCAGCCGAGGTAGAGGTACGGTGCCGCCTGCTTGAAGCCGGTGCCGCCGCCACCGCCCGCGTCCGTGGTCACGGACACGGAGTTGGAGGCCCCGGAGGTGTTCCCGGCAGCGTCCCGCGCCTTCACCGTGAACGTGTAGGCGGTGCTCGACGAAAGACCGCTGACCGTCGCGCTCGTCCCCGAGACGCTCAGCACCTGGTTCGAGCCGCTGTAGATGTCGTACGCGGTGACGCCCACGTTGTCGCTCGACGCGCCCCACGACAGGGACACGCTGGAGGAGGTCTTGCCGGTGGAGGTCAGGTTCGTCGGCGCGGTCGGCGCCTGGGTGTCGGAGCCGCCTCCGCCGCCCGGACCGTCCAGGCTGATGTCGTCGGCGTAGTAGGTACCCTGCGCGTACCAGCCGTGGACGTAGATCTTGGCGCTGGTCTGCGAGGCGCCGGTCGTGAAGGAGACGCTGAGTTGGCTGTACGCCGACGGGGACGTCGTCCACGTCGAGGCACCGCCGTCCACGCCCAGGTAGACGTAACTGCCGCGCACCCAGCCCGAGAGGCTGTACGTGGTGTTCGGCTGGACCGAGACGGTCTGGCTGCACTGGGCGTTGTCGCTCGAACTCGCCGCCCCGGCCAGGGCCTTGGAGCCACCGTGCACGGGGCTGGAGACGACCGAGCCGAGGTTCCCGGTGCACGACCAGGGGGAGAGGCTGCCCGACTCGAAGCCGGGGTTGGACAGGATGTTGGCAGCCTGGGCCGTGGTGGGCAGTGCGACCGCTCCGGCGAGCGCCAGGGCGGCGGTGCCGAGCAGCGCGAGGACGCGATGTCTGGAGCGCCTGAGGTCTGTTCTGAGGTTGATGTGCACGCGATCTCCCTTGAGGCATGGGGGTGTTCGGGAGTGCTTCGGGAGTGCTGAGAGGTGCGCAACCAAGTTGGTATGGACCAATCCCGCTGTCAAGGCGTTGCGCGGAATTGGTCCAGACCGGTGAGTGGGGGCAGGGGGCGTAAGGCTCAGGCGGGGGCGATGGCTGCCGTGGTCGCGCTGGAGGCCTTGGACGCATGGGCGGGCGCCTCCGGTACCGGAGCGGCCTCCGTGGCCGGGGCCGGGGCGGGCACGGCGGGCAGGGTGGGCGCGTCGGTGCGCTGCTGCGGCAGCGAGACCGGACGCACCGGACGGGGACCCGCGAGCACGGTGTAGTCCTGCCCGAGCAGCGGTGGCACCATCTCGCCGGGCTCCTCGCCGAGCGCCAACCGCACCGCGGCCCAAGGGGCGTTGATGCCGCACTGCGAGAGCTGGTGCAGACCGCCCGCCGGGCGGGTGTTGACGTCCATGAGAACCGGCTCGTCACCGAGCATCCGGAACTGAATGTTCGTCAGATAGTGCAGTCCGAACGCCTCCGCGAGCAGCCGCGCGGGCTCGATGAACGAAGGGTGCAGCGTGAAACCGCGACGCCGTCCGTTCTTCGTGCGGCCCACCGCCATACGGACCCGGCCGTCCGGGGCCGTGAGACAGTCGACGGACACCTCGGGCTGCCCCAGAAGCGGCATGACCAGCCAGTCGACGGGCTCGTCCGCCGACCGCACTGCCTCCACGACCAGGTCGAGCGGCACGTACGGGCTCGGAAATCCATTGAGGTGCGCGAGTGAGAAGGGGGCGCGCGTGATGACGCGGAAGCCCACTCCGCCCGCCCCCGCCGCCGGCTTGAAGCAGGCCTTGTGACCCGCGGCTTCCAGGGTCTCGACCGCGGCGACGAGCTCCTCCTCGGTGCGCACCCGCCACCACGGCGGCACCGGCACGCCCACCGCCTGCACCGCCTGATACGCGGTGGCCTTGTCCAGGAAGACGGCCACGGCCTCGGAAGGCGGTGCCAGCAGGGCCGTACCGAGCGCCGCGAACTCGGCGCGGTGCGCCACGATCGCCGCCTGGTGCAGCACCGGCACGAACACGTCGATGGAGTGGCGCGCGCACTGGTCGAGGGCGTACTCGACGTAGGCGGCGGGGGAGAGGCCCTCCGGCTCCATGGCGGCGGTGTCGGCGGCGGCGAGCACGGGGGAGTCGGGATCGCCGTGGGTGGCATGGATCTCGACCGGGCGGAGCTGCGGATTACTTCGCAGCTGGTCCATGAAGAACACGTTCTCCGCGTACGTGCGGTTGAGCCAGACGCGTACGCGAGAACCCATGCAGGCCGCCTTTCAGGGTTCCGGGCACGGCGGAGCAGGCCGTGCCCGGCCAGGGGAGAGGGAGGAACAGCAAACCGCCATACGCCGAGAAGGGTTCGTGGCGGTTGTGTTGGGGCGATCATAAGGGGCGCGAGCCCGGTGTGACGCTACGGGCGTGTTACGGATTTCCCGAGACCCCGGAATCTGGCGCGACGCGCCGGGGCGCGAGGCCCGGCGCGCGGGCCGTCCTTGTCCCGGGGGGACGAATGTGTTCTTGTGTTTCCAGTCCTTTTCTCGGAGGTGGCAAGGGTGCGGTCGACGGCCGGCGGACACGGAAACCTGCTGGCCATCAGCGACCTGCACATCGGGTACGCGGAGAACCGCGCCCTGGTCGAGAAGATGCGCCCGCACACCGACGACGACTGGCTCCTCGTGGCCGGTGACGTCTCGGAGATCGTGGCCGACATCCACTGGGCCCTCGAAACCCTCAGCGGACGCTTCCGCAAGGTCGTCTGGGTGCCCGGCAATCACGAGCTGTGGACCCACCCCAAGGACACCGTGCAACTGCGCGGTGTCGCCCGCTACGAGCATCTCGTCGCCATGTGCCGGGAGTTGGGTGTCACGACCCCCGAAGACCCCTACCCCGTCTGGGACGGGCCGGGCGGCCCCGCGGTCGTCGCACCGCTCTTCCTGCTCTACGACTACTCGTTCCTGCCGCCGGGTTGCGCGACCAAGGACGAGGGCATGGCGTACGCCGAGGGGACCGGGGTGATCTGCACCGACGAGCACGTCCTGCACCCCGACCCCTACCCGAGCCGCGAGGCCTGGTGCCGGGCCCGGGTCGCCGAGACCGAGCGCAGGCTCGCCGAGCTGCCCGAGGACCTGCCCACCGTCCTGGTCAACCACTACCCGCTGGACCGTCACCCGACCGACATCCTGCGCTACCCCGAGTTCGCCATGTGGTGCGGTACCCGGCTGACCGCCGACTGGCACCGCCGCTTCCGCGCCCAGGTCATGGTCTACGGCCATCTGCACATCCCGCGGACCACCCACCATGAGGGCGTCCGCTTCGAAGAGGTCTCGGTGGGATACCCCCGGGAGTGGCGGCCCCGCCCCGGCCCGCCGGACACCCTGCGCCATGTACTGCCGATGGAGGTCGGAGCCGGTGATCGAGGAGCTGCTCCCGGAGTCGGTCGTGACCGTGGAGACACAGGGTGACGACCAGGACTGGGGCGCGCCGCTGTACCCCGGGGAGCAGGAGCTCGTGGCGCGGTCCGTGGAGAAGCGACGCCGTGAGTTCGCCGCCGTGCGTGCCTGTGCCCGCCGGGCCATGGAGAAGCTCGGCGTGCCCGCGCAGGCCGTCCTGCGCGGCGAGCACGGGGCGCCCCTCTGGCCCGCCGGGCTGATCGGCAGCATGACGCACTGCGAGGGCTACTGCGCGGCCTCCCTCGTCCGCGCCACCGACCTGGCCTCGCTGGGCATCGACGCCGAACCCCACGAGGAACTCCCCGACGACGTCATCGCCTCCGTGGCCCTGCCCGCGGAGAACGACCGGCTGCGCGAGCTGGCGCGGCGGGAGGCCTCCGTGCACTGGGACCGGCTGCTGTTCAGCGCCAAGGAGTCCGTCTACAAGGCGTGGTACCCCCTCACCGGAAAGTGGCTGGACTTCTTCGAGGCGGACATCGAACTGTTCGCGGACGACGGCCCCGCACGCTCCGGCGGCCTGCGCGCCGAACTCCTCGTGCCGGGACCGCTGGTGAACGGGCGACGCATACAGTCCTTCGAAGGACGCTGGACCGTGCGCCGGGGCCTGCTGGCCACGGCCGTCACCGTCCCGCACACCAGGCCCTAGGCAAGGCGGCCTCCGGGCTCCGGGCACCAGCTGTGCAGCAGCCGGAAGAACTCCTCCTCGTTGCCCGCGAGTCCGGCCGCCGCCAGCGCCTGCTCCGCCTCGGCGAGCGCGGCGGGCGGCACCACGGGTGGTCGACACCCGTCCGGCGGACCGTCGAACGCCGCTCGTACGGTCTGGAGGAGACGCAGATAGGCCTGCACGGCGGCGCGTTCGTGGTCGGTCAGTACGGCGGTCGGCATCGGACGGCTCTCCCCGGGTCGGCTGGTCGAAGCGGTACATGGCGGTACGTGCCTCCAGCTTGCCAACCGCCACTGACAATCCGGTTTCGATGCGTGCGGGTTCGCCCGCTTAGCGGAGGTGAAACATCACGGAAATCCCCTGTGGGACGGGGGCCCTAGGGTGGTGAGAAGAGCCGGGAAGCGCCTTCTCGGCGGCGGGGAAGCCGCCTTTACGGCGGCCCGGAACAGGAGGTGAGCCCGTGGTCGACGTACCGCCTCGGCGTCCGCGGCGCAACCCGCGGCTGCGCTCCGTGGGCGACGCGGAGCTGCGTCTGCGGCACCGCGTCGTGCACGGTTACCGTCGTGCCTACCGCGTGGCCGGTGAGGGCCCCGCGCTCGTCCTGATCCACGGCATCGGCGACTCCTCGGCGACCTGGGCGGACCTGATCCCCGACCTCGCACGCTCCCACACGGTGATCGCGCCCGACCTGCTCGGCCACGGCTCCTCCGACAAGCCGCGCGCCGACTACTCGGTGGCCGCGTACGCCAACGGGGTCCGCGATCTGCTCACCACGCTCGACATCGAGTCCGCCACCCTGGTCGGGCACTCGCTGGGCGGCGGTGTCGCCATGCAGTTCGCCTACCAGTTCCCGGAGCGCACCGAACGGCTGATCCTGGTCAGCGCGGGCGGCGTCGGCGGCGAGGTCAACCCCGTACTGCGGGCCGTCTCGCTGCCGGGCGCCCACCTCATGCTCTCCGCGCTGCGACTGCCCGGCATGCGCCTGCAAGTCGGCATCTTCCTGCGTCTGATGAGGCTCCTGGACACCGATCTGGGCCAGGACGCACCGGAGTTGCTCAACCTCGTCGACGCGCTGCCCGACGCGACCTCCCGCAGCGCGTTCATCCGCACCCTGCGGGCGGTCGTCGACTGGCGCGGGCAGGCGGTGACCATGCTCGACCGCTGCTATCTGACCGAGGGCATGCCCACGATGCTGCTCTGGGGCGACCGGGACAGCGTGGTGCCGGTGCGGCACGCGTACGGCGCGCACCAGGCCATGCCGGGCAGCCGGCTGGAGATCTTCGAGGGCGCGGGCCACTTCCCCTTCCACAGCGACCCGGCCCGTTTCCTCGACCTTGTCGAGGAGTTCACCAGTACCACCAGCCCGGCCGACTGGAGCCGCGAACACTGGCGCGAACTGCTGCGCGCGGGCCGCCCCGGCACCACGGCCGGCCGGCCCGACACCGCCCACAACCGGGCGGTGGAGCGTGACCTGCGCGAGGCGAGCGAACGCAGCGCGACCTGACACCCACCGCCGGCGACGCCCCACCGCCGACGGTGCCGCTGGACGCTCGCTCTCCGCTCAGCGCGCTGCCGGCGTTCCCGACGGCTCCGGGACGCTCAGCACCGCTTCCCGCTCCTCGGCCGTGAGGGGTGGGGCGGTCAGGGGAGGGCGGCGCGGGCCGCGCAGTACGGCGACGGCGACCTTCGGTCCGACCAGCGTGGACAGGGGAGCGGAGAGGGTGATCACGGCCAGGAGCGCCCGGGCCGCCAGGGGGCGTCCTGCCGCCGTGCGCAGGAGCCGGTCGACATAGCGCCCCAGCAACTTCCGCGTGACCCCGGGCTCCTCACCGATCGCGCCCGGGTAGCGGATGTCCGTGCCCGTGGCCAGCTCCCAGGCGATCGTCACCGGAAGGGCCACCGCCCGCTGCACCCGCCGCGCGAGCCCCGGCGCCGCGATCCCGTGCTCGGCGAGCCGGCCGCGCAGCGCCAGCGCGCCCTGGGCGGCCACCGTCATGCCGTGCCCGTAGACCGGGTTGTACGTGGCGACGGCGTCGCCGAGCGCGACGAATCCCTCCGGCCAGCCCTTGACCTTCTCGAAGAAGCGCCGCCGGTTGATCGTGCTGCGGCTGACGGCGACGTCCGTCAGCGGCTGCGCGTGCGCGATCAGTTCGCCCACCAGGGGGTGCCGCAGGCCGCGCGCGAACGGCTCGAACTCCTCGACGGAGTCCGTCGGCTGTCCGTCGCGGGTGCCCGACAGCGTCACCAGCCAGCGCCCGCCCTCGACGGGCACGATCGTCGCGGAGCGGCCCGGCACGGGCTGTGCCGGGTCGGGCTGTACACCGACCACGGGGTAGTCCTCGGTGCCCGCCGGTGCCCGGAAGATCCGGCTGGCGTAGGTGAGTCCGGAGTCGACCTCGTCCAGCGGCGCCGGTGCGACACCCAGCGCGTCGAGCCAGAGGGAGGAGCGCGAGCCGCGTCCCGAGGCGTCCACCACCAGGTCGGCCGGCAGCACCCGTTGCCCGCCGTCCCGCATCCGTACGCGCACGCCCGTCACCCGGGAGGCGTCGCCCTCCAGAGCGAGCAGCTCCGTGCCGTCCACGATGGTCACCCGGTCCTTCGTGGCGACCTGGTCGCGCAGTACCGAGTCGAGCAGATCACGGGTGCACGAGATCATGAACTCCATCTCGGGCCAGCGCCGCAGCCAGCCCTGCGCCGTCAGCGAGACGAATCCGGTGGGCATCGGGATCCGGCGGGCGCCCGCGGCGAGCCAGGCGGCGGTCACCCCCGGCAGCAGCTCCTCCATCGCGCGGGCGCCGCCCGACAACAGCAGATGGGCGTGCCGGGCCTGCGGGAGGCCCTTGCGCGGCGCGGGCCCGTCCGGCAGGACGTCGCGCTCGACGACGGTGACCTCGGCGTACGGTTCCAGGGCGGCGGCGGCCAGCAGACCGGCCGTCCCCGCCCCGATGATGACGGCCCGACGGGGGGCCGTACCTCTGTCGCCTGCTGCCGCGCTAGCGGGATTGCTCATGGAAGTCGCTCTCTGACCTGGTAGCGGCCCGTCCTCGGACGGCCGCGACGACGGGTGACTGACGCAGGGCCATCGACATCCGTACGAGGTCGCGTGGACCCTCGGCGGAAGCGGCGGGGGCGGTGGCGGCCTCCGCCGCGCTGATGACCCTGCCCTCCGGGTCGGCCGCCCTGGCCCGCACCGCCGCCGTCACCATCGCCGCGTCGGCCTCGGCCTGGGCCTGGGCGGGCTCGGAGCCCGCCGTCACGGCCGCGTCGTAGGCGAGGGAGCGTACCTCGGAGTCGAAGTAGGGGTACAGGCTGAGCATGCCGTCGTGGATGTCGGACTCCCGCTGGGTGACCTGGAGTTCGGCGGAGGACCACCAGGAGATCCGCACCGCGTGGTCCGCGTGCGCCGAGACCGTGCTCAGCTCGCGCCACAGCGGCCCGAGCCGGCGGTACGTCGACCAGGTGGTCCAGCTGTCCCCGATGCGCTGGCAGGCCAGCGGGAGCAGGAAGCCGACCGCGCTGACCTGGGCTCCGACGGAGGCCAGTACAGGGGCCACGTCGGTGCTCAGACCGTCCAGGTTCGCGCCGTTCCAGCGGGCCACGACGGCGATGAACTTGGTCACCGAGTAGGGGACGTTGAAGAGGAAGCCGACCGCGATCGTCAGCAGCCCGGCGCGCAGCCAGCCGTCCACCTGAAGGGCCCAGCGCCAGCACATGACGTTCATCGCGACGCCCGCGACGGTCAGCGCCACGAGGTAGAGGACGATCATCTCGCGGATGAACGGGGTGTTCGCGTAGTAGGTGTCGAGGTCCCGCAGGCGCTCCTCGGGGCAGTCCCCGAGCAGGTAGAGCACGACCAGCGCCACGCTGACGACGCCGTACCCGGTGATCCAGCGGCGGGAGAGCCGGCGGGTGACCTCGGGGGGTCCGCCGCGCCAGTGGATGATCAGCACCAGACAGGACGCGCTGAACACGCTCAGCAGGCAGTAGACCAGGGGCGCCGAGACGTTGGGGATACCGGTGAGGTCATTGACCTCGGCGATGGTCGGCGGGGCCGCGAAGAGGAACACCAGGCAGGCCAGCGCCAGCAGGACGCCCACCGACCGCAGCAGCGGGTCGCGCCAGCCGCGGATCAGGGTGGGCGCCTTGACGGCGAGGGCGGCGCCCATGGCGACGGCCGGGACGTAGTAGCTGGATCCGTCCATGTCCGGGAAGGCGCCTCAGCCCTGCGGTCCGCGGTACCCCAGGGACGCCTCGATGCGACCGGCCAGACCGTCCCGGCTCACCGGCCCGCGCAGTGGCGAACCGGCCAGCCAGGTACGGCACTTGCTGGCGAGCAGCAGACCGAAGCTCTCGGCCTCCTTCTCGTCCGCGAGGTCGAAGCGGGTGCGCGCGGCGACGCTCAGGACGGTCGCCTGCAGATCGGCGGTGTCGCTCAGTAAGCGGGCCGCGACGGCGGCGCCCTCGACGTGGTGACTGCAGTGCCCGGCCTTCATGTGCCACAGTTCGTGGCCGAGGATCACCAACTGGTGGTCGGGGGCGGTGCGTTCCTCGATGACGACGAGGTCCTGGTCGGCCATGTCGAGCCACAGTCCGCTGGCGGTGCCGGGCGGGAACGCGGCCGTACGGAACTGGACGGGACGTCCGCGGCGCCTGCTCATGGCGTCGCACAGGGCGGCGTACAGGTCGCCGGGTTCCGCCGGGGCCGGGAGCGAGAGCTCCGCGACCAGCTCGCCGCACAGGCGGCGCATGTCCCTTCCGATGCCCACAGTTCTCCCCCGGATCACGACTCGGGCCGCTTGACGCTCTCCAAGAGCATGTCCAGCCATTCGGCGACCTTGTCGCGGTGCTGGTCGGTGGGCAACTGCGCGGCCCGCCAGGCGATTCCGCGGACGCCGTGGTCCTGGAGCAGCCGCTCCAGCGGGTCGTCGGCGGCCGCGGCCGCCTCGCGCTCGCGGTCGGCGAGCTGCTGCAGCAGCTCCTGCTCCGAGCGCTGGAGGGTGCCCACGAGCGCCTCGGAGTCCTCGGCCGTCAGGAACCCCGCGTGCACCCGGAAGAAGCGCTGGATGGCGTCGCAGTGCTCCATGGTGGGGCGCCGGTCGCCGTTGATGAGGGCGCCCGCCTGTTGACGCGACATTCCGGCGCCGTCGGCGATCTCCTGTTGGGTGTATTTGCGCCCATTGGACTTGAGCCGGGTGCGGCGCAACAGGTCCAGGCGCTGGAGGAAGCGGGCCTGGAGATCGGGTTCCCCGGCGGGGCGACCGCCCAGCAGGGCCCGCACCACGGGTTGGGGCACGCCGGACTCGGCCGACAGGCGCTGGACGTCGAAAACCTCGGATTGCTGCACATCGAGCCGGTCGGCGAGTGCGGTGACCCGGGCCACGACGGCCGGCAG
Organism: Streptomyces sp. NPDC096311; assembly: GCF_044763085.1. NCBI lineage: Bacteria > Bacillati > Actinomycetota > Actinomycetes > Kitasatosporales > Streptomycetaceae > Streptomyces > Streptomyces sp. NPDC096311. Next base: position 429,950 of record NZ_JBIWFN010000005.1, read on the forward strand.
CAGAACCGTCGCCGTGGCGCCCGGAACTTCGAAGCCATCCGTCACCGACTGATCTCCTACGTCTCTCTCAGTCTCGCTCAGGTCTCTCGGGTCTCTCTCACACGGGTCAGGGACCAACGGGAGACTAGCCGTTCACTCGAACTCACATCCAGCTGTCGCCACAACTGTGGCGCGAATCAGCCGTCAACAAGCGCCAAATGCCACGATAGTTGACATGGCTGAGCTCCGGGCAGCAGGATCGGGGCGCCGCGTGAAGGCCGCAGAGGCAAGAGGGGTGACCTCCCGATGGCGTACCAGGCAGGATGGCAGCGGTCCCAGCCGCGACCTGTCCCCGAGAGTCTCGAGGCTCAGGCGTATCTCCAGGACTACGCCGCTCTTCTGGAGGCTGTCGCGTTCCCGTCCGTCGTCTTCGACCACCGCTGGGACGTCGTGTTGTCCAACGCCGCGTTCGAGACACTTTTCCGCGGCGTGGGCCCCCACCCGACCGCCATGCCGGGTGACAACTTCCTCCGGTTCGTCCTGTTTCACCCGGACGCGGCCACGGTCCTCGGCGAGCACGAGTCGAGCTGGTGCCTGCCGATGCTGGCGCACTTCGCCGCGGCGGTGGAGCGCCACGGTCAGGACCGCGGACTCCAGTCGATCCGCCGGGACATCGCCCAGGACCCGATCATGGAGGCCGCCTACCGGCAGGGCCTGCCGCACTGGATCCGCGCCGTCGGCCCGGACGCCGTCGAGCACGACGGCGCTGTACGGCCGCTGGTGCACCCCGATCCCCGCTGGGGCCGCACCGACTGCCGGATCGTCGGCGAGACCCCCAAGGCCCTTCAGGACATGGGATACACGCGGATGACCCTGGTCCTGCGCGAGGCGCGCCGCACTCCGGCCACGCCGGGCCGCACCGTCCGGGCGGGGCGCGGCGCCGGCCATCTCAGAGTCGTCTGAAGCGCAGCGTCCACAGCATGTCGTGACGCCGTCGGACAACGATGTCCGGCGGCGTTTCGCGCTGTTCCCAGGCCATGAGGTATGTGACATAGTACTGGCGTGAGCGAGCGACTGACCTGTGATGTCGCGGTCGTCGGAGCCGGAATGGTCGGCGCGGCCTGCGCGCTGTACGCGGCCCGGGCGGGCCTCGACGTCGCTCTGGTGGACCGCGGCCCGGTGGCCGGCGGGACCACCGGCGCGGGTGAGGGCAATCTGCTCGTCTCCGACAAGGAACCCGGGCCCGAACTCGACCTCGCCCTGCTGTCGGGGCGTCTGTGGGCCGACCTCGCGGAGGAGCTGGGCGAGGCTTTCGAGTACGAGGCCAAAGGGGGCGTCGTCGTGGCCGCCACACCCGAGGGGCTCACCGCGCTGGAGACCTTCGCGGCGGGGCAACGAGCCGCCGGGGTCGAGGCGGTGCCGGTAGCCGCCGACCAACTCCGCACCCTGGAACCCTACTTGGCACCCGGCCTCGCGGGTGCCGTGCACTATCCGCAGGACACTCAGGTGATGCCGGCACTCGCCGCGGCGCACCTCGTCCGGACCTCGGGGGCGCGGCTGCTGACGGGGCGGACCGTGACCGAGGTGCTGCGCACGGCGGACGGAGCGGTACGCGGCGTGCGGACCGACCGTGGTGACCTCCACACCCCGGTGGTCGTCAACGCGGCCGGCACCTGGGGCGCCGAAGTGGCCGCGCTCGCGGGCGTCTTCCTGCCCGTTCTGCCCCGACGCGGCTTCGTGCTGGTGACCGAACCACTGCCGCGCCGGGTGCGGCACAAGGTGTACGCCGCGGACTACGTCGCCGACGTGGCCAGCGACTCGGCCGCGCTGGGGACCTCACCCGTCGTGGAGGGCACCGCGGCGGGGCCGGTCCTGATCGGCGCGAGTCGTGAACGGGTCGGCTTCGACCGGTCGTTCTCGCTGCCGGCCGTACGGGCGCTGGCGGCCGGGGCGACGAGGCTGTTCCCGTTCCTCGCCGACGTACGGGCCCTGCGGACGTACCTGGGTTTCCGGCCGTACATGCCCGACCACCTGCCCGCGATCGGCCCTGATCCACGGGTGCCGGGGCTCTTCCACGCCTGCGGGCACGAGGGCGCGGGAATCGGCCTCGCCACCGGCACCGGGCGGCTGATCGCGCAGGCCGTCGCGGGCGGGACGCCCGACCTGGACCTCACGCCGTTCCGGCCCGACCGCTTCCCGAAGGAGGCCGGGTGAATCCTCTGGAGCTGGTCGGGGCCGAGCCGGGCCCCGCGTTCACCGTCACCCTGGACGGCCGCGAGATCACGGCCCTGCCCGGGCAGACCGTCGCCGCCGCACTGTGGGCGGCGGGCGTCACCTCCTGGCGCGCCACCCGCGGCGCGGGCCGCCCGCGCGGCGTCTTCTGCGGCATCGGGATCTGCTTCGACTGCCTGGTGACCGTCAACGACCGCCCCAACCAGCGGGCCTGCCTGGTGCCGGTCCGAGCGGGCGACACGATCCGTACGCAGGAGGGGACCGGCCATGGCGACTGAGCGACCGCACCTCGCGGTGATCGGCGCGGGACCGGCGGGGCTGGCCGCGTCCCTGGCCGCCGCGGCGCACGGTGTCCGGGTCACGCTGATCGACTCGGCGGCCGGAGCGGGCGGCCAGTTCTACCGGCGGCCCCCGGCGGAACTCGGGGCCCGGCGCCCGGCGGCGCTGCACCACCGGTGGCGGACCTGGCGGCGCCTCGGGGACGCACTGGCCGCGCGGGTCGAGGAGGGCACGATCAGGCATCTGGCGGACCATCACGTGTGGTGCGTTGAACCCGTCGAACCCGTCGAACCCGTGGAACCCATGGAACCTGCGGAACGTGTGGAACTTGTCGTGCACGCGCTGCTCGGCCCCCTCCAGGAGGAGCCCGTCACCGTCCGCGCCGACGCCGTGCTTCTCGCCACCGGTGGATACGAGAAGGTGCTGCCGTTCCCGGGCTGGACCCTCCCCGGGGTCGTCACCGCCGGTGGTGCGCAGGCCATGCTGAAGGGCGGGCTCGTCGTCTCCGGGCAGCGGGCGGTCGTGGCGGGGACCGGGCCCCTGCTGCTGCCCGTGGCGACCGGGCTCGCCGCGGCGGGGGTCGAGGTCGCCGCCCTCGTCGAGTCCGCCGACCCGAAGGCGTTCCTGCGGCGGACCGTGGCACTGGCCGCACAGCCCGGGAAGGTCGCCGAGGGGGTGCGGTACGGCGCCCGACTCCTGCGGCACCACGTCAAGTTGCTCCCTCGGCACACCGTCGTCGCGGCACACGGCGAGCAGCGGCTCGACGCCGTGACCGTCGCCGCGCTCGACACCCACGGACGGGTCGGGCCCGGCACCGAACGGCGCATCGCGTGCGACACGCTCGCCGTCGGTCACGGCATGCTGGCGCACCTCGACCTCGCCGAGTCGCTCGGCTGCCGTATCGACGGCCTGAACGTCGCCGTGGACGGGGAGCAGCGCACCGACGTGCCCGGAGTATGGGCCGCGGGCGAGACCACCGGCATCGGTGGCGCGGCGCTGTCGCTCGCCGAGGGGCACATCGCGGGGCGCTCGGCCGCGGCCCGGCTGACGGGGACGCGGCCCGACCCGCACACGTGGGCGCGCGCCGCCAGGTCCCGCAGGAGAGCGCGGGAGTTCTTCGCCGCGCTCGACAGCGTCTACGCGCTGCCCGCGCACTGGACGGAGCAGGTCACCGACGACACCGTCGTGTGCCGCTGCGAGGAGGTCACCGCCGGTGCGGTCAGGAACGCCGTCGACGAACTCGGCGCGGGCGACGTACGGACCGTGAAGCTGCTCACCCGCGCGGGGATGGGCTGGTGCCAGGGCCGGATGTGCGAGCCCGCCGTCGCCGGACTCGCCGGATGCGAACAGACGCCCGCGCGGCGGTTGTTGGCGCGCCCGGTACCGCTCGGGGTGCTGGCGAGGGCCGGGGATCCCGAGGACGACTGACCGCCTTCGTACCGCCTCGCCCCACCGCGACCGATCGTCAGTGAAATGTCACACACCACGGATCGCGCACCACGGATCGCGCACCACGGATCGCGCACCACGGATCTCACACCACGGATCGCGCACCACAGATCTCACACCACGGATCTCACACCACGGAGAGGGAACCGCTCATGACCACCACCGAGAACCGTCCCTGGCGCGGCGTCCTCGTAGCCACCGCGCTCCCGCTGAACGACGACCTCTCCGTCGACTACGACCGCTACGCGCAGCACTGCGCCTGGCTTGTCGAGAACGGCTGCGACGGGGTCGTACCGAACGGCTCGCTCGGCGAGTACCAGGTGCTCACGCCCGAGGAGCGCGCGAAGGTCGTCGAGACGGCGGTGTCGGCGATCGGCGGCTCCCGGGTGATGCCCGGCGTCGCCGCCTACGGCTCCGCCGAGGCCCGCCGCTGGGCCGAGCAGGCCCGCGACGCGGGCTGCCGGTCGGTGATGCTGCTGCCGCCGAACGTCTACCGCGCGGACGAGCGTTCCGTCCTCGCCCACTACGAGGCGGTCGCCGAGGCGGGCGTCCCGGTCGTCGCGTACAACAACCCCATCGACACCAAGGTCGACCTGGTGCCCGAGCTGCTCGCGAAGCTGCACGCGGAGGGGTACATCCACGGCGTCAAGGAGTTCTCCGGCGATGTCCGCCGCGCCTACCGGATCGCCGAACTCGCCCCCGAGCTGGACCTGTTGATCGGCGCCGACGACGTTCTGCTGGAGCTGGCCGTCGCGGGTGCCAAGGGCTGGGTGGCCGGCTACCCGAACGCGCTGCCCGCCGCGAGCGTCGAGCTGTACCACGCGGCCGTCGGGGGCGACCTCGACACGGCACGGCTGCTCTACCGCCGGCTGCACCCGCTGCTGCGCTGGGACTCCCAGGTCGAGTTCGTCCAGGCCATCAAGCTGTCCATGGACGTCGTGGGCCGACACGGCGGGCGGGTGCGTCCACCGCGCGTCCCGCTGCTGCCCGAGCAGGAGGCCACGGTCCGCGCCGCCACCGAGAAGGCCCTCGCCGCCGGTCTCGCCTGAGCGCCGCTCCTTGATCGGGCCAAGTCCACCGCGAACAGCAGGAGTTACGGAGATCCCATGCGCAGCAAACTCGTCCTGCACGCCGTCGACTCGCACACCGAGGGCATGCCCACCCGGGTGATCACCGGCGGCATCGGGACCATCCCCGGCGCGACCATGAACGAGCGGCGGCTGTACTTCCGCGAGCACCGCGACGACATCAAGCAGCTTCTGATGAACGAGCCGCGCGGCCACTCCGCGATGAGCGGCGCCATCCTCCAGCCGCCCACCCGCCCGGACTGCGACTACGGCGTCCTCTACATCGAGGTGTCGGGCTACCTCCCGATGTGCGGGCACGGCACCATCGGCGTGGCGACCGTCCTGGTGGAGACGGGCATGGTCGAGGTCGTCGAGCCGGTCACCACGATCCGGCTCGACACCCCGGCGGGCCTCGTCGTCGCCGAGGTCGAGGTCGAGGACGGCGCCGCCCGCGCGGTCACGCTCCAGAACGTGCCGTCCTTCTCGGCGGGCCTCGACCGCAAGGCCACCCTGCCCGACGGCCGGACGGTGACGTACGACCTCGCGTACGGCGGCAACTTCTACGCCATTCTGCCGCTGGAGCGGTTCGGCCTGCCCTTCGACCGGTCGCGAAAGGAGGAGATCCTCGCCGCCGGACTGTCGCTGATGGCGGCCGTCAACGCCGAGGACGAGCCGGTCCACCCCGAGGACCCGTCCATCCGCGGCTGCCACCACGTCCACCTGTACGCGCCCGGCGCCACCGCCCGTCACTCGCGCCACGCCATGGCGATCCACCCCGGCTGGTTCGACCGCTCGCCCTGCGGTACGGGCACCAGCGCGCGCATGGCGCAACTGCACACCCGAGGTGAACTCCCCCTGCACACGGAGTTCGTGAACGAGTCCTTCATCGGGACGCAGTTCACGGGACGACTGCTCGGCACGACCGAGGTCGCCGGAATCCCGGCGGTGCTGCCCAGCTTCACCGGCCGCGCCTGGGTCACCGGCACCGCCCAGTACCTCCTGGACCCGACCGACCCCTTCCCGGCGGGTTTCGTGCTCTAGCGATACTGATGTCACGTGACACTGATGTCACGTGACATTGCACCATCCCGCCCTGCCGTACGAGGAGTCGACCCATGCCCGCCACCCGCAGCAGCGCACCCTCTGCCGCTCCCGCCGCCCTGCCCGTCCTCGGCGGCAAGAAGAGCAGCTACCGCGAGCGCGTCGCCGACGCCCTGCGGGCCGCGCTGATCGCGGGGGAACTGCGGGCGGGCGAGGTGTACTCCGCGCCGACGCTCGCAGCCCGCTTCGGCGTCTCGGCGACACCGGTGCGCGAGGCCATGCTCGACCTCGCCAAGGAGGGCCTCGTCGACACGGTGCCCAACAAGGGCTTCCGGGTCACCGCGGTCTCCGAGCAGCAGCTCGACGAGTACACCCACATCCGCTCGCTGATCGAGATCCCCACCACCGTACAGCTGGCCACCACCGCGGACGCGGTCTCCCTGGAGGCGCTGCGCCCGGCCGCCCGGGAGATCGTGACCGCGGCGGCGGCCGGTGACCTCATCGCCTACGTCGAGGCGGACATCCGCTTCCATCTCGGTCTGCTCGCCCTCGCGGGCAACGCCCACCTGGTCGAGGTCGTCGGCGACCTCCGCAAGCGCTCGCGCCTGTACGGCCTCAACGCCCTGGTCGAGGCGGGCCGTCTCCAGGACTCCGCCGAGGAGCACCTCGAACTCCTCGACGCCCTCGTGGACCGCGACCCCGAGGCCGTACGGAGGGTCATGACCCGGCACCTGGGCCATGTCCGTGGCCTGTGGGCGGCCCATTAGGGCCCACCGGAAACGAGTGAGAGTTACGCAAGCGGCTTGCATTTCTTGCGCTATTCTTGCGCTCATGACGCGACGACTTGCTCAGGTGGCGAAAAAGGTCGGGGTCAGCGAGGCCACGGTCAGCCGGGTGCTCAACGGGAAGCCCGGCGTCTCCGACTCCACCCGGCAGGCGGTGCTCTCGGCGCTGGACGTGCTCGGCTACGAGCGGCCCACCCAGCTGCGCGGTGAACGCGCGCGGCTCGTGGGGCTCGTCCTGCCCGAGCTGCAGAACCCGATCTTCCCGGCGTTCGCCGAAGTGATCGGCGGGGCGCTCGCACAGCTCGGGCTGACGCCGGTGCTCTGCACCCAGACCAAGGGCGGTGTCTCCGAGGCGGACTATGTGGAGCTGCTGCTCCAACAGCAGGTCTCCGGCGTGGTGTTCGCGGGCGGACTGTACGCGCAGGCCGACGCCCCGCACGAGCACTACCGGCAGCTCGCGGATCGCAACATCCCGGTGGTGCTGGTCAACGCGGCCATCGAGCACCTCGGCTTCCCGGGCGTCTCCTGCGACGACGCCGTGGCGGTCGAGCAGGCCTGGCGCCACCTCGTCTCGCTCGGTCACGAGCGCATCGGTCTGGTGCTCGGGCCCGCCGACCACATGCCCTCGGCGCGGAAGCTGGCGGCGGCCCGCGCACTCGCCCCCGAGCTGCCCGACGCGCACATCGCGCGGGCCATGTTCTCGATCGAGGGCGGCCACGCGGCGGCCGCCCGGCTCATCGACCGCGGGGTCACCGGTTTCATCTGCGCCAGCGACCCGCTCGCCCTCGGTGTCGTACGCGCCGCCCGTCGCAAGGGACTCGGCGTGCCCGCACAGGTGTCCGTCGTCGGCTACGACGACTCCGCGCTGATGAACTGCACCGAGCCGCCCCTGACCACCGTCCGCCAGCCCATCGAGTCGATGGGCCGGGCGGCTGTCGAGCTGCTCAACGCCCAGATCGGCGGGAGCAGCGTCACCGCCGAAGAGCTCTTGTTCGAACCGGAGTTGGTGGTCCGGGGGTCCACCGCGCAAGCGCCCCGCCCCTGAGATCCACTCCACTGTCAAATAATTCCAGATTCTGCGCGACATCTTGCGGACCCTTGTCGGCGGTGCTTGAGTGTGCGGCGCCAGCACACGGCGGTGCGCCAGCTCAAGGTGGTGCGCCCCCGTGGGCCTTCCTCGCTCCTGCCCAAAGGGGTCCACCGATGAGAAGTACCGGGTTCCGCCGTACCTTCGTCGTGCTCACGGCGTCCGCCCTCGCGCTCACCGCCACCGCCTGCGGTGGCAGCGACGACGGCTCCGCGGGTGGCAAGACCCGCATCACGGTCAACTGCATGCCTCCGAAGAGCGCCAAGGTCGACCGCTCGTTCTTCGAGGCCGACATCAAGGCGTTCGAGAAGCAGAACCCGGACATCGACGTCGTCGCGCACGACGCGTTCCCCTGCCAGGACCCCAAAACGTTCGACGCCAAGCTCGCCGGCGGCCAGATGGAGGACGTCTTCTACACGTACTTCACCGATTCCAAGCACGTCGTCGACGTCAACCAGGCCGCCGACATCACGTCGTACGTCAAGGACCTCAAGAGCTACGGCACCATCCAGCAGCAGCTGCGCGACATCTACACCGTCGACGGCAAGATCTACGGAGTGCCGCGCACCGGCTACTCGATGGGACTCATCTACAACCGCAAGCTCTTCCAGAAGGCCGGTCTCGACCCCGACAAGCCCCCGGCGACCTGGGAAGAAGTGCGCGCGGACGCCAAGAAGACAGCCGCGCTCGGCGGCGGCACCGTCGGCTACGCCGACTACAGCGCCCAGAACCAGGGCGGCTGGCACTTCACCGCCGAGATGTACTCGCAGGGCGGCGACGTCGTCACGCCGGACGGCAAGAAGGCCAGTGTCGACACCCCGGAGGGCAAGGCCGTCCTGCAGAACCTGCACGACATGCGCTGGAGCGACAACTCCATGGGCAGCAAGCAGCTCCTCGTCATCAACGACGTCCAGCAGCTGATGGGCTCCGGCAAGCTCGGCATGTACCTCTCCGCGCCCGACAACATCCCGATCCTCGTCAAGGAGAAGGGCGGCAACTACGACGACCTCGCCCTCGCGCCCATGCCCGGCGGCAAGGGCACGCTCATCGGCGGCGACGGCTACATGTTCAACAAGAAGGACAGCCCCGAGCAGATCAAGGCCGGCCTGAAGTGGCTCGACCACATGTTCCTCACCCCCGGAAAGGGCTTCCTCGGCGACTACGCCCGCGCCAAGCAGAACAACGCCCCCGTCGGCCTCCCCGAGCCCCGGCTCTTCACCGGCGCCGCCGACGCGAAGGACCAGCAGGTCAAGAAGGCCAACGCCAATGTGCCCGTGGAGAACTACCAGGCCTTCCTGGACGGCAACCAGAACCTGCAGATGAAGATCGAGCCGCCCCAGGCCCAGCAGATCTACTCGGTTCTCGACGGAGCCGTCTCCGCGGTCCTCACCAAGAAGGACGCGAACATCGACCAGCTCCTGAAGGACGCCTCCGGGAAGATCGACTCCATCCTGGCCCGGGGCTGACCAGGCGTATGAAGACCGCATCGAAGCCCGTGGTGCTCCCTCCGGCCGCCGTCGGCGCGCCGGAGGCACCGCGGTCGGCCGGGCGCCGGGCGGGGGGCCCGTGGCGCCGGCGCCTGGCCGACCAGTCCCGCGCGTACGCCTTCCTCGTCGGCGGCCTGCTCTGCTTCGCGCTGTTCTCCTGGTACCCCGCGATCCGCGCGGTCGTGATCGCCTTCCAGAAGTACACGCCGGGCTCATCGCCCCAGTGGGTCGGCACCGCCAACTTCACCCGTGTCTTCCACGACCCGGAGTTCACCGCGGCCTGGCGCAACACGTTCACCTTCACGCTCCTCGCCCTGCTCATCGGCTTCGCCGTCCCGTTCGTGATGGCCCTGGTCCTCAACGAACTCCGGCACGCGAAGGCCTTCTTCAGGGTCGTGGTGTACCTGCCGGTGATGATCCCGCCGGTGGTCAGCGCCCTGCTGTGGAAGTGGTTCTACGATCCCGGAGCGGGCCTCGCCAACGAGGCGCTGCGCTTTCTGCACCTGCCCACCTCGAACTGGTCCAACGGCGCTGACACCGCGCTCGTCTCCCTGGTCGTCGTGGCGACCTGGGCCAACATGGGCGGCACGGTCCTGATCTACCTGGCCGCGCTCCAGGGCATCCCGGGGGAGCTGTACGAGGCGGCGGAACTGGACGGCGCGAACATCCTCCAGCGCCTCCGGCACGTGACGATCCCGCAGACCCGGTTCATCGTCCTCATGCTGATGCTGCTTCAGATCATCGCCACGATGCAGGTCTTCACCGAGCCCTTCGTCATCACCGGCGGCGGCCCCGAGAACGCCACGGTCACCGTCCTCTACCTCATCTACAAGTACGCGTTCCTCTACAACGACTTCGGCGGCGCGTGCGCGCTGAGCGTCATGCTCCTGGTGCTGCTCGGCCTGTTCTCCGCTGTCTATCTGCGGCTGACCCGCTCGTCGGGGGAGGAGTACTCATGAGCAGCGGCACCCGCACCCTGGTCTCCCCGCTCACCCTCGCCCGCCCCCGCGGCAAGGCCCTCTACTGGACCGTCTTCACGGCCGTCGTCCTGCTCTTCGCGCTCGCCTTCCTCTTCCCGGTCTACTGGATGGTGACCGGCGCGATGAAGTCCCCGGACGAAGTGACGCGGACCCCGCCGACCCTCGTGCCCAAGGCATGGCACCTCAGCGGCTACACCGACGCCTGGGACCTGATGGACCTGCCCACCCACCTGTGGAACACGGTGGTGCAGGCCGCCGGCGCCTGGCTGCTCCAGCTCGTCTTCTGCACGGCCGCCGCGTACGCCCTCTCCAAGCTGAAGCCGGCGTTCGGCAAGGTGATTCTCGGCGGCATCCTCGCCACCCTGATGGTCCCGGCGCAGGCGCTGGTCGTGCCGAAGTACCTGACCGTCGCCGACCTCCCGCTGATCCACACCAGCCTGCTCAACGACCCGCTCGGCATCTGGCTGCCCGCCGTGGCCAACGCCTTCAACCTCTATCTCCTCAAGCGCTTCTTCGACCAGATCCCGCGCGATGTCCTGGAGGCCGCCGAGATCGACGGTGCCGGACGGCTGCGCACCCTCTGGTCCATCGTGCTGCCCATGTCCCGCCCCGTCCTGGGCGTCGTGTCGATCTTCGCCCTGGTCGCCGTCTGGCAGGACTTCCTCTGGCCGCTGATGGTCTTCTCCGACACCGACAAGCAGCCGATCAGCGTGGCCCTCGTCCAGCTGTCGCAGAACATCCAGCTGACCGTGCTCATCGCCGCGATGGTGATCGCCAGTATCCCCATGGTCCTGATGTTCCTGGTGTTCCAGCGGCACATCATCGCCGGGATCAGCGCGGGCAGCACGAAGGGCTGACACCGCCCCCGCAACAGAAAGGCAGGCACCGTGGGACAGCCCACCCATGCCCAGAACTGGTGGCGCTCCGCCGTCATCTACCAGGTGTACGTCCGCAGCTTCGCGGACGGCGACGGCGACGGCACCGGCGACCTCGCGGGCGTCCGCGCCAAACTCCCGTATCTCGCCGAACTCGGCGTGGACGCCCTGTGGTTCAACCCCTGGTACCTGTCCCCGATGAAGGACGGCGGCTACGACGTCGCCGACTACCGGGTCGTCGACCCGGCCTTCGGGACGCTCGCCGAGGCGGAGAAACTCATCGCCGAGGCGAAGGAACTGGGCATCCGCACCCTCGTCGACATCGTGCCCAACCACGTCTCCGACCAACACCCCTGGTTCCGGGCCGCCTTGGCCGGAGGACCCGAACGCGAGCTCTTCCACTTCCGTCCCGGAGGCGGCGAACAGGGTGAACTCCCGCCCAACGACTGGCCGTCCCAGTTCGCAGGCTCCGCCGAGCCCGTCTGGACCCGGCTGCCCGACGGCACCTGGTATCTCCACCTGTTCACCCCCGAGCAGCCCGACCTCAACTGGGCGCACCCCGCCGTCCGCCAGGAACACGAGGAGATCCTGCGGTTCTGGTTCGAGCGTGGCGTGGCGGGCGTCCGCATCGACTCGGCCGCCCTGCTCGCCAAGGACCCGGACCTCCCCGACTTCGTCGAGGGCCGCGACCCGCATCCCTACGTCGACCGCGACGAGCTCCACGACATCTACCGCTCCTGGCGCACCGTCGCCGACGCCTACGACGGCATCTTCGTCGGCGAGGTCTGGCTCCCCGACACCGAGCGCTTCGCCCGCTATCTGCGCCCCGACGAGCTGCACACCGCCTTCAACTTCTCCTTCCTGTCCTGCCCCTGGGACGCAAGACGCCTGCGGACGTCCATCGACGAGACCCTCGCCGAACACGCCCCGGTCGGCGCGCCCGCCACCTGGGTGCTGTGCAACCACGACGTGACCCGCACGGTCACCCGCTACGGCTGCGCCGACACCGGCTTCGACTTCGCCACGAAGGCCTTCGGTACCCCGACCGACCTCGCTCTCGGCACCCGCCGGGCCCGCGCCGGGGCCCTGCTCTCCCTCGCCCTGCCCGGCGCCGTCTACCTCTACCAGGGCGAGGAGCTGGGCCTGCCCGAGGCCGACATACCCCGCGACCGCATCCAGGACCCGATGCACTTCCGCTCCGGCGGCACCGACCCGGGCCGGGACGGCTGCCGGGTCCCGCTCCCGTGGACGGCCGACGCGCCGTACGCGGGTTTCGGCGGCGAGCCCTGGCTGCCCCAGCCGAGCGGCTGGTCCGCGTACGCCGCCGATCTCCAGGCCGCCGATCCCGGCTCGATGCTCTCCCTCTACCGCGCGGCCCTGACGATCAGGCCGGAGTTCGGCGACGGCCCGCTCACCTGGCTGCCCACGCCCGAAGGCGTACTCGCCTTCGCCCGGATCGGGCAGGAGGGGCGGCTGCTGTGCGTCGTGAACCTCGCCGACGCCCCCGCCGACCTCCCCGCCCACTCCCGGCTCCTGCTCGGCAGCGGTCCCCTGGACCCACAGGGGCGACTGCCGAAGGACACGGCGGTCTGGCTGCGCGGCTGAGACCGCGTCGACAGCGCCGACCGCATACCGCTATCCCCGCACCCCCACCACGAAGGGATCAGCACATGCACAACAGCTTCAGATCTGTCAGGCGCATGCCAACGTTCGCCACCGTCACCGCCACCACCGTCGCCCTGGCGGCCGGCATGCTGGTGATGACCGCACCCGCCGCACACGCGGCTGTCGGTGCCGACCTGCCCTTCACCTCGGTCGAGGCGGAGTCCGCCACGAGCACCGGCGCGAAGATCGGGCCCGACTACACCCAGGGCACCCTCGCCTCGGAGGCGTCCGGACGGCAGGCAGTACGGCTGACCGCGGGCCAGCGTGTCGAGTTCACCGTGCCGCGCGCGGCCAACGCGGTGAACGTGTCCTACAGCGTTCCCGACGGGCAGTCCGGCACCCTCGACGTCTACGTCAACGGCCAGAAGCTCGCCAGGACACTCGCCGTCACCTCCAAGTACTCCTACGTCGACACGAGTTGGATCGCCGGCGCGAAGACCCACCACTTCTTCGACAACGCCCGCCTGCTGCTCGGGCAGAACGTGCAGCCGGGCGACAAGGTGGCCTTCCAGGCGACGTCCACCCAGGTCACCGTGGACGTGGCCGACTTCGAACAGGTGGCCGCCGCCGCGACGCGCCCCGCCGGATCGGTGTCCGTCACCGACAAGGGCGCGGACCCCAGCGGCCAGGGCGACTCGACCCAGGCGTTCCGGGACGCGATCTCGGCCGCGCAAGGGGGGGTGGTGTGGATCCCGCCAGGCGACTACCGCGTCACCTCCTCGCTGAACGGCGTCCAGAACGTCACCCTCCAGGGCGCCGGCAGCTGGTACTCCGTCGTCCACACCTCGCGCTTCATCGACCAGACCGGCTCGTCCGGAGGCGTCCACCTCAAGGACTTCGCCGTCATCGGCGAGGTCACCGAGCGCGTCGACTCCAACCCGGACAACTTCGTCAACGGCTCACTGGGCCCGAACTCCAGCGTCTCCGGAATGTGGCTCCAGCACCTCAAGGTCGGCCTCTGGCTGACCGGCAACAACGACAACCTCGTCGTCGAGAACAACCGCATCCTCGACACCACCGCCGACGGCCTCAACCTGAACGGCAACGCGCGCGGGGTCCGGGTGCGGGGCAACTTCCTGCGCAACAACGGTGACGACGCCCTCGCCATGTGGTCGCTGTACTCGGCCGACACCAACAGCAGCTTCGAGAACAACACCATCTCGCAGCCGAACCTCGCCAACGGCATCGCGATCTACGGCGGCACCGACCTCGCGGTGACGAACAACCTGGTCGCCGACACCAACGCCCTCGGCAGCGGCATCGCGATCTCCAACCAGAAGTTCCTCGACCCCTTCTCCCCGCTCGCCGGCACGATCACGGTCTCCGGGAACACCCTCGTGCGCGCGGGGGCGATGAACCCCAACTGGAGTCACCCGATGGGCGCGCTGCGCGTCGACTCCTACGACAGCGCCATCGAGGCGACCGTCAACATCACCGGTACGACGATCACCGACAGTCCCTACAGCGCCTTCGAGTTCGTGTCGGGCGGCGGCCACGGCTACGCGACCAAGAACATCACGGTGGACGGCGCGACGGTCAGGAACACCGGCACGGTCGTCGTCCAGGCCGAGTCGCAGGGCGCGGCCAGGTTCAGCAATGTGCAGGCCACGGGGGTCGGCGCGGCGGGCATCTACAACTGCCCCTACCCGAACGGTTCCGGCGCCTTCACGCTCACCAACGGCGGCGGCAACTCCGGCTGGGACACCACCTGGGCGGACTGCTCCACCTGGCCCCAGCCCGGCGCCGGGAACCCGGACCCCGACCCGGCCCGCAACCTCGCCAAGGGCCGCCCGGCCACCGCCACCGGATCGCAGGACGTCTACACCCCAGGCAAGGCGGTCGACGGCGACGCGAACAGCTACTGGGAGTCCACCAACAACGCCTTCCCGCAGGCCTGGACGGTGGACCTCGGCTCGAACCAGCCCGCCCGCCGCCTCGTGCTGAAGCTGCCGCCCGCCGCGGTCTGGCAGGCGCGCACGCAGACCCTGTCGGTGCTGGGCAGCACGGACGGCTCGGCGTACTCGACGGTCGTCGCCTCCAAGGACTACCGCTTCGACCCGGCCACCGGGAACACGGTGACGGTCACCCTGCCCAGCGGCACGAACCTGCGCTATCTCCGGCTCAATGTCACCGCCAACACCGGCTGGCCCGCGGCCCAGTTCAGCGAGGTGGAGGCATATCTGTCCTGAGACCGAAGGCCGCCCCGCGCTTCGCCGCCTGGATCTGCTCGTACACATGGGTCCGCAGTTCGGCGAAGCGCGGGGCGACCCGGGTGTGCAACTGGTCCCGCTCGTCCGGGAGATCGACCTTCAGCTGCTCCTGTACGACGGTGGGTGAGGCGGAGAGGATCAGAACCCGTTCGCCGAGGTAGACGGCCTCGTCGATGTCGTGCGTGACGAAGAGGATCGTGATGCCGCGTTCCCGCCACAGACCCCGCACCAGGTCCTCCAGATCGGCCCGGGTCTGCGCGTCGACCGCCGCGAACGGCTCGTCCATCAGCAGGACGTCGGGCTCGTAGGCGAGCGCGCGGGCGATCGCGACGCGCTGCTGCATCCCGCCGGACAGCTGCCACGGGTAGGCCCCGGCGGCATCCGTGAGCCCGACCGACTCCAACGCGTCCGTGACCAGCTCCCGGCGCCGCGCCTTGCTCAACGGTTTCTGTTTCAGGGGCAGTTCGACGTTCTCCCGGACCCGCATCCAGGGGAACAGGCTGCGTCCGTACTCCTGGAACACGAACGCCATCCCCGGCGGCGGACCGCTCACCGGGCGGTCGTTCAGGCGTACCTCGCCCGCCGTCGGCGTCAGCAGCCCGCCCATGCACTTCAGGAGCGTGGTCTTGCCGCATCCCGACGGGCCGACCAGACAGACGAGTTCGCCCGCCTCGACGGTGAAGGTGAGGTCCCGTACCGCCTCCACCCGGCGGCCGGAACCCTCGTAGACCTTGTTCAGGCCGGATACGACAAGAGACGTGTGCATGGACCGCCCTTTCGCGAGCTTCACGGAGACCGCCGGGACACCGCGCGCTGACCGTGGTACCAGCCGAGCACCCGGCGCTCGACCAGGTGGAAGACGACCGAGAGAAGGAAACCGAGCAGGCCCAGAACGAGGATTCCGCTCCACATGTCGGGGATCGCGAAGCTCCGCTGGAACTGGACGATGGTGAAGCCGAGGCCGTTGCTGGCCGCGAACATCTCGCTGATGACCATCAGGATGATCCCGATGGACAGGGCCTGGCGCAGGCCCGCGAAGATCTGCGGGCTCGCCGCGCGCAGGACCACGCTGCGCAGCCGGGCCACGCCCGTGATGCCGTACGAACGCGCCGTCTGCGCCATCACCGAGTCGACCGCCCGCACGCCCTCGACCGTGTTGAGCAGGATCGGCCAGACACAGCCGCTCGCGATCACGGCGATCTTCATCGTGTCGCCGATACCGGCGAACAGCATGATGACGGGGACCAGGACCGGAGGCGGTACCGCGCGCAGAAACTCCAGGACCGGCTCGCACACGGCCCGCACCCGCCGGTACGAGCCGATGACCGTGCCCAGCGCCACGCCCACGACGGCCGCCGCCGCGTACCCGGCCAGCAGCCGCAGCACGCTGGGCACGAGGTCGGAGCGCAGCCGCTCGCTCGTCCAGACGTCCGGGAAGGTCTTGAGGATCGTGCGCAGCGGTGGCCAGTAGACGTTCGTACTGCCGTCGGACGCCAGCCACCAGACCGCGACGAGCAGCGCGGGCAGCGCGACGACGAAGAGCAGCCGCATCAGGAAGTGCCTCACACCGCCACCTCCCCGCGCACCGACTGGTGCCAGGCCAGCGCCCGGCGCTCCACCGTACGGGCGCCCACGTTGATGAGCAGCCCGAGCAGACCCGTGACCACCACCAGCGCGTACATGTCGGGGACCGCCTGCGAGGACTGGGCGACCGCGATGCGCGCGCCCAGCCCCGGTGCTCCGATGACGAGTTCGGCGGTCACGGCGAGGATGAGGGCCACCGCGGCGGCGAGCCGGACGCCCGTCATGACGTACGGGAGGGCCGTGGGCCACAGGACGTGCCGGACCCGTGCCCACGGGCCGAGGCCGTACGAGCGGGCCGTCTCCTCGGCTACCGGGTCGACGTCCTGGACGCCGTACAGGACCTGGACGAGGACCTGCCAGAACGAGGCGTACACGACGAGGAGGAGGACGGAGCGCAGCTCGGTGCCGTAGAGCAGGACGGCGAGGGGGATCAGGGCGACGGAGGGGATCGGGCGCAGGAACTCGATCGTCGAGGCGGTGGCCTCGCGCAGATACGGCACGACCGACACGAGCAGCCCCACGACGACACCCGCGCCGATCGCGA
The DNA here is from genome assembly GCF_044763085.1 of Streptomyces sp. NPDC096311. NCBI lineage: Bacteria > Bacillati > Actinomycetota > Actinomycetes > Kitasatosporales > Streptomycetaceae > Streptomyces > Streptomyces sp. NPDC096311. The sequence goes on from NZ_JBIWFN010000005.1 coordinate 447,214, forward strand.
TCGCCAGGCCCAGCGCCCAGCCGGTCAGGGTGTCGCCGAGCGCCGTCCAGAAGGCGTGGTCGGTGACCTCCTGGCCGAGCGCGTCGGCGATGCGGCTGGTCGGCGGGAAGTACGCCTCCTCGACGAGACCGAGCCGCGGCACCGCCTCGCCCAGCGCGAGGAAGGCCGCGAGCCCGGCAGCGCCCAGCGCGGCGTTCGCACCCCTCACGGCAGCAGCTTGTCGAGGTCGGGCGTCGACTTGAACAGCCCGTCCTGCTCGCCCAGTTTCTCCAGCGCCTCGATCGACGCACGGTTCGGCTCGGCCGGCCACTTCGGAAGGGTGACCTGGGCCAGTGTCGCCGCCGGGATCTTCGTGTACGTGGTGACGGCCTGGCGGACCTCGTCCGGGTGGGCATCGGCGTAGGCGAGGGACTCCGCGGTCGCCTCCTGGAACTTCTTCACCACGTCGGGGTTCTTCTGCTCGTACTGCGTCGAGGTGAAGTACATCGCCACGGTGAGGTCCTTGGCGACGTCGACGAGGGACGAGGCGATCTCCGTGGCGCCCTGGCTCTTGACGGTGGCGAGAGCGGGCTCGACCACCATCGCGGCGTCGATCCGACCGCTGTCGAGGGCGGCGGGCATCTGGTCGAAGGCCAGCTCGACGAAGTTCACCTTGGACGGGTCACCGCCCGCCTTGCGCACCGACTCGCGCACCGCCGTCTCGTTGATGTTCTTCAGCGTGTTGACCGCGACCTTCTTCCCCTCCAGTTCCTTCGCGGACGTGATCGGGCTGCCCTTCTTCACGGTGATGGCGCCGAAGTCCTTGCCCGCCACGCCCGTCGAGGCGACCCCGTTGACGACGGCCTTCACGGGCACGTTCTGGCTCTGGGCGATCATCAGCGAGGTCATGTTGCTGAACCCGAACTGGAACTGGCCGCTGACCACTCCCGGCACGATCGCCGCGCCGCCCTGCGCGGTCGTCATGGACAGCTTCAGACCGCGTTCGCTGTAGAAGCCCTTCTGCTGGCCCAGGTAGAGCGGCGCGACATCGACGATGGGGATGACCCCGACCTTGACCGTGGTGGTACCGCCGGACGACGCGTTCTTGTCCGAGGCGCCACCGCCGCCGGACGAACCGCAGGCCGACGCGGCGACCAGAAAGGATCCGACCGCGAGACCGGCGAGCAGACGACGCATGGCTCCTCCTGTGCAGACGACATGGTTCCGACAGGCTGTGCGCGCACCGCAAGGGGTGCTCAGCGGGAAGGTAGAGCCCTCGTACGGCGGGGTCAATGGCCTTGGCCAACAATATTGTTGACAGTTGGTGGGTCGGGCCCGGCCGAGACGGGTCTGCGCCGAGGCGGGCCTCCAGGGCCCCGCGGCTCACAAGTCCAGCACGAGCCGCTTCCCGAGGCACCGGGAGACGCAGATCAGCATGGTCTCGCCCGCCTCCCGCTCGTCGTCCGTGAGCACCGAGTCCCGGTGGTCCGGGGCCCCTTCGAGGACATCCGTCTCGCAGGTCCCGCAGGTGCCCTCGGTGCAGGAGAAGAGCACCTCGACGCCCGCGCCGCGCACGGTGTCGAGCACGGAGACATGCGCGGGGACGGTCAGCGTACGACCGCTGCGCGCGAGCTCCACCTCGAACTCGCCGCCCCCGCCCGTCTCTTGAACCTTCGGCCGGAAACGCTCGACGCGCAGCAGCCCGGCGGGACAGCGCGCCTCCACCGCGTCCAGCAGGGGGCCGGGACCGCAGCAGTAGACGAGCGTGCCCTCGGGGACCCCGGTCAGGACGGAGTCGAGGTCCAGCAGTCCGCACTCGTCCTGCGGAGCGACGGTCACCCGGTCTCCGTACCGCTCCAGCTCCCCGGTGAACGCCATGGAGTCGCGTGTCCGCCCGCCGTACAGCAGCGTCCACTCGGCGCCCGCCGCCTGCGCCGCGGCGAGCATCGGCAGGATCGGGGTGATGCCGATGCCGCCCGCGACGAAGCGGTAGCGGGCGGCGGGCGCGAGCGCGAAGTGGTTGCGGGGGCCGCGGACCCGGACCTTGTCGCCCGGGCCCAACTGCTCGTGCACATACGAGGATCCGCCGCGTCCGTCCGGTTCCCGCAGCACCGCGATCCGCCACGCCCGACGGTCCGCGGGATCCCCGCACAGTGAGTACTGCCGCTCGAGGCCGGCCCCGAGCACCACGTCGACGTGGGCGCCGGGCTCCCAGGCGGGGAGTTCCTCGCCGAGCGGGTGGCGCAGAGTGAGGGAGAGCACGCCATCGGCGACGAACTCCCTCTCCCGCACGACGAGTTCGACTTCGTAGGAGTTCATGATCCAAGCCCCCGTGACTCCTGTGGCCGATGTCCTTCGGGGTGGCCGAGCATCCACTCCCACATCTCGATCGGGTCCTGGGCGCTGTGCTCGGCACCGCAGTGACAGGTCCCGTGCAGCACATCGGTGCCCGGGATCCAGTCGATGCGGTAGATCTCGCGGGTCGCGAAGCGGGGAGGCGTGGTCACAGCACCGTCTCCATCGGCTTGTCGCCCTCCTCGACCAGGCGGGCGAGGATGCGGCGGGCCGCGAGACCGCCGGTGTCGATGTTGATGCTCAGCTCCTGGTAGCCCCTCCGCTCGGTGCCGAGGGTCTTCTGCAGCAGGTTGAGCGCGTCGACGTCCTGCATCACCACGGTGTGGTTGAAGTCCCGCAGGAACGTGGTGACTTCCTCGTCGTCCCTGGCGAAGTCCCGGGAGACCGCCCAGAAGTCGTAGACATGGCCGTCGCTCGACGGAGTGATCGCGTAGGTGATCTCGGTGTGGAAGCCGTTCGGGTCGCCGCCGTTCGTCTCCGGCAGCACCCCGACCGGGGCGATCCGGCTGTGCAGCAGATACAGGCACGGCGCGTGGTACTCGATGTCCTGCCAGCGGGTGATCCGGCCCTCGATTCCGGTCGAGCGGGCGTAGAACGGGGGACACTCGGCGTCGTCCATGTGCCGGCTGACCCGCACGATGCCCGCGCCCTCGTCGACCTCGGTGGTGATCGGCGTCTCGGCGACCTCGGGGGTGCCGATGTAACCGCCGTGCAGATACGTCTCGTGCGAGAGGTCGAGCAGATTGTCGACCAGCAGCCCGTAGTCGGCGTCGATGGGCTCCATGCCGCAGACGGTGGTCCAGTCCGGCGAGTCCATGTGCCGGGCGCGGGGGATGCCGTCCGGGTCGGCGAGCGCCGGGTCGCCGATCCAGACCCAGACGAACGAGTCCTGCTCGACGACGGGGTACGAGGCGACCCGGGCCGTGCGCGGTATGCGTTTTTGCCCCGGCACGTACACACAGCTGCCGGTCGTGTCGTACGTGAAGCCGTGGTAGCCGCACACGATCCTGTCGCCGTCGAGCCGGCTCTCCGAGAGCGGGAAGCGGCGGTGCACACACCGGTCCGCCAGCGCGACGGCCGTCCCCTCGTCCTCCGTCCGGTAGAAGACGAGCGGTTCACCGAGGATCGTCCGCCCGAGCAGCTCCCGCCCGACCTCGTGCGTGTAGGCGGCGACGTACCACTGGTTCCTGGCGAAGGCGGTCATGTGCGGCATGGCGTCTGGCTCCCGTCTCTGTGGCGTGGCGTCATCGTCTGCAAGGGCTTCGCAAGGCCGCAATACCGCTTCCGCCTCACGGAAGCGCACTTCGAAGTTGCCTGCTCAGAAGGGCTACTTGCTGCGTTCGGTCCGGGGAAATATGAGCCTCGGGTCGAATCCGGGTCGAATGGGCCCGGTTTTCGCCCCGATGGAGTGTTGTTGCAGATGAGCGCGGTGGTGAGACTTGCCCGCAGCCGCCCCCAATGGCTTGATGGCGTTGGCCGAAGACCCACTGACCGTTTTCAGACGCTGCTTGTCGCTCCACACGTTCCGGACTCGGCCCGGATCTTCGGGTGGTGTTCGTGGATTGGACGCGTTCAGATCGCTGGGCGCGGTGGTTACGGCAACTTCGGGTCCCGGGGGCTGGCGGCGGATGCAATGAGGCGCCGCTCGGGTGGTTGCCGCAAGGTGATGCGGTAGCGAGATGGTTGCCAGGGATGCCGCTGCGGGCGCAGGCCCAGCAGGTTCTTCGTCTGCTTGTGGTACACGTCCTCGCCCATCTCTGACCTGCGCCGGAGGTGCACGTGACGGGTGTACCGCGGCGCCATGGCCCGTGGCTGGTCCGGATCCTGCCCGGGTGTTCGGGTGGCAGCGCTGGGGGCGGGGTGCCGATTGCTACGGTCATGGACACGACTCACGGAGGGGCATCCGCTAACATAGAATAATTAGGTAGATGAATGGCCCAGTGGTGTGGTGAGGAGTGGCCGTGGATTTCGGGCTGACCGACGAGCAGGACCTGTTGCGCGCGACGGCACGGCAGTTCGTCGCCGACGTGTGTCCGGCCGAGAAGGCCAAGCAGTGGGACGAGGACGGCGTCGTACCGCCCGAACTGTTCAGCGGTATGGCCGAGCTGGGCTGGTTCGCCCTCCCGTTCGGCGAGGAGGAGGGCGGCGATGGCGGCGGACCACTCGAACTCATCCTGATCGCCGAGGAACTGGGCCGGGCCAGTTTCGACGTCGCCATGTGCTACATCGGGGTGCTCATCCCCGGGATCACGGTGTTCCGGTGGGGCAGCGAAGCGCAGCGCGACTTCATCCGCGAGCAGGTGATGACGGGGCGCCACCGGCTCGCCGTCGGCCTCAGCGAGCCGGACAGCGGGTCCGACGCCGCCGCACTGCGCACCACCGCCGAGGACCACGGGGACCACTTCCTCGTGCGAGGTCAGAAGGCGTGGTGCACGGGCGGCGGCCTGCCCGACACCACCATCGCCACTTACGTGCGCACCGGGCCCCGCGAGCCCAAGCACGCAGGCATCAGCCTCCTGCTCGTCGACCCCTCGACGCAGGGTGTCGAGGTGCGCCGGACGCCGACGCTGGCCCGGCACATCCTGGGCACCAACGAGGTCTTCTTCAACGACGCCTTGGTCCCCAAGGAGAACCTCGTCGGCCCGCGCGACGAAGGCTGGAAGGTCATGCTCTCCAACATCGAGCTGGAGAAGGTGGTCATCAGCGGCGGCTACCTGGGGGCCGCCCAGTCCACCCTGGACGAGATGCTGGAGTACGCCCGCACCCGGCACGCCTTCGGCCGCCCGATCGGCAACTTCCAGTCGCTCGCCCACGCCATGGCCGACCTGCAGACCGAGATCGACTGCGCCCGGCTGCTCGCCCACCGCGCCGCCTGGCTGCTCGCACAGGGCAAGCCGTGCACGCGGGAAGGATCGATGGCGAAGCTGAAGGGGTCGGAGACCTATGTGGCGGCCGCCCGGCTCGGGATGCAGGTCCTCGCGGGGCACGGCTTCTCGACGGAGAGCGTGATGAGCTTCCGGTACCGGGAGTCGATCGTGGCCACCATCTCCGGGGGCACGAGTCAGATCCAGCGCAACGGCATCGCCCGCAGCATGGGGCTGCGCTCCTACTGACCCTCGGCGTCGGCGCGTTGACCGGCGAGCCACTCCTCGTGCCGGGCGAAATGGCCCGGGTCACGGGTCACCCAGATCCCGGAGGCCCGGGCCAGCACGGCGCGCGTCGGCAGCAGCACCATCTCGCCCGCGATGTACCAGCGGGAGCCCTCGCGTCGTTCGACCCAGGCCCGGACCTCCAGCGGGCGCTCCACCGGCACCGGCTTGACGAAGCTCACGCTCAGTTCCGCCGTCACGCTCAACACCCTGTGCAGCAGCGGGAGATGCCCGAGGCAGTCGTCCAGGACGGCCGCCGTCCAGCCGCCGTGCGCCACGTCGGGCCCGCCCTCCTGGTCCCGCGGGCAGGCGAGCTCGAACCGTGCCACACCGTCCTCGTCGAGCCGCTCGCGTTCCACACCGAGCCGGCAGGAACCGGCGGCGCGGCACGCGCCGCACAGAGCCACCCCGCCGGGAGTGCGGGGCGGCTCTTGGAAGTTCGCCCCGGTCCATTGTTTGGTCCCGTGCGTCGTCCTCGACATGCTGGAACTCCTCGTGTCAGACATCTGCAAACTCAGACATCGGCAAGCAACGGGCGCAGCTTCCCGGCGATGAGCTGGACCTGGCGGGCGACCATTTCCTCGGGCATCCCGGCCAGCGAGGCCCACAGGAACACACCTTCCACCGGCAACCCTGCCACGTACGCCTTGACGGCCTCGGCCGTCTCCTGTGGTGTGCCGTACAGGAACTGACCGACGCCGGTCGCGTTGAGCCCCGTCTCCCGCCACTTCTCGGGGTCGATGGGGCGGGGGAGTGGCTGGTCGGTGCCCTCGACCATGTAGCGGCGGTAGCTGTCCCACTGGTACCGCAGATGCTTGCGCACGACCGGCCAGTCGCCCTCGGGGTCCTCGGTGACGAACGTCGTGAACGAGCCCTGCATGCGGGCCGCCGACACGTCGTACCCGCCTTCGACGAGCCCGTCCCGGTACGGCGTCAGCAGTGCCGGGTTGAGCGACAGCAGCCCGGTGCCGAGCCGGCCGGCCCGCCGGGCGCCCTGCGGGCCCTGGTAGCCGAGCCAGATCGGCAGGGGATCCTGGAGCGGACCGGGGGTGACCAGGGACTCGGCCCACAGCCCGCGGATCTCCCGTACGCGCTGATCGGTCGTGGTGTAGCGCTTGGCGAGGTCGGCTCCGAAGAGCCGGTACTCGGGCACGCGATAGCCGGTGCCCAGCCCGAGGTCGAGGCGGCCGTCGCTGATGATGTCCACGAGCGCGGCCTGTTCGGCGAGTTCGGGGGCCGCGTGCAGCGGGGCCGGGATGACCGCCGTGCCCAGGCGCACCCGGCGGGTGCGGGCCGCCGCCGCGGCCGCCATGGTGAGCGGCTGGGGGAGGTACCCGTCCTCGAAGCCGTGGTGTTCGGAGAACCAGACCGAGTCGAGGCCCAGCCGGTCCGCCTCCTCGCACATCTCCAGGGCGAAGCCGTACACCCGCGACCAACGCTGCCGCCACGGCGGCGGGTTGCGCATGTCGAAGTAGATGCCCACCTTCATGAGAGGCCTCCTCCTGTTTCGTCGGCCGTGAGCCGGATCGTCGCGTGCGCGATGGCCACCCCCTTCCCGGGCGGCAGCAGCCGTACCGGCCGCAGTTCCAGTGCCTCGATCTCGGGGAGGTCCTCCACCATCGCCGAGATCCGCACGACGGTCTCCTCGAGAGCCGCGAACTCCACACCCCGGCTCTCCAGCAGGGGAGTCGCCCGCAGCGAGCGGACCATCTCCCGGGCGTCGCGGTCGGTGAGCGGGGTGACCCGGTACGCGATGTCCGCCATGAGATCGGCGTAGTCCCCGGTCAGACCGAAGGCGACCACCGGCCCGAAGACCGGGTCGGCGCTGACGGAGAGGAACGCGTCCGGGCCGGGACCGTGTTCCGTGTCCCGTACGGCGATTCCGTACGAGGCGAGCAACTCGGCGGCGATCCGTGTGGAGACCGGGCCGGGAGGGCATCCGGCCAGCAGCGAGCGGGCGCGCTCGACGTCGACTCCTGGGAGATCGGGCACGACACCCGCCGGGGTGCTGCGCCAGGTTTGGTAGGCAGCCGCGTGTCCGAGCGAGCCGGCCGCCGCCTCCGGGAACGTGTACGTCGGCACGACCAGGTCGCCCCGGTGCAGGAGGTCGGCGACGCCCGCGCCGCCCAGGAAGCTGGCCACCACCGGTTTCTCGGGCCGGGCCGCGGCCGCGTCGAGGATCGCCGACGCCACCTCGTCGGCCTTGTCCGCCAGCGGCGGCATGAACAGGACGATGACCGTGTCGATGCCGTCGTCTGCCAGGGCCGTGTCCAGTGCCTGCCGGTAGTGGGCGGCGGTGGCCGTGGGGGTCAGGTCGATCGGGTTGGAGACCTCAGCCCGCGGCGCGAGGGCCGAGCGGAGTGCCTGGCGGGTGTGCTCGCCGAGTGCGGGTACGCGCAGACCGCTCGCCGCGCAGGCCCCGACCGTCAGTGCCGCGGGCCCGCCCGCGTTGGTGATCACGGCGACCCGGTTGCCGGGTGGGGGAGGCTGGTGGGCGAGCAGCAGGGCCACGTCGAACAGTTCCTGCAGGCTGCGGGTGCGGATCACGCCGGACTGGGCGAACAGCGAACTCACCGCCGAGTCGGCATGGCCCGGGTGGACCGCGACGATCGGCTTGCGCGGCGCGATCCGGCGGGCGACGCGGGCGAACCGGCGCGGATTGCCGAAGGTCTCGACGTGCAGCAGGATCAACGAGGTCCCCGGATCCTCCTCCCACCACTGCAGCAGGTCGTTGGTGGACACGTCCACGGCGTGCCCCACGGACACGAAGCCGGAGAAGCCGAGCCGTAGGCGCCGGGCGTAGTCGAGCACGGCGAGCCCGAGCGGCCCCGACTGACTGGACATCGCGACCCGGCCGGGCGTCGGCAGGGCGGGCGAGAAGGTCGCGGCCAGCCGCGCCTCGGGAGTCGTGTTGACGACGCCCATGCAGTTCGGGCCCACCAGCCGCATGCCGGAGGCACGGGCGAAACGGGCCAGCTCCAGCTCGGACGCCCGGCCCTCGACTCCGGTTTCCCCGAAGCCCGTGGAGACGACGACCACCGCCTTGACACCGGCCTCGGCGCACTCGCGTACGGCATCGGGTACGGCGTCGGCGTGCACGGCCACGAGCGCCAGATCCGGCGGCTCGGGAAGCTCTCGGACGTCGGCGTACGCGCGAACCCCGGCGATCTGCTCGGCCTGCGGGTTGACCGGGAACACGCTGCCGCCGAAGCCGCCCCGCAGCAGGTTGGCCACGATCTCGTGTCCGATCGTGAGGGGGCTGCGGTTGGCGCCGATCACGGCGACCGACCGCGGTTCGAGCAGGGGTCTCAGGGAGCGCCGTACGGCTGTGTGCTCGCGGCGCTCGGCCCGGGCGACGGCCAGGGCCTGTGGGTCGATGGCGATCTCGAAGCGGATGATCTGGCCCGGCGGGCCGGTCTCGATCCGGAAGCCGGAGCCGAGGAACACGCTGATCATCCGGGTGTTGTCGGCGAGGACATCGGCCTCCAGCACCCGGATGCCCCGCGCGCGGGCGGCGGCGGCGATGTGCTCCAGGAGCAGTCGGCCGAAGCCCTCGCTCTGGTGGTCGTCCCGGATGGTGAAGGTGACCTCGGCGTGCTCCGGTTCGGCCGGGTCACGGACATAGCGGACCACGCCCGCGATCTCCTCGCCAGCCAGAGCGACGAGTGCCAGCTCATTGAGGTAGTCCACGTGCGCGCCGCGTCGGATGACGTCGTCACGCAGCCGGGTCACCGGTCCGAGGGAGCGGTAGGCCAGGGTGGCTCGTGACAGGCTGCCGACGAAGTCGACCAGGCGGTCGGCGTCCTCCGGCCGGATGGGCCTGAGGAAGGTCGACCGCCCGCTCCTGACGAGCCCGGGCCGCTCCAGGTCCTCGGGGTAGGGAGGAGTGGTCACGGTGTTCCGCCGCCGTTCAGACGGCCGCCTCCTGGGGAGTCTGCTCGGGCAGCTTGAACAACTCGTTGAAGGTGCCGCGTGTGACGCGCTCGCGGATGTCGTCCGGCACGCTGTCGAACAGGTCGTGCAGCGTGGACTGGGTGTGGCCGTAAGTGCCTTCCAGGTGGGGGTAGTCGTCGCCCCACATCACATTGCGGTAGCCGGTCGACTCGACGATCTCCACCGAGCTCTTGTCGTGCTGGAAGGACGCGTACACCTGCTGCCGGATGATCTCGCTGGGCAGCCGGCTCAGCTTCGGGCGGACGAACATGCCGTGCTGGCGGTACGCCTCGTCCATCCGGTCGCCGATGGCCGGCACCCAGCCCGCGCCGCCCTCCGCGATGAGGATCTTCAGGTCCGGGTGGCGGTCGAGGGCGCCGCCCGCGACCATGTGGGACACCACCCTCATGCCCGGATAGGTCGTCTCCATGTAGTTGACGACCGCGCCGCCGGGACCGCGGAAGACGACGTTCTCGCCGCCTGTGCCGATGTGGAAGCCGAGTACGAGACCGGCCCGCTCGACCGCGGTCCACAGCGGCTCCCAGCGGTCGAGCGCGTACTCCTCGCCGGGTCGGGTCGCACACGGCATGAAGATCGCCTGGAAGCCCATCTCCGCGACCCGCTCGACCTCGGCCACCGCGTCGTCGATGTCGGCGGTCGAGACGCATGCGGTGGTGATGACGCGCTTGTTCCTGCTCAGGATCTCGTCGTACGCCCAGTCGTTCCACGCCCGTACGGTCTCCCGGGCCAGCTCCCGGTCGGTGATCGACACGAGCCAGAACCCCATGGAGGGGAAGGCCAGTTGGCCCCAGACGCCCTCCTGGTCGAGGTCCTTGAGGCGGACCTTCAGATCCCAGGCACCAGGCGGACGCATGGCGTCCATGAAGTCACCGAGCTGGCGGTCGATGCGCTCGCCGTCGATGTAGAGCAGCTCGTACTTCTCGCCGCGCTCGCTGCGCGGGGCGCGGGCGCCGAGGCGGGCCGGCAGCCTCTCGGTCCACACGTCGGCGGGTTCCATCACATGGGAGTCCCCCGAGTTGACCCAGATCTTCGACGACATGACGCTCCTTCGGGGTCAATGGATGCAATTAGTTAGCGATTTTAGTTGTATGGACGGTGGAAAGGGAAGGCCGTGCGGGCGGCGGATCAGCTGCGGCGCCGCTCGATCTCCTCCACCAGCTGCGGCAGCACCTGGAAGAGGTCCCCGACGACGCCGTGATCGGCGAGCTCGAAGAGGGGGGCGTCGGCGTCCTTGTTGACGACGACGATGGTCTTGGACGTTTGCATGCCGGCCCGGTGCTGGATCGCGCCGGAGATGCCGGCGGCCAGGTAGAGCTGCGGGGAGACCTGGGTGCCGGTCTGGCCGACCTGGTGGCTGTGCGGGTACCAGCCCGCGTCCACGGCGGCCCGGGACGCCCCGACGGCCGCGCCCAGGGCGTCGGCGACCCGCTCGATCACGGCGAAGTCGCCGTTCACGCCCCGACCGCCGGAGACCACGATGTCGGCCTCGGTCAGCTCGGGGCGGTCGCCGCGCTCCCGCGGTGTGCGGGACAGGACCTGGACCGCGGCGGAGGCCGGGCCGAAGGTGATGTCCTGCTTCTCGACGACCGGGGTGATGGGGGCGGGCTCTGGGGCGGTGGCGTTCGGCTTGACCGTGACGACCGGGACGCCTTGAGTGACGTGGGCCGTGACCTGGTACGTCGCCGCGAACACCGACTGCTCGGTGACCGGGCCGTCTGGGCCGGGGTTGACGTCGACGGCGTCGGTGATGAGCCCGGAGCCGAGTCGGAGCGCGACCCGCGCGGCGGTCTCCTTGCCGTCCGGGCCGGACGGCAGCAGGATCGCCGCCGGGCCGGTGCGCTCCGCGATCTGGGTGAGGGCGTCGACGGCCGGGGTGACGAGGTACTCGTCGACCTCGGGGGCGGCCACGATGTAGACCTTGTGGGCGCCGTACCGGCCGAGCACCTCGGTCGCGGTGCCCGCCCCAGCCCCCAGGAAGACGGCCGAAGGTTCGCCCAACCGGCGGGCCAGCGTGAGGAGTTCGAGGGTCGGCTTGCGTACGGCGCCGTCGCTGTGGTCGACGAGGACGAGGATCTCGGCCATGGTGCCGCACTCCTTTCCGAAGTGAGGTCGGGGAAGAGTCAGGGGGGTGGGTCAGATGAACTTCTTGGCGGTCAGGAACGCGGCCAGTCCGGTGCCGCCCGTTCCTTCGTCGACGGCGATCTCGCCCTTCGTGCGCGGCGGACGCCTGGTCGCGGTGTCGACGGCCGAGCGGGCGGCACCGCGCCCGACCTGCTCCGCGTCCAGCCCGAGGTCGGCGAGGTCGAGGGTCTCCAGCGGCTTCTTCTTCGCGGCCATGATCCCCTTGAAGGAGGGATAGCGGGCGTCCCCGGAACGGTCGGTCACCGACACCACGGCCGGCAGTGCGCCCCGGACGCGCACGGTCGCCCCGTCGCTCTCGCGGCGACCGGTCACCGCACCGTCCTCGACCGTCAGCTCCTCGACGTGGGTGACGGCCGGGACGCCGAGCCGCTCGGCAAGCAGCGCCGGTAGGACGCCCATGGTGCCGTCCGTCGAGGCCATCCCGCACAGCACGAGATCGAAGCCGTGCCGCTCGATGGCTTTGGCCAGGACGAGCGACGTACCGAACGCGTCGCTGCCCTCGATGTCGTCGTCGCTGACATGGATCGCCGAGTCACCGCCCATGGCCAGCGCCTTGCGCAGCGCGTCGCGCGCGTCGTCGGGACCGACCGTCAGGTAGCTGATCTCGGCGTCGACGTCGTCCGACTCGGCGAGCCGCAGGGCCTGCTCGACCGCGTACTCGTCGAGTTCGGACAGGAGCGAGTCGACCGACGCGCGATCGGTGGTGCCGTCCTCGGTGAAGGTGCGGTCCGCCGCGGCGTCGGGCACGTGCTTCACGCAGACAACGATCTTCACGGCGCCCTCCAGTAGGTTGAATGAGTGATAATAGTTAACTATATCGGCGAGCGCGGCGCGAGGCCTGACCTTGAATCCGTCGAATTGGTTGACTGATTGCGCTGATAGCTGGAAGATCTGGGCACTGAGCCGCGAGGAGGCGCCATGGTCGCTGACAGGGACACCACTGACAGGTATTTCGAGCCTCAGGTGGAGACCATGCCCCGCGAGCAGCTGCGGGCGGGGCAGGAGAAACAGGTCCTGGAGCTCGTCGAGCACGCCTACATGAACTCGGCCTTCTACCGGGAGCTCTGGGACGAGCACGGGGTCCATCCGCGCGACATCCGGTCTCTTGAGGACTTCCGGACGCGCGTGCCGTTCATCACCAAGGACATGGTGCGCGCCCACCGAAGCCGCACCGGCGACCCCTTCGGCGGCCTGCTGTGCGTCCCGGTCGAGGAGCTGACCTCGGTCTCCTCCAGCTCGGGCACGACCGGCGACCCGGAGTTCTTCGCCGAGATCTGGCAGGACGCTCCGCCGCTGGTGACCGCGCAGGTGCGTGACCTGTGGGAGCTGGGCCTGCGGCCCGGCGACCGCGTGCTGAGTCCGCCCGGTACCTTCCGCAACCTCATGGACCCCGGATACCAGGCGCTGGGCGCCGTGGTGATCGAGGTCGACACCTGGATGGGGAAGATGCACGAGGTCGTCGAGGCGCTGCGCACCTACCGGCCGGCCTATCTGCAGATGATGTATCCGCAGATGGTGGAGCTCGAGCACCTGGCGGAGAAGACGGACCTGAGAGAGGCGTTCTCCTCTCTCAAGGGTGCCTCCTGCGCCGGGCAGCCCCTCAGCCGGAAGATGCGCGAGCGGATCCGTGACGACTGGGGCATCGACGTCTACGAGTACACCAGCGCCGCCGACACCGGCACCGCCTGGGAGTGCAGTGAGCACGACGGCTTCCACCTCTGGGAGGACACCGTCTTCGCGGAGTGCGTGGAGGTCGACGAGGACGGCTGGCGTGATGTCCCCGATGGTGACCTCGGCGAACTGGTCGCCACCGACCTGGACAACCGGGCCGCACCGCTGATCCGTTACCGCAGCGAGGACCTGGTCCGCCTGTCCGGCGAGACATGCGGCTGCGGCCGTACCCACGCCCGGATGTGGGTGGCCGGACGACGCGGCGACGAGACGCTGGTCCAGGGGCGTTCCGTGGTGCTGCGGGACATCTGGCAGGCGGTGGAGGACCAGCCGGAGACGGTGGCCGGAGTGTTCCAGATCGTCCGGGACCGCCGCGAGGTCGACGAACTGCGGCTGCGCGTCGGCTACGACCCCGCACTCACCGGCGACGTCGACGCCCTGGCCGGCCGGCTGGGCGAAGCCGTGCGGACACGGACCGGAGTCCAGCCGGTGCTCGACCTGCGCACCGAGGAGGACCTGTTGAAGACCATGACCAGCGTCGCCAAGTTCCCCCGGGTGGTGAAGAGCTGATGGCCCGCGCCGACACCCTGGCCAGGGCCAGGACCCTCGACCGCCCCGAACTCGCCTACCTCGTGCGCTTTCCCACCGCCGACGGCATGGGGGAGACCGAACTGACCTGGGCCGAACTCGACCAAGACACCGACTGGGTCACCGCGCGCCTGCGCGAGCACGGCCTCACCGCCGGGCAGCGGGCGCTGCTGACCATGTCCGGCTTCGAGGGCTTCTGGGGACACGCGGCGATCGGCGCCCTGCGCGCGCTGAAGGTGACATACGGCATCGCGGAAGCAATGGGCTGGGACCACCGCCGTACCTCGGTCTTCCACCGCGAACTGCGCCCGCACGCCGTGATCGGCCTCTCCGCCGAGACCCTGGAAGGACTCTCCGGAGCCGCCGACATCGGCGAGATGCTCCGGCCGATGTCCGTCGTCCTGGCCCGGCCCGCCGCCGTACCGATGCTCCGCGCGGTGGGCGTGCCCGCCTGCGTGCTCTCGCCCGTCGGACCGGCGCTCGCCGTGGAGTGTCCCGAGCGGAGCGGCGCGCACGTCAACGCCGTCGAGTGGCGGGTCGGGGAGCGGGACGGGGAGCTGTCCGTCGCTGCGGGGGAGGGGCGCGCCTCGCCGCTCGCCGAGACACCGCTCGGCATCGCCGGGCGTGTCGTCACCGGCCGGTGCGCCTGCGGAAGCGAGGACCCACGGGTCCTGTTCGGCGAGGCCGACCAGCTTTCATCAACGAGGAGTTGAGGATGTCCGAAGGAGTGGTCGACGGCCGCGTCGTGGTCGTCACCGGTGCAGGCAACGGCATCGGCCGGGCACACGCCCTGGCCTTCGCGGCGCACGGGGCGAAGGTCGTGGTCAACGACCTGGGCGGCGCACGCGACGGCGGGGGCGGCTCGGCCGGGCCCGCCCAGGCCGTGGTGGACGAGATCGTCGCGGCCGGAGGCGAGGCCGTGGCCAACACGGACGACATCTCCACCTGGGAGGGCGCCGGCAGTCTCATCAAGCAGTCCGTGGACACCTATGGCGGCCTGGACGTGCTGGTCAACAACGCCGGCATCCTGCGCGATCGGATGATCGTGTCGATGACCGAGCGGGACTGGGACAGTGTGCTCGCCGTCCACCTCAAGGGCAGCTTCGCCACCCTGCACCACGCGGCCGCGTACTGGCGCGAGCGGGCCAAGGCCGGTCACGCCAACGATGCCCGGGTGATCAACACGACCTCGCCGTCCGGCATCTTCGGCAACCCGGGGCAGTCCAACTACGGCTCCGCCAAGGCCGGAATCGCGAGCCTCACCGTCATCGCGGCGGCCGAACTCGCCCGCTACGGCGTGACGGTGAACGCCATCGCGCCCACCGCGCTCACCAGGCTCACCGAGGACATCGAGATGATGCGGCGGGCCGCGGAGAGCCAGGACCTCACCCCGGAGGCCATCTCGCCGCTCGTGGTGTGGCTGGGCTCGGCGGCGTCGCGGGAGGTCACCGGTCGGGTCTTCGGCGTCGTCGGCAACCGGATCACTGTCCTGGAAGGCTGGGTCAACGGCCCCGGCGCGAGTGCCGAGACCCGGTGGACGCCTCAGGAGCTGACCTCCGTCGTCCCGAACCTGGTGGCCAAGGCGGCGCCGAACGCGGACGCTCTCGGCAACCGGAACGGGGCGTGAGATGACCACGGACGTGACATCCACCGGGCGGCCCGTCGCCGAGGGCCTGTTCACCTGGCCGCCCTCCGCGGCCGCACCCACCCGGCTCATCGGCTCCGAGTGCACGGCCTGCGGCCTGGTGAGTTTCCCGGCCGCCCCGGACTGCGTCAGGTGTGCGAGCACGGAGTCGAAGCAACGGCTGCTCGCGGACCGCGGGACGCTGTGGACGTACACGACCCAGAACTTCCGCCCGCCGTCCCCGCCGTACGACGGCCCCGAGGACTTCGAGCCCTACTCGGTCGGGTACATCGAACTCCCCGGCGAGCTGCTGGTCGAGGCCCGCCTCACCGAACCGGACCCGCGCAGACTGCGCATCGGCCAGCCCATGCGGCTGACGCTCGTGCCCTACACCGTGCGGGACGACGGCACCGAGGTCCTCACGTTCGCGTTCACCCCGGCCGAGGAGGAGACAGCATGACCGAGGCCGTCATCATCGGCGTGGGGCTCCACCCCTTCGGGCGGTTCCCCGGCAAGCCGGCACTGGACATGGGCGCGGACGCGGTGCGCCTCGCACTCACCGACGCGGGCGTGAACTGGCCGCAGATCCAAGGCGGTTACATCGGCAGCTATGAGGTCGCCAACCCGGACGCGATCGTGGGCCGGCTCGGTCTGACCGGAGTCCCGCTGCGCGGGGTCTTCAACGGCTGCGCCACAGCCGGTACGGCGATCGCGCTGGCCGCCCGAGCCATCGAGACCGGCGAGCACGACCTCACCATCGCGATCGGCCTGGACAAACACCCGCGCGGAGCCTTCGCCGCCGACCCGTCCGTCGCCGGCATCCCCTCCTGGTACGGGCAGACCGGGCTCTTCCTCACCACCCACTTCTTCGGCATGAAGATCAACCGCTATATGCACGAGCACGGCATCTCCCACGAGACGCTCGCCCGCGTGGCCTCGAAGAACTTCGGCAACGCGGCCGCGAATGAGAAGGCCTGGCGCCGCACCCCGCTCACACCGGAGGAGATCCTCGCCTCTCCGGTCCTCAACTACCCCTTGCGGCAGTACATGTACTGCGGTCCGGACGAGGGCGCCGCCGCCCTCGTGCTGTGCCGTGCCGATCAGGCCCACAAGTACACCTCGACGCCCGTACGCGTCCGCTCCACCGCCCTGCGCAGCCGCAGGCTCGGCGCCTTCGAGGTGCAGAGCCCGTCGTTCCCGGTCGGCGAGGTCGTCGAGAGCCCGACCGTGGACGCCTCCCGGGCCGCGTACGAGCTGGCGGGCATCGGACCCGAGGACGTCGACGTCGCCCAGCTCCAGGACACCGACGCCGGATCCGAGGTGATCCACATGGCGGAGAACGGCCTCTGCAAGGACGGCGAACAGGAGCGCCTCATCGCCGAGGGCGCCACCGAGATCGGCGGCCGTCTCCCGGTCAACACCGACGGCGGACTGCTCGGAAACGGGGAGCCGATCGGCGCGTCCGGGCTGCGCCAGATCCACGAGATCGTCCTCCAATTGCGCGGGACGGCCGGGGCCAGGCAGATCCCCGGTACACCCCGTGTCGGCTACACCCACCTGTACGGCGCGCCGGGCGTGTCGGCGGTGACGATCCTCTCCACCTGACAGCGGAGCGAACGCGATGACACCCGACGACATGCAGGACTTCGCCGCCGAAGCGCGCCGCTTCCTCGACGCGCACGCGAGGAAGGCCCCCGACCGTGCCGCCGTCACCTGGGGTGAGGGCGACGATTCAATGGCGTACTTCAGCAGTCTCCCGCCCGAGGAGGAGGCGGAGGAGGTGCGACGGGCACGCGAGTGGCAGCGGACCCGCCACGAGAACGGCTTCGGTTGGATCACCGGCCCGCCCGAGTACGGCGGCCGGGGCCTGACCCCCGTCCACGACCTGCTCTACGACGCCATCGAGTCCGAGTACGCCGTCCCCGACACCGGCGTGCTCGGTGTCGTCGGCCTCGGCATGATCGGACCGTCGATCCTCGCCCACGCCCAACCCCACATCAAGGAACGCTGGTTGCCCGCGATGTACCGCGGGGACGCCATCGCCTGCCAGCTGTTCAGCGAGCCCGGCGCCGGATCCGACCTGGCGAGCGTGGCGACCCGGGCCGTCCGCGAGGGCGAGGACTGGGTGCTCAACGGGCAGAAGGTGTGGACCTCGGTCGCCCAGCACAGCGAGATCGGCCTCGCGCTGACCCGCACGGACCCCGACGCGCCCAAACACCGTGGGATCACCGCCTTCCTGGTCCCCCTGGACGCGCCCGGCGTCGAGGTCCGGCCGCTGCGGCAGATGACGGGCGGCGTGGACTTCAACGAGGTCTTCCTCACCGACGTCCGCATCCCCGACGACCACCGCCTCGGCGAGGTCGACGGCGGCTGGACGGTCGCCCTGACCACGCTGATGAACGAGCGCAACACGGTCGGCAGCGAGGGCGCCGGCCCGGTGGCCGCCGCCCTGTCCCCGGAGCACCTCTCGGCGCTCATGCGCGCCACCTGGACCTGGGACGACCGAGCCCTGCGCGGACGCCTCGCCGAACTCCTGGTGGACGCCATGGCCACCGGATATCTCAACGACCGCGCCCAGCGCACCCTGCGGGCGGGGATCGCCCCCGGCCCGGAGAGGTCCGTCGCCAAGCTGATGTACGGTCAGAACCTCACCAGGGCTGCCCACTTCGTCTCGGACTGTCTCGGCCCGCGTCTCATCGCGGACACCGGGCAGTGGGGCACCTACGCCTGGTCCGAACTCCTCCTGGCCACACCGGCGTTGCGCATCCTCGGCGGCACCGAGGAGATCATGAAGAACATCCTCGCGGAACGCGTCCTCGGCCTGCCCAAGGAGGCACGCGCATGAACGCCGACGAGAACGAGCTGAGGGAACTCCGGGCATCCGTACGAGAGTTCCTGGAGGTCAAGTCCCCGGAGGAAGCCGTACGCAAGGTCATGGAGAGCGAGCCGCGCTTCGACCTCGACGTGTGGGCGCAGGCCGCCGACCAACTGAGGCTGCCGGGCCTGGCGATCCCGGAGGAGTACGGCGGGGACGGCTTCGGACCTGTCGAACTGGGCGTTGTACTGGAGGAGATGGGCCGCGCTCTGTTCTGCGCCCCCTTCTTTGCCACCGTCGTCCTCGCCGCCCAGGCCCTGCTGGCCTCGGGGGACGGCGCGGCCTGCGCACGCCACCTGCCCGGCATCGCGGCCGGACGGACCACGGCGACCCTCGCCGTCGCCGAGGAAGGCGGCTCCTGGGACCCCGCCCTGATCTCCGCGCGTGCCGTGCCGGACGGGGACGGAGGCTGGCAGCTGAGCGGCCGCAAGTGCTTCGTCATCGACGGTACGACGGCCGACCTGATCCTCGTCGTCGCCCGCACCGTGGCCGGTCCCTCGTTCTTCGCGGTGGACCGGACAGCCCGAGGGGTGACGGCCGTGGCGATGGAGACCCTGGACGCCACCCGGGCGATGGCCCGGCTGACCTTCGACGCAGTGCCCGCGACGCCCGTGGGCGCGGACGGGGCGGGCGGGCGCATCATGGCCAAGGTCCTGGACATGGCCTCGGTGGGGCTGGCCGCCGAACAGGCGGGCGGGGCGCGCAGGTGCCTGGAGATGAGCGCGGAGTACGCCCGTACCCGGCACCAGTTCGGCCGGCCGATCGGCTCCTTCCAGGCCGTCAAGCACAAGTGCGCCGACATGCTCGTCCAGGTGGAGCTGGCGGAGGCGTCCGCCCGGGAGGCGGCACGGCTGGCCGCCGAGGGGGCCGCGGACTTCCCGGTCGCCGCAGCCGTGGCCCACGCGTGCTGCTCACGGGCGTACATGTTCGCGGCGATGGAGAACATCCAGGTCCACGGCGGCATCGGCTTCACCTGGGAGCACCCGGCCCACCTGTACTTCCGGCGGGCCAAGTCCTCACAGCTGCTGTTCGGGGGGCCGGCCGTCTATCACGAGCGGTTGCTGGACCGGCTCGGGATCTGACGGCCGCGAAACGAACGAGAAGGCCCCGGCTCCCCCGGGGCCTTCTCCCGTGTCTGTGACGGTCAGCTGCGCGCCACCTCGCCCAGCAGTGCCTTCGCGATGATGACCTGCTGGATCTGGCTGGTGCCCTCGTAGATGCGGAACAGGCGGGCGTCACGGTAGAAGCGCTCGACGGCGACCCCGCGCATATAGCCCGCCCCGCCGTGGACCTGCACCGCGCGGTCCGCGACCCGCCAGACCATCTCGCTGGCGAAGTACTTCGTGCAGGACGGGCCGATCTTGGTGTCGGTACCGGCGTCGAAGGCGCGCGCGGCCTCCAGGACCGTGGCGCGGCCGGCGTAGTAGTCGGTCTGCGAGTCGGCGATGAGGCCCTGGACGAGCTGGAAGGAGCCGATCAGCTTTCCGGACTGCTTGCGGGTGCTCGCGTACGCGACCGACTCGTCGACGAGGCGCTCGGCCATGCCGACCATCAGCGCTGAGATATGGACCCGTCCGTGCGCGATGCAGCCCATCGCCGTGGAGAAGCCCCGGTTGAGCCCGGCTTCGCCGCCGACCAGCGCGCCGGCCGGTACGCGTACGTCGTCGAAGTACACGTCCGCCGTCCAGGCGCCGAACTGGCCCATCTTGTGGTCCTGGGGAGCCACGGTCAGGCCCGGGGTGCCGGCCGGGACCAGGAAGGTTGAGATGCCGCGGGTACGCGGGGCGTCGGGGTCGGTGCGCGCGAAGACCATGAAGACGTCGGCGAGCGGCGCGTTGGTGATGTACCGCTTGGCCCCGTTGATCACCCACGCGTCGTCTTCCAGGTGGGCGCGCGTGGTGAGCGTCGAGGGATCGGACCCGGCGTCGGGCTCGGTGAGCGCGAACGACGCCAGGACTTCACCCGAGGCGATCCTCGGCAGCCACTCGGCCTTCTGCTCCTGAGTGCCGCCGACCATCAGGACGTGCCCGGCGATGCCGTTGTTCGTCCCGAACATGGAGCGCAGAGACGGGGTCGTGTACCCGAGCTCGAACATCAACTGGGCCTCTTCGTACATCGACAGACCCAGCCCGCCGTACTCCTCGGGCAGCGCGAAGCCGAACAGCCCCATTTTCTTGGCCGCCTCGCGGATGTCCGCAGGCATCTCGTCCTTCTCGTCGATCTCCGCCTCGAGCGGCACGACACGCTCCCGGACGAAACGCCGGACCTCGGACAGCACCGCGCTGAAGTCAGCCGCGTCCATGTCGACTCCCTCTTACCTTCACTGATCTGTATCTGTCTCATCCGGCCGATTCGCGGGCCTGTAGCACACGGCCAGCAGCGCCGCCGCGGTCGCCGTGCCGACTCCCGCGGCCAGCAACGCGGGCCCCGCGCCCGCACGTTGGCGTCGCAGCAACCCGTCGAGCGAGTAACGGCCGTTACCAAGCGCCGCCAGGGCGACGGCGGCTCCGCCCACGACACCGGCGTACTCCCAGCCGCCCTTGAAGACGAAGAAGCCCTTGCCCCGGTGGTCGGTCCGGGCAGCCACGGTCATGAGGCCGACGGCGGCCGCCGCCGGGAGGGGGCCCGCCGCTCCCAGGGCGATGCCGACGCCCGCCGCCATCTCGGTTCCGGCCGCCATACGGGCGTGCACCTCGGCAGGCTTGAGACCGAGCGCCTCGAACCAGCCCGTGGTGCCCTTGAGTCCGCCCGGCCCGGCGACCTTGTTCCAGCCGTGGGCGAAGAGCATCGGCCCGAGCGTCGCGCGCAGGACAAGGGCGGCGACGTCGTGTCCCCGCCCCTTCACTGGCCCACTCCCGTGGCCCGGCCCGCAGGAGCGACGCCGTACAACCGCGGTACGGCGTCGACGAGTTCCTCGTAGGTGAGCGCCTTGCCGGACTCGCTGGGGTGGACCGCGGCGACGGTCCAGCCCTGGAGGCGGTTGAGCCTGTTGCCCTCGATGCGCAGGACCTGGCCGGTCAGCCAGGCCGAGCTGTCGGAGGCCAGGTAGACGACGACACCGGAGGCGTTGGCGGGATCGCGGGGATCGAAGCCGTCGGTGGCCTGAAGGGTCTCGCCGACGGACAGCCCGTCCGTCATCCGGGTGGCCGCGATCGGCGAGATGGCGTTCGCGGTGACGCCGTACTTGCGCATTTCCAGCGCGGTGAGGACGGTGAGCCCGGCCGTCCCGGCCTTCGCGGCACCGTAGTTGGACTGGCCCTGGTTGCCGAACAGACCCGTCCCGGACGTCGTGTTGATGACGCGGCCGGCGACGCGCTCCCCCCGCTTCGACGCCTCGCGCCAGTACGCGCACGCGTGCCGGGTGAGCGCGAAGGTGCCCTTGAGATGGACCGCGATCACGGCGTCGAACTCGGCCTCGGTCATCGAGAACAGCATGCGGTCGCGCACGATGCCCGCGTTGTTGACGATGACGTCCAGCCGGCCGAACTCAGCGACCGTGTCCGCCACCATCGCCTCCGTGGCCGCCCAGTCGGTGACCGACGCGTGGTTGGCGACCGCCCGGCCGCCGAGCTTGGTGATCTCCGCGGCCACGTCGTCGGCGGGGGAGTCCCCGGTCCGCTCGCCGTGCACGCCCGCGCCGGGATCGTTCACGACCACGGTCGCGCCGGCCTCGGCGAGCGCCAGACAGTGCGCCCGGCCCAGGCCTCGGCCACCGCCGGTGACGATGGCGACCTTGTCGTCGAGGATGCCCACGCCGTACCTCCTAGGAAGATGTGTCGGGTCGGTCGAGTTCGCGCAGTACGTCGTCGGTGTGCTCGCCGAGCGTCGGCGCGCCGGAGCGCGGCTTGTCGTCCACGCCCCAGAAGCTCACCGGAGTGGCCACCGTCCGCAGCGGCGGCCCGTCGCCCATCCCGGGCTGCTCGACGAACGCCCCCACGGCCTCCGCCTGCGGATCGGCGGACACCTCCGCCAGCGTCTGCACGGGCGCCCACCACACGCCCTCGGCGTCGAACCGTGCCGCCCACCGGGCCAGCGGCTGCTTGGTGAACTCCTCGTCGAAAATGGCGATCAGCTCACGTACGTGGCCGCGCCGGGCCTTGCCGGTCGCGAACCGCTCGTCGCTCTCCAGGTCGGGGCGCCCGAGCGCCTTGACGACTCCCGGCCAGTGCCGGTTGCCCTCCAGACCGACGAGCCAGAACCAGCGGTCGTCGGCGGCCCGGTAGCAGTTGTAGAGCGGGGACTCGTGCTCGCTGCGGTGGCGGGTACGGCCGCGCTTGCCGAAGAAGTTCTGCAGGGCGAGGTCGTTGCCGTTCGCGTATGTCCCGGACCGGAGCAGCGACACGTCCACCACGCCGCCCTCGTCGGTGCGTTCGCGACGCAGCAGCGCGGCCAGCATGCCCGCCACCAGGTTGGCGGCGGCGGTGCGGTCGCCAAGTCCGGGGCGGATACCGGGCGGTGGCTCACCGGCCGGGTTGAGCATGCCGGCGATGCCGGGCCGGGCCCAGAATGCGGAGACGTCGTACCCGGCCCGGTCGCGTTCCTCTCCCGTCCAGCCGTAGCCGGTCAACGTGCCGACGACCAGGCGGGGATGGCGGGCGCGCAACTCGTCCGGGGCCAGCCCCAGCCGCTCCAGCGCACCCGGGCGGAGGTTGGTGACGAAAACGTCGGCGCGCTCCAGCAGCCGTTCCAGAACGTCCTTGCCGTCCGGCGAGCGCAGATCGAGCACGATCCCGCGCTTGCCACGGTTGTCGGTCTCGAACGGGGGTGCGCTGTCGACATCCTGGCCGACGTGCCGGAGCGTGTACCGATTCGGGTCCCCGGTCGGTGCCTCCACCTTGATCACGTCCGCACCCCAGTCGGCGAGCATGGTGGCCGCGGCCGGTGCCGCCACCCACATGCCCAGCTCGACGACAGAAATGCCTTCCAGTGGCCGCACGGCCCACCTCCAGATACGTCGGGACGCCTGCTACACGCCGCGGAACTCGCCCGGGCGGCGCTCACGGAAGGCCTTGAGACCTTCCTCCCGGTCCTCGGTGGAGAACAGCACCGAGACGGTCTCGCGCTCGTACGCGATCGCGGTCTCCAGGCCCATGCCGAGCCCGTGGTCGATCAGCCGCTTGCCCGCCGCGAGTGCGAGCGGCGCCCCGGCCGTCAGGGCACCGGCCAGTTTCTCGGCGGCGGCCAACGCTCCACCGGGTTCGGCCAGTTCGTTGACCAGTCCGAGCTGCCAGGCGCGCTCCGCGTCGATCGGTTCGCCGGTGAGGATCATCTGCTTGGCGATCGCCGGCGCCACCAGGCGCGGCAGCCGCTGCGTACCGCCCGCACCCGGCAGGACGCCCAGCTTCATCTCGGGCAGGCCGAGCCTCGCACCCCGCTCCACCACGCGCAGGTCGCAGGCGAGCGCGAGCTCCAGGCCCCCGCCGAAGGCGAATCCGTGGACGGCCGCGACCGAGGGCTTGGGGAAGTCCTCCAGGAGCGCGTACGCCTCGGTCAGACGTCCCACGAACGCACGGAACTGCCCGGGTGCCGTGAACGACTCGATCTCGCCGATGTCGGCGCCGGCCGAGAAGGCCCGGCCCGCGCCGGTCACGACCAGGGCGCGGACGTCGTCGTTGTCGCGGACGTCGTTGAGCGCCTGGGTCAGCTGCTTCACGGTCTCGGAGCCGACGGCGTTGAGCTGTCCCGGACGGTCGAGCGTCAACACGGCGATTTGGTCGCGGAGTTCGACGCGCAACACGATGGTCACCCCCTCAGACCATCGTCAGGCCGCCACTGACCGAGAGCGTCTGCCCGGTCATGTAGGCGGCGTCGTCGGACGCGAGGAAGGCCACCACACCGGCGATCTCGGCGGGCTGGGCGACGCGGCGCAGCGGGATCGCCCGCACCGTCGCGTCGTACATCTTCTGGCTGTACTCGGCGACCTGCCCGAGCAGCGCGGTCTCGGTCGGCCCGGGACAGACGCAGTTCACGGTGATGCCGTACCGGGCGACCTCGCGGGCGAGGGCCTTGCCGAAGGCGATGACACCACCCTTCGTCGCGGAGTACACGACCTCGCCGGACGAGCCGACCCGCCCGGCGTCGGAGGCGATGTGGACGATCCGGCCGCCGCCGCGCTCGATCATCGGGTCGAGCACCGCCCGCGTCATCGTGATCGTCCCGCGCAGGTTGACGGCGATGATCCGGTCCCAGGTCTCCTCGTCGCTGTCGACGAACCGGCCGATGACGTCCACGGCCGCGTTGTTGACCAGCACGTCCACCGGGCCGAGCTCGGCGCTCACCCGCTCCACGGCCGCACGCACGGCCGCACTGTCGGAGATGTCCGCGCCGACCGAGGCCGCGCGCACCCCGTACCGCTCGGTGAGCCCGGCCGCGACCTTCCCGGCGGCCTCCGCGTCCACGTCACAGACCGCGACCGAGGCCCCCTGGGCGGCCAGCGCGTCGGCGATCGCCTCGCCGATGCCCCGTCCCGCCCCGGTGACGAGCGCCATCTTGTCCCGTACGCTCACGCGTCCTCCCTCGCCCAGATCCAAAAACAGCGCTATCGTATAACTACTTCAGCTAAATAAGCGAGATGCAGAGCACGTGAGATGCAGGAGCGGAGTCGAGCATGCGCCGTACGATCTTCACCGAGGAGCACGAGCTGTTCCGGGAGACCGCCCGCTCCTACTACCTGCGGGAATGCGTCCCGCACACCGAGGAGTGGGAGCGCGAGGGGCAGGTCGACCGGGCCGCGTGGGCGGCCGCGGGCAAGGCCGGACTCATCGGCTGGCAGTTCACCGAGGAGTACGGCGGCCAGGGGATCTCGGACTTCCGCTACAACGCGATCATGGCGGAGGAGATGGCGGCCACGGGCGCGGTCGGCATCGGCCTCGGCCTGCAGAACGACGTCATCCCGCCCTATCTGATGAACCTCACCACCTCGGAGCAGAAGGCCCGTTGGCTCCCGGGCGTGATCAGCGGTGAGACGATCTGCGCGCTCGCGCTGTCCGAACCGGCCGCCGGATCCGACCTCAAGGGCATCCGCACCACCGCCCGCAGGGAGGGCGACGAGTGGGTGATCGACGGCTCCAAGACCTTCATCACCAACGGCATCCTGGCCGACCTGGTCATCGTCGCCTGCAAGACCGATCCGGACGCCGGGCACAAGGGCATCAGCCTGATCGTCGTCGAGCGCGGCACCGAGGGCTTCGAGCGCGGACGCAAACTCGACAAGGTCGGGATGAAGGCCCAGGACACCGCCGAACTCTTCTTCCGCGAGGTCCGCGTCCCCGCCGGGAACCTCATCGGTCAGGAGGGGCGCGGTTTCTACCACATGATGGGCAACCTCCCGACCGAGCGGCTCGCCATAGCCGTCGCCGCGCTCGCCTCCGCCGAGCGGGCCTTCGGGGTCGCGCTCGGATACGCCAAGGAGCGCACCGCCTTCGGCCGGCCCATCGGCGAGTTCCAGGCCAACAGGTTCGCCCTCGCCGACATCAAGGCGAAGCTGGGGGTCGCCCGGGTCTATCTGGACGGCTGCATCATGGCCCTGGTCGAGGGGGAGCTGACGGCCGAGGAGGCCGCCGCGGCCAAGTACTGGACCACGGAGACCGGCTGGGAGGTCATCGACCGCTGCATGCAGCTCTTCGGCGGCTACGGCTATGTCAACGAGTACGAGATCGCCCGCATCTGGCGGGACAGCCGGGTGCAGCGGGTGTTCGGCGGCACCTCGGAGATCATGCAGGAGATCGTCGGACGGTCGCTGGGGCTGTGAAGTGAGCGGCCGACCCGGTGCAGAGCATTGATTGGTTCGGCTAAATAGGTTATCTATTTAAGCTGTACGGATGTGGTGGTGGCGGGCTCCAGGAGGCACTGTGGTCACGGTCGATGTGAAGCTGCACCAGGAGCGGGCCGAGAAGGACCTGCCGCGACCGCGGCTCGTCATCGGCGGCAAGGATCTGCACGACACCAGCGGTGGCCTGTACGAGCACATCAACCCCGCGACCGGGCTCGTCCAGGCCCGTATCCCGCTCGCGGGGCCCGCCGAGGTGGACCGGGCCGTGGCCGCCGCCCGCCGGGCCTTCGAGGTGTGGGGAACCATGCGCCCCGCCGAACGCCGCCGTCTGCTCACCCGCTTCGCCGGGCTGCTGCGCGACCACATCCCCGACTTCGCGGCGATCTGCCCCCTGGAGAACGGCGTCTGCATCGGCGGCTGGGCCGAGAACGTCGGACCGCACGTCGCCGAGTGGACCGAGTACTACGCCGGCTGGGCGGACAAGGTCGAGGGCATGGTCGGCGCGGCCTACAGCCCGCACGAGAACGTCGAGTACACGATCGCCGAGCCCTACGGCGTCATCGGCCACATCATCACCTGGAACTCGCCCGCGCTGTCCCTGGCGATGAAGGTCCCGCCCTCGCTCGCCGCCGGGAACACGGTCGTCATCAAGCCGGCCGAGTCCACCCCGTTCTCCGCCCTGCTCTTCGCCGACCTGGCCCGCGAGGCGGGCATCCCCGACGGCGTGATCAACGTCGTCACCGGACTCGGCGACGCGGGCGAGGCACTGGTGGCACACCCCGGCATCGACAAGATCTCCTTCACGGGCGGGCCTGCCACCGCGCGCCGCATCATGGCGACCGCCGCCCAGAGCCTCAAGCCCGTCCTGTTTGAGCTGGGCGGCAAGTCCGCCAACCTGCTCTTCGCCGACACCGACCTGGACACCGTCGTGCCGTACTGCGCGGCCTTCGCCATGAGCAACACCGGCCAGGGCTGCGCGCTGCCCACCCGTCTGCTCGTCGAGCGTTCGATCTACGACGAGGTCGTCGCGCGCGTCACCGCAGTCGTCGCCCACCTGCCCTTGGGCGACCCGCTCGACCCGACGACCTACGTCGGGCCGCTGATCGACGAAGCCGCCCGCGACCGGGTGCAGGGCGCGATCGACCGGGCGATCGAGGCCGGCGCGGGCCGACTCGTATACGGCGGCGAACGCATCGAATCCGACGGCTGGTTCGTCACCCCGACCGTCTTCGCCGACGTCGACAATCGCAGCGACCTCGCCCAGCAGGAGATCTTCGGGCCGGTCCTCGCCATCACCCCGTTCGACACGGAGGACGAGGCCGTCGCCCTCGCCAACGACACCGAGTACGGACTGTCCGCCTACATCCAGTCCCGCGACATCGCGCGCGTCAACCGTCTGGTGCCGCGCCTGAAGGCCGGGACGGTCTACGTCAACCCCGGCCCGAACCCGATCACTTCACCCGCCACGCCCTTCGGAGGCGTCGGCATCAGCGGGTTCGGACGCGAGGGCGGCAGGGCCGGGCTCGACGAGTTCATCCACGTCAAGGGCGTCGGCGTCGGCCGCGTCTGACACCTTCCGAAGTCCCTGGAGCCAACAGCATGCATCCCGCCCGCCGCCTGACGTTCGGCGACATCATCCGCGAGCACCGCAGGTCCCACCCCGACGGCGTCGCCCTCGTCGACGGCGACATCCGGCTGACCTGGCCACAGCTCGACGAGCGCACCAACCGACTCGCCCACGCCCTCACCGACGCGGGCGTCGGCTCCGGCGACCGGATCCTGTGGCTGGGCCAGAACTCCTTCCGGATCTGGGAGCTGCTCGGCGCCGCCGCGAAGATCGGCGCGATGGTCTGCCCCGGCTACTGGCGCTGGGCGGCCCCCGAAATGGCGTTCGCGGTCGAGGACTTCGACCCCCGGGTCGTGGTCTGGCAGGACGAGGAGATCGGCGACACCGTCCGCAAGGCACGGGCCGAACTGGGCACCGAACAACGGGCGTTGTGGCTGCGGCATGACGTCGAAAGCGCTGCGAGCGCTGGGAGCGCTGAGCGCCCCGACTCCTACGAGTCCTTCCTGGCCGCCGGCTCCCCCGAGGACCCGTCCGCCGACGTCGACCCCGACTCCGCACTCCTGGTCATCTACACCGCGGCGATCTCCGGACGGCAGTCCGGCTCGACGCTCTCGCACCGCAACCTCCTCGCCATGGGAGCGAGCGGCGCCTGGATGGGAGACATCGGCACCGAGACCGCCTTCCTCGGCGCCGGGCCGATGTTCCACATCGGCAACTACCAGTTCTGGGGCGTCCCGGCCTTCGTCCACGGCGGCAAGAACGTGATCGTGCGCCGCGTGGTCGCCGAGGAACTGCTCCCGCTCCTGGCGACGGAGCAGTGCACCCACGCCTATCTGATGCCACCGACCATCGCGCAGCTCGTCGCGCTGAACCGCGATGCCGGACACGACCTCTCCCATCTGCGGGCGAGCGTCGCCGCACCCCTGTGGCAGGGCACCGTGCCCACCGACACCAGCCGCTTCACCCGCAACGGCGGCGGCGAGGGCCGCGGATACGGACAGACCGAGGTGACCGGCTTCGCCGTGACCGGCGCCTACGGCGGGACGGGCACCGGCAACGCGGGACGCCCGGGCCCCTTCACCGCCGTACGCATCCTCGACAGCACCGGACAGGAGTGCGCGATCGGGACGGCCGGCGAGATCTGCGTCCGCGGCGACCTCGTGCACCTTGGCTACTGGAACCGGCCGGAGATCAACGAGGAGCGCTTCCGCTTCGGCTGGTGGCACACCACCGACCTCGGCCGGCGCGAGAGCGACGGCACGATCAGCTTCCTCGGGACGACGACCCGCATGCTCAAGTCGGCCGCCGAGAACATCTTCCCCGCCGAGGTCGAGAACTGCATCGAAGCGCACCCGGCCGTCAAGGAGGCAGCCGTGATCGGCGTGCCCAACGAGCGCTGGGCGCAGGACGTCAAGGCGGTCGTCGTGCTCCACCAGGGCGCCGAGCCGGTCACGGCGGCGGACGTCATCGAGCACTGCCGGGCGCGGATCGCCTCGTACAAGAAGCCCAAGACGGTGGAGTTCATCGACGCGCTGCCGCGTACGAAGGACTTCACGAAGGACTACGAGGCGCTCGACGAGCGCTTCGGCGGGGGCGGTTATCCCGGCGGCGACACGCTCGGCGCGGGACGGTGAGGCCGTGATGGACGGACGACAGCCCGTCGTCGTCGGCGTGCACGCCACTGAGCAGGCACTCTCGTTGCCGCACCGCGACGCCATGGATCTCGCCCTCGAAGCCGTGCGGGGCGCCGTCCAGGACGCCGGGCTGACGCCCGCGGACGTCGACGGTGCTCAGGTCGACTGGCCCGGGCCGGGCGGCGTGCCCGGCGAGGGCAGCTCCTGGGCGCGCATGCTCGGCAGGGACCTGCGCTGGACCAGCGACTCGATGCTCGACAACGCCGGCTCGCGAGGCCTGCTGAAGGCGGCGGCAGCGGTCCGGGCCGGGTTCGCGGACACCGTCGTGGTCGGCGGCTGCAAACTGGTCTCGCGCGGCGCGGGCCCGGTCGGGGCCGGGGTGCCGCTGGAGTTCGCCGATGTGTGGGGCAGCTATGTCGTCGCCCAGTTCGCGCTGGTGGCCGCCCGGCACATGCACGAGTACGGCACGACCTCCCGCCAGCTCGCGGAGGTCGCCGCCACGGTCCGCAACAACGGCACGACCAACCCCGAGGCGATGATGTACGGCCGTGGCCCGTACACCGCCGACGACGTGCTTGCCTCCCGCATGGTGGCCACCCCCTTCCACCTGCTGGACTGCTGCATCGTCGGAGAGGGTGGCGCGGCGCTCGTCGTGACCACGGCCGAGCGGGCCCGGGACCTGCCGCATCCGCCCGTCGCCGTACTCGGCGGCGGCATGGAGTACCACCAGGCCGCCTACGCCAACCCCGCGCTGCACCGGGAGGTCG
Source organism: Streptomyces sp. NPDC096311 (assembly GCF_044763085.1). Taxonomy (NCBI): domain Bacteria; kingdom Bacillati; phylum Actinomycetota; class Actinomycetes; order Kitasatosporales; family Streptomycetaceae; genus Streptomyces; species Streptomyces sp. NPDC096311. The sequence continues at coordinate 477,290 of NZ_JBIWFN010000005.1, forward strand.
GCCAGCTCGGCCGCGACGCCGCGACGCGCGCCTACGCGATGGCCGGAGTGAGCCCGCACGACGTGGACGTCTTCTCCCTCTACGACCCCAACTCCTTCGAGATCATCCGGCAGTTGGAGATCCTCGGACTGTGCGGGGAAGGGGAGGGCGGACCGCTGGCCGCGAGCGGTGCCATCGCCGTCGGCGGCAAGCATCCCGTCAACCCGGACGGCGGCTGTCTGGCGTACGCCTGGAACGGAACACAGCAGATGACCCTCAAAGTCGTGGAAGCCGTACGGCAGTTGCGCGGCACGGCGGTGCACCAGGTCGACGGCGCGGAACTCGCGGTCGTCGGCAACGCTGGCTCGGGAGCGCAGCACTACGAGATGAGCGTGCTGGGGAGGACGCGATGAGCCGGCCCGTACCCGTCCCCACCGAGCTGTCCCGGCCGTTCTGGGACGCGGCCCGGCGCGGCGAGCTGGTCGTCCCGCACTGCCCGACCTGTGACCTGCGCTTCTTCGTCCCCGAACCGGCCTGTCCCGGCTGCATGGCACGGGACTGGCGGTACGCGCCCAGCGCGGGCCGGGGGACCGTCTACTCGGTGACCGTCGTGCACCGGGCGCCGGGCCCCGGCTTCGACACACCCTTCGCGCTGGCCGTGATCGACCTCGACGACGGGGGCACCTTGCTCTCGCACGTGGACGCCGGAGACCCGGATGACGCCGTCATCGGGCAGCGCGTACACGTGGACTTCCGCGCCCTCACCGACGAGATCGCACTGCCGTACTTCGTACCGGAGAACACTCACTGAGGGCGGAGGTGGACGCGGTGGCGAACACGCCGGTACGGGTCCCCAAGATGGCCGAGCTGGTGGCGGCACGGTTGCGCCGGATGATCGTGCGCGGCGAACTGGTCGAGGGCGACGCGCTGCCGTCCGAGACGGCGCTCATGGAGGAGTTCGCCGTCTCCCGGCCGACGCTGCGCGAGGCGTTCCGGGTGCTGGAGTCGGAGTCGCTGATCAACGTGCGCCGGGGTGCCCGGGGCGGGGCGCGGGTGCAGGTGCCGGAGGGAACGGTGGCGGCCCGCTATGCCGGGGTGGTGTTGGAGTACCGGGGGACGACCCTCAAGGACGTGTACGACGCCCGTACGGTGATCGAGGCGCCGTGCGCCGGGCTGCTGGCCGAGCGGCGCACGGACGAGGACCTTGAGCGGCTGCGGGCCGCCGTCGCCGAGGCCGAGGGACTGATGGACGACCCGTCGGCGTTCATCCGCGCCCACATGGAGTTCCACGCCCTCGTCGTCGAACTGGCCGGCAACGAGACGCTCAGCGTCCTCAACGGCATGGTCCGCCACATCATCGACCAGGCGAACTGGTCCCACGTCGACCTCGACGCCGGCAGTCCCGAGAACATCCGGGCCAACCGGCGGGGCTTCCGCGCCCACGGCGCGCTCGTGGACCTGATCGCGGCGCGCAGGGGCGAGGCCGCCGAGGAGCTGTGGCGGGTCCATCTCCAGGAGGCGGAGGACTACCTGCTGCAGAACAGGTCCATGACGACGGTCCTGGACCTGCTCGGCTGACACATCGTCAAGCAGTGTGCAGCTCCTGCACGATGGGCTCCCAAACCTCGGCGTCGATGTCGTACGCGGTGTAGAAGGAGACCCGGTCGACGAGCTCCCCGTACCGGCGCCGGATCTCGCCCGCCACCTGTTCCGGCTCCGCCACCACCGCGAAGGTGTGCAGCACGTCGTCGTCGACGAGCCGGCCCATCGCCTCCCACTTGTCCTCGCGGGCCGACTTCGAGAGCGCGTTGAGCTCGTCGCCGAGTTCGCCCCAGCCGTGCAGTTCGAGGACCCCGCGATAGGCGGGTGTGCTGCCGTAGAAGGCGATCTGCCGGCGGGTGCCGTCCACCGCGCGGGCCATCTCCTCCTCGGTGCGGCCGGTCGCGGTCAGCAGCAGATGGGAGACCGAGAAGGCGTCGCGGGTACGGCCGGTGGCCGCGAGGCCCGCCGCCACGGTCGGCAGCGTGACCTCCCGCAGATAGCGCTCGGTGGTGAAGCCGTGCGCGAGGAGCCCGTCGGCGACCTCGCCCGCCACCCGGGTCATCGCCTCCCCGACGGCGGCCACGAACACCTCCGGCGCGCCGCCGGGAGCGGGCGGGGGAGAGAAGAAGGGAGCCATGAGCGTGTGTGTGTAGAAGTCGCCGCGGAAGTCGAGCTTCTCGCCCTCGTTCCACGCGGCCCAGATGGCGTGCAGCGCGCTCACGTACTCCCGCATCCGGGCCGCGGGCCGGCTCCACGGCATCGAGAACCGCCGCTCGATGTGCGGCTTGATCTGGCTGCCGAGACCGAGGACGAAACGGCCGCCGGAGTGCGTCTGCAAGTCGTGTGCGGTGTAGGCGAGTTGCATCGGGGAGCGGGCGAAGGCGACCGCGATGGCGGTGCCGACCTCGAGACGGTCGGTGTGTTCGGCCGCGAGCAGCAGCGGCAGGAACGGGTCGTGCTTGGACTCGGACGCCCACAGGCCGTCGTAGCCCGCCTTCTCGTGATGGCGGGCCTCCTCCACGACCTCCGCGGTACCCCACACGCTGAGCTTGCCGTCGACCTTCATACCGCTCCCTCGACTGCGGTCGCTGTGACCGCGTCCAATCCGATGCGCTGGGCGAGCAGTTCCCGGTGGTACGCCGGGTCGCCGAACAGCAGTTGTGACGTCTTGGCCCGCTTGAGATACAGATGGGCCGGGTGCTCCCAGGTGAAGCCGATCCCGCCGTGGACCTGGATGTTCTCCGTCGTCGCTTTGAGGCAGGCGTCGGAGCAGAACGCCTTGGCCAGGCTCGCCACCGCGGGCAGCTCAGGGGCCTCGCTCTCGGCGGCGAGCAGGGCATAGTGCGCCGCGGCACGCGCCGACTCCACCTCCAGCAGCACGTCGGCCAGCAGATGCTTGACGGCCTGGAAGGAGCCGATGGGCCGCCCGAACTGGTTGCGTACCTTGGCGTATTCCACCGCCATGTCGAGCGTGCGGGAGGCCACCCCGACCTGCTCGGCGGCCAGCGCCACCGCGGCCCGGTCCAGGACCTCCCGGACCAGATCCCAGCCGTCGCCGTGCGTCCGCAGCCGGGTCGCCGGTACGTTGTCGTAGCCGAGGCGCGCCTGTCGGCGGGTCGGGTCCATCGTGGGCAGCGGCTCACGCGTCAGCCCGGGTGCGTCGCCGTCCACCCAGAAGACGCCGATCCCGTCGTCGGTCCGGGCCACGGTCAGAACGACATCGGCGCTGGCACCGTCGAGGACGAACATCTTGTGTCCGTCCAGCAGCCAACTCCCGGCCGATTCACGGGCGGTGAGCCGCACTCCGGGCTCGTCCCACCGGGCGGAGTCCTCGGTCAGGGCCAGCGTCGCGACGAGCTCGCCGGAGACCAGCCCCGGCAGCAGGCGCTTACGGGCCTCCTCGTCGGCCGAGCGCAGCAGCGCGGTCGTCGCGAGCACGGCCGAGGACAGGAAGGGCGCGCACAGCAGCGCTCGGCCCATTTCCTCCATGACGACGCCCACTTCGACCGGCCCGCACCCGGCGCCGCCGTACTCCTCGGGTACGGCCAGCCCCTGAAGCCCCAGCTCCGATCCCATCCGGCGCCACAGCGCCCGGTCGAAGCCCTCCGGGGTCTCCATCAGGCGCCGCACCTCGGTCTCGGGCGAGGTGTCCGCGAGGAACGCCCTGACCGTGCCCCCCAGTTCCTCCTGCTCGTCGCTGAAGGCGAAGTCCATGCCTCGGTGCTCCTCTCCGGTTCAGCGACGACTCCGCGACGCGATGATCTTCTCTACCGCGGCTATGTGGTCCGGTCCGTGCATGGTGTCCCGCTCGGCGAGCAGGGCCGGTTCCATCACGGTGTCCAGGGCCTGCTCCAGGTGCCGGTTGACCGCGCGCTTGGTCTCGCGCAGCGCCTGCGCGGGCAGCGCGGCCAGCCGTCCGGCCAGGTCCATCGCCTCGTCCAGGAGCTTGTCCCTGGGTACGGCGCGGTTGGCGATGCCCAGCCGGACCGCGTCCTCCGCGCTCACCCGGTCGCCCAGGAACAGCAGCTCCTTCGCCCGGGTCAGCCCCACGAGCAGCGGCAGGACGTAGGCGCCGCCGTCGCCCGCGACGAGTCCGACCTGGACGTGCGGGTCGGCGACGTAGGTGTCGTCGGCGATCAGGACGAGGTCGCTCAGCAGGGCCAGGCTGCAACCGAGGCCGACGGCGGGGCCGTTGACGGCCGCGATCACCGGGAGCGGGCAGCGGACCAGGCCGGTGATGATCCGCCGGGCCTCCTCGACGTTCTGCTCCCGGAAGGCGCGGTCGCGCTGGACGCGGGTCATGATGTCGAAGTTGCCGCCGGCGCTGAACGCGCGGCCGCGCCCGGTGAGCACGATCGCCCGTGCCTCGGGGTCGGCTGCGATCTCGTCCCACACGGACGCGAGTCCGGTGTGCAGCTCCTCGCTCATCGCGTTCAGCTGCTCCGGCCGGTTCAACTCGACCATCCGGACCGGCCCGACGGCCGTCACCACCAGATCGGTCGTCTCCAGATCCGTCATCTCCACCGCCATCATCGCCAGCGTTCACGAACGAGTTAGTAGAGTTGAATGCTATAACTAATTAAGCTTTCTGGAAACCGGCCCGTGGAGTGACGGAGGACGCGCATGGCGGAGCAGGAGTACGAGACCGTGCGGGCCGAGGTGGCGGACCGGATCCTCACCGTCACGCTCGACCGGCCCGAGAAACTCAACGCCTTCAACCCGCGGATGATGCAGGACCTGCTCGATGTCCTGGACGCGGCCGACGAGGACGACGAGATACGGGTGATCGTCGTGACGGGCGCAGGACGAGGCTTCTGCGCGGGCGCCGACGTCAGTTCCGGCGGCTCGTCCTTCGACCACCGCAAGGCGGGCGCCTGGCACCGGGACACCGGCGGCCGGGTCGCGCTGCGGATCTTCTCCAGCACCAAGCCGGTCATCGCGGCGATCAACGGCCCGGCGGCGGGCGTCGGGGCCAGTATGACCCTGCCCATGGACATCCGGCTGGCGTCGACCTCGGCGAAGTTCGGCTTCGTCTTCGCGCGCCGCGGCATCGTGCCGGAGTCGGCCGCGAGCTGGTTCCTGCCGCGGGCGGTCGGCATGCAGCGGGCCATGGAGTGGGTGGCGACCGGCCGCGTCTTCGGCCCGGACGAGGCACTGGCCGCCGGTCTTGTCCGCTCGGTTCACCCGCCGGAGGAGCTGCTGCCGGCGGCGTACGCACTCGCCCGGGAGATCGCCGAGAACACCTCGGCGATCTCGGTCGCCCTGTCGCGCCAGATGATGTGGCGGATGCTCGGCGAGCCCCACCCGATGGCCGCGCACCGGCTCGACTCGCGGATCATGAGCCAGATCGGCGGCGGCCCGGACCCCGTCGAGGGAGTCGAGTCGTTCCTCGCCAAGCGGCCACCCGAGTTCCCGGGGCGGGTCAGCAAGGACATGCCGCCCGTTTACCCCTGGTGGCAGGAGGAGGAGTTCCGTCCCCTCGGGGAGTAGCCACCTGAGCGTCAGGAGACGTGATGAGCACGTTCGACTACATCGTGGTTGGCGCCGGTTCGGCGGGGTGCGTGCCGGCCAACCGCCTCTCCGAAGACCCCGGGACCACCGTGTTGCTGCTGGAGGCGGGCGGCAGGGACAGCACGCCGCTGATCAGGATGCCCAAGGGGTTCGGCAAGCTGCTGGGCGATCCGCGGTTCGCCTGGCATCACCCGGTCGAGCCGGTGGGCCCGACCGGGCGGGTCGAGCACTGGGTGCGGGGCCGGACACTCGGTGGCTCGAGCTCGGTCAACGGCATGGTCTACAACCGCGGGGATCGCGCCGACTACGACGAGCTGGAGCGGCTCGGCAACCCCGGCTGGGGCTGGGACACGATGCTGCCGGTCTTCCGCCGGATCGAGGACAACGCGCTCGGCGCCTCCGAAGTCCGGGGCGCGGGCGGGCCGTTGCACGTGTCGACTGCGCCGATCCCCGAGCCGCTGTGCGAGGAGGCGATCGCCGCCGGCACCGGACTCGGCTGGCGCCGTACAGACGACCTCAACGCGGGCGACGACGAACGCATCGGCTACGCCATGGCCACCATCAAGAAGGGGCAGCGGTTCAGCGCCGCCCGCGCCTTCCTGCACCCGGTCGCGGACCGGCCGAACCTCACCGTGCGGGTGGACACCCTCGTGACGAGCGTCCTGACCGACAAGGGCAGGGCCGTGGGCGTACGCACCCGCAGCGCAGGTCGGGAAGCCGACGCGAGGGCCCGGCACGAGGTGATCCTCTGCGCCGGAAGCATCGCCACGCCCAAGATCCTCCAGCTGTCGGGCATCGGCCCGGCCGAGACGCTGAAGTCGGCGGGCGTCGACATTCTGGTCGACAGCCCCCACGTGGGCGGCAGGATGTGCGAACACCGCTGCTTCGTCGTCCAGTACCGGCTGAAGGACGACCTCGGCTACAACAAGGCGTTGAGTACTCCGCTCCGGCAGGCCATGACCGGGGCGAAGTACCTGGCGACCCGCCGCGGGCCGCTGGCCGCACCCGCCTTCGACGTCGTCGCCTTCTTCAAGACCTGTCCCGAACTCGCCCGCCCCGACGCACAGTTGCTCATCGCGCCGGTGTCCCTGCTGCCGGACGTCCCGGGCAAGGAGACCGGCGTGGAGCGCGAGCCCGGCGTGATGGGCCTCGGCTATGTCCTGCGCCCGACCGCCGAGGGAAGCCTGCACATCACGTCCGCCGATCCCGAAGCCGCCCTCACGATCACGCCGAACTACTACGGCTCCGCTCACGACCGCACCGTGGGAACCGCTCTCTTCCGTCGTATGCGGGAGCTCTTCGAGACCGCGCCGATCGCCGACCGGATCACCTCCGAGACGCTGCCGGGCCCGGCGGTCCAGGACGACCAGGAGATCATCGACGCGGGCCTCGATCACGGGCGCTGCGGCTACCACGCCGTCGGCACCTGCGCCATGGGCCCGACCGAGGACGACGTCGTCGACTCCCAGCTGCGCGTGCGCGGTGTCGAGGGCCTCAGGGTCGTCGACTGCTCGGTCATGCCGACCATGGTGTCCGGCAACCTGAACGCGCCGATCATGGCAATGGCCTGGCGGGCGGCCGACCTGGTCCTCGGCCGGGGCTGAGCGGCCTGCGCTTTACACGATGACGAGATCTGGCCGAAATATTGTCGTAGTTTGCTCGAAGTGTTAGCGTCCCGACGGCGGGCATTCAGTTGAATGCGCTGAACCATTGACCGCCTGGACGGTAACCATGAGCGATGGTTTCCTGCATGAATCCCTTCGTGGCGTCGACTGGGGGGTCGCCACCGCGGACACTCTCGCGGCCCCGCCGCCACCTCTGCCGGAGCGCGGTGGACACTTCCGGCAGTGGACCGACGACATCGGGCAGCTGCTCGGCGTCACCCCGGACACGCACCGCATGGTCGCCGGATGGCCGCAGCTCCAGCCCGACGGCCCCGGCAGCTGGGACCGGGCGGCACTGGACCGCTGCGAGCGCGCCCTCGACGCCCTGCTCGCACAGGGGACGCGGCCCGCGCTCACCCTGTTCGACCGCACGCTGCCGCCGTGGCTGGACGAGGCCGGCGGCTGGGTCGCCCGCGACACCGCCGAGCACTTCGCCATGTACGCCGCCGAGTTGGGCAGCCGTTTCGGCGACCGGGTGGAGCGCTGGATCACCTCCACCGACCTGGCAGGACCCACGCTCGCGGACCACGTGGCCGGAATGTACTCACCGGGCCGGGGCGCGGGCCGCGCCGGGCTGCCCGCCGTGCACCACATCCTGCTCGCCAACGGGCTCGCCACCCAGGCCCTCAGAGCCAGCGGCGTGAGCGGCCGCATCGGCACCACAGTCACCCTCGTCGGCGGCTACGCGGCCACCGACGACCCCTACGACCGCCTCGCCGTGGAGCGCCTGGAGAGCTGGACCAACCGGATCTTCCTCGACCCCCTGCTGCTCGGCGAGCACATGGTGACCGAGGACGACATCGCCCCCGTGGCGGCCACCGGCTGCGTACGCCCCGGCGACCTGGAGGTCATCGCCACCGCCCAGGACCTGCTGGGCCTGTCCTGGCACACCCCGTTCCGGGTCACCGCACCGGAGAACCTGCCCCGCGTGCTGCCGACCATGAAGTGCCGCAGCGCCCTCAACGAGGTCAACCGTCTGCTCGTGGGCCTCGGCTTCGCGATCGTCCCCTTCGACGACGTCGAGACGACCGCCTACGGCTGGCCCATCATCCCCGAAGGGCTCGCCGACGCCGTGGCCGGCCTGTGCGACCTGTACGGGGACCTGCTGCCCCCGCTGTCCGTGGTCGACAACGGCATGGGCGACCTGGACCTGGTCGACGACACGGGACACAGCGACGACACCCGGCGCTGCGCCCTGCTGCGCGCCCGGCTCTGCTGGCTGGCGGGGCTCGTCGCCGCCGGAGTGGAGGTGTGCGGCTACGAGTACTGGTCGGTCCTGGACAACCTGGAGGCCAAGTTCCGCTACACGCGCCTGTACGCGATGGCGGTCCCGGATCACGAGCTCGCGCCACGGCCCACCATGCCGTCCGACTGGCTGCACCTGGGAGCCTTCGCCGAGGAGCCCGCCGCCCGGCCGCAGAGCGGTCTGACGCTCGTGCCGCGGACTCCGGCTCAGGGCGTCGGCGCTTCGTAGTCCCGGCCGCGGATCAGTCGCACCGGGCAGTAGACCAGGACGTCCTCGTCCCGCTGGTTGCGTACGGTGATCCGGCTGGTGACCACGCCCCGGCCGGGCCTGCTGGAGGGGCGGCAGCCGGTCGTCTCCACGACGGCGTACAGCGTGTCCCCGACGTACACCGGCCCGTGCACGGTCAGTTCCATGTGCAGGAAGGCGAGGCCCGTGCCGTGCAGCACGTTCGTCTGGAGGACGAGTCCCTCGGCCAGGCAGTACGTCAGGCCGCCCGGGACCAGCCGACCGGTGTACCCGCCCTCCGCCGCGTGCGTGGCGTCCCAGAAGAGCGGTTCGGTGAAGCCGCCCCAGGTGACGAAGTTGACCAGGTCGGTCTCGGTGACGGTCCGGCGGGCGGTCCGGAAGACCTGCCCGACCGGCATCTCCTCGTAGGTCAACCCCTTGACCAGCGGCGGGACTTCGGTGGTGAGCTTCTCCGACGTCATGATCGGTTCCTCTCGTGCGGTGGTCAGAGATCGATCGGGTGCTTGTCGCCCACAGCCTCGAAGTCGGGGGCGCGCTTGTCGCGGTGGGCGGCCAGGCCCTCGACGACCTCGTGTCCCGCGAACCCGAAGAACTCCAGCCCGAGGGAGGCCTCGAAGATCGGCTGTGCGGTGCGGTACCAGTGGTTGAGGGACCGCTTGGTCCAGCTGATCGCGCTGGCAGGGCCGGCGGCCAGGACGGTCGTCACACGCAGCGCCTCCGCGTGCACCTCCTCGTCGTCCACGCACTTCGACACCAGCCCGATCCGCTCGGCCTCCTCGCCGGTGAGCGCCTCGCAGGTCAGCAGGTAGTACTTGGCCTTGGCCATACCGCACAGCAGCGGCCAGCAGATGGCCGCGTGGTCGCCGGCCGCGACCCCCAGCCGCGTGTGTCCGTCGACGATCTTCGCCGTGCGTGCGGCGACGGAGATGTCCGCGAGCATGCCGATGACCAGCCCCGCGCCGACCGCCGGGCCGTGGATCGCCGAGACCACCGGCTTGGAGCAGTTGATCACTCCGTAGACCATGTCCCGCGCCTCGCGCATCACCCGGGCCCGCACCGTGTGGTCCCCGGTCATGGCCTCGATGGAGTCGAAGGTCCCGCCCGCCGAGAACGCCCGGCCCGCCCCCTGGACCAGCACCGCCCGGGTCTGCTCGTCCCGGTCGATCACCGGCCAGATGTCGGCCAGCTCCCCGTGCATCCGCGGATCCACGGCGTTGAGGTTCGGGGCGTCGAGCACGACACGCAGCACGCCGGGCGCGGGCCGCTCGAAGGTCAGGCTCGTGAACGGGGCGTAGAGATCGGTCACGTCGCGCTCCTGGTGCAATCAGTGCGGATACTATAATTATCTAACTGTATCGAGCGGAGAGCGGCAAGCGATCGGCAGACGCGTCGCACCGAGGACGGGAAGCTCGGGATGGATCTCACCTTCAGCCAGGAACAGGACGAACTGCGCAAAGTCGTACGGTCGTTCCTGGCCAAGTACTCCGACGAGGCGGCCGTACGCCGCCTGGCCGCCGACCCGCAGGGCCACGACCGGCTCCTCTGGCGGCGAATGGCAGGCGAGCTCGGCCTGCAGGGGCTCGCCGTACCGGAGGAGTACGGCGGCTCCGGCTTCGGCTACGTCGACCTCGGCATCGTCTTCGAGGAGGCGGGCCGCGCGCTGCTGTGCGGGCCGTACTTCGCCACCGTCGCCCTGGCCGCCGAAGCCCTCGTGCGCTGCGCCGACGAGCAGGCCCGCCGCGACCTCCTGCCCGGCATCGCGTCCGGCGAGACGGTGGCCACACTGGCGCTCACCGAGGACAGCGGCCGCTGGGACGAGCCCGGCATCCGCCTCACCGCACAGGACACCGCCGAGGGGTGGCAGCTGACCGGCGCGAAGACCTACGTCCCCGACGGACACCTCGCCGACCTGATCCTCATCGCCGCCCGCACCGCGGGCGGCGTCAGCCTCTTCGCGGTCGACGCCCACGCACCGGGCCTCACCCGCACCCCCCTCCCCACCCTCGACCAGACCCGCAAACAGGCCCGGCTGGAGTTCACGGACACCCCCGCCCGTCTGCTCGGCACCGAGGGCACGGCGTGGCCCGCCCTGGAACGCACCCTCGCCACCGCCTCCGTCCTGCTCGCCGCCGAACAGGTCGGAGGAGCGGCCGCGGCCTTGGACGCCGCCGTGGACTACGCCAGGATCCGAGTGCAGTACGGGCGGCCCATCGGCTCGTTCCAGGGGATCAAGCACAAGTGCGCCGACATGCTGACGGACATCGAGTCGGCCCGCTCGGCCGCGTACGGCGGACTGTGGGCGCTGGACGCCGGGGACGACACGGAGATCGCCGTCGCGGCCGCCCTGGCGCAGGCCTACTGCTCGGAGGCCTTCACCCGGGTCGCCGGCGACAACATCCAGGTCCACGGCGGGATCGGCTTCACCTGGGAGCACCCCGCGCACCTGTACTTCAAGCGGGCCAAGAGCTCCGAGGTGCTGCTCGGCTCACCGTCGTACCACCGGGAGCTGCTGGCCGCCCGGCTCGGCATCTGAACCAGAGGGAAGGACGTTGGCATGGAGCTGGACTTCGGGCCCGCGGTACGCGACTTCCGCGACGAACTGCGGGACTGGCTCGCGGACCATCTCGTGGGCGAGTTCGCCGAGCACCGCGGGGTGGGCGGCCCCACCGACGGCGCCGCCTGGGGAGTCCGCCTCGCCTGGGACCGCGAGCTGTCCGCCGGTAACTGGCTGGGCGTCGGCTGGCCGCGGGAGTACGGCGGACGCGGGCTCGGGCTGCTGGAGGAGATCGTCTTCGAGTACGAGTACGCCCGCGTGAACGCCCCCTACCGGGCGACCGTCAACGCCCTCGACCTGCTCGGCCCGATGCTCCTCAAAGTGGGCAGCGAGGAGCAGAAGAAGCGCTTCCTGCCGCCGATTCTCACCGTCGGGGAACTGTGGGGCCAGGGCTTCAGCGAGCCCGGCGCCGGCTCCGACCTGGCATCGGTCCGCACCCGGGCCGAACGCGAGGGCGACCAGTGGGTGGTGAGCGGGCAGAAGGTGTGGACCTCCTTCGGCATCCACGCCGACTGGCTCTACGTCCTCATCCGCACCGACCCGGACTCCGTGCGGCACAAGGGCCTGACCATGCTGCTCCTGCCCACGGACCAGCCGGGCGTGGAGATCCGCCCCATCCGCAACCTCGCCGGCCAGGACGAGTTCGCCGAGGTGTTCCTCTCCGACGCACGGACCGGCGCGGACATGGTGGTCGGCGAGGTCGGCCAGGGCTGGCGCACCGCGATGGCCACGCTCGGCATCGAACGCGGCACCACGCTCTTGCCCCAGCAGCTCACCTTCGAGCGGGAGGTCGAGGCACTGATCGACCTGGGCCGGGAACGCGGCGCGCTCGACGATCCGATGCTGCGCCGCCGCATCGTCGACGCCTGGATCTCCGTACGCATCATGCGCACCACCAACCTGCGCACCATCGCCGAACTGACCGCGGGCCGCACCCCAGGCGCCCAGGCCACCACGGCCAAGCTGTACGCCTCGACGCGCCACCAGCAACTCGGCCACCTCGCCCAGGAGCTGGCCGGGGCCGCCGGGCAGATCGTCGGCGAGGACTACGGCCTGGACACGCGGCAGCGCTCCTTCCTGCTCTCCCTGGCGGAGACGATCTACGGCGGATCCAGCGAGATCCAGCGCAACATCATCGGCGAGCAGGTGCTCGATCTGCCGAAGGAGCCCCGGCCGTGACATCCGTGCCCGCACTGGAGGAACGTCTCGACCGCGTCGAGTCGCACCTGGCGATCCAGCAGCTGCCTGTCCGCTACGCGCTCGCCGTGGACGCCCGCGACCTCGACGCCTGGGTGGGCTGCTTCCGGCCGGACGTGGAAATGGGGCGCCACGGCCGGGGGCGGACGGCACTGCGGTCGCACATCGAACCCCTCGTGCGGGGCTTCCACCGCTCGATCCACCAGATCTGCGGCCACCGCATCGAGTTCACCGGCCGCGACACGGCCACCGGATCCGTCTACTGCCGTGCCGAGCACGAGGTGGGGGAGCGGTGGATCGTCATGGCCATCCGCTATCTCGACGACTACGCGCGCGTGGACGGCGTGTGGTACTTCTCGCGGCGCCGTGAGCAGCACTGGTACGCGTCGGATGTGACCGAGCGTCCCCAGGCGGTGGGCTTCGAGGGCTGGGAGGGTGCGGGCCGGCCGGCACTGCCCGACGCATTTCCCACCTGGACGGACTTCTGGAAGGAGACGTGATGGCACGGCTTGCGGGGAAGACGACGCTGGTCACCGGCGGCGGCCAGGGAGTCGGCCGGGGCATCGCGCTCGCGCTGGCGGCACAGGGCGCGGCGGTGGCGATCACCGGCCGCACCGAACGCACCCTGAAGGACACCGCCGCCGAGATCACGGGGCGCGGCGGCCGGGTGCTCACCGTGGTCGGGGACGTCGGTGAACGGGACGACGTCGACCGCATGGTGGCGGAGACGGTACGGGAGTTCGGCGGACTGGACGTCCTCGTCAACAACGCGCAGAGCTCGGTGCAGCGCCCGCTGGAGCAGACGTCGTACGCGGATGTCGAACTCACCTACCGCAGCGGCCCGTTGGCGGTCTTCCACGCCATGCAGGCCGCCCTGCCCCATCTCAAGGCGAGCCGTGGCAGTGTGGTCAACCTCGGCTCCTCCGCCGCGGTGCAGGGCGAGGCGACCTTCGCGGCGTACGCGATGGCCAAGGAGGCGATCCGGGGGCTGACGCGGGTGGCCGCGCGGGAGTGGGGCGGGTACGGGATTCGCGTGAACGTGGTCTGCCCCGCGGCGCTGAGCCCGGCGGCGGAGGAGTTCTTCTCCGCGCACCCGGACAAGGCCGAGCGCGTGCTGTCCGCCATTCCGCTCGGGCGGATGGGTGACCCGGAGGCGGACATCGGCCGCGCGGTGGCCGCGCTCGTCAGCGACGACATGGCCTATCTGACCGGCGCGACACTGATGCTGGAGGGCGGGCGGACACTGATCGGCTGAGGGCGCCGACATCAGACGACCCCCCGTGCCCGCAGTTCCGCCAGCCGACGCTCCGTCACCCCCACGAGCTCGCCCAGGACTTCGGCCGTGTGCTCGCCGAGTGCGGGTGGCGGGGTGTACCCCTCGACGGGGGTCGCCGAGAGCCGGACGGGGTTGGCGAGCAGGGGCAGTCCGCCGACCTCGACCAGCATCTCCCGGTGCTGGATCTGAGGGTCGGCGAAGACCTCGGGCATCTCGTTGAACGGGCCCGCGGGGACGTCGTGTCGGTCCAGCAGGGCCAGCCACTCGTCCCGGGTCCGGGTGCGCAGGATGTCCTGGAGCACAGGGAGGATCTCCGTGCGGTGGGTGATCCGGGCCGAGGTCGTGGCGAACCGGGGGTCCTGGAGCAGGTCGGTGCGGTCGGCTGCCGCGCAGAACGCGGCGAACTGCTTGTCGTTGCCGGCGACGAGGAACAGCGGTCTGTCGCTGCACATGAACGCCTGGGACGGGATTCCGCCGTACCCGCCGTTCCCGCGCCGCTCGGGCACCTCGCCGGAGACCAGGTAGTTCATCGCGAAGTGCGAGAGCGAGGCCAGCCCGCAGTCCAGCAGCGAGAGGTCGATGAGCTGCCCATCGCCGGTGGCGTCCCGGTGCCGCAGGGCCGCCAGCACCGCCGTCGAGGCGTAGAGCCCGGTGAGGATGTCGACCATGCTGATCCCGACCTTCATCGGCTCGGCGGGGTGACCGGAGACGCTCATCATCCCGGACATGGCCTGGAAGATCCCGTCGTAGCCGGGCCGCTGCGCGTAGGGGCCGGTCTGCCCGAAGCCGGTGACCGACAGATAGACCAGCCGGGGGTTGATCTCGCGCAGGCTCTCGTGGTCGAGGCCGTACTTCGCCAGCGTGCCCACGCGGAAGTTCTCGACCAGCACGTCGGAGCGGGCGGCGAGCGCGCGGATCAACTCCTGCCCCTCGGCCGTGGCATGGTTCACCGTGACCGACCGCTTGTTGCGGTTGCAGGAGAGGTAGAAGGCGGCGGTGTCCGTGCCGGCCGCGAACGGCGGCCCGTACGTCCGTGAGTCGTCGCCCGTCCCGGGCCGTTCCACCTTGATGACCTCGGCCCCCAGGTCGGCCAGCATCTGGGTGGCCAGGGGCGCCGCGAGGATGCGGGACAGATCGAGGACGCGGATCCCGGCCAGGGCGGTCGACGGCATCTGGGTCTCCCTCTGTTCACAGACAGCGAATGAGTTATATAAATAATACATCTGGCGCCAGGATCAAGACCCGCTTGATTGACCCAACTATTCAATTCATGTAACTATATCGATCGGTCGATAGACCGAGACCGGAGGGCGTGCTGATGACCGTCGCGGCGAGGACCCTCACCGAACAGGAGCAGCGCGAACGCCGGGCGTGGTTCCGGGCCCGCTGGGAGCGCGGGGTCGCCTTCAACCGCCACTGCCGAATCCGTGTGACCCGCTGGGACCCGGAAGCCGTGGAGATCGTGCTGCCCTACGCGGAGTCCCTCTCCGCGCACGAGGATGTCTTCCACGGCGGGGTGATCTCGGCGCTCATCGACACCGCCGGCGCCGGAGCCGTGATTGCAGGGCACGACTTCACCAAGGGGAGCCTGCTCAGCACCGTGTCGATGTCGGTGCAGTACCTCGCACCCGCCCGCGGGCAGGAGGCCGTCGCCTACGCGCGCTGTGTGCGGCGCGGCGGCAGGTTGCACTTCGCCGACGTCGACGTGATGACCGACGGACGCATCTGCGCCCGGGGGCAGGTGGTCGTGACCATCTCCGGGGAGCGGCCGGGCGTCGGCAGTCCGATAGCCCCGGCCGACTCCGTAGCCCCCGTCGAACCCATCGACTCTCTGACGGAGGAATGACCGTGATGACTGACGAGCCCGCCCAGGACGACGACCTGGTGCTGTACGAGGTCGACGAGGACGGCGTCGCCACCGTCACCCTCAACCGGCCCGAGCGCAAGAACGCCTGGAGCATCCCCATGGAGCGCCGCTTCTTCGCGCTCCTGGACGAGGCCGCGCAGGACCCGGCCGTCCGTGTCGTGATCATCACGGGCGCGGGCCGGGCCTTCTGCCCCGGCATGGACGTCCAGCGCCTGGAGCAGAACGCCCAGCCGGGCCAGTCCCTGAACCTCCGGGCCCGCGTCCCCATGTACAGCGCGCGGCCGCTGCCGAAGCCGATGATCGCCGCCATCAACGGCGCCTGCGCGGGCATCGGCCTGGTCCAGGCGCTGATCTGCGACATCCGCTTCGCCGCCCGCGGGGCCCGGCTCACCACCGCCTTCACCCGGCGCGGCTTGGCCGGCGAGTACAACCTGCCGTACGTGCTGCCGCGCGTGATCGGCCTGGAGAACGCGCTCGACCTGCTGCTGTCCGGCCGGGTCTTCGACGCCGACGAGGCGAAGGACCTCGGCCTCGTCAGCCGCGTCGTCGAACCCGAGGACCTGCTGGACGCCGCTCGCGCCTACGCCTGGGACATCGCCCGCAACTGTTCCCCGCGCGCCATGGCCGTCGTACGCCACCAGGTGTACGGCGACCTCGACCGCACCTTCACCGACTCGCTCGCCCGCTCCTACTCCGCCATGGAGTTCTTCGCCGGCTCGCCGGACTTCCGCGAGGGCGTGGCGAGCTTCATGGAGAAGCGGGAGCCGAAGTTCGAGG
This sequence comes from Streptomyces sp. NPDC096311, assembly GCF_044763085.1. NCBI lineage: Bacteria > Bacillati > Actinomycetota > Actinomycetes > Kitasatosporales > Streptomycetaceae > Streptomyces > Streptomyces sp. NPDC096311. The sequence continues at coordinate 493,649 of NZ_JBIWFN010000005.1, forward strand.
GCCTGCCGCCGGACTTCGACCCGGACGAGGCCACCCGCGACGCGTTCCTGCCGTACTGACCTGCTGTTTCGACCGAGGAGCACGACGATGACAGGGCAACCGTTCCCCGTCGAGGCCGGGCACATCATGATGTTCGCCCGCGCCATCGGCGACGAGAACCCGGCGTTCCAGGGCGCGAGCGCCCTCGCGCCTCCCACCTTCACCATGGCGAGTGCCCACTACGACCCCGACTACCACCTGCGGCCGGGGCCGGACGAGGAGTGGTTCGGGTCCGGCAGCGGCCCCGGCGTGATGGGCGAGGGCGGCGGCGGGCTGCACGCCGAGCAGCACTTCGAGTACCACCGCCCGGTACGCGCCGGCGAGACGCTCTACGCGCACAACGCCCTCGGCCGCAGCTGGGAGAAACAGGGCCGCAGCGGCCGTCTCCTCTTCAGTGAGCGCATCACCGAGTACCGGGACGCCGACGGCGAGCCGGTCGTCAGCGCCGTCACCGTGGCCGTCGTACCCGAGGGCCCCGCGACTCCGAAGGATGCCCGATGAGCCTGAGCGCGGACGAGATCAAAGTGGGCGAGACCCGCGAGGGTGTCCTCGTCGAGGACCTGAAGCGCACCCGGATCGTGCAGTACGCGGGTGCCTCCGGCGACTTCAACCCGCTGCACACCGACGAGCGCTTCGCCGTCGAGGCCGCGGACTACCCCGGGGTCTTCGCCCACGGGATGCTGACGATGGGCATGACCGGCCGCGTGCTCACCGACTGGGTCGGCACCGAGGCGCTGCTGCGCTACGGCGTCCGCTTCAAGGCACAGGTCTGGCCCGGCGACACCCTGACGGCCACGGCCACCGTCGAGTCGGTCGAGGACACCGGCGCCGGACCGGTCGCCCATTTCTCGCTGCGTACCGTCAACCAGGACGGTGTCGAGGTGGTCACCGGCACGGCGGCGGCCCGCCTGGAGCCCTGAGCCGGTGAACGGCACGCAGGGAACGCGGGACACGCGGGGCACGGCGGACACGTTCACCGGGCTGGTGAGCCGCGCCTACGACCACGCCCGGCCCGCCGTCCGGTTCGGTGAACTGACCTGGACCGGACGCGAACTCCTAGACCGCGCGGCCGGCGCGGCCGACTGGCTGGACACCCTCGGCCTCGAACCCGGCGTGCCGGTCCCCGCGTTGGTCGCCACCTCCGCCGACGCCCTCGCCCTGGTGATCGGCGGCGCCGGATCCGGCCACCCGCTCGCACCGCTCGGCGTCCGCATGACCGCGCACGAGATCGCCACGGTGGTGAAGGCGACGAGCTCGCACGTCCTGCTGGCACAGTCCGAATTCGCGGACCTCGGCAGTGAGGTGGCCGCGCTCTCGGGCCGGCGTCTCAGCGTTGTGCCCGAACTGCGCAGGGGAGCACGGGAGTTGACGGCCGGGCCGGACGGCCTCGCCGCCGTCCTCCACACCTCCGGCACGACAGGCCTGCCCAAACCCGTCCCCATGAGCCAGCGACGCCTGGCCGCCCGCGCCCGCGTCAACGGAAGCCTGTGCGCCCTCGACCCCGACAGCTTCTACGGCGGCAGCGCGCCCTTCCACCACATCGCGGGCCTCGGCAACATCGCCGTCGCCCTTGCCGCCGGTGCGCTGATCACCGGGCTGACCCGCTTCACCGTCGAAGGCTGGGCCCTGCTGCGGCACCTCGGCACCACACACACCAGCATGGTCCCGGCGATGCTGGAGACCCTGCTGGCGGCCGGCGAGGCCCGGCACGAGACGCTGCGGACCCTCCAGTACGGGGGAGCGCCCGTCCGCCCGGGCACCCTGCGCCGGACGTACGAGGCGATGCCCGGCGTCCGCATGCTCAACATGTTCGGCCAGACCGAGGGCTCACCGATCAGTGTGCTCACCCCCGAGGACCACCGGGATGCGGTCGCGGGGCGCGCCGAGCTGCTGCGCTCGGTGGGCCGGCCCGCCCCCGGGGTCGAGGTCAGGGTGGACGACGCCGGGCCCGACGGCGTCGGCGAGATCCACGCCCGCGCCGATCACCTCTTCCGGATCGACGGCGAGGGCTGGCTGCACAGCGGCGACCTGGGCCGGATCGCGGAGGACGGCTACCTCTACCTCCTCGGCCGACGCACCGACATGATCATCCGCGGCGGCGAGAACGTCCATCCGCTGGAGGTCGAGACGGTCCTGACCACGCATCCCGGCGTGGCGGACGTCGCGGTCACGGGCGTGCCCGACGAGCGGCTCGGGCAGACCGTCGTCGCCTTCGTCGTGCCCGCCGATCCCGGCGCCCCGCCGGACCCGGCGGCGCTCAGAAGCCATACCCGCGCCCGGCTGTCCGGGTTCAAGGTCCCCGTCCGCTGGTGGTTCGTGGACGACCTGCCGCGCAACGCCAACGGCAAGGTCGTCCGCCGCCGGCTGCGGGAGCCGCAGGAAGGAGGAACACGTGCCTGACCCCGTCGACCCGCTCCGCCTCGACACCCTGCTGGGCCGGATCCGTCGGGAGGTCGAGCATGGCCCGCTGCCGTCCGCGCAGGTCGCCGTCGCCCACGACGGGCGGCTGGTGGCCTTCGAGACCTACGGCGACGCCCACCCCGGTACCCGGTACGTCCTCCAGTCCGTCGGACGGTCGATCGTCGCGGGCGTGGTGTGGAAGCTGATCGGTGACGGGCTCCTGGACGTGGCCGAGCAAGTCGCCGCGATCATCCCGGAGTTCGCGCCCCTCGGAAAGGAGACGGTGACGGTCGAGCAGGTGCTCACGCACACCGCGGGCTTCCCCTTCGCGCCCCTCGGCTACCCGAAGATGCTCGACCGCGAGCAGCGGCTCGCCGCCTTCGGGCGTTGGCGGCTGGACTACCCGCCGGGCAGCCGCTTCCAGTTCCACCTCACCTCGGCGGCCTGGATCGTCGCCGAGATCGTCGAGCGCCGCACGAGCCTCGCCTTCGCCGACTACCTGCGCGAGCGGGTCGTGGCGCCGCTGGGGCTCGCGTCGATCGAGCTGGGGGTGCCGGTGGACCGGCAGCCGGGCAGCGTCGCCCCGATGCTCGCCACCGACCGCACCGACGACGACCAGGAACCCGACCCCTGGGGGCCGTGGTACCTGTCCGACCCGAAGGTCCTGGCGGCCGGAGAGCCCAGCCACGCCCTGGTCGCCACCGCCGCCGACGTCGCGCTCTACTTCCAGGCGCTGGTCCACTCCGGCCTGTGGAAGCCGGAGGCGGTGGCGGAGGGCACCCGGATCAGGCTGACCGCCCACCCGTACGGGGAGCGGATCTACGGGGGCGGCGGCAGTCGCCGTACCAGCATGGGGCTGTTCGTGACCGTGGCCGGCCCGGACGCGGGAAGCAACCTGCCCTCGACCGGCTCACCCGCGCTCTTCGGCAGCGCGGGAGCGGCGTACCAACTGGGCTTCATGGACCCGGAGTCCGGCCTGTCCTTCGCCTGCCTGAGCAACGGCTACCCGCTCGCAGGCTATGACCAGACCCCGCGCGGCACCGCCTTCCTCACCGACATCGCGAACCTGGCGGCGGGCCTGGTCGGTTAGTACCAGGCCCGCCGCCAGGCGGGGTCGCTCTACGCTCAGCGGCTGATCAGCTGCTGAGCATTGTTGTACATGATGTCGTCCTGCGCGGACTCGTCGAGCTCCGCGATGAGCTTGCGGAAGTCGGCCGGCTGCGCCAGTCCCTCTGCGTGCGGGAAGTCGGAGCCCATGACGATGGACTCGTGGTAGCCGAGGCGCTTGACCACACCCACGATGTCGTCCTCGGGATAGGGCACCACACGGACGTGCTTGCGGAAGACCTGGCTGGGACGCTCGTCCAACTGCCCGCCGATCCAGGGGCCGTTGCGGCCCATGCCCCGGCTTTTGTCCATGTGGCGCACGAAATGCGGCACCCACTCGGAGCCGAACTCGGAGACCAGGACGTTGATGTCGGGGAAGCGCCCGAAGAGGTTGTCGAAGATCAGCGCGGACAGCGTCTCCTCGACGGGGCGCTGGCCGTAGGTGTTCTGCCACTGCCAGGCCGACATCCGGAAGTGGATGGGGTGGGGGTCGAAGCCCCAGGAGGGCGCCACCTGCGAGTTGTAGTAGAACTCGCTGATGTGGTAGCAGACGCTGGCCTTGGCCTCGTTGACCAGCTTCCAGAACGGGTCGAAGTACGGGTCGCCCGGCGAGCGGCCGTACACCGGTCCCGTGGGCAGCAGGATGAAGCGGGCGCCCTCGTTCAGGACGTACTCCAACTCCTTGACCGCGCTGGGCAGATCGCGCAGGGACAGCAGGGCGGGGGCGTAGATGCGGCCCTGGTGGTTGAACCCCCACACCTCGTTCATGTACCGGTTGAACGAGTGGTAGTTGGCGTAGAGCGGCTCCACGCCCTTCACGTACTCCTCCGCGACCAGGGCCCAGCCGCCCGGGTACATGATCGACTGGTCGAGGCCCTGCTCGTCCATGACCCGCAGGCGGGCGTCGCGGTTCTGGTACGACTCGTGCATCGGCTCGAACTGGTAGGTCTCCTCCGGATTGCCCGAGGCCATCGCCTTGAGCATCTCCTTCAGTGAACCGGGACGGTAGACCTGCCCGAACTCCGGCTCCAGACATACGACGATCCGGTCCCCGGCGAGAATCACCTCCCGCCCGTCCGGCAGTGTCACAGGTGCGACCGCCGCGCCGAGGAACTCCTTCGGGAGATAGCGGGTGAATGAGTCCCGCTCCTCGTACATGTGCTGGTCGCAGTCGAAGATGGGCTTGCGCTGTTCGGCCATGGCCGTCGCCTCCGGACCCCGTAGCTAATCGGTACGCCTCCTATAATTATCTAACTGTTTTGCTGGGGCAAGGGGGTGGCGGAAAGCGGGGTCGGGGCGGGGTCAGCCGAGGAGTTCGAGCACCGTCTTGGGGGCGACGGAGTTCACGACGTCGTCGGCGCTGGAGATGTGCCGCTGCCAGAGCTTCTCGGCCTCGTCCGCCTTGCCGGACTCGATCAGGCCGACCATCCGTACGTGCGCCCGGTGCCCCTTGAGGGCCTGTGCCTTCTGGGCCTCGGCGTCGACGGCGGCCGCGGTGTACGAGGCGTTGGCCCGGTCGATGATGTTGCGCACCATGCCGCACAGCAGGATCAGGGTCTGGTTGCCGGTGAGCTCGACCAGCAGGGCGTGGAATGCGTCCTGCGCCTCGACCAGGGCCAGCGGGTCGTCCAGGACGGCCTTCTCGGCCGCCACCGCGTCGCGCAGCTGCTTGATGTCGCTCGCGGTGTGCTTGGTGGCGAGCTGGCGGGCGCAGGGCGGCTCGATGAGGGCCGCCGCGCGGTAGAGGTCGCCCACGGTGGCCCCGCGGTACTCGAGGATCAGGCCGGCGAAGCGGGCGGCGACGTCAGAGTCCGGCGCGCTCACCCGGGCGCCGCCGTGGGCGCCGCGGCGCACCGTGATCAGCGACTCCGACTCCAGTACGCGAAACGCCTCGCGCAGCGTCGGCCGCGAGATGCCGAACTGCTCCATCAGGCCCGACTCCGGCGGCAGCGCGTCGTCCGGCTTCAGCTCGCCCCGCACGATCTGGCGGCGCAGGTGCGCGGCGACCAGCTCGGCGGTCTTCGGGACCCGCACCTGGCGTCCGACGCGGTTGCGGAAGGGGGCGGGCACGGTCGCCGTTTCGCTTGCGCGGGCTGCCTCGGCCACGGTGGGCACTCCTTATTCGGGATATAGCAAAATGAATCGTCTTAGTGCATCGAGGGTACCAGGTCAAGGGTTGGTTGATCTTCTCTCGGCGGCGCCGGATCTGGTGCCCCGACCGGTCTTTGGTATATAGATGATTCATCTAGCTATAAAACCGACGGGCCCGTGGGAGTGACCTGGATGACCGAGAATCCGACCCCGGTGATCCTCACCGAACTCACCGACGACGGGGTCATGCTCCTCACCCTGAACCGGCCGGAGCGCCACAACGCCTGGACGCTGGAGATGGAGCTGCTCTACAACGAGCTGTTCGACCGGGCGGAGGCGGACCCACGGGTCCGGGCCATGGTGCTCACCGGCGCCGGGCGCAGTTTCTGCCCCGGCATGGACATGAGCGTGCTGGACGGGGCGTCGTCCGGCGCCCGCCCGTGGCCCACCGACCGGCTGCCCCCGCGCACCCGCCCCATGATCTCCGCCAAGCCCGTCGTGGCGGCCGTCAACGGCGCCTGTGCGGGCATCGGCTTCAACCAGGCCCTGATGTGCGACGTCCGGTTCGCCGTGCCGCACGCCAAGTTCGCCGCGGCCTTCAGCGCACGCGGACTGGTGGCCGAGGACGGCGTGTCCTGGATCCTGCCCCGGCTGGTCGGCCACGGCAACGCCGCCGACCTGCTGCTGTCCTCACGCCGGCTCACCGGGACGGAGGCCCACGCGATGGGGCTGGTCAACCGCCTTGTCGAGCCGGACGAACTCCTCCCGGCGGCCCTCGCCTACGCGACCGAACTGGCCCGCTCGGCCAGCCCGTACGCGATGTCCCTCATCAAACGGCAGCTCGCCGACGACCAGGCGAGGTCCTTCACGGAGAGCCGCGACAGCGCGGCCGCGCTCTTGGCCGTGGCCAAACGCGCCCCGGACTACCGCGAGGGCGTGCTCAGCTTCATCGAGCGCCGGGAGCCGGAGTTCGCGGGGCTGGGCGAGACGGTGTCGGGGGCGGCGTCATGACGCGCTCACCGCTTGCGCTGCACCGCCGTGCGATCACCGTCACCGCCTACGAGGAGGACGGCGCCGAGATCCACGTCGAGGCGGAGCTGTGCGACGAGCGTCCGTGGGAGGAGCCGCCGGGCGGGGTCGTCCACCGGATGGTGCTGGCGGTGCGGGTGCGCCTCGCCGACATGGTCGTCGTGGCCGCCGACGCGGAGATGCGCGGCTTCCCGCACGCCGAGTGCCCGTTGATCGCACCGGCTTTCGGGGATCTGGTCGGACTGAGCGTCGCCGCCGGGTACAACCGGGCGATCCAGGAGCGGTTCCGGGGTGTCTCGGGCTGCTCCCATCTGTACGAGCTGACCCGTGCGCTCGGCCCGGCGGTGGTGCAGGCGGCCATGTCCGTCAACGCGCGCCAGCGGGCGGCGGGCGATCTGGGCGACGACCCGCGCACCTCCGCCGCGGTGCTGAACAGCTGCCACATCTGGGCGCCGGACGGTGCGGGCCTGCGCAAACTCGACGCGGGCTGGCGCCCGGGTACCGGTCCGCGGCCGGTCCCGGAGCTCAGCACCTTCGAGCGGCCTACGGGGCCGTGATCCTCGGTTCGCGCGGCAGCCCCAGCACCTTCTCCGCGAGGATGTTCCGCTGCACCTGCGAGGTGCCCGCGTAGATCGTGCCCGAGCGGGCGATCAGATACGTCGTCGACCAGGACGCCGAGGAGTTCGCGGCGCCGGGGTCGTCGGTGCGATAGGTGCGCAAGGGGGGCCGGCCGACCGGCACCTGGCCGTGCAGGCCCATGATGTCCATCGCCAGATCGGTGACCTGGGTGTGGTACTCGCTCCAGTACAGCTTGGCGATCGACGACTCGGGACCGGGCTCGGCGCCCTTGAGCCACCCGGTGAGAATCCGGTAGCCGAGACAGCGCATGATCTCGACCTTGGACCAGCACCAGGCGATCCGCTGCCGGACGGCCGGGTCCTGGTCCTTGCCGTACAGCCGGGCCAGTTCCACGAGTCGTTCCACCTCGGCCCGGAACAGGATCGGGTTGGTCGCCGCCTCTTCCCCGCGCTCGACGCCCAGCAGGCTCTGCGCGACCGTCCAGCCCTTGTCGACGCCGCCGACGACGAGATCGGCGCGGGTGCGGGCGCCGCTGAAGAACACCTCGTTGAAGTGCAGCTGTCCGCTCATCATGCGGAACGGGCGTACCTCGACGCCGGGTTGGTCGAGGGGGACCAGGAGGAAGGAGATGCCGCGGTGCTTGGACGCGTCCCGGTTCGTGCGGGCCAGGACGAAGATCCAGTCGCTGTGATGGGCGCCGGAGGTCCACACCTTCTGGCCGTCGATCACCCACTCCTCACCCTCCGGCACCGCGCGGGTCTTCAGGGAGGCCAGGTCGGAACCGGCGTCCGGCTCCGAGTACCCCTGGCACCAGGTGTCCTCGCCGCTGAGGATGCGGGGAAGGAAGCGCCTCTTCTGCTCCTCCGTGCCCCAGCGCAGCAGCGTGTTCGCCAGCATCTTCACGCCGAAGGTGTCCTGCGGCAGCCCGAACGGCACTCCGGCCAGGGCGAGTTCCTCCATCAGGACCACCTGGTGGAGCTTGGACAGGCCGCGGCCGCCGTACTGCTCGGGCCAGGTGAGGGAGAGGTATCCGCGCTCGACGAGCCGGCCGCGCCAGTCGCGGGCGAAGGCCCAGGCCGCGTCCTCGTCCAGGGCCCCGATGCCCTTCCAGCCCGGTGGCAGAGCCTCGGCGAGGAACGCCCTGACCTCGCCGCGGAACGCCTCGGTCTGTGGGGGATAGCTGATGTCCACCTGTGTTCGCTCCTCGTCCGGCGCCTGCCCGCACAGCTGATCCCGCACAACCGATCGCTGTATTGATTGTTTCAGCATAATAGGTTATCTATTTAAGAGGAATAGCGTCGAGCCAGGGGCGGGCTGACATGGGACTGCTGGACGGCCGGAACGCGGTGATCACCGGTGGCGCACAGGGCATCGGCTTCGAGATCGCCGGTGTCCTCGGCGCCGCGGGCGCACGTGTCGTCCTCGGCGACATCAACGAGGATGCCGCGGCCGAGGCCGCCGAACGCCTCGCCAAGAACGGCGTGGCCGCCACCTCGCTGCGCTGCGACGTCACCGACGAGGACGAGGTCGCCGCCCTCGTGGCCCACTGCACCGACACCTTCGGCCCGGTCGGCGTCATGGTCAACAACGCCGGGATCACCCGGGACGCGACCCTGCGCAAGATGCACCTCGCCGACTTCCGTGCCGTCGTCGACGTCCACCTGACCGGCGCCTGGAACGGCACCCGGTACGCCGCCGAGGCGATGCGGGCGCACGGACAGGGCGGCAGCATCGTCAACATCTCCTCCATCGCCGGCAAGGTCGGCAACTTCGGCCAGACGAACTACAGCGCCGCCAAGGCCGGACTCGTCGGCCTCACCAAGGCCTCCGCCAAGGAACTCGCCAAGGCGGGCGTCCGCGTCAACGCCGTACAGCCCGGCCTGATCCGCACCGCCATGACCGAAGCGATGCCCCCGGCCGCCTGGGACGCGAAGCTCGCCGAGATCCCCCTGGGCCGCGCGGGCGAACCCGCCGAGGTCGCCCAGGTCGTCCTCTTCCTCGCCTCCGACATGGCGAGCTACATCTCCGGAGCCGTGGTCGAGGTGACCGGCGGCCGGTACATGTGACCCCCCTTCCCCTCCTTCTCACGAAAGGCACCACGGATGCCCGCCCTGTTGCGTGACGCGGTGATCTGCGAACCCGTGCGTACCCCCGTCGGGGGCTACGGCGGAGTCTTCCGCGACGTCACCGCAGCCGAACTCGCCGCCACGGTCGTCCGCGCCGTGCTGGAACGCACCGGCATACCGCCCGCCGCCGTCGACGACGTCCTGCTCGGCCAGTGCTACCCCAACGGCGAGGCACCCGCCATCGGCCGCGTCGCCGCCCTGGACGCCGGCCTCCCGGTCGAGGTACCCGGACTCCAGATCGACCGCCGCTGCGGCTCCGGCCTCCAGGCCATCATCACCGCGGCGATGCAGGTGCAGACCGGAGCGAGCGACCTCGTCCTGGCCGGTGGCGTCGAGTCCATGAGCCAGGCCGAGTTCTACACCACCGGCGTCCGCTGGGGCGTACGAGGCGCCGGTACCACACTGCACGACCGGCTGGCACGCGGCCGTGTCACCTCCGGCGGCGTCAACCACCCGGTACCCGGGGGCATGCTGGAGACCGCCGAGAACCTGCGCCGCGAGTACGCCATCCCCCGCGAGGAGCAGGACCGACTCGCCCTGCGCTCGCACGAGAAGGCCGTCGCGGCCCAAGGGGAGGGCCGGTTCGCCGACGAGATCGTGCCCGTCACCGTACGGTCCCGCAAAGGCGACACCATCGTCGACACCGACGAACACCCGCGCCCCGACTCCTCGTTGGACAAGCTCGCGAAGCTGCGTCCGGTGCTCGGACGCCAGGACCCGCAGGCCACCGTCACGGCCGGCAACGCCAGCGGGCAGAACGACGGCGCCTCGCTCTGCGTCGTCACCCACCCCGAACGCGCCGCCGAACTCGGACTGCGCCCGCTGGGCCGTCTGCTCTCCTGGGCCGTCGTGGGCGTGCCGCCGCAGACGATGGGCATCGGGCCCGTACCCGCCACGGCCAAGGCCCTGGAGCGCGCGGGGCTGAAGCTCGCCGACATCGACCTGATCGAACTCAACGAGGCCTTCGCCGCCCAGGTGCTGGCCTGCACCCGTGCATGGGGCCTGACCGAGACCGACTTCGAGCGGTTCAACGTCAACGGCTCCGGCATCTCACTGGGCCACCCCGTCGGCGCCACCGGCGGCCGCATCCTCGCCACCCTGCTGCACGAACTCGACCGCCGCCAGGCCCGCTACGGCCTGGAGACCATGTGCCTGGGCGGCGGACAGGGCCTGGCAGCCGTCTTCGAACGGACCGGCAACGACACTCCTGGAGGACGCTGATGCCCGGACTGATCGCGTACGGCGTCCACGTGCCGTACCACCGCCTCGCCCGCGCCGATGTCGCGGCCACGCTGGGCACACCGGCCGGACGCGGCACCCGCGCGGTCGCGGCCTATGACGAGGACACCACGTCCATGGCCGTCGAGGCGGCCCGCACCGCGCTGGCCCGCGACTGCCTGCGCCCCCGCGTCGGCCAGCTCTTCCTCGCCACCGCCGCACCCGCCTACCTCGACAAGACCAACGCGACCGCCGTCCACGCCGCGCTCCGCCTCGACGAGCACGTCCTCGCCGTCGACATGGCGGGCTCCGTACGCTCCGGACTCGGCGCCCTGGTCACCGCAGCCCGCTCCGCCGTGCCGACCCTGACCGTACTGTCGGACCTGCGCACCGGGCTGCCCGGCGGCAGCGACGAGGTCGCGGGTGGGGACGGCGCGGCGGCGTTCGTCTTCGGCGGCCACCGCAACGGCGCGCCCGTCCTGGCCGAGCTGCTCGCCCACGACACGGTCAGCGACGAGATCCTGGACCGCTGGCGACTGCCGGGCGCGCCCGCCTCCCGGGTCTGGGAGGAACGCTTCGCCGAGGAGATCTACGTCTCCCTCGCCGACAAGGCGCTCACCGCCGCCCTCGACCAGGCCGGGCTCGATCGCGGCGCCATCGACCACCTCATCGTCTCCGGCCTGCACGCGCGCGCGTGCGCCGCCGTCCGTCGGGCGGCGGGCACCCGTCCCGAAGCGGTGACCCCGGACCTCACCGCGGCGATCGGCAACGCCGGCACCGCCCAGCCCGGCCTGCTCCTCGCCGACGTCCTCGACCGTGCCGCACCCGGCGAGACCATCGCCCTCGTGGTGCTCGGCGACGGCGCCGGAGTCCTCCTGCTGCGCACTACCGACGCGCTACCGGCCCACCGCAGCACCCGCCCGGTCGCCGACCAGATCGCCGCCGGCAGCGCCCCGATGCCGTACGCCACATACCTGTCCTGGCGCGGCCTCCTCGACCGCGAGCCACCCCGACGCCCGGACCCCGAGCCGCCCTACGCCCCGCCCGCCCACCGCCGCACCGCCTGGAAGTACGGCTTCGTCGCCGCTCGCTGCGAGAAGTGCGGCACCCGGCATCTGCCGCCGGACCGGGTGTGCGCCTCCTGCCACAGCGTCGACGCCATGACCGACGAACCGATGCAGCACGTGCGCGGCACGGTCGCCACGTTCACCGTCGACCGGCTGGCCCACACGCCCAGTCCGCCGATGCTCGTCGTGGTCGTCGACTACGACGGCGGCGGCCGGTTCCGGTGCCAGCTGACCGACGCGACCGAGGCGGACGCCGTCATCGGCGCCCGGGTCGAGATGACGTTCCGGCGCACGGTCACCGCCGCCGGCGTCCACAACTACTTCTGGAAGGCCCGGCCGGTGCGCACCGGCGGCGAGAGCGAGGAGACACACGGATGAGCTCGCACGGAATCCGGGACCGGGTCGCGATCGTCGGCATGGGCTGCACGCCCTTCGGCGAGCACTGGACCCGCTCGACCGACGACCTGCTGATCGACGCCGTCGGCGAGGCCGTCACCTCGGCCGGCATCACCCTCGACGACATCGACGCGTACTGGTTCGGCACCCAGGCCTCCGGCGTGTCCGGACTCACCCTCAGCCGGGCGCTCCACCTGCCGGGAAAGCCGGTCACCCGCGTCGAGAACATGTGCGCGACCGGCTCCGAGGCCCTGCGCAACGCCTGCTACGCCGTCGCCTCCGGGGCGTACGACGTGGCGATGGCCGTCGGCGTGGAGAAGCTCAAGGACTCGGGCATGTCCGGGCTGTCCGGCACCGCCATCCCGGGCGCAGGCGACGACAGCCGCGGGGAGATCACCGCCCCGGCGAACTTCTCCCTCCTCGCCCCCGCGTACGCGGCCAAGTACGGACTGGCGGACGACGAGATGAAGGACGTCATCACCCGCATCGCCTGGAAGAACCACGTCAACGGAGCCCGCAACCCCCGCGCCCAGTTCCGCAAGGAGGTCCCGCTGGAGCGCATCCGGTCCGCCCCGATCATCGCGGGCATGCTCGGCGTGTTCGACTGCTCGGGGGTCTCCGACGGCTCGGCCGCCGCGATCGTCGTACGCGTCGAGGACGCCTACAAGTACACCGACAAGCCGATCTTCGTGAAGGCGCTGTCCTTCGTCGCCGGACCCGCGGACGGGCTCCTCGACCCGGAGTACGACTTCACCACCTTCCCCGAGGTCGTCGCCTCCGCCCAGGAGGCCTACCGGCAGGCCGGCATCACCGACCCGCGCGTCGAACTCGCCCTGGCCGAGGTGCACGACTGCTTCACCCCCACGGAGCTGGTGCTGATGGAGGACCTCGGTTTCGCCGACCGGGGCCAGGCGTGGAAGGACGTCGCCGACGGGGCCTTCGACCTGGACGGCGCGCTGCCGGTCAACCCGGACGGCGGGCTGAAGGCCTTCGGCCACCCCATCGGGGCCTCCGGCCTGCGCATGATGTTCGAGGCGTGGCTGCAGCTGCGCGGCGAGGCACCGCCCGAGCGGACGGTGAAGTCCGTGGCCCAGGGGCGTTCACTCGCCCTGACCCACAACCTCGGCGGCGGACCGGGCGAATGCGTCTCCTTCGTGTCGGTCGTGGGCAGCGAACTCACCGACTAGGAAAGGAAGTTCGCCCATGGGACGACTCGTCGACAAGATTGCCGTCGTGACCGGCGCCGCCTCCGGCATCGGCGCGGCAACCGCACGCCGCGTGGCGGCCGAGGGCGCGCACACGGTGGTCGCCGATCTGAATCTCGACGGTGCCAAGACGGTGACGGAGGAGATTCGCGCTGCCGGAGGCTCCGCGACGGCGGTCCCGGTCGACCTCGGTGACGTGGCGAGCGTACGCGCGATGGTGGCCGCCGCCGTCGACACATACGGCGGCCTCGACATCCTGCACAACAACGCGGCGGCCACACATCTGGCCGCCCGCCAGGACCTCGCCGTCGTGGAGGCCGACCCGGCGGTCTGGGACGACACGATGCGGATCAACCTCCGCGGCACCATGGTCGCCATCCAGGCCGCCGTCCCGCACATGATCGCCCGCGGTGGCGGCTCGGTCATCAACACCTCGTCCGGCTCCGGCCTCGCGGGCGACCTGCGCAACCCGGCGTACGGCGCCTCCAAGGCAGCCCTCATCAACCTCACGCAGTACGTCGCCACGCAGTACGGCAAGCAGGGCATCCGCTGCAACGCCATCGCGCCGGGGTTCATCGTCACCCCGGCGAGCTCCGGCTCGGCGCACGGGGCGATCCGGGAGGCGATGCTGCGCCATCACCTCACGCCGCGCCTGGGGGAGCCGGAGGACGTGGCCTCGGCGGTCGTCTTCCTCGCCTGCGACGAGTCGGCCTTCATCACCGGGCACACCCTGCGCGTGGACGGCGGACTGTTGTCCCACCAGCCGTACGTCGCGGATCTGCGCGACGCCTGAGACCACGAGCAGGGCCGGAGGCGCTTCCCGCACGGGAGGCGCCTCCGGGCCGTTTCAGGACACCGTCTCCGGCTCCAGGTCGCCCAGGTAGGCCGCCCGCACCGCCGGATCGCGGCGCACCTCCTCCGGTGTGCCGGCGCAGATCCGGCGCCCGAAGTCCAGCACGACGACCTGGTCGCAGACGCTCATGACCATGTCGACGTCGTGCTCGACGAGCAGGACTCCCATGCCCCAGTCCTCGGCGAGCCTCCGTACCAGGTGGGCCAGCTCCTGTGTCTCGTCGTCCGAGAGCCCCGCGGCCGGTTCGTCGAGGAGCAGCACGGACGGCGAGGCCGCCACCGCACGGGCGATGGCCAGCAGCCGCCGCTCCCCGTACGACAGGTCGCCCACCGGCCGGTCCAGACTGTCCTGGAGGCCGAACTCCTGTACAGCGACGCGCACATGGGAGGGCAGCGGGCGGCCGCCGGGGCGGATCAGGTCCGTGAGCCACGCCCATCGGCCGGGCCGGTCGCAGGCCGCGTACAGGTTGTCCAGGACCGTCATGTCCTCGAACAGTTCCAGCGACTGGAAGGACCGGGTCAGTCCCGCCGCGGCCCGCCGGTGCACCGGCAGCCGCGTCACCTCTCGGTCGCCCAGGCGCACCCCGCCGGACGCGGCGGTGAAGCCGGTGACGGCGTCGATGGCGGAGGTCTTGCCGGCGCCGTTGGGCCCGATGAGCCCCACGACCCGGCCCGGCTCGACGTCCAGCGAAAGCCCGTCGACGGCGACGACACCGCCGTAGCGCACGGTCAGATCCCGCACGTGGAGAGGGAGCGGTGCGGCGCGGGGTACGTTCGGCGCGGCTGTTTCCTCCGCTGCTGTCCGTGCGATGTCCGTCCGGATGCTCGCGGGGTGAGCGCGCTTGGGGAACAGCCTGCGTCGGATGCCCTCCGTCTGTCTGCCGACGTCCTTCGCGATGCCGTCCTGGTTGCCCACCAGGGTCAGCACCAGGATGGTCCCGCCGATCAGCGGCATCCAGTCGCTCAGCCCGGGCAGCACCAGGTCCCCGAAGCGCGCGCCCACCGTGCCGGCGGCGAAGGTCGCGCCGAAGAGCGGGCCGGCGAGGAAGCCGACGCCGCCGATGACCGCGAGCCCGAGCGCGGTGATGGAGTCGAAGGAGGCGAAGTCGGAGAAGACGACCGAGGTCGAGCGGAAGCCGGTGAGCACTCCGGCGAGCGCGGCGACGGCCGAGGACAGGCCGAAGGCGTAGAGCTTGGCCGCGCGGACGTCGATTCCGAGGGCGGCGGCGGCCCGCTCGTTCGCCCGTACGGCGATCAGTCGGCGGCCGGTGCGGCTGCGCCGCACGTTGGCGACCACGAGGGCGGCCGCGACGAACAGCACGAGTACGACGGCGGCGTAGCGCTGCGGATGGTCGATACCGGAGATGCTGATCCCGAAGAGGGTCTGCTCGCCCACCGCGATGCCGTCGCTGCCCGGGGTCGTCGACAGGTCGGTGTTCTGGAAGACCATCGCCTCCAGTGTGGTGCCGAGCCCGAGGGTGATGATCGCGAGGTTGACGCCACGGGTGCGGACCGCCGGGAGCGCGAAGAGCAGGCCGATCGGGATGGTCCCCAACACGCCCGCCAACAGGGCGAGTTCGAACGGCCAGCCCCAGTCGGCCGCCGTGTGCCCCGCGATGAAGGCGCCCGTTCCGGCGAGGGCGTAGGCCGCGAGGGAGACCTGTCCCGCGTAACCGGTCACCACGACGATCGACAGGATGATCATCGACAGCACCAGCGTGTTGGTGATCGCGTCGGCCCACAGTGGTGTCGACAGGCTCACCAGCAGCAGCCCGACCGCGACGGCCAGCGCCAGCGGCACGGGGCGCACCCTGCCGGTGCCAAGGGCGGGCAGTCGGTCCAGGAACGTGCCGCGCAGCGGCAGTGCGCGGCCGCGTGCGACCAGTACCAGGGCGATGAAGAGGAAGGGCACGGAGGAGGCGAGGCCGGTGACGTCGGAGCCGAAGCGGGTGAGTTCGGACTGGACGATCCCGATGACCAGCCCGCCCGCCAGCGTGACGGGGAACGACGAGAACCTGCCGACCAGGGCGGCGGCCAGCGCGCTCAGCAGGAGGGTGGTCAGGCCGGTGACCGACAGGCCGATGACCGGCACGATCAGGATGGCGGTCAGTCCCGCGAGCGCCGAGCCCAGGGCCCAGTTGCCGGTGGCGATCAGATCCGGGGACCAGCCGAGCGAGGCGGCGGCGCCCTCGTTCTCCGCGACCGCGGTCGTGCCGAGGCCGAACAGGGTGCGCTTGTAGAGGAGATGGAGGATCACGGTCACGAGGACCGCGATGCCGAGCAGCCAGAGACGGTCCTCGGAGACCGTCGCCCCGGCGATCGTCAGCAGCCGGGTGGGCAGCTTGCCCGGCACCAACTGGAGGCTGTCGCCGTAGCGTTTCACGGCAATCGCGGTGAGCACGATGAACACCGCCAGCGTGGCGACCAGCCGGGCCAGCGTGGATGCCCGGCGCAGCGGGCGAAGCGCCAGCAGATGGGTGAGGACACCCAGCAGCGCGGAGGCGAGGACCCCGCACCCGGTTGCGGGCCAGTACGGGACGCCGTGCTCGACGGTGAGTTCCCACTGCACGTAGGCGCCCGCCATGCCGATCGCGCCGTGCGCGAGGTTCAGCACCCCGGAGCCCCGGTAGACCAGCACGATGCCGTGCGCGGTGAGCGCGTAGAGCGCACCGAGCCCCAGGCCGAGCAGTGCGAAACGCAGGACGTCGTCCATCGGGGAACCTCCCAGAGACGAGGCGAGACAGTGCATTCATTTAAATAATTGTGCCGAGAGTACTTCACTAACCTCAAAACGCACCCCATGCTGTTCGGCATCTCGACGTCGCCCATTCGGGCGCGAGCCCCGCGGAGGGACCATGAACGACTCACGCCGACGCACAAGTGCCGCAGCGAGCTGTCTCGCGGTGACCGCAGTCCTGCTTGCCGCCGGTTGCGGGGGCGAGGCGGCCGGCAGTTCGACGGAGACCTCCTCCCTGAAGGGCACACCGGTCAAGGTGATGGTGTGGAACCCGGAGGACACCCAGGGCAGCGCCCAGCCCGGGGTCCGGCTCACCGCCCAGGCCTACGAGAAGTGGATCAACGCCAACGGTGGCATCAAGGGCGGCCCGCTGAAGGTCATCACCTGCAACGAGAAGAACGACCCCGATGAGGCGGAGAAGTGCGCCCAGCAGGCGGTCGCCGAGAAGGTGGTCGCGGTGGTCGGCTCCTACAGCCTCGCCGGCGACCGCTACATGCCCATCCTCCAGAAGGCCGGCATCCCCTACATCGGCGGAACCGGCGTCTCGGCGGCCGAGTTCTCCAACCCCCTCTCGTTCCCGGTCAACGGCGGCACCCCGGCGGTGTTCGCTGCGCACGGGCAGCAGCTCGTGGAGGACGGCTGCAAGGAGATCTCCGGCGTACGGTACGACCTCGCGGCCGCCGCCATCGTCTCCCAGTTCCTCACCCTCGGCGTGACCTTCGCCGGCGGGGCGGCGCCCAAGGACCTCAAGGTGCCGGTCACCGCCACCGACCTCGCCCCGCAGGTCGCCGCCGCGACCAAGGGCAGCGACTGCGTGAGCGTCATCCTGGGCACGCACTCGGACCTTTTCGTGAAGTCGTACGTCCAGTCCGGCGCCAAGACCAAGCTCGGCAGTGTCGTCGGCAACCTCACCCCGGAGCTGGCCGAGTCCACGGGCGGCAGCGGCAGCCCGCTGGAGGGCGCCGCGATCACCGGCTACTACCCGCCGACCGCCGACGCCGTGTGGAAGGACTTCGTCCAGGCCGCCAAGGGCACGGACATCGACACCAGCAACGGCGCGAACGAAACGACCTGGGTGGCCTTCAAGGTCCTCACCGAGGCGGCCGGGAAACTGCCGGCGATCTCGTCCAAGGCCCTGGTGCAGGAGCTGAACACCACCTCGGGCATCGACACCGGTGGTCTCACTCCGCCCCTGACCTGGAAGACGTCGACCGCCCTGCCCATCAAGGGGCTGGACCGCATCCACAACACGACCGCCACCGAACTCACCATCCGCGACGGGAAGATCGAGTGGGCCAAGGAGGGGTCGACCTTCGTCGACGTCCGCAAGGTGCTGACGGCGAAGTCGGCCGGCTGACCGAAGGAGAACGGCCGTGCATGACACCGGACCACCCCTGATCGAAGCCCGCGCCCTGTCCGCCGGATATGGCACCCAAGCCGTCGTACGCGATCTCGACCTGGAGGTCCGCCCGGGCGAGGTGGTCGCCCTGCTCGGCCCCAACGGCGCGGGCAAGACCACGACACTCCGGGTGCTCTCGGGCGACCTGACCCCGATGGGCGGCGAGGTCCGCTGGCTGGGTGACACCAGCCGCGCACCGCTGCACCGCCGTGCCCGCCAGGGCCTCGCGTACGTCGGAGAGCGGGCGGTCTTCACCCGGCTCGACACCGCCGACAACCTGCGGGTCGGCCGGGTGGCGACCCAACAGGCCCTGGAACTCTTCCCCGAACTCGAAAAACGACTGAAGACCGGCGCGGGCATGCTGTCCGGCGGCGAGCAGCAGATGCTGTCGCTGGCCCGCGCGCTGGGCCGCGCCCCCAAGCTGCTCCTCGCGGACGAGCTGTCCCTCGGTCTCGCACCACTCGTCGTCGACCGTCTCCTGCGCGCGGTGCGCGAGGCGGCCGACCAGGGCCTCGGCGCCCTGCTGGTCGAACAGCACGTACGCAAGGTGCTGGACATCGCGGACCGCGTGTACGTCCTGCACCGCGGCCGCATCACTATGACCGGCACCCCGCAGGAACTGCGCGGCAACCTGGACGCGATCGAGTCGTCCTACCTCGCCGAGAAGACAGGGGCCGAGAAGACAGCTGCCGTAGCGACGGCCGAGGAAAAGAAGTCGTACGCAACTGAATGAGGTGGATGCCGTGGAAAGCGCACGCGAGCAGATCCGATCCCTGGTTCTGTCCGGCGACCCGTTCGACCAACCCGGAGCGCAGACAAGGGAGTTGCAACTCGAAGCCGCACGGGAGGCTTTCACTGCCCACCGCGAGCGCATCCCGCTGCTGGGCACCCGGGCGCAGGAGACCGGCGTGCACGAGATCACCGGTCTCGACGACCTCGTGCCGCTGCTGTTCTCGCACACCAGCTACAAGTCGTACCCGGTCTCCCTCATCACCAGCGGCCGGTGGGACCGGCTCCTGCGCTGGTACACGACCGTGTCGGCGGTCGAGCCGGGCGACGTCGACGTGGACGGCGTACGAGACATCGACGAGTGGACCGACCGCATCACGGCCGCAGGCCACCGTCCGTACATCACCAGCGGCACCTCCGGAAAGGTGTCCTTCCTCAACTGCGCCGCGAGCGACCTGGATTTCCTGCACGACATCCTGGAACACCTCACCTGCTGGCCCGACCCGCTCCCGCCGAAGCCCACCCGCCGCGGCTACCTGCTCGCGCCGGCGAGCGGCCCGATGCGCTCCATCGACGGCTTCCGATGGCACGCGGACGTCTTCGCCCGGCCCGAGGAGACCCGGCTGCTCACCGAGGACCCGATGCGGGTCTCCGAGCTGATGAGCAGCGCGCTGCTGCGCCGCCGCATGGCGGAGGGCACCGCTACCCCGCAGGAGATCAGCTCCTTCGAGACCGCTTCCCAGGACCGCGAGGAGGAGCTGGGCGCGGCCGTCGCCCGGATCGTCGACGACATCGCCGCCCACCGCGACGAGCCGCTGCTGATCGCCGGGATGAACAACCAGCAGTTCACACTGATCCAGGCACTGCGGGCCCGAGGCGTGCCCGACGGGAGCCTGCACCCCGACACCCTGGTACTGAGCGGCGGCGGCAACAAGGGACGCGCACTGCCCGACGACTACCAGGCACAGTTCGCCGCCTTCTACGACGGCGTGCGGCGCGTCCGTAGCTACGGCATGACGGAACTCCAGGGCTCCTGCCTCGCCTGCGAGAAGGGCAAGTACCACGTACCGCCGTGGGTGATCCCCCTCGTCCTGGACGAGCCCGGCGAGACGCTCCTGAACGCCGAACACGGCGTCGTCGAGGGGCGATTCGCCTTCCTGGACGTCTCCCTGGAAGGCCGCTGGGGCGGACTTATCAGCGGCGACCGCGTCTTCGTGGACTTCTCGCCGTGCGACTGCGGCCGAGCCGGCCCCGTCGTCCTGCCGGACATCCAGCGCTACGGAGACCTCGGCGGCGACGACAAGATCACCTGCGCCGCGACACTCGACTCCTATGTGCGGGGGATGATCCACGGATGACGCCCACGACACTCGACGGCACGGCGGCGAATGCAGTGGCCGTCGTCCACGTGATTCGCGGCGAGGTCGACGCGGGCCCGCACACCGCCCACGGCCGCTCGGACGCCGCCTTCACCGCACCGGCACTCGACCTGGACCGCCTCGTGTGGCCCCGCACCGAACCGGGCCCGGCTTTCCACGTGCCCGTGGCGGAGATCATCGACCTGCTGGTGGAGACCGGCGAGGCTCTCAAAGTGGACCGCGAGGGGCTGCTCGCCGAGGCCCTGGACCGCATGGTCCAGGTCAGCCCGCTCCCTGCGGAGGTGCTGCAACGCGCCTATGCCGTCCTGTGGCGTAGCTTCCAACGCCCCGGCCTGTATGCGCAGATCGACCATGAACTCGGCGGTGCGGACGTGCTCGACGGCTGGCGCGAGATGCGGCTGCCCGAGAACCGGATCGCGGCCACCCGCGCGTTCCCGCCGCGCCTGGTGCACATCATCGCCGGCAACGCACCCGGCGTCGCCGCGATGTCGGTCGTACGAGGAGCCCTCACCAAGGGCGTCAACCTCCTCAAGCTGCCCTCGAACGACCTGTTCACGGCGACCGCGATCCTGCGCACGATGGCCGCTGTGGCTCCTGGCCACCCGGTGGTGCGCTCGTTCTCCGCCGCGTACTGGCGCGGCGGCGACGAGACGGTGGAGGGCGTGCTGTTCCGCCCGCAGTTCTTCGACAAGCTGGTCGCCTGGGGAGGCGAGTCCACGATCCGCGGGGCGCTGCGGTACGTCGGTCCGGGGTTCGAGCTCGTGTCCTTCGACCCCAAGACCTCCATCTCGCTGATCGGCTGCGAGGCGTTCCACTCGCCCGAGTCGCTGGCCCTGGCGGCCGACGTCGGCGCCGCCGACGCCACGTTCTTCAACCAGCAGGCCTGCGTGGCCAGCCGCTTCCAATTCGTCGAGGGCTCGCAGGAGGACGCCGACCGGTATGCCGCGCTGCTGTGCGAACGCCTCGGCGTCGCCCGGGAGTTCAGCTCGGCCGGCGGCCCGCGGGTGGCCCCGGAACTCTGCGAGGAGATCGACGTGCTGCGCTCCCTGGCGCCCGACTACCGGGTGTGGGGCGGGTACGACGGTCGGGGCCTGGTCATCCGTTCTCCGGAACCGGTGGACTTCCATCCCGACGGAAAGATCGTCAACGTCGTCCCGGTTGCTGCCCTGTCCGAGGCCGTCCCACACGCCGGGGTCGCCACACAGACGGTCGGCGTCTACCCCGACACCCGCAAACCGGAACTGCGCGACGCCCTAGCCTGTGCCGGAGTCCAGCGCGTCGTGTCCCTCGGCAGAGCGGGCGGCATGCAACCGGGTCTCTCCCACGACGGCTTCTACCCACTGCAACGGCTCATGCGCTGGGTGAACGACGAGTGATGCCCAGGGGATCGCGGAGTTCTCGCCCCAGCGGACCTGGATGCCGTGCTGAACGGCCTGCAGGTGAAGTGGTTGCTGAACGAGGACCGCGACATCATCGGACCGCTCCACCAGTTCCTGGACCTGATCCTGCTGCCCGCCGATGGGCCTGACGCGACCGGCACGTCGGAGTAGCCCGTCTCCGGAACTGCGCTGCGGCAGCCCGAAGACCAGGTCGGCGTCGTGACGAGCCGGCGCCGGTCCCTCTCACGTGAGTTCGAGTACTCCTCTGCGGACCGCCTCCGAAACCGCAGCTGCCCTGCTGTCGACCCCGAGTTCCCGGTAGATGCGCACGAGGTGAGTCTTGACGGTGGCCTCGCTGAGCAACAGGGACTCGGCGATGGCACGGTTGCTGTGGCCGTCCGCCGGACGACGTCCTTCTCGCGCTCGGTCAAGTCCGCTGCGGGAAAAACGACTTGGCCGACCAGGTCGCCGATGAGCTCTGGCGCGATGCCCAGGCCGCCGCCCGCCGCACCGGGTACGGCGCGGAAGAGTTCCTCGGGCGGCCCCGCTTTGAATACGTAGCCGCGTGACCCGGCCTCCAGCGCGCGGACGACATCTGCGCGGTGGGAGTAGCTGGTGAGTATGATCACGGGAATACTCTGAGCCGCTGCGGTCAGCCGACGGACCGCTTCGATCCCGTCGATGCCGCGGCCGGGACCCGCGAACCGAAGGTCCATCAGGGCGACGTCGGGTGCGTGCTGGAGGGCCAGGCGAACCGCCTCCTCGCCGCTGCCGGCCTCCGCGATCACTTCGAGGCCCGGTTCGCCTTCCAACAGGGCCCGTAGCCCGGCCCGTACCGCCGCGTGGTCGTCTGCCACGAGCAGGCGCAGCGGGGCGTTCGTCATCACACCATCGCCGCGGACGCCAGCAGGGCTGGGCTGGACCACGCGCTGGTGGGTACGGTCGCCCGGACCCGGGTGCCACGCCCGGCGCGCTGCCCATTTCAAGATCACTGCCGTGGTCCCGCAGCCGCGCGCGGATCAACCAGGCAACCGCCGAAGTGATCATCGCGGAAACCGGCGGCGACATGACCCGCTTCGCCTCCGCCAAAAACCTCGCGTCCTGGGCCGGAGTCTGCCCCGGCCACCACGAGTCCGCCGGCCGCACCAAGAACACCAAAGTCCGGCCCGGCAACCCCTACCTCAAAGGTGCACTCGGACTCGCCGCGTTCGGCGCGGTCAGAACCAAAGACACCTACCTCCAAGCCCGTTACCGGCGGCTGGCCGCCCGCCGAGGCCCGCTGCGGGCACTGGTCGCCGTCGAGCACTCGATCATCACCGCGATCTGGCACATGCTCACCGACCACGTCGCCTATCACGAACTCGGCAGCGCCTACTTCACCCAGCGCGACCCCGGACGCGCCACCCGCCGGGCCATCAACCAGCTCAATCAGCTCGGCTACACCGTCACCCTCAACCCGAGGGAGAACGCAGCCTGACCGGCAACCCGGAGACCCGGCGGTCCTCCGCGGCCACCGGGCACCCAGCGCGCCCACACCCACCCTGACCAGGTTCTATTCACGCGTCAGAAAGGTGCGCTAGCTGTACCACTGGTTCCTGGCGAAGGCGGTCATGTGCGGCATGGCGTCTGGCTCCCGTCTCTGTGGCGTGGCGTCATCGTCTGCAAGGGCCTCGCAAGGCCGCAATACCGCTTCCGTCTCACGGAAGCGCACTTCGAAGTTGCCTGCTCAGACGGGCTACTTGCTCGCAAGGGCTGGTCTCGAGCAACGGCGAAGGCATCGACCCCGTTCGGGGTCATCGATAGCGCCTTGCGTCACTCCGCGCACGGGTTTTGCCGAAGCGCACACGGACGAAGCCCGCACGAAGATCTTCAAAGGCATCCCCGACTTCACCGACATCACCCCGGCGCTCCAGCTCTCCGGCGTCTTCATCGACGAGAGCTGAGGGGTCGGACCGCCGAGACCGGGACGGGGCCTCTCGCCAGGAACCACCCTCAGGGGAGAGCTGCCAGGCCTACGCGGGCCGCTCCGGTCCTCCCCGTGCAAGGGAGGGCCCGGGACGTGGCCCATGTCCGAGGCCGCGCACCAGCAGCCCCGGGACACACTGCTCTGCCGGTGCGCCGACGGTGGTGCGCACGGCGGCAACGTATGCGGCCACAGCACTAGTAGGACTCCGTTAGGTTGCTCTGGCTCTGAGGTTCTGGCTGGTGGGGGATGTTCTGGGCAGGGGGCGGTGGCAGGTGGTGCAGGTGCCGGT
>NZ_JBIWFN010000006.1:0-214870 GCF_044763085.1 Streptomyces sp. NPDC096311
TCAAGGTCACCGGCCTGACCGCGTTCGCCTGGGCCATGGGCGACCGGCACGGAATCAGCTTCCGCGCCGACGCCATCACCCCCGTACCCAGCACTCCCGCGCCGAACAAGACCGGCGGTGCGTGATGGGACCGATCGCACTCGCCTTCGTGCTCGCCGCGCTCGCGTGGGTGCTCGTTATCGGTGACCTGCTGCGCCGGCACCGTCCGGCCTGGCACTGGTACGTCGCCGGATACCCGGCCACCGCGTGCCGGGTGGTGTTCACCTGGCGCAAGGCCGCGATGCTCAACGACCTCGCCGTATCCACCCGTGCACCCCGCGGGCTCCTCGGGGACCTGGTCGTCAAAGGCGACCCGCTGCGGCCGGTTGTGCCCCGGCTCTCCTTCCCGCGGGCCAACCGCATGGGACTGACGGCGACCGTACGTCTCCATGCGGGCCAGACCCCCGCGACCTACATGAAGGCGGCGGACGCCTTGGTACACGCATGGAAGGTCCACGCGGTACGGGTCACCTCGCCGGAACGCGGCCTCGTACTGCTGACCGCAACCGCCAGTGATCCGCTGGCCCGGCCCGGCTTAGCCTCCGCGCCCGCCGCCCTGCTGTCCGCGCTCATCGGCGTACTGGAAAGCGGCGGAGCGTGGGTCATGGACCTGCGGCTCGTGCCGCACTGGCTCATCGTCGGCGCCACACGCTCGGGCAAGTCGACGTTGCTGGCCCGGCTGATCACTCAACTCGCTCCGCAGCCCGTCGCCCTGGTCGGCATCGACTGCAAGGGCGGCATGGAACTCGGCCTCTTCGCCGCACGGCTCAGCGCACTCACCACCTGCCGCCGTGAAACGGTCGCAGTCCTCGCCGCGCTGGCCGACGACATGCAGCACCGCATGCGCGCCTGCCGCACGGCCGGAGTCCGCTCCATCTGGGAGCTCCCGGAGAAGCTGCGTCCCATACCGGTCGTGGTGATCGTCGACGAGATCGCGGAGCTCTACCTGTCCGACGGCCGACGCGAGAGCAAGGCAGAAGCCGAACAGTGCTCCACGCTCCTGCTCCGCCTGGCCCAGCTCGGTGCCGCGCTCGGCATGCACCTGGTCGTCGCCGGCCAACGCGTCGGCTCCGACCTCGGACCGGGCGTCACCGCTCTGCGGGCCCAGCTCGGTGGCCGGATCTGCCACCGGGTCAACGACCCCGGCACAGCAGAGATGACCCTCGGCGACCTCAATAAGGACGCCGTCGTTGTCGCCCAGTCGATCACCCCGGACGAGAAGGGCGTCGCCGTCTGCACCGGGCCTGAGGGCGGCTGGAGCCGTGCCCGCTCCCACCTCACCTCGACCGAAGAGGCCTCGGCGACGACCCGCAAGCACGCGGCCCTCACCCCCGAACTGCCCGCCATAGACCGTGCCCTCGCAACGCTCGAAGGAGACGACAAGTGATCAGCACAGGTACCGCCGTGTCCCTCGTGGTGGTCTTCGGGATCATCACCTTCCTCCTCATCCGCTCCCGGGACGTCCGCGCCTGGGAAGCGATCTGCATCGCCCTCTTCGGCATGTACCTCGGCCAGACCCCCGTCAGCCTCACCATCAACGGCCTTCTGACCTGGGTTCTCAGCGGCTTCTCCCACTTCTAGACCGGCAGGAAGGACCAACGCCATGCCCATGCCCCGCGTGAGGTGCCCCCACTGCAAGGGCGACGGAGCCCGCAAATCCTGGACCGGACGGCTCCGCCGCTGCCGCGTCTGCCGCGGTACCGGAACCATCCGCTGACCCACCGCACCACCCCGACCGCCCAAGGAGTGATCCCCATGGACGACTGCGCGCCACCAACCATCACCCGTGCCGCTTCGGCGACCCACCCTGGAAGGTCACCACCATCACACCCGAGTTCACCCCGGCTGACAGGCGCGCCGCCCTCGACCGCGCGGCGCGCCTGCGTCAGCTCCCCGAAACAGACCGAGACGCGCTACGCATCGCCCAAGATCCCCAGTTCACCCGCTGGCTGGAGCAGATCACCGCAACGGGCGGCTGCGCCCACCCGGTCCACCTCTCCGGCTCGACCACCACCCTGGACACGGACACTGGCGAGATCCTCCTTCACTACGACACCCGCACCGAACCCGGCGAACGGCTCCTCGTCCGCTGCCGCAACAGACGCGCAACCGTCTGCGCACCCTGCTCCCGACTCCACGCGGGCGACACCTACCACCTCGTCCGCGCCGGACTCCTCGGCGGCAAGAACGTCCCCGCCACGGTCCGCGACCGACCCCGGCTCTTCATCACCCTCACCGCCCCATCGTTCGGGCCCGTGCACCGCGCCGGAGATCGCTGCCGCCCTCGCCGCGACCGCGGACGGTGCGACCACGGTCGGCTCCTCGGCTGCGGCGCCGTTCATGACACGAACGATGCCGTCGTCGGACAACCCCTCTGTGCCGACTGCTACGACTACCCGGCGCACGTCCTCTGGCACGCACACGCGGGCAAGCTCTGGGACCGCTTCGTCATCGGCGTCCGGCGCCAACTCGCCTCGGCAGTTGGCCTCACACAGTCACACTTCTCGTCGCACGCGAGGCTCTCCTTCGCCCGGGTCGCCGAGTACCAGAAGCGGGCGGCCGTCCACGTGCACGCTGTCGTACGTCTCGACGGCCCGGACGGACTGGACGACGAACCTCCGGCATGGGGCAGTGCGGACCGGCTTGCTGATGCCGTGCACGCATCTGCCCGGCGGGTTCTGGTGCGCACTCCGTACAGTCCCGTCGTCGGAGAACTCGCCTTGCGCTGGGGCGCCCAAATCGACGCCCGTCCCCTGCGCGCCGACGGCCTCGGCCCCGACGACGACGCCGTAGCCGCGTACGTCGCCAAGTACGTCTCCAAGGGAGCGGGAGAGACAGGCGCCGGCGCCGACCACAGGCTTACGACCTGGGACGACACCGCCGCGGTTCCCGTCACCGACCACGTGCGGGCGCTCATGCGCACCTGTTGGCGTCTCGGCGGCCTCCCCGAGTATGAGTCGCTCCGCCTGCGCGACTGGGCCCACACCCTCGGCTACCGGGGTCACATCCTCACCAAGTCCCGCGCTTACTCGACGACGTACGCGGCGTTGCGCGCCGACCGTGCCAAACACGTCGGGCAGGAAGCCAGGACCGATACCGACACAGATGCCCGGTGGCGTTACGTCGGCTCCGGCCATTCGCCCGGTGCCGCGCTCATCGCCGCTGGCATTGCCGAGGACCTTGCCGGGAATCGGGCGGCGGCACGCGAGGCGGCAAACTTGAGCCAGGGGCGGCCGGATTGAGCCTCCCCCTGGAAGGTGAGGATGACTGGGCCTGGGCGCGAGAACAGGCCAGTAAGGCACCGGCTTGGTCGGACGACGACTGGCGACGGGCGAACGCAATCCTTGGCCTGCCCGTCGCAATCGATCGGGGCCACCGGGTTCCGGAGATCACGGGGCCTCGGAGTCCGCTGCCTCCTCTGACTGATTCCCCTTCGGTCGCCAGACCGGAGTCAGACGATCGCGCACCGGCTTCCCGCGCCCGACTGCGGGTGAGACGAGTACGGCAAGGAGTAGGTCTTCGACGTAACCGCGCTTCTCGCTGAGCAGTAGGTCATCCCACTCCGCTGCGAGATCAACGGGAGCGCCCTGGGCGACGTGCTTGCTCCGCAGGAATCGATTCCGCTCCGCCGTGAGTCGACGCTTCTCGGCTTCGTGTTCCGCGAGCTGCGAGAAGTACGTCTCGGCAGTGATGATCCGCGCTTTGCGGGCCTGCTTCAGGTCCCCAATGTCTTCGAGGACACGCTCCAACTCCTCTTCCTTCTCCCACGTCGTGGGCTCCGGACTGGCCTTCCGTTTGGCGGCCTCCTCCTGGTGCTTCGCGATGACCGACATGGAGACCGCCTTGTCCGTCTCCGGACCGGCAATCCTCGTACCTCCGCACCCTCCGTAGGCGCTGCCGCTGCTTGGGCAGGTGTAGTAGAAGTACCCGTCCGGCTTGTTGAGGCGCTTCTCTGCTTTGGAGACTCGTAGCAGCGCGCCGCAACCGTTGCGGTCGCACCGAAGGGTGCCGCGCAACAGGGACTTTCGGGCATTGCGGCCTTGGCCCGGCGCGGGATTCGAACCGAGTAGTTCCGTGACGGCCTCCCACTCCTCGACGGAGATCACGGGCTCCCACTGCCCGATCACGGGTTTGCCCCGGTCGTCCAAGACGATCTCGACTCGCGTGTTCGCCGTCCCCGTCACGGGGTCGACGTCGATCACCTGGCGCGGTCGATACCCGCACAGGCGGGGATTGCGCATCACAGCTTTGAGCCCAGCGTGCGACCAATCGCGGCCCGTCGACGTGGTCACTCCGGCGTCTTTCAGTTTCCTGATGACAGCAGAGATCGGCTTTCCGGCGAGCAGCCAGTCGACCATCTGACGTAGCCACTGGGCCTCGTCCAAGTCGAGAGTGCGCTTGTCTTCCTTCCAGCCGAACGGCCTGGTTCCGCCCGTGGGAATTCCGGCCTGTTGTAATGCCTGGTGCTTGCGTGCAACCCGTCGTGCTGTGTCGGCCGACTGCTTGTTGTTGGTCGCGGTCACGATGCGCGCGACGGTGCGGCCGTTGTCTGTCAGCAGGTCGAGAGTGCCCGTGATGTCGATGATCGGTCGCCCGAAGTTCTCAACGACCTCGATCGCGTCCTCAAGGTGCCGGTTGTCGCGGGTGAGGCGGTCGATGTCGTAGACGATCAGGCCGTCCAGACGTTCGCCGTTCGGCGCGGTCCCTCGTTTGAGGTCTTCCAACGCGCCCTCGAACACGGGCCGGATGACGCGGTAGCCGATCTCCCCGTTGGGCAGACGCACACGCTTGCGCTTCCACGCGCTGGTGTCCGGCTCCTCGTACGTGTAGACGTACCGCCCGCCGCGCGACTCGACGAACGAGCGGTTGTCCTTCTCCTGCTCATCTCGGCTCCTGATGTCCCGTCCGGTCATCGGCCGGAACACGGGCTTGGCGTCCGTGCTGCCAGTAGCGTCGTCACCAGCGGTAGCGGGACCCTCGTCGACTTCGAAGGACAGTCGGACCAGACCGGCCCAGTTCTGTCCCGCTAAGTCGCCCCAACGGGCTCGCTGCACAAGGTCGTTGTCCATGCTCTAAAGGTACTTTCAAGAAAACGCTGGAGGGCGGCTATGCGCGACCACACCGTCGTTGTCGGGTTCGGGACCAAGGGGCGGTCGGCGGTGCAGACCGTCTGTGCGACCGGGCTGAAGAAGGAGCAGGTCGTGGTCGTTGACCCCAGTGCCAAGGCGGTCGAGTCGGCGACGGCCGAGGGGTACGCCGGGGTCGTAGGGGACGCGACGCGCAGCGATGTGCTGTTGCGGGCCGAGGTCCACAAGGCGCGGCAGATCATCATCGCGACCCAGCGCGACGACACGGCCGTGCTGGTCACGCTGACCGCACGTCAGCTCAACCGGCAGGCGAAGATCGTCGCCGCGGTGCGTGAGGAGGAGAACGCGCCGCTGCTCAAGCAGTCGGGTGCCGACGCCGTCATCACCAGTGCCAGCGCGGCCGGACGGCTCCTCGGGCTCTCCGTGCTCAGTCCCAGCGCCGGCATGGTCATGGAAGACCTCATCCAGCAGGGCAGCGGGCTCGACATCGTGGAACGGCCGGTCGTGAAGGCCGAGGTGGGCAAGGGCGTACGCGAGACGGACGACCTGGTGGTCAGCGTCGTACGGGGGCATCGCGTGCTCGGCTACGACGATCCCGCCATCGGCAAACTCCAGTTGACCGACCGGCTCATCACCATCGTGCGGGTCACGCCCGGCACCCGGGTGGCACCGCACAGCCGACCACTGCCCCAGGACTGAATCCTCGGGACTGATCCTTCGGGGCTGAATCCCCGGGGCTGAATCCCCGGACTCCCGCAGACATCCGCCCAGCGTGCGGGCTCCACGCGACCACCCTCGTCGTCGTCCGCCGGGCCGAGCGCCGACAGCGCGCCGCGCACGGTGCCCGCGGGCTTCTCACCGTGTGACGGGGGTAGCGTCAGCTTCATGAAGGCAGTGACGATCACCCAGCCCGGCGGCCCCGAAGTGCTCACCTGGACGGATGTGCCGGATCCCGTTCCCGGTGACGGGGAAGTTCTCGTCGAAGTAGTGGCCAGCGCCGTCAACCGCGCCGATCTGCTGCAACGGCAGGGCTTCTACAACCCGCCGCCCGGCGCCTCCCCGTACCCCGGACTCGAATGCTCGGGCCGGATCGTCGAGATCGGCCCCGGAGTCTCCGGATGGGCCGTCGGCGACGAGGTCTGCGCGCTGCTCGCGGGCGGCGGATACGGCGAGAAGGTCGCCGTCCCGGCCGGCCAGCTGATGCCCGTTCCCGCGGGCCTGGACCTCACGCGGGCGGCCGCGCTGCCCGAGGTGACCTGCACCGTCTGGTCCAACGTCTTCATGGTCTCCCACCTGCGTCCGGGCGAGACCCTGCTCGTGCACGGCGGTTCCAGCGGCATCGGCACCATGGCGATCCAGCTGGCGAAGGCCGTCGGTGCGAAGGTCGCCGTCACGGCCGGTACCAAGGAGAAGCTCGACTTCTGCGCCGAGCTCGGCGCGGACATCCTCATCAACTACCGCGAGCAGGACTTCGTCGAGGAGATCGGGCGGGCCACGGACGGCTCGGGCGCCGACGTCATCCTCGACAACATGGGCGCCAAGTACCTCGACCGGAACGTGCGGGCCCTCGCGGTCAACGGACGGCTCGCGATCATCGGTCTCCAGGGCGGTGCCAAGGGTGAGCTGAACATCGGCGCGCTCCTCACGAAGCGTGCCGCGATCAGCGCCACCTCGCTGCGTGCCCGCCCGCTCGGCGAGAAGGCGGCGATCGTCTCGGCCGTGCGCGAGCACGTGTGGCCGCTGATCGCCTCCGGCCATGTCCGGCCGGTCGTCGACCGCGAGCTGCCGATGAGTGAGGCGGCGACGGCCCACCAGGTCCTGGAGGAGAGCGGTCACATCGGCAAGGTCCTCCTCGTGGTCCCCGGCAAGGACTAGGAAAGGACCAGGAGACCAGGAGAGGACCGGGACGGGACCAGGTCCCCGGGCGGTTCGCTCAGCCTCGTCGCAGGCGCAGGGCGAGGAAGGCGAGGCCCAGGCCGAGGCCGATGAGGATCAGCCCACCGCCGAGGGGCAGGATCTTGAGGACCGGTTCGGGGGTGGTCGCCGGGCCGACCTCGTCGTGCTGGACGGGTACGGTCGCGGGCCGCGACGAATCGGGGGCGCCGGTCGCGTCCGGGCCGTCCGACGCGGCGTTCTCCCCGGCGGGGTCGCGGTCCGTGTACGTTGGCGCGGTGTCCTCATGGCTCCCGCTCCCGTCCTCGTCCCGCGCCGGGGGGTCCTCGCGCCCCGGATGCGTACGGCCCTCGCCCGCACTGCTCCCCGCGAGGGAGGCGCGGGCGCTCGGAGCGGGATCGGCGGCGTACGACACCACGTAGGGGACGGCGCGCGAGACGGCGTACGAAGGGGATACCGCGCCGGTCGTCAGGACGAGCAGCAGTCCGGTCACACGGAGCGCGCTGAGCCGTGGAGTCACGTGGGTGGCCCCCTCCCGGTGAGGAGTCCCATGATCAATGGGGCAAGCCTCACATGACCCCTTCTTCCCGGCATCTCGACGGTCACCTGAACGGTGGATCACGCTGTATGGGGGGCACCACCGTGATGGGGTGGAGGTGTGCGAGAGAATGGCGGCATGGAGATGCCGAGGAACGAAAGGTCGCCGGAGAATCCCCAGATCCTGGTCGTGGGTCAGGACGGGATGGCTCTCGGCGGCACCGGTGACGAGGACTCCCGCGAGGTCCCGGTGACAGAGATGGTCGAACAGCCCGCCAAGGTCATGCGTATCGGGAGCATGATCAAGCAACTTCTCGAAGAGGTGCGCGCCGCACCTCTGGACGAGGCGAGCCGGGTCCGGCTCAAGGAGATCCACGCCAGCTCCGTGAAGGAGCTGGAGGACGGCCTGGCGCCCGAGCTGGTCGAGGAGCTGGAGCGGCTCTCGCTGCCCTTCACACACGACGCGACCCCCAGTGACGCCGAGCTGCGCATCGCGCAGGCCCAGCTGGTGGGGTGGCTCGAGGGTCTCTTCCACGGGATCCAGACGACCCTGTTCGCCCAGCAGATGGCGGCCAGGGCCCAGCTGGAGCAGATGCGCCGCGCGCTCCCGCCGGGCGTCGGCGGCCTGGACGGCGACGAGGACCCGCGCGCGGGTGGCCGCTCCGGCGGACCGTACCTGTAGCCCCGGGCGACCCCTTCTCTCGAATTCTCTCGAGTTCTCACGAAACGGGCCCGGCACGTGAAGTGCCGGGCCTGTCTTATAGGTGCTTATGCGCGCTATGGGTACTCGTGAGTGTTACGGGGGATTGCGGGGATTGTGTGTGGCGGTTCAGGCCGGGTTGCCCGTAGAGACGCTCAGCTCGATGTCCGGCATGTTCTTGGGATCGACGTCCTCGTCCGCGGACGGGAACTGATCCATGATCGTGTCCTGGCCGTAGGTGTTCTCGTCGACGCGCTTGATCTTCATGTGCCAGCCCGCGGCCTGGAAGCAGGACTTCACGGACGTCAGGTTCTTGTACTGGAAGTCCGGGATCTTGATCTTGTTCGGGTCGTTGTACGACTCCTGCGGAGACGTGCACTTCTCCTTGTCGATCGTCTTCGACGTGTCCGGACCCTTGTGCCCCGCCACCACGGACGGCGAGGGGCTGCTGCCGCCGCCTCCCTGGTCGTCGCCGCCGCTGTTCAGCGCGAGGGCGGTGATCAGACCGCCGATCGCGACGAGCGCGACCACGATCGAGCCGACGACGACCGCCTTGTTGCCCTTGCGGCCACCGGAACCGCCCGGGCCGCCCGGAACGGAGGTCTGGGGCTGGGGCGCGAGGTGGTACGGCGGCGGGGTCGACATGCCCTGCTGGGGGGCGTACACCGGGCCCCCCGGCGTCGGGTAGCCCCCCTGCTGCGGATACCCGTACGCCTGGGACGGCGCGGGCGGCGGGGTCGGTGCCCCGTAGGGATTGGGCTGGTACGGCGTCTGCACGGGGCCCGGGGCCGGCATCGCCTGGTCGACGGGCGGGAAGACGGCCGAGCCGACGCCTGCCCCGCTCGACGTCCTGGCCCCCGGCACGATGCTCGGCGCGGCGGCCTGCAGCGACTGGGACACCCGCAGGCACTCGTCGCGCATGATCTCGGCGCTCGGGAAACGCTCGTTCGGGTTCTTCTTCAGCGCGCGGGCGATCAGCGCGTCCACCGCCGGGGGCAGTGAGCGGTTGATCGAGGAGGGCGTGACCGGCTCCTCCTGGACATGCGCGTACGCGATGGCCAGCGGCGAGTCGGCCTCGAACGGCAGCCGCCCGGTGACCAGTTGAAACAGCATGATGCCGACGGAATAGAGGTCGGACCGGGCGTCCACGCCCCGGCCGAGCGCCTGCTCCGGGGAGAGGTACTGCGGGGTGCCGACGACCATGCCGGTCTGCGTCATCGAGGTGACGCCGGACTGCATGGCGCGGGCGATGCCGAAGTCCATCACCTTGACGACGCCCCGCTTCGTCATCATCACGTTGCCCGGCTTGATGTCCCGGTGGACCAGGCCCATCTCGTGGCTGATCTCCAGGGCCGCCAGCACGTCCGCGGTGATCTTCAGGGCCTTGTCGGCGGGCATGGCGCCGTACTGCGCGATGTCCTGGTCGAGCACGGAGCCGAGCGGGCGGCCCTCGACGTACTCCATGACGATGTACGGCGTCGTCATGCCGCCCAGTTCGTCCTCGCCGGTGTCGAAGACCGAGACGATGTTCGTGTGCGTGAGTTTCGCCACCGCCTGGGCCTCGCGGCGGAAGCGCTCGCGGAAGGCCTGCTCGCGGCCGAGCTCGGTGTGCAGTGTCTTGATCGCGACCTGGCGGTCGAGCACCGAGTCGTAGGCGAGGTGCACCGAGGCCATGCCGCCTTCGCCGAGCAGATCACGCAGCTGGTAGCGGCCGCCGGCGACCGCGCGTCCCGCGTACCGGCCCTGTGCGCCGTCCTGGCTCATGTTCTGCGTCCCCCATTGGCGCGGATTGTTCTGCCTGTGCTGCGAGCCGTCCTGCACGCGCTCCGCGCGGTCGTGCCGTGATCCGCGCGGTGAACTGCGCTGTGATCCGTACCGAGTCCGTCCGGGTCCGTGCTGTGATCGATCTGTGTCTCAGTGATCGATTGGCTGATTCCCAGCCAAGTCTGCCGTAGGGCACTGACACGTCAAGCGCGGTGCCCGTTCCGTGACTGTCTGCGAAAGAAGCGTCGCGGAAGCGTTACAGGTGCCGTGCGAGCGGTACACAGAATTTGCATGTCGACACCCTGGACAGGTTTCATGGCCGGTCCATCTCACGTCCATCTCGGGCCGGAGCCTTGCGCGAAGCCTGTAGCGTGGCCCGACGGAGACCGTAACAACCACCGCGCAGACCGCGGGCAGAAACGACGGCGAGGACTGATGGCACAGCAGCAGCGCGCTCAGGGCCCGTCCGACCCCGAGGCGACTGGCGGCGGTATGTCAGATGCGCCGGAGATGTGGGGTAATGGCGGACTTGTGGGGGACGGCCGATACCGGCTGACCCACAGACTAGGCCGGGGCGGCATGGCCGAGGTGTTTGCGGCCGAGGACGTGCGCCTCGGGCGCACCGTCGCGGTCAAGCTGCTCCGCTCCGACCTGGCCGAGGACCCGGTGTCCAAGGCCCGCTTCACGCGTGAGGCGCAGTCGGTGGCCGGACTCAACCACCACGCCGTCGTCGCCGTGTACGACTCGGGCGAGGACGTCGTCGGCCACGGAGTCGTGCCGTACATCGTGATGGAGCTCGTCGAGGGCCGCACGATCCGCGACCTGCTGATCAACGCCGAGGCCCCCGGGCCCGAGCAGGCGCTGATCATCGTGTCCGGTGTCCTGGAGGCGCTCGCCTACTCGCACCAGCACGGCATCGTGCACCGAGACATCAAGCCGGCGAACGTGATCATCACGAACACCGGTGCGGTGAAGGTGATGGACTTCGGCATCGCGCGCGCCCTGCACGGCGCGCAGTCGACGATGACCCAGACCGGCATGGTCATGGGCACACCGCAGTACCTCTCCCCGGAGCAGGCCCTCGGCAAGGCCGTCGACCACCGCTCCGACCTGTACGCGACCGGCTGTCTGCTGTACGAACTGCTCGCGCTGCGGCCCCCGTTCACCGGCGAGACGCCGTTGTCGGTGGTCTATCAGCACGTCCAGGACATCCCGGTACCCCCCTCCGAGGTCGCGCACGGCGCGCCGCCGGAGCTCGACGGGCTCGTCATGCGCTCCCTCGCGAAGGAGCCGGACGACCGGTTCCAGACCGCCGAGGAGATGCGCGGCCTTGTCCAGTACGGGCTGCAGATGCTGTACGACCAGGGCGGGCACACCGGCACCTGGAACACGGGCCCGGTCGCCATGCACGAGGGGTTCCACACCCCGGCGTCCGGCTTCGCGGGGACGACCGCGCTGCCGCACCCCGGTGAGTCCGGCACCACGCAGATCCCGGCGCCGATCATCCCCCCGTACGGCAACGGCGGGGACGACGGCGGCTTCGAGGGGCACGGCAACCACGGCAGCGGCCGCGGCAAGCTGTGGATCCTCGCGGTCCTCGCGGTGATCGCGATCGCGGCGGGCGTCGCGCTCGCGCTCCACAAGACCGGTGGCACCGGTGGCGGCGGGAGCGGTACGACCCAATCGCCGACCACCACGCCGTCCGCCACGGAGGACCAGCCCAGCGCGAGTCCCAGCGACAGCGCCACGGACACCGCGACGGACGACTCCACGGACGACAGCACCAGCTCGGGCGGCGGTTCGAACTACACGCCTTCGTACACGCCGTCCCCGAGCTACAGCAGCCAGCCCTCGAGCCAGCCGTCGAACACGGCCACGGACACGACGCCGACGGACACGACGCCGACGGACCCGGCGACCCAGAGCCAGGATCCGCCGACGCCGGTCGATCCGACGGACGGCGGCGACGGCGGCGGCGACAGCCAGGGCAGCTCGCAGAACCCTTGAGGGACACCGACGGAAACGCCCTCCACGCGCGCGTGAAGCCCGAAACGGGCGCCACGCGCGCGTGGTGTTTCCCCCTGGTCGCGGTGTTCGCGCCCCGGCCACTGTGTCTCCCCCGACCGGTGTCGGCGTCCCCCCGACCGGTGTCGGCGTCCCCCCGACCGGTGTCGGCGTCCCCCCGACCGGTGTCGGCGTCCCCCCGACCGGTGTCGGCGATCAGCTGGCGAACGCCTCGCACACCGTGTCGTACTCCCTCGTCCACCACACCGCCAGCGCCGAGGCCGCCGGGAACTGCGGATCGGCGCGGGTGTCGCCGCGCTCGTAGTGCCAGCGCAGCATCCAGAAGTCGTTGAGGCGCTCCCACCACACCCGGTGCACGGCGGCCGCCAGCTCGGCGGGGCCGGCGCCCGCGGTACGCCGGTACGC
The DNA here is from genome assembly GCF_044763085.1 of Streptomyces sp. NPDC096311. Lineage (NCBI taxonomy): Bacteria > Bacillati > Actinomycetota > Actinomycetes > Kitasatosporales > Streptomycetaceae > Streptomyces > Streptomyces sp. NPDC096311. The sequence goes on from NZ_JBIWFN010000006.1 coordinate 12,451, forward strand.
GCGCGCGTAGGCCCGCACCTTCGCCAGGTCCAGCACGCCGACGGGGCGTACGAAGAAGATCACCGCGGCGCGTACGGCCTCCTCGGCGCGGGGATGGACGCCCAGCCGGTCCCAGTCGACGATCGCGGCCGGTTCGCCGTCGCGGTAGAGCAGGTTGAAGGGGTGGAAGTCGCCGTGCACCCAGCCCACCGGGCCGCCCTGCGGGGGCCGTCGGTCGGCATGCCGCTCCAGGAGGGCGCGCCGCTCCAGGAGCCGGTGCCGGGCCAGCTCGTCGAAGGCGTCGTACGGGCGGTGGCGGCGTACCTGGGCGAGCAGGCGGTCGATGAGTGCGAAGGTGTCCGCGGGGTCGGCTCCCCGGGCCGGATCGACCCCTTCCGCCGCCGCTGAGCCTCCCGCGCCGGCCTTCGCCGAGCCTCCCGCCCTTGCCGAGCCTTTCGTCGCCCCGGTGACGTCGGTCGCTCTCGCCGGGGTGCGGCCCTGCGTCGGCATCACCCGCTCCAGGCTCGCGTGGACGACACCCAGGAGTGCCCCCAGCCGTGCGCACTGCCGCGTGGTGAGCTGGCCGCCGTGCCGGTGCCGGCCGTCGATCCAGGGGTGCAGCGCGTACGCGTGGCCCCCGATGACGGCGACGGTACGCCCGTCGGTGCCGGTCAGCGGCGGGGCGACGGGGACGCCGAGGTCGGCGAGACGCTGGGTCGCCCGGTGCTGACGGGCGATAGCCGCGGGGTCGGCGGTCTCGGGGTCGAAATGGTGCTTGAGGAAGTAGCGGCCGCGGGTGGTGCGCAGCCGATAGCCGCGATTGAGCAGCCCCTGTTCGACGGGGTCGCAGGTCAGCGGGGACCCGGCGGCGTACTGGCGGAGGAGGGCGCCCAGAGGGGGCGCGTGAGACACCGGGGGTGGTGCGGATAGGCGCGGCACGCGCCAGATGCTAGGGCACGAGCCGGGCCTCTGACCTCGGGTTTGTCACAGACAGTCGTCTTCGATCACGGGACAGTCACAGGGTGCGCCGGAACTGGCGTTCCATGGCATCGTCCGCGGAATGGACGGTGCAGAACTGGGGCTCGATGCTCAGATGGACCGGGTCGAAGGGCTCGCCGTCCATGAACCGCGGCGCGGGCCCGAACAGCTCGCGGTGGGACGAGGTGGGCTCCACGGCCTCGCACCGGCCCACGATCTGTAGGGACCACACGCTCTCGCCGGGCCCTGCCGTGGCCAGGTTGTCGGTGCCGTAGGCGACGACGCTCCCGAGGCAGGCCCTGTGGTAGCCGCAGCCCCGGTGCAGGCGCAACAGGACGCGGCCGTCCACCACGACGTGGCGGGCGAGGGTGAGGAAGGGCATGGCGCGCAGGCTGGCGGCCAGCCGGCCGTGGTCGGTACGGCCGAGGAGTTCCACGGCGAGCTCGTCGTCGATGGGCATGCCCCCAATTTCCGACACCCTGAAGGCCCCGAAAAAGAGGCACCCGCCCCTTGAAGAGGGGCCAAAGGTCCCGAAACGCAAGCAGGGCGGGATCGGCGGCTCCGTGCTCAGTGAGCCGGGTTCTTCGGTGCCGCGCTCAGTGGCGCTGCTTCTCCGCCTGGATGCGCGCCACATAGGCGGCGGCCTGTGCGCGCCGTTCCATGCCCAGTTTGGACAGCAGGCTCGACACGTAATTCTTGATCGTCTTTTCGGCGAGATGCAGCCGCTCGCCGATCACGCGGTTGGTGAGCCCCTCGCCGATCAGGTCGAGGACCTTGCGCTCCTGCTCGGTGAGGTGTCCGAGCTTGTCGCCGTTCCTGACACCGCCGCCGCGCCGCAGCCGCGCCAGGACCTGGGCGGTGGCCACGGGGTCGAGCAGCGACTTGCCGGCCGCGACATCGCGTACGGCCGAGAGCAGTTCGGCGCCGCGGATCGCTTTCAGCACGTAGCCCGACGCGCCCGCCATGATCGCGTCGAAAAGCGCCTCGTCGTCGGCGAAGGAGGTCAGCATCAGGCACTTGATGTCCGCGTTCAGCGACCGGATCTCGCGGCAGACCTCCACTCCGCTGCCGTCCGGGAGCCGTACGTCCAGGACCGCGACGTCCGGGGCCGTGGCCGGAATCCGCGCCAGCGCGTCGGCCGCCGTGCCGGCCTCGCCGACGACCTCGATGTCGTCCTCGCCCGAAAGCAACTCATGGACACCGCGGCGTACCACTTCGTGATCGTCGAGGAGAAATACGGTAATTTTTCCACTTTCGGGCACAAAGGCAGTGTCACACAACACCCTTGGCCCTGCCCGGGGTGAACTCTTCCCGTGCCCGGGGTGACCGGGATAACGTGCCCGTGTTCCGGCCCCCTGCGAGGCTGTGACCAGTGCTGTGACCAGCGACTGTTCCCGACCTGCGTGCATTACTTGGAAATCCGACTAATAAATAGTGGGAAGTCCAAGCAAAAACGCAGGTCAGGAGGGGTTTCACAGAATTGTGGAGCACTGGGTAACGTGGCCGTTGCAGGGCGCTCGCCGGGGCACCTGTCACGCCTGTTCCCGGCCGAGTGCACCCACCCCGTGCACGGGTACTTGGAACAGGCGAGCCGCACTGGCCACCCGGCAACCCCGGGGGCCGGACCGACGGAGGAGCACACGTGACCGTGGAGAGCACTGCCGCGCGCAAGCCGCGACGCAGCGCCGGTACGACCGCTGCGAAAAGCGGCGCCAGTACGACCGGTACGAAGAGCGCCGCGACCAAGCGCACCAGCGCGGCCGGCAAGAAGTCACCGGGCGTACCCGGCGCACCTGGCGCATCGGGCCCCGGTCCCGAGCTCGTCCAGCTGCTGACGCCGGAGGGCGAGCGGGTCGAGGACGCCACGTACGACCCGTACGTCGCCGACATCACCCCCGAAGAGCTGCGCGGTCTGTACCGGGACATGGTGCTGACCCGCCGCTTCGACGCCGAGGCCACCTCCCTGCAACGCCAGGGCGAGCTGGGCCTGTGGGCCTCGCTGCTCGGCCAGGAGGCCGCTCAGATCGGCTCCGGGCGGGCCACCCGCGAGGACGACTACGTCTTCCCGACCTACCGTGAGCACGGCGTCGCCTGGTGCCGCGGGGTCGATCCGACCAACCTGCTCGGCATGTTCCGGGGTGTGAACAACGGCGGCTGGGACCCGAACAGCAACAACTTCCACCTGTACACGATCGTCATCGGCTCGCAGACGCTGCACGCCACCGGCTACGCCATGGGCGTCGCCAAGGACGGCGCGGACTCGGCCGTGATCGCGTACTTCGGGGACGGCGCCTCCAGCCAGGGCGACGTCGCTGAATCGTTCACCTTCTCCGCGGTCTACAACGCCCCGGTCGTGTTCTTCTGCCAGAACAACCAGTGGGCGATCTCCGAGCCGACCGAGAAGCAGACCCGCGTCCCGCTCTACCAGCGCGCGCAGGGCTACGGCTTCCCGGGCGTCCGGGTCGACGGCAACGACGTCCTCGCCTGTCTGGCGGTCACCAAGTGGGCGCTGGAGCGGGCCCGCCGCGGCGAGGGCCCCACCCTCGTGGAGGCGTACACCTACCGCATGGGCGCGCACACCACCTCCGACGACCCGACCAAGTACCGGGCCGACGAGGAGCGCGAGTCGTGGGAGGCGAAGGACCCGATCCTGCGCCTGCGCGCGTACCTGGAGGCTTCAAACCACGCGGACGAGGGATTCTTCGCGGAACTTGAGGCCGAGAGCGAGGCGTTGGGCAAACGAGTACGCGAAGTCGTCCGCGCCATGCCGGACCCGGACCACTTCGCCATCTTCGAGAACGTGTACGCCGACGGGCACGCGCTCGTCGACGAGGAGCGGGCCCAGTTCGCCGCCTACCAGGCGTCGTTCGCGGATGAAGGGGAGGGCAAGTAGCGATGGCTGCGGAAAAGATGGCGTTGGCCAAGGCGATCAACGAGTCGCTGCGTACGGCCCTCGACGCCGACCCCAAGGTCCTGATCATGGGTGAGGACGTCGGCAAGCTCGGCGGTGTCTTCCGGGTCACCGACGGGCTCCAGAAGGACTTCGGCGAGGACCGGGTCATCGACACCCCGCTCGCGGAGTCGGGCATCGTCGGCACGGCGATCGGTCTCGCGCTGCGCGGTTACCGGCCGGTGGTGGAGATCCAGTTCGACGGTTTCGTCTTCCCGGCGTACGACCAGATCGTCACGCAGCTCGCGAAGATGCACGCGCGGGCGCTGGGCAAGATCAAGCTTCCCGTCGTGATCCGGATTCCGTACGGCGGTGGCATCGGCGCGGTCGAGCACCACTCCGAGTCCCCCGAGGCGCTGTTCGCGCACGTGGCGGGCCTGAAGGTGGTCTCCCCGTCGAACGCGTCGGACGCCTACTGGATGATGCAGCAGGCCATCCAGAGCGACGACCCGGTGATCTTCTTCGAGCCGAAGCGGCGCTACTGGGACAAGGGCGAGGTCACCACCGACGCGATTCCCGGACCGCTGCACAAGGCGGTCGTGGCGCGCCAGGGCAGCGATCTGACGCTCGCCGCCTACGGCCCGATGGTGAAGGTCTGCCTGGAGGCGGCCGCGGCCGCCCAGGAGGAGGGCAAGTCGATCGAGGTCCTGGACCTGCGTTCGATGTCCCCGATCGACTTCGACTCCGTCCAGGTCTCGGTGGAGAAGACCCGCCGCCTGGTCGTGGTGCACGAGGCCCCGGTCTTCCTCGGTACGGGCGCGGAGATCGCCGCCCGCATCACGGAGCGGTGCTTCTACCACCTGGAGGCACCCGTCCTGCGGGTGGGCGGCTATCACGCCCCCTATCCGCCGGCGCGCCTGGAGGAGGAGTACCTTCCGGGCCTGGACCGGGTGCTCGACGCCGTCGACCGCTCACTGGCGTACTGAGGAGAGGGTCGTGACGACGATGACTGAGAACGCGTCGGGGCTCCGCGAGTTCAAGATGCCCGACGTGGGCGAGGGGCTCACCGAGGCGGAGATCCTCAAGTGGTACGTCCAGCCCGGTGACACGGTCACCGACGGCCAGGTCGTCTGCGAGGTCGAGACCGCCAAGGCCGCCGTGGAACTGCCCATCCCGTACGACGGCGTGGTGCGCGAACTCCACTTCCCCGAGGGGACGACGGTGGACGTGGGCCAGGTGATCATCGCGGTGGACGTGGCCGGCGGTTCGGCGCTCACCGGGCAGGCCCCCGTCGCCGTGGAAGCGCCCGTGGCGGAGACGCCCGCCGCCCCCACTCCCCAGGCACCGGTCGCCGAGGAACCCAAGCCCGAGGGCCGCACACCGGTCCTCGTCGGGTACGGGGTGGCCGAGGCTTCCACGAAGCGCCGCCCCCGCAAGGGCGCCGAGGTCCCGGCCCAGCAGCCCGAGACGTTCCTGGCGGCGACCGCGCTCCAGGGCGAGCTCAACGGCCACGGCCACGGGTCCGCGCCGGTCGGGCAGCGCCCTCTCGCCAAGCCCCCGGTCCGCAAGCTCGCCAAGGACCTCGGCGTCGACCTGGCCACGATCACGCCGTCGGGCCCGGACGGCATCATCACGCGCGAGGACGTGCACGCGGCGGTCGCACCTGCTCCGGCCCCGGAGCAGCCGGCTGTGCCGGCGCCCCCGGTTCCCGCCCAGGCCCAGGCTCCCGCTCCGGTCGTCACGTACGACACGGCGCGTGAGACGCGTATCCCGATCAAGGGGGTCCGCAAGGCCACGGCCGCCGCGATGATCGGCTCGGCGTTCACCGCGCCGCACGTCACCGAGTTCGTGACGGTCGACGTGACGCGCACGATGAAGCTCGTCGAGGAGCTCAAGCAGGACAAGGAGATGCAGGGCCTGCGGGTCAACCCGCTCCTGCTCATCGCCAAGGCCCTGCTGGTCGCCATCAAGCGCAACCCGGACGTCAACGCGTCCTGGGACGAGGCGGCCCAGGAGATCGTGCTCAAGCACTACGTGAACCTGGGCATCGCCGCCGCCACCCCGCGTGGTCTGATCGTCCCGAACATCAAGGACGCCCACACCAAGACGCTCCCTCAACTCGCCGGGTCCCTGGGCGAGCTGGTGGCCACGGCCCGTGAGGGCAAGACCTCACCCGCCGCGATGCAGGGCGGCACGGTCACGATCACGAACGTCGGCGTCTTCGGCGTCGACACCGGCACGCCGATCCTCAACCCCGGCGAGTCGGCGATCCTCGCGATCGGCGCGATCAAGCTCCAGCCCTGGGTCCACAAGGGCAAGGTCAAGCCCCGCCAGGTGACGACGCTCGCGCTGAGCTTCGACCACCGCCTGGTCGACGGCGAACTGGGCTCCAAGGTGCTGGCCGACGTGGCGGCGATCCTGGAACAGCCGAAGCGGCTGATCACCTGGGCGTGAGCGCCGGCGCGTAGTCGGCGCGGGCACGACGAAGGGGGCCCGTCGCGTTCGGCGACGGGCCCCCTTCGGCTGTGGTGCCCGGGAACTGCTCTGTCCGGGAACTACTTGGCGAAGCCGTAGTTCAGGAGCTTGGTGGCGTCCGTGGCGCGCTGGGTGATCGAGGTCGACGCGAGGACCGTGCCGATGATCGTCTTGCCGTTGCGGGTGGCCGCGAAGACGAGGCAGTACTTGGCCTCGGGGCCGGAGCCGGTCTTCACGCCGATGGTGCCGCTGTAGCTGCTGAGCAGCGTGTTCGTGTTGGTCCACGCCGCCATGGTGCGGGTGCTGCCGGTCTTCGTGACGGTCTTCGCCGTGTACGACTTGGTCTTCACGACCGTGCGGAACGTGGTGCTCTTCATCGCGCTGCTGGCGAGCTTCGTCAGGTCGCGCGGCGTCGAGTAGTTGCTGCCGTTGCCGATGCCGTCGAACGAGTCGAACTTCGTGTTCGTCATGCCGAGGCTCCGCGCGGTGGTGTTCATCTTGCCGATGAACGACTTCACGCGGGCGGCACGGGTCGTGCCCGAGCCGAACTTGTCGGCGAGCGCGTAGGCGGCGTCACAGCCGGACGGCAGCATCAGACCGTAGAGGAGCTGACGGACGGTGACCTTGTCGCCGACGATCAGGTGGGCGGAGGACGCGGTGTTGGCGACGATGTAGTCGCTGTACGCCTTCTGGATCGTGACCTTGGCGTCGAGGTTGAGGTTCGGCTGCGCGAGCACGACCTTGGCGGTCATGATCTTGGTGGTGGAACCGGTGGAACGCTTGGTGTCCGCAGCCTTGGTGTACAAGGTCTTGGCCGTGCCGTTGTTCATCACGTAGCCGCCGGCGGCGGCGATGGTGGGCGTCGTGACGGCCCCTGCGGGGGCGGCCCCGAAGGCTCCGGCCGCCAGTACGGCGCCGGTGGTAACGGTGACAGCGGCGGCTCGACGGAAACGCGTGCCCTTAATGCCGGTAATCAAAATGAACGCTCCGAATGCGCGAAATGCCCCTGGGAGAACGGCACATGGCAGTGCCGTCTTACGTACGGACTCGTGAGGGACCCAAAGGGATGCACGGAAGATGGGCTGGAATTGTGTGACGTGGGTTACGCCGAGGGGCGGGCGTTGACCGCGTGAAGGCTATCGGTCCGCATCCTGGACGACGCACGACCATGCGTACGTGTTGTATCTATGATGTGCGCATGCCTGTCGCGCCGTCCGTGTCCGCTCCGCCCGCCACCAAGCAACCCCCCGCCGCCGACCGCGTCTACACCCACGTCAAGCGGGGCGTCCTGGAACGCCGTTACGAGGGTGGGACGCTGCTCACCGAGGGCGAGCTCGCCGAGGCCGTGGGGGTCTCGCGCACGCCGGTGCGCGAGGCGTTGCTCCGGCTCGAGGTCGAGGGCCTGATCAAGCTCTACCCGAAGAAGGGCGCGCTCGTCCTGCCCGTCTCCGCGCAGGAGATCGCGGACGTGGTCGAGACACGGCAACTCGTGGAGGAACACTCGGTCCGCAAGGCCGTACCCGCGTCGCCGCGTCTCATCGCGCGCCTGGAGGAACTCCTCGCGCAGCAGAAGGAGCAGGCCGCCGCGGGAGACCTGGCCGGCGCCGCCGTCACCGACCGCTGCTTCCACGCCGAGATCGTCCGCAGCGGCGGCAACGAGATCCTCTCCCGGCTCTACGACCAGTTGCGCGACCGGCAGTTGCGGATGGGCGTCGCGGTCATGCACGCGCACCCCGACCGCATCACCAAGACGCTCACCGAGCACGAGGCGATCCTCGAAGCACTGCGGTCCGGCGACGCGGAGGCGGCGGTCGACATCGTCCACGGTCACGTCAGCTGGTTCTCGAACCTGGCGCGGGGCGAGGTCCGATGAGCTCCCACTCGGCCGTCTCGCTCCCCGGAGACCCGCCCGGGGGCCGCCGCGCGATCGGCGTCTGGGGCATCGGCGTCTCCGTCTACTTCGTCGCCGTCATCTTCCGTACCTCGCTGGGAGTGGCCGGGCTCGACGCCGCGGACCGCTTCCATGTGAACGCCTCCGCCCTCTCCACCTTCTCGATCCTGCAACTCCTCGTCTACGCGGGCATGCAGATACCCGTGGGACTGCTGGTCGACGGACTCGGCACCAAGAAGGTGCTGACCATCGGCGTCCTGCTCTTCACCGCGGGCCAGTTGGGCTTCGCGTTCTCCTCCACGTACGGGATGGCGCTCGCCTCGCGCGCGCTGCTGGGCTGCGGGGACGCGATGACGTTCATCAGCGTGCTGCGGCTGGGCACGCGGTGGTTCCCGGCGCGGCGGGGGCCGTTGGTCGCGCAGCTCGCCGGTCTTGTGGGCATGGCGGGCAACCTGGTCTCCACCCTCGTCATCGCGCGGCTGCTGCACGGGGTGGGGTGGACGACGGCGTTCGCGGGCAGCGCGTTCGCCGGAGTGGTCGTCCTCGTACTCCTCCTTCTCTTCCTGAAGGACCACCCCGAGGGGCACGAGCCGGAACCGTTCCCGCACCAGGGGGCCGCGTATGTGCGGCGACAGATCGCGGCGTCGTGGCGGGAGCCCGGCACGCGACTGGGGATGTGGGTGCACTTCACGACACAGTTCCCGGCGATGGTCTTCCTGCTCCTGTGGGGCATGCCGTTCCTGGTCCAGGCGCAGGGGCTGTCGCGGGCGACGGCCGGTGAACTGCTCACCCTCGTGGTGCTGTCCAACATGTTCGTGGGTCTTGTCTACGGGCAGATCGTCGCCCGGCATCACGCGGCGCGGCTTCCGCTGGCGCTCGGGACGGTGACGGCGACGGCGGTGGTCTGGGCGAGTGCGCTGGCGTATCCCGGTGACCGGGATCCCATGTGGCTGCTGGTCGTGCTGTGCGCGGTGCTCGGGGCGTGTGGGCCGGCTTCCATGATCGGGTTCGACTTCGCGCGGCCCGCGAATCCACTGGAGCGGCAGGGCACCGCGTCCGGGATCACCAACATGGGCGGTTTCGTCGCCTCCATGACGACGTTGTTCGCGATCGGCGTGCTGCTGGACGCGACCGGGGACAACTATCGCGTCGCCTTCTCCGCCGTGTTCGTTCTTCAGGCGCTGGGGCTGAGCCAGATCTTCCGGTTGCGGAAGCAGGCGGCGCGCAGGGAGCGTGAGCGGCTGGTGGCCAGCCGCGTGGAGACGGTGCACGTCCCCGCGTAGCGCCCCTTCAGGAGCGCGGGGAACTGCCTGACCAGCAGCCCCCGCCCAACCCGCGGTCCGAGAACCTCGCGCTACGGCGTGACCGTGAAGTTCCTCAGGATGGCCGCGGTCAGTTCCGGGTCGCCCTCCGTCTTGATGCGGTCGAAGACGGCGTCGGCCGTGACGCGGCCGCAGGCGAGACGGAAGTACGTCTCCCAGTCGAGGGTCAGGGTGGCGGCCGGGCCGAGAGAGGGGGCGCCGTCTATCGAGCCGCGCCCGTCCGCATCGACCCGCACCGTCCGCAGGAACTCCAGCGGCCCGTGGATGTCGAAGACGACCGCAGAGTTCGCGGGCGCCCCCGCGTCCTTGGCGACGACCTTCGGCAGGGCCCCGAGGAGCTTGTCGCGGACGATGTGCGCGCCGGGAGAGTCGAGGTTGCCGGGCATCCCGAGGGCCACCCGCAGGTCCTGTTCGTGCACCCATACGTCGAACGCACGCCTGCGCATCGCCTGTTCGAGGGTGATCTCGGTCCCGAGCGGCCCGCGCACCTTGGCGTCCGGCTGCCGCGACTCGTTCCGCAGCTGACGGTTGCGGCGGATGATCGTGTACTCCAGCTCGGAGGTCATCTCCGGCGCCGTGTGGTGGCGGCGCACGTCGACCTGCATCTCCATGTACCGCTGGTGCTCGTTCGTCACGTGATACAGATCGCGGGGGAGCGTGTGGATCGGCCGCGGATCGCCCAGCATCTCGCAGTCGAGCCCGATGACGTGCGAGACGAGATCCCGCACCGACCAGCCGGGGCAGGGCGTGCGCCGGTTCCACTCACCTTCCACCAGCGGCGACACCAACTCGGATATCGCATCGACGGAGTGGGTCCAGGCGTCGGCGTAGGACTGAAGGCTGGGATGCAGACTCACGGAACGGGACCCCTCGGGCGGTAGGACGCGGGCAGTGCACAGGTAGCGGGTGTCTTGGGACGCTAAGTTACGCTGCTGTGAGGCACCCCGGCAGTGCTTTCGTGTGACGATCGTAGGCCTGTATGGACGGCTCGAATGCCAGGACGGTGGTAGTGTGCGCGCCTCTCTCCTCCAGATCGACGTAAACGACGGCGAATCGGTCGATTCGCGTCGGCGGCGTGTGGCCGCTCTGGTACGAGAACAAGCCGGAGTCGATCTGGTCGTGCTGCCGGAGCTGTGGACCACCGGCGCGTTCGCCTACGAGGCGTTCGGTACCGAGGCGGAGTCCCTCGAAGGGCCGACGTTCGAGGTCATGGCGAAGGCGGCGAGCGACGCGGGCACCTGGCTGCACGCCGGGTCGATCCCCGAGCGGGACGCCGACGGCACGCTCTACAACACCTCTCTCGTCTTCACCCCCTCCGGCGACCTGGCCGCCACCTACCGCAAGATCCACCGCTTCGGCTTCGACAAGGGCGAGGCCGTCATGATGGGCGCGGGCGCCGAACTGGCGACGGTCCGTCTGCCGGAGACCACCCTCGGCATCGCCACCTGCTACGACCTCCGCTTCCCCGAGCTCTTCCGCGGGCTCGTCGACGCCGGCGCCGAGACCCTCGTCCTCTCGGCCGGCTGGCCCGAGCGGCGCCGCTCCCACTGGACGCTGCTCGCCCAGGCCCGCGCGGTCGAGAACCAGGCGTTCGTTCTCGCCTGTGGAACGGCCGGCACGCACGCGGGCGTTCCCCAGGCCGGTCACTCGATCGTGGTCGATCCGTGGGGGGAGGTCCTGGCGGAGGCGGGGGCCGGGGAGCAGGTGCTCACGGTGGACTTCGACCCCGGGAAGGTCGCGACCACGCGGGAGCAGTTCCCGGCGCTGAAGGACCGGATGCTGGGACTGACGGCACCGCGCCGCTGAGCCGGTCCTTTTTCCCCGGTCTTCCGGCCGCTCCTCTCCTCTCCTCTGGCCCCTCCTCACCTCGGCCCGTCGAGTCAGTCCTCGCCCCGCTCCTTCTCCGCCAGGTGGATCACACACACCGCCACCGCGATCAGCAGCGCGGGGTCCGCGTCCTCGCGGACGACGTCGACGCCGTACGTCTCCCGTACGTGCAGCCAACGGCGCGAGATCACCGCCAGCAGCTCACCCTCGTACTCGACGGCGAACTCGCGGTCGAGGATCTTGCCGCTGACGTCGAGTTCCGTACCGTCCACCAGGGACACCCGGTAGTGGTTGCGGAGCAGGGACAGCCGCTTGCGTCTGATCGTCGCCAGCGGTTCCCCCTCTCGGTCGATCACCATCGTGTCCCGCAGGGCGAACATCTTCTGGTGGATGTCGATGAGGACACGCCCGCGGGTGTCCTTCAGCTCGAAGGTGTCCCGCAGTCGCATCGCCTTGCCGTCGACGAGGAACACCTTGTTGCCGTGGTCGTCCTCGATCCAGTAGTCGTCACCGAAGCCGAGGAGCCGGTCGCGTACGAGGAATCTCATACCGTTACCGGTTCCCGGGATCCACAAGATCATCACGCCTTCACCCCTCCGAAGGCGGCGTCCGAGGCCTGGGGCAAGCAGGCCGGATCCCAGGCCACTTCACAGCCCGGTCCCGCTCCGTCCTCCTGAGGCCGGAAAACCCGCGCCCGGCTCCTTCCTCACGAAGGAGCCGGGTATCACCGCTTCTCCGGGGGCCGGCCCGAACCGCCGCCGGTACGCCGACGGGCTCAGCCCGGTCTCCCGCCGGAGCCGTGCCCGTAGGTTGGCCGCCGTGCCCAGGCCGCTCCGCTCGGCCACGACGTCCAGTCGCTCCTCTCCCCGCTCGATCAACCGGCAGGCGACGGCGACGCGTTCCCCGGTGAGCCAGGCCAGTGGCGTGGTGCCCAACTGGGTTCGGAAACGGCGGTGGAGCGTGGCGGGGGAGACGGCCGCGTGGGCCGCGAGGTCCGCCACCGTCAGCGGCTCGCCCAGCCGTTCCTGCGCCCACGCGAGCAGCGGACCGAGCGACTCGTCCGGCACGTCGGGCACCGGCCGCTCCACGAACTGCCGCTGACCTCCGTCCCGGTGCGCCGCGAACACGAGCCGTCGGCTGACCGCGTTGGCGATCTCGGCGCCGTGGTCCCGGCGCACGACGTGCAGCCCCAGGTCGAGCGCCGAGGCGCTGCCGGACGCCGTGAGGATGTCGCCGTCGTCCACGAAGAGGACGTCCGGCTCCAGGCGCACCGCCGGGAAACGCGCCCGGAAGGAGTCCGCCCACATCCAGTGGCAGGCCGCCCGCCGCCCGTCCAGCAGCCCGGCCTCCGCGATCGTGAACGCGCCCGAGCAGAAACCGAGTAGCCGTGCGCCGCGCGCGTGCGCCCGGCGCACGACATCCAGCACACGGGGTGAGCGCGGGGCCTCGGTGTCCGGCCGGTTCGGCACGATCAGCGTGTCCGCCTCCTCGGCCGCCTCAAGACCGGCGACTCCGGTCAGCGTGAAGAAGCCGTCGCGCATCCGCGTAAGCGGCCCGGCGGCGCAGAGCCGGAAGTCGTACAACTCCCGCCCCAGTTCGGGCCGGGGCAGCCCGAAGACCTCGATGGCACAGCTCATCTCGAACGGGTTCGAGTTCTCGTCGACGATCAGCACGACACGGTGAGAGGATTCTTGCGCCATATGCGATTTCTAGCACTCGTGCTCGTGCCGCACCACCGCCGAGGATGACCACATGGCCTCTTCGAGCAGCACCCGTACCACCTCTTCGGACAGCGGCGGTGAGCCCGTCGCCCTCGCCACCGCCCTCGCCTCCTTCTCCGACCTCTGGAGCCCCCGTATCGTCACCGCCGTCAACGACTACGACGTGCGCATCGCCAAGGTCGAGGGCGAGCGCGTGTGGCACGTGCACGACCACACGGACGAGTTCTTCCTGGTCCTGGAGGGCGAGCTGACCATCGCGCTCCGGGAGACGGCGGGCGAGCGGACCGTCGTTCTCCCCCAGGGCTCCGTCTTCACCGTCCCCCGCGGGACCGAACACAGGCCGGCCGCCCCGACCGGCGCCGCGATCCTGCTCTTCGAGCCCACCGGAACCAGCACCGTCGGCGACCGCCACGACGAGATCCCGGACCACGTGGACGCCACCACGGGGCACGCGCTGGGCTGATTGTCGGTGGCGGGTGGCACCCTTGTTTCCATGAACGACTCCGCCCCGCCCACCGCCTCGGCACCCACCCCCCGCCGCGCTCGCGTCCGCGCCCCCGAGCTGATCGGCAAGGGCGGCTGGCTGAACACGGGAGAGCGGCAGTACACCCTCGCCGACCTGCGAGGGCGCATTGTCATCCTCGATTTTTGGACCTTCTGCTGCATCAACTGTCTGCATGTCCTGGACGAGCTGCGGGAGCTGGAGGAGAAGCACCGGGACACGGTGGTGATCATCGGGGTGCACTCGCCGAAGTTCGTGCACGAGGCCGAGCACCAGGCGGTCGTGGACGCGGTGGAGCGGTACGGGGTCGAGCACCCGGTGCTCGACGATCCCGAGCTCGCGACCTGGAAGCAGTACGCCGTGCGTGCCTGGCCGACGCTCGTCGTGATCGACCCCGAGGGGTACGTGGTCGCGCAGCACGCCGGTGAGGGGCACGCGCACGCGATCGCCCGCCTGGTGGAGGAGCTGGAGGCCGAGCACGCGGCCAAGGGGACGCTGCGCCGCGGCGACGGGCCGTACGTGGCACCCGAGCCCGAGCCCACGGCGCTCCGCTTCCCCGGCAAGGCCCTCGCCCTGCCGAGCGGGAACCTCCTGGTCAGCGACACGACCCGGCACCAGCTCGTCGAGCTGGAGGGCGACGGGGAGAGCGTCGTACGGCGGATCGGCTCCGGGGTGCGGGGGTTCGTGGACGGATCGGCCGAGGAGGCCGGGTTCAGCGAGCCGCAGGGGCTGGCGCTGCTCGACGACGGTTCGGTCGTCGTCGCGGACACCGTGAACCACGCGCTGCGCCGCCTCGACCTCGTGACCGGCGAGGTCAGCACCCTCGCGGGGACGGGACGCCAGTGGTGGCAGGGCTCGCCGACGTCCGGCCCGGCGCGCGAGGTGGACCTGTCCTCGCCGTGGGACGTGGCGCTGTTCGGCGGGAAGGTCTGGATCGCCATGGCCGGGGTGCACCAGCTGTGGGCGTATGACCCGCGGGGCTCCACCGTCGGGGTCGCCGCCGGTACGACGAACGAGGGGCTCGTGGACGGGCCGGGGGCCGAGGCCTGGTTCGCGCAGCCCTCCGGGCTCGCCGCCACCGCCGACCGGCTCTGGCTGGCCGACTCCGAGACGAGCGCCCTGCGCTGGGTCGACCTCGACGGGACCGTGCACACCGCCGTCGGCACCGGGCTGTTCGACTTCGGGCACCGGGACGGAGCCGCCGAACAGGCCCTGCTCCAGCACCCGCTGGGTGTCACGGCCCTCCCCGACGGCTCGGTTGCGGTCAGCGACACGTACAACCACGCACTGCGCCGCTACGACCCCGCGACGGGCGAGCTGACCACGCTGGCGACCGACTTGAGGGAGCCCAGCGACGCGGTTCTCGTCGGGGACGACATCGTGGTCGTGGAGTCGGCGCGGCACCGGCTGACCCGGCTGCGGCTTCCCGAGGAGGCCGTGCGGGTGGAGTCGGTGGCCCACCGCACCCAGCGCGCGGCGACCGAAGTCGCTCCGGGAGGGCTCCGGCTGGACGTCGTCTTCCAGGCCCCGACGGGCCAGAAGCTGGACATGCGCTACGGGCCGTCCACCCGGCTGCTCGTGTCCTCGACCCCGCCCGAGCTGCTGCTCACGGGCGAGGGCGCGGGAACCGATCTCTTCCGCGCCCTGGAGCTGAACCCGGCCGTCACGGAGGGCGTTCTGCATGTCTCCGCGATGGCGGCGTCCTGCGACGACGATCCCGCGAACGAGTACCCGGCCTGCCATGTCCACCAGCAGGACTGGGGTGTGCCGGTCCGCCTCACCGAGGGTGGCACGGACCGGCTGCCGCTGGTGCTGGCGGGCATGGCCGACTGATCGTCCCCTGCGTCCGCAGCGTTGGCTGCACGTACTTCCGCAGCGTTGGCTACACGCCGTAGCCGCCCCGGTGGTGCCGCTCCTCCTCGATCACCGGGGTGCTGGGCGGTATGACCACCCGGCGCCTCCTGGCGATGCTGCTGAACGTCACCACGCCGATCAGCCCGACGATCATGAAGATGAGACCGACCAGGTCGAGGTTGACCCCCTTCATGTGCCAGTCGGTCGCGAATGTGAGGACCGCCCCCGCTGCGATCAGGATGATGCATCCGCCCAGACTCATGGGTGTCGCCTCCTTGTCACCAACTCGGCTTCTCTCAGGCCCGGTCCGGGTACCCGGCGGCGCGCCGGGCATGCGGAACTAACCTTCCAGGAACGCCACCAGCGCGTTGGCCAGCAGGAACGGGTCGTCAGCGCCGCAGAGTTCGCGGGCGCTGTGCATCGAGAGGATGGCCACGCCGATGTCGACGGTCCTGATGCCGTGGCGGGCCGCGGTGATCGGGCCGATGGTGGTGCCGCAGGGCATCGAGTTGTTGGAGACGAAGGACTGGAAGGGCACACCGGCCTTCGCGCAGGCGGCGGCGAAGACGGCACGGCCCGAACCGTCCGTGGCGTAGCGGTTGTTGACGTTCACCTTGAGGATGGGGCCGCCGCCCGCGCGCGGGTGGTGCGTCGGGTCGTGCCGCTCCGCGTAGTTGGGGTGGACGGCGTGGCCCGTGTCGGAGGAGAGGCAGATGGTGCCCGCGAAGGCGCGCGCCCGGTCCTCGTACGAGCCGCCGCGCGCGAACACCGAGCGTTCCAGCACGCCGCCGAGCAGCGGACCGTCGGCGCCGGTGTCGCTCTGCGAGCCGTTCTCCTCGTGGTCGAAGGCCGCGAGGACGGGGATGTACGAGAGCCCCGAACCGGAACCCGAGCCAGAACCGGAATCCGAACCGGAGGGGGAGCCGGAACCGGAGTCGGAAGGTGAGCCCTCGCCCGTCGCCGCCGCGATCAGCGCCGCCGTACCGGCGTGCAGGGACAGCAGGTTGTCCATGCGCGGTCCGGCCACCAGCTCCTTGTCGCGGCCCAGGTACGCGGGCCGCTCGACGGAGTGGGTCATCAGGTCCCAGCCGGCGACCTCACCCGCCGGCAGCCCCGACTCCTCCTCCAGGAAGGCGATCAGGTCGCCCTCGCCGGGGTCGCCCAGACCCCAGACGGGCTGCAGATGACGCTGCTTGTCGAGCTTGAGGCCGTCGGTGGAGACGGAACGGTCGAGGTGCACGGCGAGCTGGGGCACGCGCAGCAGGGGCCGGTCGATGTTTACCAGACGCGAGGAGCCGTCCTTCAGCGTCAGTCGTCCCGCCAGCCCCAGGTCCCGGTCCAGCCAGGAGTTCAGCAGCGGGCCGCCGTAGATCTCCACGGCGACCTGGCGCCAGCCGTGCGCCCCGCTGTCCGGCTGCGGCTTCACCCGCAGATTGGGGGAGTCGGTGTGCGCGCCCACGATCCGGAACGGGGTGTGCGGCTCGGCACCCTCGGGCACGTACCAGGCGACGATCGCGCCGCCGCGCAGCACGTACTTGCCGCCGCTCGTCCCCTCCCAGGCATCGGTCTCGGCGACCTGACGGAATCCGGCCTTCTCCAGCCGCTCGGCGGCGTTCGCCACGGCGTGGTACGGCGTCGGGCTTGCCGCCAGAAAGGTCATGAGGTCGTCGGTGTGGCCGCGATCGAAGCGGGCGCTTGTGCTCATGGGTTCACCTTAACGACGCCCGCGGGCCCGCTCCCGGCGATGGGGACGGCCCCTCGTAAGGGGATGTGAAGGACGGACATCTGACTGGAGGGGCAGGTTCCGGTTCGCTTCCCGGGCCTCGTGGTCTTCGAATCCCCGCGTCCCGTGGTCTTCGAACCATGCGAGAAATACATGCGAGGAGCGGGCTGCCGCGAGCCCCTTGTGGCCGCGTACGGCGGCGGCCCGCCCCCGGAGATTCGCTCCGGGAACGGGCCGCCGACGGCGATGCCCTCAGGCCACGAGGATCAGAACGCCGCCTCGTCCAGCTCCATCAGGTCCAGGTCCACGCCCTCGGCGAGCTTGCGGGCGCCGGTGACGCCGGGCAGGACGTTGGCGGCGAAGAACTTCGCCGCGGCGATCTTGCCGGTGTAGAAGGGCTTGTCCTTCGCCGAGGCCGTCTCCAGCTTCTCGGCGGCCACGGCGGCACCGCGCAGCAGCAGGTAGCCGACGACCACGTCGCCGGAGGCCAGCAGCAGGCGGGTGGTGTTGAGGCCGACCTTGTAGATGTTCTTGACGTCCTGCTCGGTGGCCGCCAGGTCCGTGAGCATGAGGCCGACGATGGCCTCCAGCTCGACGGCCGCCTTGGCGAGCTGCTCGCGGGCCGCGGACAGGTCCTCGCCGCCCGTGCCGAGCGCCAGGAACTTCTTGATGTCCTCGGCGAGGGAGTTCAGCGCCGCGCCCTGGTTGCGGACGATCTTCCGGAAGAAGAAGTCCTGGCCCTGGATCGCGGTGGTGCCCTCGTACAGGGTGTCGATCTTGGCGTCGCGGATGTACTGCTCGATCGGGTACTCCTGCAGGAAGCCGGAGCCACCGAAGGTCTGCAGCGACTGGGCGAGCTGCTCGTAGCCCTTCTCGGAGCCGTAGCCCTTCACGATCGGCAGGAGCAGGTCGTTGAGGGCCTCCAGGGCGGCGGTGTCCTCGCCGGCGGCCTCCTTGACCTGGATCTCGTCCTGGATCGCGGCGGTGTGCAGCACCAGGGCGCGCATGCCCTCGGCGTAGGCCTTCTGCGTCATCAGCGAGCGGCGCACGTCGGGGTGGTGCGTGATGGTGACCTTGGGCGCGGTCTTGTCCATGAAGTTCGCGAGGTCGGGACCCTGGACGCGCTCCTTGGCGTACTCAAGGGCGTTCAGGTAACCCGTCGACAGGGTCGAGATCGCCTTCGTGCCGACCATCATGCGGGCGAACTCGATGATCCGGAACATCTGGCGGATGCCGTCGTGCTTGTCGCCGATCAGCCAGCCCTTGGCGGGGTGGCGGTCGCCGAAGGTCATCTCGCAGGTGTTGGACGCCTTGAGGCCCATCTTGTGCTCGACGTTCGTCGCGTACGCGCCGTTGCGCTCGCCCAGCTCGCCGGTCTCGAAGTCGAACTCGTACTTCGGGACGAGGAAGAGGGACAGGCCCTTGGTGCCGGGGCCGGCGCCCTCGGGACGGGCGAGCACGTAGTGGAGGATGTTCTCCGACATGTCGTGCTCACCGGACGTGATGAAGCGCTTCACGCCCTCGATGTGCCAGGAGCCGTCCTCCTGCTGGACCGCCTTGGTGCGGCCCGCGCCCACGTCCGAGCCGGCGTCCGGCTCGGTGAGCACCATGGTGGAGCCCCACTGCTTGTCGACGGCGATCTTCGCGATGTGCTTCTGGACCTCGGTGCCCTCCTCGAAGAGGATGCCCGCGAAGGCGGGGCCGGAGGAGTACATCCAGACCGCCGGGTTGGCGCCGAGCACCAGCTCCGCGTACGCCCAGATCAGGGAGCGGGGCGAGGTGGTGCCGCCGAGCTCCTCGGGCAGGCCCAGGCGCCAGTACTCGGAGTCCATGAAGGCCTTGTACGACTTCTTGAAGGAT
Source organism: Streptomyces sp. NPDC096311 (assembly GCF_044763085.1). Classification (NCBI taxonomy): domain Bacteria; kingdom Bacillati; phylum Actinomycetota; class Actinomycetes; order Kitasatosporales; family Streptomycetaceae; genus Streptomyces; species Streptomyces sp. NPDC096311. Next base: position 31,473 of record NZ_JBIWFN010000006.1, read on the forward strand.
GCCGGTACGGGAGCCGTGTTGGTCTCCGGGTCGAAGACCGGCGGGTTGCGGTCGGCGTCCGCGAAGGAGTCCGCCAGCTCGTTCTCCGAGAGACGGGCCAGCTCGTCGAGGACGCTCTTGGCGGTGTCGACGTCCATCTCCGCGAACGGTCCGGTGCCGTACAGCTTGTCGCGCCCGAGCACCTCGAAGAGGTTGAACTCGATGTCGCGGAGATTCGACTTGTAGTGCCCCATGGCGACGGCTCCGTAAGGGATCGGGGAGGTGGAGGTACTCGCAGCCTCGTTACACGTACTGGCAAGTAGCTACGATGATGCTACCCGTCGGTAATAAGAATCAACCCCTGATGGCCCATATGTGGCCGACTACTCTTTGACCCATGTACGGATACGGCCATGACGCGACTGGTGGTGCAGCCCAGCAGCAGTACGCCCCGCCGCAGCAGCAGATGCCCGGCGGTTACGGCCAGCAGCCGCCGCTCTACCCCGAGCCGTCCCCGCCCTCGCTGGCGGACGCGGTGCGTGCGTTCACCACGGGATCGATGTCCGCGGAGGACTTCCAGCAGGTCTTCGCGACGTCGAAGGTCTACTGCCCACGTGGCGACAACCCCGGATTCCTGGCGCTGCACAACACCCAGCAGCCGGTCATCCCGATGTTCACCTCGCTCAAGGAGCTGCGCCGGTACGCCGGCAAGGAGTCCAAGTACTTCGTGATCACCGGCGCCGAGGTGATCGACCTGCTCCCCACCGGCTACGGCTTCGTCCTCGACATGGAGGGGGAGCACCGTATGGTCTTCGACGCGAAGGCCGTGGAGCAGATGGTGGACTTCGCCATGCGCCGTATGTACGGGTAGCGCCCACTCCCCTACGACAGTCCGGACGCCCGGAGGGAATGCCCTCCGGGCGTCCGTCGTTGTGGGTGGCAGAAAGTTCAACAATCAACTAAACTCGCAGCACAAGGAGGTACCGACATGCCTGCAGTGACCGTCGAGAACCCGCTGACCCTGCCCCGTGTGGTCGCGCCGGCCGACGCCGTGGACCGTCCCGTGCTCACCGTGACGACCGCGCCCAGCGGCTTCGAGGGCGAGGGTTTCCCGGTTCGCCGTGCGTTCGCCGGAATCAACTACCGCCACCTCGACCCGTTCATCATGATGGATCAGATGGGCGAGGTGGAGTACGCGCCGGGCGAGCCCAAGGGCACCCCCTGGCACCCCCACCGCGGCTTCGAGACCGTGACGTACATCATCGACGGCATCTTCGACCACCAGGACTCCAACGGTGGTGGCGGCACCATCACCAACGGCGACACCCAGTGGATGACGGCGGGCGCCGGCCTCCTGCACATCGAGGCCCCGCCGGAGTCTCTCGTCATGTCCGGCGGCCTCTTCCACGGCCTCCAGCTGTGGGTGAACCTCCCGGCCAAGGACAAGATGATGGCCCCCCGGTACCAGGACATCCGCGGCGGCTCGGTCCAGCTGCTGAGCACCCCCGACGGCGGCGCGCTGCTGCGCGTCATCGCCGGTGAGCTCGACGGCCACCAGGGTCCCGGCATCACGCACACGCCGATCACCATGGTCCACGCGACCCTGGCGCCCGGCGCCGAGATGACCCTCCCGTGGCGCGAGGACTTCAACGGTCTCGCGTACGTCCTCGCCGGACGCGGCAGCGTCGGTACGGGCCGTCGGCCGGTCCACACCGGCCAGACCGCCGTCTTCGGCGCGGGCGGCTCGCTGACCGTCCGCGCGGACGAGAAGCAGGACGCGAACACGCCGGACCTCGAGGTCGTCCTGCTCGGCGGACAGCCGATCCGCGAGCCCATGGCCCACTACGGCCCCTTCGTGATGAACACCCGCGAGGAGCTGCAGCAGGCCTTCGAGGACTTCCAGAAGGGCCGTCTGGGCACCGTTCCGGCGGTGCACGGAATGTCCGAGGGCGGGATGTAATCCCTTCCCGGCCCCTTCCGGCCTTCCTCCGCCCGACCACGAAAGGCCCCGTCCCCACCCCGGACGGGGCCTTTCGGCCGTCGGACGGGGCCTCTCGCGCTGACGCCGTGTCACCCGACCGGGCCGTTCCGGCGGGACGGCCCGGCCCTCGCGTGGTCGGGTGGAGGCGTGCAGCTACTCCCCGAGGGCGCCCGGCGGCTGGCCGCCTGGTGCGCCGTGATCCTGCTCGTCGCCGGTGTGGCGTGGGTCGGGATCCGGCTGTGCGGGGAGTTCCGTACGGCGATCGTGCCCGTGCTGCTCGCGCTCCTCGGCACCGCGCTGCTCGGGCCGATGTACCGGCGGCTGGTGCACGTCGGGGTCAACCGGTCGCTGGCCGCGGGGCTCACCTGTGTCGCGGTGGTCGTGGTCGTCGGCGGCGCCGTCTACATCGTGGTCGCCGCGCTCATCGACACCGGGGACCAGATCACCGCCTCCCTCAGGCTGGCCGCGCGGTCCGTCGCCGAGCACTTCGGCGCGGCGGGCACCTCCCTCGACGACATCGCCGCCAACGCCAAGGACCTGCTGACCAAGTTCGGCGCGACGGCCGCGTCCAATGTCATCAGCGGCGTGAGCGTGGTGGGCGAGTCCATCGCCATGGCCGTACTGGCCCTGCTGCTCGTCTTCTTCTTCCTCCGCGACTCCCACCGCACCGCCGGGCTGCTGCGGTCGCTGGCGCCGCGCGGCACCGCGGACATGGTGGAGGCCATGGCCCGGCGCGCCTTCGGCGCCGTCCAGGGCTTCATGCGCGGGACCACGGTGATCGCCCTCATCGATGCCCTGTGCATCACGATCGGGCTGCTGATCCTGCGTGTCCCGGGCGCGGCCGGGCTCGGTGCGCTGGTCTTCGTGGGGGCGTTCATCCCCTACCTCGGCGCGTTCCTCTCCGGAGCGGTGGCCGTGCTGGTCGCGCTCGCCGACCGGGGGTTCGTGATCGCGCTGTGGGCGCTCGGGGTCGTGCTCGCCGTGCAGGTCCTCGAAGGGCATGTGCTGCAGCCGATGATCCAGAGCCGGACCGTGCAGATGCATCCGGCGGTGGTGATGCTGGCGATCACGGCGGGCGCGTCCGTCGCGGGCATCCTGGGCATGCTGCTCGCCGTACCGTTGACGGCCGCCGGGTTCGGGATCCTCGCGGAACTCCGGACCCACTACGAGTCGGCCTCCCCGTCCCCACCGGCCTCCCCGTCTTCACCAGACACCTCGTAGAACTCGAACCAGATGCTCTTGCCCTCGCCCCGTGGGTCGACGCCCCAGGCGTCGGCGAGGAATTCCACGAGCATCAGCCCGCGTCCGGAGGACGCCAGTTCGCCCGGATGCCGGCGGTGCGGCAGGTCGTCGCTGGCGTCGGTGACCTCGACCCGCATCCGGCGGTCGTCCGCACCGCCGGTCACCTCGGCGACGAGCAGCGCGTCGGTGTCGGTGTGGACGAGGACGTTGGTGAGCATCTCGGAGACGAGGAGGACCGCCGAATCGCGCTGGTCGTCGCAGGCCCAGTCGTGCAGCATCTCGCGCAGCTGCTGGCGGGCCCCCGAGATCCGCTCGGGCTCGGCCTGCGCCACGGTCAGCGCGGTGCGTCGCACCGAGGATGAGAGCGGGGCCTCGACCGTGTCGCCGTCCCCCTTGCCCTGCCGGCTCAGCAGCAGCACGGCTATGTCGTCCTCGCGCCGGTCGGCCAGCGGCCCCGGGGTGTGGTGCGAGGAGGGCCCGTGCACGCCCTGGACCAGCGCGTCGGCGAGCTCCTCCATGCCGCCGTCGTGGGATTCCAGGATGTGGCGGATACGGCGCCATCCGGTGTCGAGGTCGTGGCCGCCGGTCTCGATCAGCCCGTCGGTGCACAGCAGCATGGTCTCGCCGGGCTCCAGGGCGAGCCGGGTCGTGGGGTAGTCGGCGTCCGGGTCGATGCCGAGCGGCAGTCCGCCCGCCGTGGGCCGTATCAGCACCGTCCCGTCCGCCATGCGTATCGCGGGGTCCGGGTGCCCCGCACGGGCGAAGTCCAGGATGCCGGTCGCCGGGTCCACCTCGACGTACAGGCAGGTCGCGAAGCGCGGGTCCGAGGTGTTGCCGCCGCTCTCGCCGGTGGAGCCGTACGTCACCGAGTCCGTGATCCCGCACAGAAACCGTGAGGCCCGGGAGAGGACCGCGTCGGGCCGGTGGCCCTCGGAGGCGTACGCGCGCAGGGCGATACGGAGCTGGCCCATCAGCCCGGCGGCGCGCACGTCGTGGCCCTGGACGTCCCCGATGACCAGGGCGAAGCGGCCGCTCGGCAGCGGGATCACGTCGTACCAGTCGCCGCCGACCTGGAGGCCGCCGCCGGTGGGGACATAGCGTGCGGCGACTCCCATGCCCGGCATCTGCGGGCCGAGGGTGGGCATCATCGAGCGCTGCAGGCCGTCGGTGAGCTCCCGCTCCGTCTCGGCGGCCACGGCGCGGGAGAGGGCCTGTGCGAGCATCCGGGCCACGGTCGTCAGCACGGAACGCTCGTCGGGCGTGAAGCTGACCGGGTAGGTGAAGGCCGCCATCCACGCGCCCATCGTGCGCCCGGCGACGGTCAGCGGCAGAAAGGCCCAGGACTCCCGCCCGAAGTGTTCGGCGAGCGGCCAGGAGACCGGATAGCGCTCCTTGTAGTCCTTGGGGGAGGAGAGATAGACGGCACGGCCCGTGCGGACCACCTCCGCGGCCGGGTAGTCGGTGGCCAGGGACATATGGGTGAAGGGGCCCTCGTCTCCCGGCTTCTGCCCGTGGTGGCCGACGACGGTGAGTCGTTCCCCGTCCACGCCGAAGACGGCCAGCCCGTCCGGTGTGAACCCCGGCATCGACAGGCCCGCCGCGACCCGCAGTACCTCGGCCGTGGACCGCGCCTCGGCCAGCGCCCGCCCCGCGTCCAGCAGGAACGCCTCGCGCGAGCGGCGCCAGTCACCGGTGAGCGGGGTGCGCGCGGCGGTGGCCCCCGAGGTCTCGGTGACCTCCTGGAGGGTGCCGAACAGCACGAACTCCCCGGTCTCGGGGTCGACGCTCGGCTTGGAGCGGCTGCGCACGGTACGGATCACCCGCCCGTGCTCGTCCATGATCCGTAGCCGGACCTCGGCGAGCGTGTCCTCGGCGACGGCGAGCTGTACGACGCTGACGACCTCGTTCCAGTCGGCCGGGTGGAACCGGGAGCGCGTGGCCACCTCGGTGACGGTCGTTCTCTCCGCGGGCAGCCCGAGGAGCCGGGCGGCCTCGGCGTCGACGGTGACCTGCCCGTGTGCGTTGTCCCAGCGCCACACGCCGGTCGCAAGGGCGGCCAGTACGTCCCCCACAGCAGGCAGGGGCTCACCAGTGCGCATTGACCCACTGTATGAAGAGGTGATCGGAAGGTGCCACCGAGAGTATTCGGAGTGGTGATCTTTGGGCGGCCGGTACCCTTGGGGGATCCGGGCGTCGGCCCGGAAGTTTCACGTGAAACAGACCCAAGCTCATGTGAAACAGACCCCGATCCGCGAAGACTGGATGAACGACGATGCATCGGTACAGGTCCCACACCTGCGGCGAGCTCCGCGCCTCTGACGTCGGCAGCGACGTCCGGCTGAGCGGCTGGCTGCACAATCGCCGAGACCTGGGCGGCATCCTCTTCATCGATCTGCGCGATCACTACGGCATCACGCAGCTCGTCGCCCGCCCCGGCACGCCCGCCTACGAGGCCCTCGACAAGGTCTCCAAGGAGTCGACGGTTCGCGTCGACGGCAAGGTCGTCTCGCGTGGCGCGGAGAACGTCAACCCGGACCTGCCCACCGGCGAGATCGAGGTCGAGGTGAGCGAGGTCGAGCTGCTCGGCGCCGCCGCCTCGCTGCCGTTCACGATCAACGCCGAGGACGGCGTCAACGAGGAGCGGCGCCTGGAGTACCGCTTCCTCGACCTGCGCCGCGAGCGCATGCACCGCAACATCCTGCTGCGTACGGCCGTGATCTCCGCGATCCGTCACAAGATGACGGCGCTGGGCTTCAACGAGATGGCGACCCCGATCCTCAGCGCCACCTCCCCCGAGGGCGCGCGCGACTTCGTGGTCCCCTCCCGTCTGAACCCGGGCAAGTTCTACGCCCTGCCGCAGGCGCCGCAGCAGTTCAAGCAGCTGCTGATGATCTCCGGCTTCGACCGCTACTTCCAGATCGCGCCCTGCTTCCGCGACGAGGACGCGCGCGCCGACCGCTCGCCGGGCGAGTTCTACCAGCTCGACGTGGAGATGTCCTTCGTCGAGCAGGAGGACGTCTTCCAGCCCATCGAGAAGCTGATGACGGAGCTGTTCGAGGAGTTCGGCGGTGGCCGTCATGTCACCTCCCCCTTCCCGCGCATCCCGTTCCGCGAGGCGATGCTGAAGTACGGCTCCGACAAGCCGGACCTGCGCGCCCAGCTGGAACTGGTCGACATCACCGACATCTTCGAGGGCTCGGAGTTCAAGGCCTTCGCCGGCAAGCACGTACGCGCCCTGCCGGTGCCGGACGTCGCCGGTCAGACCCGCAAGTTCTTCGACGGCCTCGGTGACTACGCGGTCGAGCAGGGCGCGAAGGGCCTGGCCTGGGTCCGGGTGGGTGAGGACGGCTCGCTGACGGGCCCGATCGCCAAGTTCCTCACCGAGGACAACGTCGCCGAGCTGACCAAGCGCCTCTCCCTGGCCCCCGGCCACGCGGTGTTCTTCGGAGCGGGCGAGTTCGACGAGGTCTCGAAGATCATGGGCGCGGTGCGGGTCGAGGCCGCGAAGCGCTCGGGCAACTTCGAGGAGAACGTCTTCCGGTTCTGCTGGATCGTCGACTTCCCGATGTACGAGAAGGACGAGGAAACCGGGAAGATCGACTTCTCGCACAACCCGTTCTCGATGCCCCAGGGCGGCCTGGAGGCCCTGGAGTCCCAGGACCCGCTGGACATCCTGGGCTGGCAGTACGACATCGTCTGCAACGGCGTCGAGCTGTCCTCCGGCGCGATCCGCAACCACGAGCCCGAGATCATGCTCAAGGCCTTCGAGATCGCGGGCTACGACCGTGACACCGTCGAGGAGCAGTTCGCCGGCATGCTGCGCGCCTTCCGCTTCGGCGCCCCGCCGCACGGCGGGATCGCCCCGGGCGTCGACCGCATCGTCATGCTCCTCGCGGACGAGCCGAACATCCGCGAGACGATCGCGTTCCCGCTCAACGGCAACGCGCAGGACCTGATGATGGGCGCGCCGACGGAGCTGGACGAGACCCGTCTGCGGGAGCTGCACCTCTCGGTGCGCAAGCCGCAGCCGAAGTAGTCCTCGCAGGGGCATTTCCAGGTACCCCTCCCTGCCTCAGTGGCTCGGAACCGCCGCCGGTTCCGGGCCACTTTTGCGTGTCCACGCAAAACCACAGTCCGCACCCATGCTGCTGACAGGCGGGGTCCCTAGCGTCCCTGCACATGACTGAGAAACAAGCACCGGCGCACAAGCGGGACATGACGCGACGTAAAGTCGTCGTCGCAGGTGGCGCGGCTGTCGCGGCCGTGGGCGTGGGCGGCGGACTCGCCGTGAACGCGTTCGCGGGCGAGACGACGGACGCCTCTGCCTCTGCCTCCTCTTCCGCCACGGCGTCGGAGACGTGCTACACCCTCACCTCGGAGACCACCGAGGGCCCTTACTACATCGACGCGGACAAGCTCCGTCAGAACATCACCGAGGGCAAGGAGGGCATTCCGATGACCCTCGAACTCAAAGTGATCGACGCTGACACCTGTAAGCCCGTCAAGAACGCGGCGGTCGACATCTGGCACTGCACCGCTCTGGGTGTCTACTCCGGCTTCGAGGCGATGGGCAGCGGCGGTGGCGGTGGCGGCGGCACCCCGCCCTCCGGCGCCCCGACCGACGCCCCCTCGGGCACGCCCACGGGTGAGCCCCCGTCCGGCGGGCCCTCCGGCGGCACGGGTGGCGGCCACTCCGAGCCGACCGACGACGAGCGCTATCTTCGCGGCACCTGGAAGACGGACAAGCGCGGTTATGTGACCTTCAAGACGATCTTCCCGGGCTGGTACCAGGGCCGCGCCGTCCACATCCACACGAAGGTGCATGTGGACGGCACCTGGACCGACGCGGGTTACGAGGGCGGGCACACCTGCCACACAGGCCAGTTCTTCTTCGACGAGAAGTCGGTGCTGGCGTCGGCGAAGGTCTCCCCGTACTCCACCAACACCACCACGCGCACCACGCTCACCGAGGACACGATCTACCCCCAGAACGGCCACACGGGCGGCCTTCTGTACCTCAAGTACGACAAGAAGAACATCGCGAAGGGAGTCCGCGCGCACCTGACGATGGGCGTGGCCCCGGACGAGACGCACGACAGCACGGACACGCAGCCGAGCACGTCGGCGTCGCCCTCGGCGAGCTGACCCACCGGCTCGCTCGACCCGGGCCCGGAACTCCACTGGTTCCGGGCCCTTGGGGTCGCCTGCGCAGGATGAGCGGGTCAGCCGAGCTTGAGCAGCAGTTCGGTGAGCTCGACCGGCATGGTGACCATGCAGTCGTGGCCGGTCGCCAGTTCCCACACCTGTGCCGGGGTGCCGTTGGGCTGTGTCGCGGGGACGGGCCGCCGGTCGAGGCCCTCCGGCTTGCCCACCGTGCAGTGGATGTGTGTCCGCGGGATCGTGTGCACGGCGGGGTTGTCCAGTCGGACCGGTTGTTGGAGGCAGCGCACCGGCTGATCGGACAGCATCGTGCGCAGCCAGGCGACATCCGCCGGGTCGGTGACCCCGAACAGACCCGAGGGCGGCGGCATCTCGGGCAGCGGCGGAACCCGCCAGCCGCTGTCGGACCGCACGGCGAGGTCGATCAGGGCCTGGGTCACGGGGAGGACGTCGGCCGCGCTCTCGCCGTCCTCGGGGACCATCGCGTCGAGGTAGACCAGCCGCGCGATCCGGTCCGGGATCTGGTTGGCCGCGGACGAGATGACCAGCCCGGCGTAGCTGTGTCCGACGAGGACCACCTCGGTGAGGTCTTCCTCGACGATCAGATCGACGACGTCGTCGACGTGTGTGTCGAGCCCCACCTCGGGGCCGAGCAGATGCGACCTGTCGCCATAGCCGGTCAGGGACGGCGCGATCACCCGATGTCCGGCCGACGCCAGCAAGGGGACCACCCGCTCCCAGCACTCTCCGTTGTGCCAGGCACCGTGTACCAGCAGATACGTTGACATGGGTTCGCTCCTTGCGCGCCGTCGACACCGGCGGTGAGGTCGAGGGCGGTGTGGTCGGGCTCGGTCGTGTTGAAGGCTGCCGCCGAGGTGCTGACCGAGCCAGGGCACCCGCGATCCTGGGGGTGACAGGACCAGGCACGCGCGCGACGGCGCGAATTACAGTGGGGAGATGACCGACGCACCCAACCTGTTGGGCGATTACGTGCGTGCCCGCCGTGAGCTCGTCACTCCCGAACAGGTCGGTATCCCCGTTTCGGGGGTACGGCGGGTGCCGGGTCTGCGCAGGGAAGAGGTCGCGATGCTCGCCGGCATCAGTGCCGACTACTACCTGCGCCTGGAGCAGGGCCGCGACCGCAACCCCTCCGTGCAGGTCCTCGAGTCCCTCGCCCGCGTGTTGCGGCTGGACGACGCCGCGACGGCGTACCTGCTGCGCCTCGGCGCCGACACACCCCGACGGCACCGACGCCGACGCCGGGAGGAGACCGTGCCTCCGGGCATCGCCAAGCTCGTCGCCACGCTCCCGTTGCCCGCACTGGTCGAGGGCCGCTCCTTCGACGTCCTCGCCGCCAACGCCCTGGCGACCGCTCTGTCACCGCGCCTCGTGGCAGGGGCCAACCGGCTGCGCGACCTGTTCCTCGACCCTGCCGAGCAGGCCCTCCACCCGGACTGGGAGAGCGCGGCCGGGGGCATGGTCGCCGGCTTTCGCGAGTCCGTCGGCACGGACACCGACGATCCCCGGGTCATCGAGCTCGTCGGTGAACTCTGCCTCGCCAGCCCCCGCTTCAGACGGCTCTGGGCCCGCCACGACGTGGAGGCGTGCGAAGGCGCACCCAAGCACATGGACCACCCTCGGGTCGGTGGCCTGCAGTTGAACCGGGAGAGACTGGGCATCGACGGAACGGCAGGTCAGACGCTTGTCGTCTACCACCCGGACCCCGGCACCGACAGCGCCGAAAAACTCCTCCTGCTTGCCTCCGCCGTACCGACACCGGCTGCCTCCTGAACGACGTCCGGGGAGGTTCACCGTCGACGCACAGGCGGTTCGGCGCGGGTGCACAGCGGCTGGGCGTGTGATGGGCGGAGGCGGGTGAGGTCACCTCGCGCCGTACCGGAACACCGCAAGCGCCGGAGGAAGCCATGGGAGTCGTGCTGGTCGCAGTGCTGCTGATCGTCGGAGCGGTGGCCGCGGTCGCCTACCAGCGGCGGCTGTCGCAGCCGTACGGCGCGGTGTCCGACCTGGACGCGGAGGCGGAGGCCCACCGGTGGGTGGAGCGGCTCGGCGGGAGCCTGTCCACGCTCGACGCGCGGGACAACGCGACGGCGGCGCAGGCGCTGGCCGACGCCGCCGAGCGCCACCGGGCCGCGCAGGGGCAGCTGGTCACGGCTCGCTCCGGCGCGCAGTACGCGATGGCCTCGCAGACGGCCCTGGAGGGCCTGCACTACATCCGCGCCGCCCGCACCTCGCTGGGCCTCGACACCGGCCCCGCCCTGCCCGACCTGGGCATGGGTGCGATCACCGCCCGGGACGGCCGCGTCACGATCGACGGCCGGACCTACGCGGCCTCGCCCCGCCCAGGTGACGCAACGCCGTACTACTACCCCGGCGGGGTCGTGAGCGGCCGGCAGATGCCGGGCGGTTGGTACAGCGCCCCCTGGTGGAAGACGGCCCTGGTCGCCGGCGCGGCCGGAGCCGGCGGGGTGATCCTGGCCGACGCCCTCCTCGACGGCCTCCGCCGCCCGCACGGGGGCGGCCCGATGGGCGGGCCCGGCGGACTGGGAGGCCTCGGGGACTTCGGCGGACGCTTCTGAAGGTCAGACGGAGGTCTGGTTCTGGTTGCCTTCATCCGGACCGTCTTCGTTCTCGGCGAACAGGTCCTCGGCCGTGGTGGCGGTCAGGGACCGGTCGAACCAGAGCATGAGGGTGTCGAGGTCGGTGCATGAGGTGACGCGTTCCCGGATGTCCTCGGGGACGTCGACAGCATGCTTGTCCAGCACGCGCAGGATCAGCGTGGCTCGGTCCTTGGCCTCGCCTTTGGCCTCGCCATTGGCCTCGCCCTCCAGGTACTTCTCCTCGATGAGGGTTCCCTGGCCCGGGTAGTAACTGCCGACCGGCATGTGCAGCTCCCTCCACTTTGCCCTGGCTGGGGTGTTCGCCAGGGCGATTTCCATCGTCTCGAACCAGTACGCCAGAGTGTCCTTGTCGAACGACCGCCATCCGTCGGCCACCGCGTCCAGTATGGCGGCGCTTCTCCTGCTGTCGCTGTGAACGATGGCCGAGAGCACCGCGAGCCCCGGCCGCCGGGCCGCGGCCGACGGGTCCGTGATCTCCGGAACGGTCTGGGGACCGAGTACGAACGGGCGCGTGACCTGTGTCGTCCAAGGGCCCACGCCGCACGCGAAGGGTCCGGCCGCCCAGTCCGCGGTGGGGCGGTCCCGGCAGACGGCCACGAGCAGGACCGGCAGGTCGTACGTCGCGCGCAGGTAGGCGACGTAGTACGCCCAGTTCGTCGCCTTGTCCGGGTCCCGTTTGGTCTGGGCCTCGATGGCGAGCAGATAGTGCTCCCCCTCGGGCGGCTCGACCTTCAGCACGGTGTCCACCCGGCGTTCCAACGGCCGGATCTCCGTCGCGTCGGGGGTGATTTCCCTGATGTCCGACTTCGTCGGCGGCGGGACACCGAGCGCCTCGTAGAGGGGCGCGAGGGCCTCTGGGTGCGCGTCGAAGATCCGGTGTGAGACCTCGTGGGTTGATGTGACCATGTGGCGGAACCTAGGAGGATCTTGGGCCGAGTGTTCGGCCGACAGGACAGGATCACTCTTTCGGGGGTCGACGAAACGTTCACGCCGCCGAGGTCGGTTCGCATGGCCCGGCGAGTTGAGAAAAGACCGGCAACCTTTCCGATTCCCGCGGCCACTGATGAGTCAGAAGCGTCGTTCAGCGGGGCTTCGCGCACTACGACACGTGCTCCACCACCACGTAAGGACTCATCCGTGGCATCCCCCTCGCACCGCAGGTCCCTCCGCAAGCGTCGCGCCGTCATCGTCTCCGCCGCCGCCGTCACGGCCGCGGGCCTCGGCGCCGTCGCGTTCGTGATGAACGCGAACGCGGGTACGGTCGACCTCGCGCACCAGGTGCTGCCCGCCAAGGACGGCTGGGCGGCTTCCGGAACCGGGACGACCGGCGGCTCGCAGGCCGACTCCTCGCACGTCTACACCGTCAGCACCCGCGCCCAGCTCGTGAAGGCACTGGGCAGCAGCTCCCGTTCCACGCCGAAGATCATTCAGGTCAAGGGTGTCATCGACGCCAACACCGACGACTCGGGCAAGAAGCTGACGTGCGCCGACTACTCCGCCGGTACGGGATATTCGCAGGCCGCCTATCTGAAGGCCTACGACCCCGCCACCTACGGCCGCTCCAAGCTGCCCTCCGGCACGCAGGAGAAGGCCCGCGACGCCGCGCAGCAGAAGCAGGCGAAGAACATCGTCTTCAAGGTGCCCGCCAACACCACCATCGTGGGTGTGCCGGGCACCAAGGCCGGGATCACCGGTGGCAGTCTGCAGGTGCAGAGCGTCGACAACGTCATCATCCGCAACCTGACCTTCTCCGCCACCGAGGACTGCTTCCCGCAGTGGGACCCGACCGACGGCGACAGCGGTAACTGGAACTCCCAGTACGACGCCGTCACCCTGCGCGGGGCGACGCACGTGTGGGCCGACCACAACACCTTCACCGACGCGTCGCACTTCGACAGCGCCAACCCGAAGTACTACGGCCGCGAGTACCAGATCCACGACGGTGACCTCGACATCACCAAGGGCTCGGACCTGGTGACCGTCGAGCGCAACCAGTTCACCCACCACGACAAGACCATGCTGATCGGCAGCAGCGACACCGACAGCGTCGGCAAGCTGCGTGTCTCCATCCACCACAACGTGTGGAAGGGGATCGTCCAGCGGGCTCCCCTGACCCGGATCGGGCAGGTGCACATCTACAACAACTACTTCGACACCACGACCGTCAACGGGTACGCGCCCCTCTACAGCATCAACTCCCGTGCCAAGGCCCAGGTCGTCGCCGAGGACAACTACTGGAAGGTCCCGACGGGCGGGAAGATCTCCAAGCTGCTCAGCGGCGACGGCACCGGCTCGATCGCCGGCGGCGGCAACCTCGTCAACGGCACCTCGACCGACCTCGTCGCCGCGTACAACGCCGCGAACTCGAAGAAGCTGAAGACGACGGTGAACTGGACTCCGACCCTGAACGCCGGGATCCAGTCCTCCGCGAAGAACCTGCCGACCGAGCTGGCCACCACGACCGGTGCGGTCCTGACCTCGTAGGGGACGGCAAGGGCGCCCGGGGCCGGAAGGCTCCGGGCGCCCGGTCCTCGGATGCCGCCGCGCGGCTCAGGTGTCGTACTGGCCGTTCCACGGCTCGGCGAACGCGAGCCGGTCCGGGTAGAGCTCGGCCCAGGCCTCCTCCTCGTCCTCCCTGATCACCAGGCCGAACAGGACGCCGTCGACGGTGCGTTGGAAGGGACGGACCGCGATGTCCGTGTAGGAGCGGCGAGGCAGGCTCCGCAGGAGTTTCGCCAGATGGGCCCTGGCCCGGGACAGCACCGAGTCCGGTCCGTCCGGCGCCAGTTGCTGTTCGGCCCAGGTGCCCGCGCACCAGATCTCCGAGTCGCGGTAGCGGCCCTCGGCGTCGAAGGTGTGCAACACCGTGTAGAGGCGTTTGTGCTGTTCCCAGCCATCGTCGGGACGGTAGCCCTCGGGGAAGGCGTAGGTGATCGACGCCAGGAACTGGCCGTCCGCGTAGCGACCGATGCTCTCGGTGCGGGACTTCGGCTCGTAGGCGATCGGGATGACCGGAGGGACTGCCATGGCGAAACCATACGGGTGGTCAAGAGCATGCCACCAGCGGGGTCGGTTTCCGGCCGAGGAGTGAGACGGAGCGGCTGCGAAGAGGGGTGCGGCGGGCAGGGAAAGAGCGGGGCCCGGCACCTTTCCGGTGCCGGGCCCCGCTCTGCGCCGTCACTACTCCGGTGCGCCGCCGAAGCGCTCCTTGTACGACTCCAGGTCCTCGTCCGTGATCTTGGCGAACAGGACCGGGGGAACCGTGAAGGGGGTGCCCGCGGGGACGGAGGACAGGGACCTCGCCTCGTCCGCCGAAACCCACGCCGCCGTGTCGTCCGTCAGCGCGAACGCCGAGCGCATCGCGCGGGAGGACGCGGGGATGAAGGGCTCCGAGACCACCGAGTAGAGGTGGATCAGGTTCATCGCCGTGCGCAGGGTCAGGGCCGCGCCGTCGGGGTCGGTCTTGATCTCCAGCCAGGGGGCCTTCTCCTCCAGGTAGGAGTTGCCCGCCGACCACAGGGCGCGCAGCGCCGCCGCGGCCTTGCGGAACTGGAGGGCCTCCATCTGGGTCTCGTACTCGGCCAGCAGGCCCGCGATCTCCTCGCCGAGCTTCGCCTCCGCCTCGCCCGCCTCGGTGCCCGCCGGGACCTCCTCGCCGAAGCGCTTCTTGGAGAAGGACAGGACGCGGTTGACGAAGTTGCCGAGGGTGTCGGCCAGGTCCTTGTTCACCGTGGCGGTGAAGTGCTCCCAGGTGAAGGACGAGTCGTCCGACTCGGGGGCGTTGGCGATCAGGAAGTAACGCCAGTAGTCCGCGGGCAGGATGTCCAGCGCGTGGTCGGTGAAGACACCGCGCTTCTGGGACGTGGAGAACTTCCCGCCGTAGTACGTCAGCCAGTTGAAGGCCTTGACGTAGTCGACCTTCTTCCACGGCTCGCGCACGCCCAGCTCGGTGGCCGGGAACATGACGGTGTGGAAGGGGACGTTGTCCTTCGCCATGAACTCCGTGTAGCGGACCGGGTTCTCGCCGGAGTCCGCCTCGTACCACCAGGACTTCCAGTCCCGGTTCTGCGGGGACTGGTCCGCCCACTCCTTCGTCGCCCCGATGTACTCGATCGGCGCGTCGAACCAGACGTAGAAGACCTTGCCCTCCGCCGCCAGCTCCGGCCAGGTGTCGGCCGGGACCGGGACGCCCCAGTCCAGGTCACGGGTGATCGCCCGGTCGTGCAGGCCCTCCGTCAGCCACTTGCGGGCGATGGAGGAGGCGAGCTGCGGCCACTCGTGCTCGTGGCGCGCCACCCACTCCGAGACCTCGCTCTGGAGCTTCGACTGGAGGAGGAAGAGGTGCTTGGTCTCGCGGACCTCCAGGTCCGTCGAGCCGGAGATCGCCGAACGCGGGTTGATCAGGTCGGTCGGGTCCAGCACACGCGTGCAGTTCTCGCACTGGTCGCCGCGGGCCTTGTCGTAGCCGCAGTGGGGGCAGGTGCCCTCCACATAGCGGTCCGGGAGGAAGCGGCCGTCCGTCGGGGAGTACACCTGGCGGATCGCGCGCTCCTCGATGAAGCCGTTCTCGTTCAGGCGGCGCGCGAAGTGCTGGGTGATCTCGCGGTTCTGCGGGCTTGAGCTGCGGCCGAAGTAGTCGAAGGCCAGCTCGAAGCCGTCGTACACCGCCTTCTGCGCGTCGTGCGCCTGTGCGCAGAACACGTCGACCGGTAGACCCTGCTCCTTGGCCGCCAGCTCGGCCGGGGTGCCGTGCTCGTCCGTCGCGCAGATGTAGAGGACGTCGTGGCCGCGCTGGCGGAGGTACCGGGAGTACACGTCCGCCGGGAGCATGGACCCCACCATGTTGCCCAGGTGCTTGATCCCGTTGATGTACGGAAGGGCGCTGGTGATGAGGTGTCGAGCCATCGCGGCTGCTCCCAAGTCGTTACGTGTCGTTACGTGGGGTGACGATCGTCGGTGCTGGTCGTACCGTCGGTCGTCTTGCGAACCTTGAAATCGTAGCCGACATGGGTGGGCCGCCCGTTTCCCTTTTCAAGGGGTGGGAAACGGGCGGCCTCCGGTTGTTCTTGCTGGGCCCATGGGTGCTACGGGCGCCAGTTCTCCAGCACGCCCTCGTAGACCTCCGCGTCGGTCAGCTCGCGCGGGGTCGGGCCCGCGTGGAAGAAGGCCGTGTTGTCGGTCTTCAGCTTGCGGAGGTAGTCAAAGGCCTTGTTGTCGTGCTCACCGAATGCGATGAACGAGAAGAACACGGTGGGGTGGTCCTTCGCCGCGTCCGTGAGGGACTGGGTGGCGGGAGTCTTGGCGTCCGGGGCGCCGTCCGTCTGGAAGATCACCAGGGCCGGGTCGGTGGTGCCGGACTTCTGGTGGTGCGTGACGACTTCTTCCACCGCGATGTGGTAGCTCGTACGGCCCATGCGGCCGAGGCCGGCGTGGAGGTCGTCGATCGTGTTCTCGTGCTCGGGGAGGGTGAGCTCGCCGGTGCCGTCCAGTTCGGTGGAGAAGAAGACGACCTGAACCCTGGCCTCGGGGTCGAGGTGGGCGGCGAGGGCGAGGGCCTGCTCGCCGAGGGCCTGGGCGGAGCCGTCCTTGTAGTACGGGCGCATGGACGCGGAGCGGTCGAGGACGAGGTAGACCTTGGCCCGGGTGCCGGTGAGGTCCCTCTTCGCGAGGGCCGTTCCTGCTTCCTGGTAGGCGGTGGCGAGGTCGGGGGCGTGGGTCTTCACGTGGGTGAGGGGGGTGGCCGGGGTGCCGGTCGTTCCGGCCTCGGCTTCGCCTTCGGTCACGTCTTCTTCCCCGCCCGCACCACCGGTGACGCTCTCGTCGTCGGGTGCGGGGGGCCCTGCCGGGGGCTGATCGCCGTCGGCGGCGACCGGCTCGTTCGCCGAGTCGTGCACCGGCTCGTCCGTCGGCTCGTCCACGGAGTCGGCCGTCGGCACGTCCACGGAGTCGTCCGTCGGCTCGTCCACCGAGGCCGCGACCGGTTCCGCGGTCGGTTCGGTGACCGCTTCCGTGGTCGGTTCCGCGACCGGTTCGGCGGGGGTGATCTCAGCGGTGACCGGGGCGGGGGTTTCCTCGGCGACCGGCTCCGAGGGCTCCTCCGTGGCGGGCTCGGGAGCCTCTTCGGCCACGGGCTCGGAGGCCTCCGCGGCGACCGGTTCCGGGGTCTCCTCGGCGGCGGGCGCGGGGGCGTCTTGGGTGACGGGTTCCGGCTCGGGCTCGGAGACCTCCTCGGCCACGGGCTCGGGAGCTTCTTCGGCCACGGGTTCGGGCTCCGGCGCGGACACCTCGGGGGTTTCGGCGACCGGCTCCGATTCGACCACGGGCTCGGGCGCGGGCGCCTCGACCTCGACCTCGGCCTCGGGCTCGGCCGGAACCTCGGTCTCGACCTCGACCTCGGCTTCAGGCTCGGCCGGAACCTCGACCTCGACCTCGGCCACCGGTTCGGCCTCGGGCTCCGCCGCGACCTCGGTCTCGACCTCGGCGGCGATCACCGGCTCGGGATCCGGAGCCGGAGAAGGAATCGAAGCGGAAGCCGAAGTAGAAGCGGAAGGGGAAGCGGAAGGGGAAGCGGCAGTCGGAGTCGGCTCCGTCTCGGCCTTCTCCTTCTCCGTCTCCTCAGTCGCCTCCGTCTTCTCCGTCGCCTTCGTCTCCTCGGTCGTCTTCTCCTCCAGTACCGGCGCCGCCGGCTTGGGGACCGTGACGTTGTCGAAGGCCGCCGACACCAGCTCGTCCACCACGGACGGCTCCGACGAAGGTGCGGGGATCTTCGGCTCCGCCTCCTGAGCAGGAGCCGGCGTGAGCTCCGGCTCGGTGGCCGGGGCCGGGACCGTGGGGGCCGTAGCCTCCGTCGGCGAGGTCTCCGCGTCGGCGTCACGCCCCTTGCGTGAGCGGCCGAACGCGTTCCGCAGGAGAGTGAGAATGCCCATGTGCGCAACCCTTCGCATGAGTTGAAGCCGTCAATCCCTGGCCAGGACGGACACGTAAGGTTAGCGGCCGTCTCCGGCGATCTTGGGCAGGGTCGGGTACCGACAGGTAGCGGTGTCAAGAGCGTTATCAAGACCCCTGCGAGAGCGGGAGGTTCACCCGCTGTTCACCCGGCCGCAGGGTGCTTGCACCCGCACCCCCCTAGCGTCACGCTCACACCAAGGTTTCGTAAGGGGAGAGTAAAATGCGCAGACTGCTGCCGTTGATCGGAACGCCCGGTTCGCATCCCGGTGGGCGATCTGCCCTGACCTGTCGGTTCCGTTGTGGTGACGCCTGCTTCCACGAGGTGCCCAACACCAGCGACAACGCGTACGTCGGTGATGTCATCGCCGGTGCGATCGGCCGCCGTTCGATGATGCGGGCCGCGGCCGTCGTCACGGTCGCCACGGCGACGGGTGCGGCGGTCGTCGGCACCGGCGCCCAGGACGCGCAGGCCGCTCAGGGGGTGGAAGGGGGTGCCGCGGCCCGTACCGGACACACGGCCGACAAGGCCGCGCGCGGGCTCCGGTTCAGCCCCGTCCCGCCGAACACCGCCGACGCCGTCACCGTCCCCGGTGGATATGGCCAGAATGTCGTCATCCGTTGGGGTGAGCCCATCCTGCGTGGCGCTCCCGCCTTCGACCCGGAGCACCAGACCGCCAAGGCCCAGGCCGGCCAGTTCGGTTACAACAACGACTTCCTCGCTCTCCTCCCGCTGCCCGGCGAGCGCGGACGGCAGCTGCTCGTGGCGAACCACGAGTACACCGACGAGGTGCTGATGTTCCGCGGGTACGACCCCGCGAACCCCACCCGTGAGCAGGTCGAGGTGGCGTGGGCCGCCCACGGTCTGTCCGCCGTCGTGGTCGAGGAGGACCGCAGGACCGGCAGGCTCACCGCCGTCACCCGGCACGCCCTCAACCGTCGGGTCACCGCCACCACCGAGTTCCGGCTCACCGGCCCCGCCGCCGGGTCCGACCTGCTCAAGACCTCCGCGGACCCGACCGGCCGCAAGGTGCTCGGCACGCTCAACAACTGCTCCGGCGGCACCACCCCCTGGGGCACCACGCTGCACGGCGAGGAGAACTTCAACCAGTACTTCGCCCATGCGAGCCGTGACACCGACAAGCGGTACGGGCTCGGTACGGGCGAGACCGAGCGCAAGTGGGAGCGGTTCGACAAGCGGTTCGACGTGGCGCAGGAGCCCAACGAGTCGCACCGCTTCGGATACGTCGTCGAGTTCGACCCGTACGACCCTTCCTCCACGCCCCGCAAGCACACCGCCCTGGGCCGCTTCAAGCACGAGGCCGCGACCGTGCGGCTGACGGACGACGGGCGGCCCGTCGTCTACACCGGCGACGACGAGCGTTTCGACTACTTCTACAAGTTCGTCGGCAGCAAGCGGATGCGGCACGGTTCCTCGCGCTCCGTCCGGGAGCACAACCTCTCCCTCCTCGACGAGGGGACGCTCTACGTGGCCCGGCTGACCGGCGACTCCCCCGCCGCCGACATCGACGGGAGCGGGAAGCTTCCGGTGGACGGGGAGTTCGACGGCAGTGGTGAGTGGATTCCGCTGGTCACCGCGACCGCCCGCGGGGCCGTCTCGCACGTGGACGGGATGACGGCCGAGGAGGTCCTCGTCTTCACGCGGCTCGCCGGTGACAAGGTCGGCGCCACCAAGATGGACCGGCCCGAGGACATCCAGCCCTCCCCGCACACCGGCAAGGTCTATGTCGTTCTGACCAACAACACCAACCGTGGAAAGGCCGGGTCCGCGGGCGCCGACGAGGCCAATCCGCGCAACGCCAACAAGCACGGGCACATCCTGGAGCTCACCGAGCGCCGGGGCCGCGCGGAGGCGACCACCTTCGGCTGGTCGCTGTTCCTCGTCGCGGGCGACCCGGCCGACCCCGCGACCTACTTCGCGGGCTTCCCGAAGGACAAGGTCAGCCCGATCTCCTGCCCGGACAACGTGGCCTTCGACCCGCACGGCAACCTGTGGATCTCCACGGACGGCAACCAGCTCGGCTCGCACGACGGCCTGCTGGGCGTGGCGACGAAGGGCGAGCGGCGCGGTGAGCTGAAGCAGTTCCTGACGGTGCCGACCGGCGCGGAGACCTGCGGGCCGATCATCCAGGACCGGCGGGTGCTCGTCGCGGTCCAGCACCCGGGCGAGATCGACGGCGCGTCGGTGGAGAAACCGGCGAGCAACTGGCCCGACGGACCCGGGAAGATCGTGCGCCCGGCGGTCGTCTCGGTGTGGCGCACGGACGGCTGCGACATCGGGGTCTGAGGCCGCGGGAAGTCGTCGCGGGCGCCGTCGCGAAAGCCGCGTACGGGTCTTGACGGGTCTCAGGGGAGGGCTGGGACGGGGTTGTCCACACCGCTGCGTTCCAGCCACTCCCGGTATGCCGGGGACTGCTGTGCCGTCTCCCGGTATGCCTCCGCCAGGTCCGGATAGACGCCGTCCAGCTCGGCCTCGGTGCGGGCCGCGAGCAGCAGGCGTACGCCGAGGGGGTCGCCGTACAGTCTGCGGACGACCGTCTCGGGGCCGGACTGGCGGGTCGGCTGGCAGACCGTGATGACCTCACCGGTCGCCACCAGGGACGCCGTCGTGTGGTAATCGCCGTGCAGGACGCGGGGGTTGAGCCCGGCCGAGCGCAGCATCCGGTGCACCGCGTCCCACTCGCCGTCGACCGTCGGGTCGATCATCCAGCGGTCCTCGGCCAGGTCGGAGAGGCGTACGACGGAGCGTGCGGCGGCCGGGTGGTCGTTCGGCAGGGACACGAACTGGGGCTCGCGCTCGACCAGGACGCGCAGCCGCAGCCCGCTGGGGATGCGCAGCGGGCAGCCCTCGACCTCGTGCACGAACGCCACGTCGAGCCGGCCCTCGGCGACCAGGTTGAGCAGGGCGTTCGCGGACACGTCCATCTGGAGGACCGGTTCGTGGCGGCGTTCGCGCAGTCGTCGCAGCCAGCCCGCGAGGGCACGGCTCGCGGTGGAGCCGATGCGCAGTTGGGGGTCGTCCGCGGCGGCGGCGCGGGCCTCCGCGACCAGGGACCGCATTTCGGCCACCAGCGGGCGGGCCCGGCCGAGCACGACCCGGCCGAGCGGGGTGGGACGGCAGCCGGTACGTTCGCGGGTGAACAGCTCCCCGCCCAGCTCCTGTTCGATCCGCCGCAGCTGGGTGCTCAACGAGGGCTGGGCAACGCCGAGCAGGCGCGCGGCGCGGTGCAGGCTGCCGGTGTCGGCGATGGCGCACAGCGCGCGGAGATGCCGGACCTCAAGCTCCATGCCGTCGGAGCCTAAGTCGCGGGCGTGGGTTGCACCAGACGCACAAACCCTGTGCAAGGCAGGCGAGTTGGGTGCTCCGGGACGGTGCGGGCAGCTCGCCCCGATAGGGCTGTCCTATCGCCGATTGCCATCATCACAGCGGACGCACAGGCATCGACACTCACCGATGACGACTTCCCCCCCCCACACAAGGAGTCATCATGCGACTCTCCCTGCCCATGCTCTCGGCCGCGGTCGGGTTGGGCCTCACGGCCGCCACGTTCGGCGCGGTCCCGGCGACGGCGGCCCCGGCCCCCGCTCCCGTCTCCGCGTCGGCCCCGTACGCCGGTTACTCCGGATCGGCCGCGGAGGCCACGGCGAACCAGGCGTTCTTCCAGGCGGTCATCAGATCCGTCGCCGAGAAGCGCGCCGCGAACCCGAGCAGCGCCGCGGCCGTCACGGTCGTCTACAACGCCTCCCGCGCCCCGTCCTTCAGCGCGGAGATAGCCCGTAGCACCCAGATATGGAACAGCGCGGTCTCGAACGTCAAGCTCCAGTCGGGTTCGGCGTCGAGCGCCGACTTCACCTACCGCGAGGGCAATGACTCGCGTGGCTCCTATGCCTCCACGGACGGCCACGGCAGCGGGTACGTCTTCCTCGACTACGCCCAGAGCGAGCAGTACGACCCGATCCGCATCACCGCGCACGAGACCGGCCATGTGCTCGGTCTGCCCGATCACTACTCCGGTCCGTGCAGCGAGCTGATGTCGGGCGGTGGCCCCGGCCCGTCCTGCACCAACGCGATCCCCAACGCGACCGAGCGCTCGCGCGTCAACCAGCTCTGGGCCAACGGTCTCGCACAGGCGTTGGACAAGGCCCTGAGCAAGACCAACGCCCGCTAGGCAGCTGAACCCGTAACAGCCAGTCCCCACCCCCACAGGTGCGGGCCGTCCCCTGCACGGGCGGCCCGCACCCCCTGTGTGGGGACCGGTCAGTGCGGTGAGGCGATGGCGCGGGCCGCGGCGACCTCCTGGCGCAGCGGCTCCAGCACACTGTCGGCCGGCCCCGTGAGATCCGTACGGACGGCGACGAGGGTGTCGGTCTCGCGAAGCCCGTCCGACAACTCCCGCAGTTGCAGCGCGACGTGGGAGATCTCGGCCGGGGAGGGGCGCTGGGCGCCGTGCCGGATCCGTACCCCGGCGCCCGTGGTCGCGTCCACGATCCGCTCGACCGCGACGACGAGCGGCAGCCAGGCGGCGGCGCGCCGGCCGTTGGGCGGCGGTTCGGTCAGGGCGCGCTGGAACTCCGTGCGGATGGCGGACAGGTCGCGGTAGAGGCGGCGGCGCATCCGGGCGCGGGCGGCGGGGTCGACGTCCGTTCCGAAGGCGTACTCCACATAGCGGGCAGTGTCCGCGACCGCGTCCGCGAGGCGGTCGCCGACCCGGGTGTGCCAGCTCTCCGGCCACAGCAGATAGCCGGCGACGAGGGCGATCGCGCAGCCGATGAGGGAGTCGGCCAGGCGTGGCACGAGCAGGGCGGTGCCCAGATGGTTGAGGACGTCGGAGAGGAGGAGGATCACCGGGGTGACGGCGGCGGTCTGGTAGCCGTAGCCGCGTCGGCCGAGGGCCGGGATGAGCGGGCCGAGGACGAACATGACCGGCACGTCCCACCAGCCGAGCGGCACCAGGGCGAGGACGACGGCCGCGACGACGAGTCCGGCCACCGTGCCGAGCGCACGCAGCAGTGCCCGGGAGAAGACCGATCCGAAGTCGGGCTTCATGACGAAGGTGATGGTGAGGGCGACCCAGTACGAGCGTGGCACCGAGACGAGGGAGACCAGGGCCTGGGCGAGGCCGATGCACAGGGCGAGGCGCAGGCCGTAGCGCCAGGAGGCGGCGGACAGCAGGACGTTGCGGGAGGCGCGGGCGGCGCGGACGCGCAGGGACGGTGGTCCCCCCTGGTCGAGCGAAGCCGAGAGCTTGGGGGAGGGACTGCCGAGGCGGTCGTCGACGTTTCGGAGGGACGCCTTGCCGGCGGGCCGGTCGCTGACGACGTCGGCGGTGTGCCGCAGGGCGTGGTCGATGGCGCGCGCGGTCTCGTTGGTGGGGACCGGGAGGCCGAGCCCTATGGGGCCTGTGTAGCCGGTCTCGACGGCGTCGGCGAGGTGACGCAGGGCTTCCGGGAGCTCGGGGGCCAGCGGCTCGTTGAACTGGTGGGCTGCCGGGGCGGCTTCGATGACGGGCGTGATGGCGTTGAGCTGGGCGAGCAGCCGGGCGAGTTCGGGGTTGCGGCCGTGGTGGAAGGCGCGCCGGGCGAGGGTGAGGTCGTAGGACTGGTTGAGGGACTGGGTGACGGCGAAGCGGATGTCGACGTACCGCTCGGTGCCGGTCGCGGCGAGCAGGTCGGCGACGGTCCGGTAGGTGTGGGCGACGGCGGCCCGTTCGGGGATGCCCGAGCGCAGCGGCCAGGCGAGCAGGGCCAGGGCCAGTACGAGGAGGCCGCCGCCGGACATCAGCAGGGGTGCGAGCCACCAGGATCCCGGCAGTGGAAGTCCGGCGCCGATGGAGCAGTTGAGCAGGAGCAGCAGGCTGGACACGGAGGCCACGGCGCCGATCGTCGAGATCATCCCGGAGACGAGCGCGACGCCGGTGACCGCGCCGACGGCGACCCAGCCGTGTCCGAAGACGAGCGAGCCGATGGTGACGCCGATCGCGCCGAAGAGCTGGGGGACGGCGATGTTGAAGATGCGCATGCGGTAGGCGTCCGCGGTGTCGCCGATGACGCCGGACAGGGCGCCCATGGAGGCGAGGGCGCCGTACGCGGGTTCGCCCGCCGCGAGGCCGATCGCCAGCGGCAGGGCCAGTGCGATCGCGGCGCGTGCGGCGGCGGCCCAGGGCATGGGGGCCTGCTGCGGTCGGAGGTTCCTGACCAGCCAGTCGGGAGGGGTGAGAACACTGGGCAACTGGCGGGGCATGGACCCATTATGACCGCATCGCCCCACCGACCCTGGGGCTCATTTGTGCTGGTGAAGGGTGATATCGACGACGAGCGCGCGATGGTCGCTGCCGGCGATGTCGAGGAAGGTGGCCGCGTTCGCGGAGAAGTCCGGGGAGACGAGGACGTGGTCGATCTGGGCGCCGAGGGTGGGGGCGGTGCGCTCGGGCCAGCTGGGGGTGCGCGGGGAGCCGGCCAGGCGGGCGCTGTCGCGCAGTCCGGTGTCGAGGATGCGGCGGAACGCGGCGTGGTCCTGGGAGGCGTTGAAGTCCCCGGCGAGGATGGTGGAGCCGTCCTTGCCCCCGGCGGCGTAGTCGCGCAGTGCGCCGAGCTCGTGCCGCCACAGTCCGACCTGCCCCGGCAGCGGCGGCATGGGGTGCGCGAGCTGGAGCCGTACGGCGTGCCCCTGTACGTCGGCCACGGCCCCCGGCATCCCCATCGTCCCGCGTACGCCGTCCGCCATCGCGAGCGGGAACCGGCTGATGATCACGGAGCCGTCGGATCCGGCGCCCTCGACGGACACGCGGTACGGATAGGCGCCTCCCGGGCCCTGGAAGGCCTTCGTGAGCGCGGCGGAGCACGTGTACTCGCACTCCTCCACGAACACGATGTCGGGCCGGTGCCGTTGGACGGCGGCGACGAGCGCGCGGGCACCCCTTCCGAACTGCACGTTCGACGTCATCACCCGCAGTTCGGCGACCGGACTCCCGGTCGGCTCGCTGGTCCTGCCGTAGGGCTCGATGTACCAGGCGAGCGCGCCCAGCACCAGCACACCCCACACCATGCCGATCCGCCGGCGGGCGAACAGGGCGAGCAGGAGTCCGAGGCCGGTGGGCGCGAGGAGCCATGGCAGGAAGGCGAGCAGCTGGGGCACGGGAGTGATGCCGTCGCTGTCGGCGGCCCGGCATCCGACCACCACGCTCACCCCGGCCAGCAGCAGCCCGGCCGCCCAGGCCGCGGCCCGACGGCCCCCGGAGCGCGTCGGCCGGTCCTCGGAGGCCGCCGGGGCAGTCACCGCGGTCTCAGCAGTCTCAACGTCTCGGCCTGCCTTCCGCTCGTTCGCGTGGGGTGCCCGAATCCTCCCTCACCGACGGGCGGGGCGTCTGCTCAGGCCTCGAGTCCGTCCAGGAAGTCCGCCAGCGCCCCGTTGAACTCCTGCGGTCGCTCCAGGTTCGGCAGATGGGCCGCCGAGGCGATCACGCTGAGCGTCGAGTGCGGCAGCGCCGCGTGCATCGCCTCCGCGTCCGGGACCGGCGTGTACTCGTCGTCGGCGCCCACGACGACGAGGGCCGGCACGGTGACGCGGGTCAGCAGGTCGCGGTAGTCGGGGCGCTCGGCCCGTCCCCGCAGGGCCGCCGCCGCGCCCTCGGGCGGCGTGGCGGTCATCATGCGGTGCACGTGCGCCGCGACCTCGGCGTCCGCGTACGGCGCGACCATCTTGTACAGCACCTCGTCGGCGTAGCCTGCCATGCCCTCGCGCAGCAGGCGGTCCGCCATCGCTGCGCGCGCCTTCCTGCCCTCCGGGGTCTCGGCCGACGGGAACGTGTCGGCCAGCACCAGCCCCCGGATCCGCTCCGGGAACAGCCGGTAGCACTCCATCGCGATCTGGCCGCCCATGGAGAGTCCGGCGAGGATGAACCGGTCCTCCCGGAGGTGGTCGAGCAGCGCCGCGATGTCCTCGGCGAAGGTGGCGAGGGGCGTGACGCCGGGGACCACAGGAGACGCGCCGTAGCCGCGCAGGTCCGGGGCGATCACTCGCCGTCGCGACGAGAACGCGGCGATCTGGGGGGTCCACATCGTGTGGTCGAAGGGGTGGCCGTGGATCAGGACGAGAGGGAGCGCCGTTGCATCGACGGCGCCCCCTTTGTCCTCGTATGCGAGGAAGGGTGCCATGGTCACGACCCTAGGTCCGGCCAACTGCTCGGTGCAATAGGATCTTTGCCCTCGGTGCAATCCAGGAGATGCGCTCCGGGAGATGCGCTCCAGGAGATGCGCTCCAGGAGATGCGCTCCGGGCAGTGCCATCCAGGCGGTGCGATCCGGTGCCGCGATCCGGAACGCGAACAGGGGGACTTCACGTGGCGGACGACTACCGGCGCATCGCCGACCGGCTCGCCGACGACATCGCCGCCGGGCGGCTCCGCCCCGGCGAACGACTGCCCCCGCAGCGGGCGTTCGCCCGGCGGTGCGGGATCGCCGGATCGACGGCCGGACGCGTCTACGCCGAACTGGTGCGGCGCGGACTGGTGGTCGGCGAGGTCGGGCGCGGCACCTTCGTCCGGGCCGCCCCGGTCCCCTCGGGACGCGCCCTCGCCGAGCCGTCCCCCGAATCCCCGGCCCCGCTCGTGAATCTGGAGCTCAACTACCCGTCCGTGCCGGGCCAGTCGGAGCTGCTCACGCCCGCCCTCGCCCCCCTGCTGCGCCCCGACGTCCTCACCGAGTCCCTGCGCACCGCTCCCGCCACCGGTACGCCCGCCGCCCGCGAGGCCGTCGCCGACCTCCTCGCCACCCCGGGCTGGCGTCCGGCCCCGTCCCGGCTGGCCTTCGCGGGCAACGCCCGCCAGGCCATCGCCGCCGCGTTCGCCTCCCTCGTCCGGCCGGGCGGCCGTGTCGGCGTCGAGGCACTGACGTACCCCCTGGTCAAGGAGATCGCGACGCGGCTCGGCGTCACCCTGGTCCCGCTGGCCATGGACGACGAAGGGCTGCGGCCCGAGGCGGTCACCGCGGCCCACCGCTCGGCGCCCCTGTCCGCCGTGTACGTGCAGCCCACCCTGCACAATCCGACCGGCGTGACGATGGGGGACGCGCGCCGCCGGCAACTGGCCGGCACCGCACGCGACCTGGACCTCCCGCTCGTCGAGGACCGCATCTGGTCCTTCCTCCACACCGGCCAGGACCCCCTCGCCGCCCACGCCCCCGAGCGCACCTACCTCGTCGACGGCCTCTCCAAGCGGGTCGCGCCCGGCCTCACCGTCGGCTTTCTCGTCGCGCCCGAGGACCGGGTCGAGGACGTGGCGGCGGCGCTGCGCTCCGGTGCCTGGAGCGCGGGGCGGTTCGCGCTGGAGGCCGCGGTGCGCTGGCTGGCGGACGGCACCGTCGACCGGCTGGTCACCGCCAAGCGGGCGGACGCGGAGCTGCGGCAGGGGCTGGTCACCGAGCACCTCGCCGGGTTCCGTGTGCGGGCCGATCCGCGGGCGTACCAGGTCTGGTGGGAGCTGCCCGCGCCGTGGCGGGCGGACACGTTCACGGCGGCGGCAGCGGCGCGCGGGATCGCGGTGACCCCGGGCTCGGCCTTCGCCGCCGCCCCGGCCGCCGCGGCGGGCGCTTCGGACGCCGTCAGGCTCGGACTTGCGTCGGTGGCTCCGCCGGAGCTGGCCCGGGCTCTGCGGACGCTCGCCGACGTCGCGCGTACGCGGCCGTGAGCAGGGCGGTCAGCGCCACCGTGAGGCCGAGGACGAGCAGCGCCCAGGAGACCAGGCGCAGGGTGTCGGTGAGGGCGTCGTAGACCGCGCCCACCGCCGTGGGGGACACATCGGGCGGCAGGTCGGCGAGGGTGAGCCGGCGGCCGACGGCGATCGCGACGCCGAGCAGCGCGGCGCCCAGCGCCGTGCCGAGCCCGGTGGCCAGCACCGCCCGTCTGCGGCACACCGCGACGAGGATGCCCGTCACGGCGAGGACGGCCGCCGAGACGGGCAGCCAGAATCCGGCGACTTCAAGCACGTGGAACCCCTTCCGGAGCTCGGCCAGATCCTCCGAGGGCAACACCGTGATCTCGGTGTGCTCGACGTGGATACGGTTCGCCAACGGCACGTGCGCGTCGGCGAGTTGATTCCTGACCTGTTCGGCGACCGGGGCGAGGTCGATCGTCACGGCCTCCTCCCGGTCACTGCGCAGCGCCCGCATCACCGCCTCGTGGGCGGCCCGGTTCGCCGCCTGCCACGCCGTGTGGAACGCCGGTGTCAGCGTGAACGAGCGCACCGCGTCCCGTACGAAGTGGTTCACCGGCCCCTGGAGCGGTGCCCGCACATGGACTTCGCGCAGGATCCCGGTCGTGACGGCCGCGGCGATCGCCTCCCTTACGTCCGTGTCGGCGGCGAGCGGCTCCATCGCGGCCGCGTAGCGCTCGTCGTCGCCGATCCCGTACGCCGCCCAGGTCGACAGCGCGCCGAGCGGCGCGAACAGGCAGGCGAGGGCGATCAGGACGGCCGACAGGGTGCTGCGCACGCGAGGGGACACCTCACCAGGCAAGGCCGCGTGGGCGGAGAACGCGAGCGGTGTGACTCCATATGGGTGCAAACGACGAGCCGCTCCGGTGGAGAGCTCACCCGAACGGGTGTTACCTGGTTGTAGCGGCTCTTCCCCAGACTCCTGGGACCTGGTCCCAGGGGGTAGGTGAGTGAGGGAGGTGCACGAGGCCCCGGCAGCCTGCCGGGGCCTCGTGCACCATGCCGTGGCGTCGCGTCGGCGTGCCGCCGCGTCAGTTCACCGGATGGCCCGCCGCGTCCTCGTGCGTGTAGTAGTGGTAGAAGCTCGCCGCGAACACGAGCACCGAGGCCCCCAGCCCGATGAACGTGGAGCGCAGCACGGACTCACCGGTCGTGCTGAAGAGGAACCCGAACGCGATGCCCGCGAACGCGGTCCACACCAGCGCGTGCAGTTCACGCCTCAGCACCGGTGCGAGCATGCGCACGCCGATGTAGGCGGCCGCGAACACGATCGCGCACACGAACCCGAACAGGACGTTCCAGCCCGTGATCGATCCGGCGTCGCGCGCGTTGGCCGCCGCCCAGTACCCGTAGAGCAGCCCGCCGACGACGGGCACCGCCCACTTCGCGACGGCGTGGGTGCGCGCGTCGAAGACATCGGGTGCGCGGTGCGTCCGCGCCGCCCAGGTCGAACCCGCGATGCCCGCCGTTCCCGCCGTACGCCCTGTCACCGCTCCGTGTCGTGCCCCTGACGCCTTCGAGACTGGTGCCACGTGAGTCATGGGAGCACTCCTCTCTCCTCGCCCCGCCTACCAGGTCACACCCCGGCCGGGTGGCTGGCAAGTCGGGATGCGGGGGTTTTGGCCTCGTGTTTCGCTGAACTCCATGAAGGTCGTACTCTTCGGCGCCACCGGAATGATCGGCAGCCGTATCGCAACGGAGGCATCGGCGCGCGGGCACCAGGTCCTGGCGGTGAGCCGCTCCGGGCAATCGCCGGTCCCCGGGGTCACGGCGACCGCCGCGGACGCCTCGGACACGGCGAAAGTGACCGAGCTGGTGGCGGGCGCGGACGCGGTGGTCTCGGCCGTCGTACCGCCGAGAGACGGGACGGATCCCCGGGGGCCGTTTCTGGCGCTGAACACGGCGCTGGTGGAGGCCGTCCGGGCGGCCGGGGTGCGGCGGCTGGTGATCGTGGGCGGGGCGGGCAGTCTGGAGGTCGCGCCCGGACAGGAGGTCGCGGACCAGCCCGGCTTCCCCGCGGCCGTGCTGCCGGAGGCGCTCGCGCACCGCGACGCCCTCGATTTCTACCGCACGGTCGACGACCTCGACTGGACGTACATCTCGCCCGCCGCCGACATCGCCCCCGGCGCCCGCACCGGCGCCTTCCGCCTGGGCGGTGACCGGCTGCTCACCGACGACCACGGCAACAGCAGGATCAGCGCCGAGGACTACGCCATCGCCCTCGTCGACGAGCTGGAGACGCCCGCCCACCCGCGCGCCCGGATGTCGGTGGCGTACTGACGAGGAACGGATGGTACGGCGACGTGGGCGCCCTGCGACGCATCCGAGACCTGTCGCCGCTGCTCGGCCCCGTGCCCCCGGAGCAGCGCGACGACCCCCTCCAGCGGCAGAAGATGCTGCGGCTGCGCCGCCACAGCGTCGCCTGGGTACCGCCGCTGCTCCTCCTCATCGCCATCGGACTGGCCGACTGGAACACCTCCGGCGAGTTCCGGATCATCTCCTGGGTGGTCCTCGTCCCCGCCATCGCGGCGGCGATCTGCGGGGTGTGGACCACGGCGGTCTTCGCCTGTCTGGCGGTCGTCACCTACGTCGAGGTGGACGCGTCCTGGCAGCACCAGCACCAGACCGGCATTCCCGACTTCATCCTCGTCAGCATGGGCGGCGGCCTCGCGGTCCTGGCCTGTGCGGTGCGGGTCCGCGGCGAGCGGCGCATGCTGCACATGAGGGACGTCGCCGAGACCACCCGGCGCACGGTGCTGCGCCCGTTGCCGCCGGGCTGGGGCGGCCTCGACCACGCGGCCGTGTACCTCACCGCCGACAGCGAGGCCCGGGTCGGCGGGGACTTCTACGACATCCAGCCGGGCCCCCGCGGCACCCGGCTGCTCCTCGGCGACGTGCAGGGCAAGGGGCTGGGCGCGGTGGAGTCGGCGGCCGCGCTGCTCGGCACGTTCCGCGAGGCGGCGTACCACGAACCCCTCCTGCGGACGGTCGCCGACCGTCTGGAGGTGCGGATGCTCCGGCATGTCGGCTACCGCACGGCGGTCGGCCGCGACGACGGTGATCGCTTCGCCACCGCCGTCCTGATGGGCTTCCCCGACGACCCCCGGGACACCGTCGAGTTCGTCAACTTCGGCCACGAGCCGCCCCTCGTGGTCGCGCCCGACGGCGTACGCACCCTGCCGCCGGGCCACGGACTCCCGCTGGGTCTCGCCGAGCTGACCTCCGACCGGCCGCTCGTCCTGACCGCCGTACTGGTCCCCGGCGAGACCCTGCTCCTCGTCACGGACGGGGTGACCGAGGCCCGCGACGCCGACGGAGCGTTCTTCCCGCTCCTCGACCGGGTGACGCGCGCCCTGACCGAGGACCCGCGCACCGTCGAGCCGCAGCACCTCGTCGAACTCGTCCGCGACGGCACACTGCGGCACTGCGGCGGGCGTCTGGCCGACGACACCACGATCTTCGCGGTACGACGACGGGAGGACCCCAGTCCGGTGGCGTCACCGAACGTGGTCCCGGAGGGCACGGGCGGGGGCACAACCCAGCCATAGGCGGGCGTTTGCCCGGCTGCCGTCCCCCCTTCGCAGGCGCAGCGGTTACGGTGCTGGCGTACGTGATCGATGGGGAGGGAGGGAACCATGCCCGGAACCGTGCTGCTCCTCGCGGCCTCACCGGTGGGCAAGGGGTGTCTGGTGGACGCGGCGTCCGTGCTCCCCGTGCTCGCGGCGGTGTCCCCCGCGGTGCTGTCCGGCACGGACACCGCGAACGTGGTGGAACTGGCCGATCCCTTGGAGCCGCAGGCCGTGCTGACCCGGCTGCGCGCGGCCGCCACGGCCCCCGGCCCGCTGACGATGTTCGTGACGGGCCAGCTCCAACTGGACCGCCGCCAGCGCCTGCCGCACCTCGCGCTGGCCCGCACCACCCCCTCGACCGTCCGCTACACGGCCTTTCCCTGGCACTGGATCACCGAGGAGCTCCGGCTGCGCGCGCCGGGCACCACCGAGCTCCTGGTCGACCTGCACGCCGACGCGGAGACCTGGGAGTACCTCGCGACGAGCCCCCTCACCGCGGGCGCGGGGGTCGGCCTGTA
Organism: Streptomyces sp. NPDC096311; assembly: GCF_044763085.1. Taxonomy (NCBI): domain Bacteria; kingdom Bacillati; phylum Actinomycetota; class Actinomycetes; order Kitasatosporales; family Streptomycetaceae; genus Streptomyces; species Streptomyces sp. NPDC096311. The sequence continues at coordinate 63,233 of NZ_JBIWFN010000006.1, forward strand.
CGGGCGCGTCGCCCCGCCGCCGCCCCGGCGCACGGTGGCGTCACCGGCGTACATGAAGGCCCTTGCCACGATCCTGCGCAGCGGCCGGCGGCCCGAACTCCCGCTGCTGCACCAGCAGTCGCTGGCCCGGATCGAGGCCGAGAGCGGGCCGCCCGGGATCGTGCTGGCGGCTCCCGCGCGGATACCCGTGGTCCCGGACCCGCACGCCGCGATCACCGCCGCCGCGCAGGCGGGCCGGCACGGCGAGGCCGCGGCACTGGCCGCGCGCTGGGAGCAGGAGGCGGCCCGCGCCTGGGGCGTCGCCTCCGAACAGGCCCTGCACTGGGCGGAGGTCCGCGCGGACCTGGCGATGCTCGCGGGCGACCCGGTCGGCAGCTGCCGCACCTGGCTGGCGATCGCCGGACACCGGCTGGACGCGGGCCAGCCCGCGGACGCCCCGGCCGTCGAGTCGGCCGTGGACCGGGCCCACCACCAGTGGGGACAGATCGGCGACTCCGCACGGGCCGTCGAACTCGGCCCCGCACTGGCCGAGTTGAGACTGCGCGTGCCCGGACGCCGACGGGGCGCCCTCGACCACGTACAGCGGCACCTCAGCAGGCTCCAGACGCGGGTGTGACGCCCGCCGCCGTGCGGGGTGTGGGTGCGGATCCCGAGACATGCGGAAGCCCGCCTTCCCCGGGGAAGGCGGGCTTCCGGGTCACGGCGCCGAGGTATCAGCTCGGCTGGTTCACCAGCCGATGAATCAGCTGGTGAAGATGAAGTACTTCCAGTCGCCGTGCGTCGTCGAGTTCACGGTGTCGCCCGACGTGCCGTTGTAGTACGAGGAGCGCACGCGCATCCGGTAGCCCGTCTCGTGGTTGCCGCCGAGCTGCACCCTGGAGACGCCGGTGGAGCTCAGCTTGAAGTACTTGGTGCCCGCGTCGTACCAGGTGCCCTGGTAGTAGAGCTCCATCTCCAGCCGCTGCTGACGGTGCGGATACGCCGTCATCGTCGTGGTGAACTGCGGGTCCTTGGACTTGTGGAAGTAGTAGTACGTGTGGCCGTACACCGACTTCTTCTTGTACTGGCCGCTGATCGCCGTGGACACCTTCACCTTGGCGCCGACCGTGCTGCTCACGGACTTCGACTTGTAGCGCGAGTCGCCCGCGAACTTCGCGGTGACCTTCGCGTCGCGCGTGAGGTCGAGCGTCACGGTGAGGTTGCCCGAGGAGTTCACCTTGCCGGACTTCACCAGCTTGTTGGGCTTGTCGGAGCCGAACGGGTCGGACCAGATCTCGACCGCGCGGTTCTTGTACGTCGACCCCAGGTGCGCCGTGAACTTCACGTCGGTGCCGTACGCGTACACCTTGCGATCGTTGTTCAGGGTCAGCGTCGGGGTGGCGCGCGAGACCTCCACCGTGTCCGAGGCGGACGCCGCGGTGTGGGTGGCGTCGCCCGCGTACTTCACCGTGTACTTCACCTTGCCGCCGGCCGGCGGGGTGTCGTTGAAGGAGAACTTCCCGCCGGACCCGAGGGTCTTGGTACCGAGCGACTTGCCGCCGGGCGACTCCATGTCGGTGCGCGTGACGGTCAGCGGAGTCCCGGCGGGCAGCGCCAGACCGGAGGTGAGCTTGCCGCTGACGGTGAGGGACTTGGCCCGGGTGGCGGTGGCGGGCGCGTCGACCGTCAGGGTGCCGGCGTACTTGCGGGGCTCGTCGACGGCGTGGAACTCGGTGGACTCGTTGGACCCGGTCAGCACGAACAGCTTCCCGCCGTCGGCCGACCAGTTCATCGAGTGCCCGAACCACGGCATCCAGCTGGACGACAGGTTGCGGACGCTGGCGGGCTTGTCGGAGCCGCCGCTGAAGACGTACGTGTCGCCGAGGTTGTCGGTGTCGAGGACGGTCGCCGCGACCGTGCCGTCCGGAGCGACGCTGACCGTCTCCGGTTCGTCGCGCACGGGGTAGGTGCGCACCTGCTCCAGGTCGGAGAGCCGGTACTCGGTGAGTGCCCGGTTCCCGGGCCCGGCCACGACGACGTTCTGGCCGTCCGGGGTGAGCGCCGCGTCGCGGTAGAAGCCGCCTTTCTCGGCGGAGACGCGGATCACCGGGGTGCCGGAGGAGATGTCGTAGACGACGATCGGGGCGGAGCTGATGTGCGCGTCGAGCGCGAGCAGCGTGCCCGGGTTGTCGGGGTCGGCGTAGAGCTCGGGCGGGCTGGAGAAGTCGTGGCCGGCCGCCAGGTCGAGGGTCACCGTGGGCGTCTCGGCGGTCAGGTCGACCTCGCCGAGCCCGGACTCCCACTGGTCGCCGTAGCCGAACCACAGCTTGCCGTCGGCGTAGGCGAGTCGGGAGGGGATGGTCTTCTCGCCGGTGGGGTACTCGGCGGTCTGGGTGAGCGTCGCCGTGTCGAAGGCGACGATCTTGTCGGCCCCCTGGACCGCCGCGTACAACGTGCCGGAGTCCGGGCTCAGTTCGAGGTCCCGGACCTGGGGCAGCCCGGTGAGCGAGGTGACGACCTTGCCGGTGTTGTCGGTGACGACGATCCGGTTCTGGTAGCGGTCGCTGAAGTAGAGCCGCTGATGGACGCCGTCGACGACCGTGTCGTCCGCGTCCGAGACCGCGATGGGCCTGCTGGTGTCGGCGGACGCCACGGGTGCGGCGACGAGCACCGCGGAGCTGAAGAGGACCGCCAGCGCTGTGGCGGCGGGAAGAGTGCGCATACGCACGCTGATTCGAACCCCCCGGAACGAAGTGTGGACGCCACGGATACGGGTCGGGTGATGTCCTGGCCGGGTAGGACCGCGAGCCGTGTATGACCTGCGATCCGTGCAGAACCTGTGAGCCGTGTGTGGCGAGTGGGCAAAGGTTAAGTCATGGCACTGACAACAGGAGGCGCAGGGGTCCCAGAAACGCGTGGGCATGCCGTTCCGCCCCTGTCGAGAGCCTCCCCCGGCGTCAACTCCGGTGCCATGATGGTGAGTCATGACTGCTGAGGGGGACGGTGTGGCAGCCCGGGCCATCCGCGTGCGTCTGGACGGAACGGCGAGCGACAGCGATGTCGGCGCCCTGAAGAAATGGCTCGAGCGGGAGAGGCCGCTGGAGCAGCTGGTCAAACGGGGCGATCTCAGGATCGAGGAGCGCGCCGGGACCGATGAGCACGGCACGCCCATGGGCGTCGGCATGGACATCGTGCTGGTGCTGATCGGGGCGGGCGCCGAGACGCTCTTCAAGGAACTGTTCGCACAGGTCAAGAGCGCGGTACGGGCCTGGAGCGACAACCGCGGCTCCGTGGAGAACGGCGATCCGCCGGAGGCCCGTGTCGATCCCCTGGGTTCCGACGAGAGGTAGCCGGGTGGACCGCTTCGACCCGCGGGGAAAGGTGAACCGGGCGCTGCTGGTCGGTGTGTCCGAGTACGAGTTCACGCGGCCGAAGCACCGCGACGGCGTTCCGGGCCAGCTGCCCGCCGTCGCCCACAACCTCGCCGTGCTCGTACGGGCCCTGGAACGGGGCGGAGTCCTCCGTCCCCTGGAGATCACCGTCGCGCGCTCACCACGGCTGGCCGACTTCCGCCACTCCCTGCGCGCGGCCGCCGGCTCCGCCGAGGGGCTGCTCCTGCTCTACTTCGCCGGACACGGCGCCGTGCCCAGCGCGGGCGACGAACTGTGGCTGCAGATGCGCGACGCCGAGGTCGTCCGGGGCGAGACGGCGGGGTTCGAGGGCGCGGCCCGGTTCACCAACGTGCTGCGCATCCTCGCCAACAGCCACGCGGAGCGGATCGTGGTCGTCCTCGACTGCTGCAACGCGGGCAACGCCGCCCGGGTGTGGGAGGCCGTGGAGCGCCCCGACGTCCGACGGCGCGTCTCTGTGCTGATGAGCGTGCAGGCCAACCACCGCATCGACGCGGGCGACGCCGACACCCCCACGCCGTTCACCGCCCGGCTGGTGGAACTGCTGACGTCGGGCATCGAGGATCAGGAGGGCGAGGGGCGGGGCGACGAGGGGCGGGGCGACGAGGTTCACTTCCTGGCCCTCGCGGAGGCGCTCAGGGCCTACATGTCCACCCACCACCGGACCGAGCGCGGCGAAGCGTGGGAACCGCAGAGCCGCACGGAGAACCCTCCGGTGGACGTGGTGCTGGGGATCCGGGCGGGAGCCGGGAGAACCGTCGGCTCCAGGGCGGTGGCCGTCGGAGCGGGCCCGGCGAGCCGCCCCGCGTCCGGTCGCCGTCGGCGGCGCGCCTTGGTGGCCCGGGTGCGCGCGGCGGCGGCCCGGTTACGGTCCGCGGCCGTGGGCCCGGGCGCGCTCCGGCCCTCGGCTCCCGCCCCGAACCGGCCCCCCGGCCAGGCCCCCGGCGGGCGATCGACCCGCCGTGCCGCCGTCGTCCTCCTCGTCCTCGCCGCCGCCCTCGGTCTCGTCGGCTACTTCGTCGTCGACAACGCGGCCTCCGACCGGTCCACCTGCGGCCCGCCCGTGGAACTGCGGCTGCTCACGGACCCCGATCTCGAATCCACCGTCCGCAAGGCGGCCGACACCTATCTCACGTCGGCGGCGAACACCACGGGCGGCGGCTGCCGGCGCAGTGGGATCACGGTGTACGGCGCGGGCTCGGCGGCCGTGGTGTCGGGCCTGCGCGACCAGTCGGACCCCTGGCAACGGCCGGTGAGCGACGACACCGACCCGCAGCGCGACATCGGGCCCCAGCCGGACATCTGGATCCCGGGCACACGCGCGACCGCGGCCAGGGCACGCTCCTCCGGGGTGGCGCGGACCTACGTGACGCTGGAGCCGGACACGGTGCCGTTCGCGTACTCCCCGATGGTGCTGTCGCTGCCGCAGGGCATCGCCGAGGACTCGGTGCGCGACCGGACCGGCGACTCGCTCGCGGGCCTGCGGGCGAAGCTGGCGCGCCGGGACGAGAGCGCCTCCATGCGGCGCCCGGACCCGGAGTACACCGACTCCGCGCTGCTGGCCACGGTCGGCCTCTACGGCCCGGGCAAGGCCGACGTGGGCCGGGCGGAGGGGAGCGTGGCCCAGACCGGACCGCCCGCGCCCACCGCCGGTGACCTGCTGTGCACCCTGCCCGACAATGCGGACACCGACCGGAGCACCGCGGCCCTCGTACCGGAGTTCCTGATGGTGAGCGGGGTCGGCTGCGACCGGACGACACGCACCCCGCGGAGGGCCGAGTACCCCGACGACGTGCCGGGCCTGACCCCCACCTTCGTCCGTGTCCGCTGGACGGGCGGCGACAACGACGAGGCGGCCCGGGACGACGCGGTACAGCGCTTCCACGACTGGCTCACGGGCACCGGTCTCGCGGTGTTCGGGCAGGACGGCTTCCGCGCCCCTTCCGGCGCCCGCGCCTTCCTCGCCGCCCACGACTCGGCCACCGGTCTGATCTCCGACCCCGGCCGGCCCGCCGGGGCCGCGGGCGCCGAGGCGATGGACACGGCCCTGAACCAGTACCGCAACGCCAAGGGACCCGGCCGGGTGCTCTTCCTGCTGGACAGCTCCGGCTCGATGGCCGGCCTGTGGCAGGGGCCGGGCGGCGCCCCCGGGATCCTCAAGCAGTCCCTCGGCGGACTCGGCACCCAGGACGAGTACGGCGTCTGGTCCGTGGCCTCCCCGGGCCGGAGCCCGTACGCCGAACTGCTGCCCTTCGGACCCCACAAGCGCGGCGACGCCGAGCGGGCCCTCGACCGGGCCGCGGTCAAGGACGCGGAGGCCGACCCGTACGGCGCGCTGAAGGCGGCGCTGGACACCATGGCCCAGAAGGGCAGGGACGACGACCGCCCCGAGCTGATCGTCTTCCTCACGGACGACGAGGACGACAACCACCTCACGGCGAAGGGCCACTTGGACGAGCTGCTCACCTCGGCTCGGACCAAGGGCGTTCCGGTGGTCATGGCGGCCCTCGACAGCGGCGGCTGCGCCAAGGGCAGGCCCGACCAGCGGATCTCGGACGCGAGCGGCGGGCGCTGCCTGGACACCAAGGGCGACCTCGTGGCGGGCCTGCGGGACGAGGTCGCGCGCACCGGAACGGGGGACGAGTGATGCGGCGACGGCGGCGGACATCCGGGCGGGGTCATGGGCGGATCTGCGGGCGAGTCCACGGGCGGGTCCACGGGTATGGGCTGGCCCTCGCTCTGCTGCTGACCGCCTGCACCGGCGGCGGGCAGGCCGGACCCGGCGCCACGGTCTCCCCCGGCGCCTCCGGGGACATCGTCGTGGCCAGCGGGCGGGACGTGACCGGCAAGGGCGGCGTCCGCCAGCAGCTCATCGACGCGTGGAACGCCCAGCAGGACAGGGAACACAGCGGCGTCCACGCCCGCCTGGTCGAACTCCCGGGCTCCGCCGACCAGCAGCGCAGCCAGCTGCTCGGCGCGCTCCAGTCCGGCGGCGCCCAGTACGACGTCGTCAACCTGGACGTCACCTGGGTGCCGGAGTTCGCCGCCGCGCACCTCATCAGCGCGCTGCCGGACGCCCTGGTCGACGCGGACGTCATCAAGTCGGTGGCGAGCACGGCCCGTTGGGGCGGAAAACTCTACGCCGTCCCCTTCAACAGCGACGTCGGCCTGCTCTACTACCGCCGGGACCACCTCAAGCAGGCGCACGTCCAGGACACCGACCTGAGCAAGGGGATCACCTGGCGGCAGCTGCGGGACCTCATCGACGCCGTCGAGGCGCCGGGCCGGTCGCGGCCCAAGGGGTACGAGAAGGGCTGGACCACCCAGCTCGGCCCGTACGAGGGCCGCACGGTCAACGGGATCGAGGCGTTCCTGTCCGCCACGGACGGCGCCGGCCTCACCGACGAGGACGGCCGTTACACCGCCACCGTCCAGCAGCTGACGGACGGCCTCGCGGAGCTGCGCGCCCGCACCCAGGGCGCGTACACGCTCGGGGACGCGGTCCGCTCGGACGAGGGCGAATCGCTCACCGACTTCGCGGACGGGCGTACGGCGTTCCTGCGTCACTGGCCCTACGCCTACCGCACCCTGCACCAGTCGCTGACCGACGCGCAGCTCGGCGTCGCTCCGCTGCCCGGCCGGGCGGTGCTCGGCGGCCAGAACCTGGCGCTGGCCGGATCGTCCCAACAGGCCGACAAGGCACGGGAGTTGATACGGTTCCTCACCAGCAAGGAGAGCGAACGCTGTCTGCTCGACGCGGGGTTCGCGGCCACCCGGGAGTCCGCGTACACGACCGACGACGTGACCTGCGACGTGGCGAGGACACCCGGAGCGGCGTCCCCCTCGGCCTCCCCCTCCGGCGAGAGCGCCGACCGCATGCCGCGCGACGACCACGGGCGCCCCGGGTACGCCAGGACGATCCTGCTCCCCGCGCTCCGGCGCGCCGTCCAGCGCCCCCGCACCCCCTTGTACGGCGCGTTCACCCAGACGTTCGCCACCGAGCTGGGCAAGCTGTTCACCGACGACCCGCCGGGCGACGCGGAGTTGGCCGCCGAACTGGACAAGGAACTCAGGAAGGCTCTTCCGGGCTGACGAGATACGCGAGTGCCCCCGACACCAGTGTCCGCACGCCGGGCGCCAGCGTCGCCAGGTCGGGCGCGAACTGGGGGCTGTGATTGCTGGGCACGGCCGCGAACTTCTCCATGAGGTCGTCCCCCGGGGCCGCGTCCCACACCTTCGCCGGGGTGCTGGTCACGAACCAGTAGGAGTACGGGATCTTCCCCTCCGCGAGCCGGGGGAAGTCCTCGCTGCCCATCGCCGGGCCCGGGTCGAGGATCGCCTGGGCGCCGAAGACCTCGCCGTGCACGGCCGCGACCCGGCGGTCGGTCTCCGGGTCGTTGACGGTGACCGGGAAGCTGTTGCCGACGACGACGTCGGGCTCGCGCGGGCAGCCGGCGGCCAGGCACTCGCCCGCGGCGATCCGCCGGATCGCCGCGATCATCCGCTCACGGACCTCGTCCGACTGCGTACGGATGTTGAGGGCGATCCGGGCCTCGGCGGGGATGATGTTGTGCCGGGTGCCCGCCTCGATCCGTCCCACGCTCAGCACGGCCGACTCGCGCGCCGCGATCTCCCGGCTGACGACGGTCTGCAGCCGGGTCACGAGGTACGCGGCGGTGACGACCGGATCGACGGTCGACTCCGGACGCGAACCGTGCCCGCCCCGCCCGTGCACGACGATGTCCACGTCGGTGGAGGCGGACATGATCAGGCCGGGCGAGTGGGCGTAGAGCCCGGCGGGACCGGGGGCCGCGTGCTGGGCGAGCAGGACGTCCGGCCGCGGGAACCTCTCGTACAGTCCGTCCGCGATCATCCCCGAGGCGCCCTCGCCGGTCTCCTCGGCGGGCTGCCCGAGCACGAGGAGCGTGCCGGACCAGGCGCCGCGTCCGGCGGCGAGCGCCCGGGCCGCGCCTGCCAGCCAGGTGACGTGCAGATCGTGCCCGCAGGCGTGCATCACGCCGGGCACCCGGGAGGCGTACGGCAGTCCGGTCTCCTCCTGCACCGGCAGCGCGTCCATGTCGGCGCGCAGCAGCACGGTCGGCCCGGGTCCGTTGCGCAGGACGCCGACGACTCCGGTGCCGCCGACGCCGGTGACCGTGTCGAACCCGGACGTGCGCAGCCGGTCGGCGAGCGCGGCGGCCGTCCGGTGTTCCCGCGTCGACAGCTCCGGGTGCCGGTGCAGGTCGCGGTAGAAGTCCTCCAGGTCGGGAACCGGGAGATCGGCGGTGAGGTCCAGTGCGATGCGTGCGGCAGGCGAGATCACGGGGCCAGCGTAGGGGCCGCCGACGGGACGGGGGAGTTCCCGTCGGCGGCCGGTCTAGCGAAGGGCCTGCGCGTGGCCCGTGAGGTGCTGAAGGTGCTGGAGGTGCGGGGTGGTGGCTTCGGCCGCCCGGGCGGGGCCGGCGTTCGCTGCCAGGACCAGGGCGGCGACGGCGACGACGGCCGCACCGAATCCTCTGAAGTAGCGCGCGGAAATACGTCGGAGCATGGCGACCTCGCAACAACAGCGGCGTATTAAGCAGGCTTAATCCGCCGCTTAACGTAGGGGTTCGAAGCATCAAAGGGCAAGGGGCGCAAGGGGAGTTGGACAATAGTCAAAACTTGGCCGAGTGTAAGTCGGGTTAATGGCATGCTTAATCCATGGCGGAGCGTGACGGCCCGGAGGTCATCGGGCGCAGGGTTCAGCAGTTGCGTACGGAACGCGGGCTGACGCAGAAACAGTTGGCGGAACCGGCGTACACGCCCGCGTACATCTCCACCCTGGAGGCCGGGCGGGTGCGGGCCTCCGAGCCCGCGTTGCGGCACATCGCCGAGCGGCTCGGGGTGGCGTACGAGGAGATCGCGACCGGGCGCCCCGCCCACCTCGCCACCGATCTGCGGCTGCGGCTCACCGACGCCCAGCGCACGCTCGCCACCGGCGAGGCGGAGGTCGCGGCGGAGCAGTACGACGCGCTCCTCGCGGAGGCGGACGCGCACGGGCTTGTCGCCGAGCAGGCCGCGGCGTTGCTCGGGCTCGGCGAGTGCGCCCTGGAGACCGGGAACCTGGAGACCGCGCGGGAACGTTTCGAGGCCTCGGAACAGCGTCTCGGCGACGCGCCCCTCCCGAACCGGGTGCCCGCCCTGCGCGGCCGGGCCGTGTCCCACTACCTCGCCGGTGAACTCCGCTACGCCTGTTATCTGTTCGAGTCCACCCTCGACGAGCTCAACCGCAAGGGAATGCACGACCCGGACGCGCTGCTGCTCCTGTACACGGGCGTCATCGCCCCGTACATGGACATGGGCGCCCATGCGCGGGCCGCGCAGGCGGCGGAGTTCGCGCTCGCCCTGGCGCCCCAGGTGGGCGATCCGGCCCTCGTCGCCCGGATGCACCGCTCCGTCGCCCGCACGATGATCGCCGAGGGCCGGGTCGCCGAGGCGGACGCCTCCCTCGCCAAGGCCTCCGAGCTCTACCGGCAGCTCCAGATCCGTACCGAGCTCGCCAACTGTCACTGGATGCGCGGCTATTTGTACGCCCAGAACGGTGAACTGGAGCGAGCCGAGGGCGAGTTGCGGGAGGCGCAGACGATGCTCTCCGCGAAGCGCGCCGCCCTGTACACGAGCCAGGTCAACGTGGAGCTCGCGGACGTACTGCACCGGCGGGGGAAGTCGGCCGAGGCCGCCATCCTCCTCCACGAGGTGCTCGGTGACCTCAGTCCCGAGCGCGGCGCCGTGCACTCGGCCGGCGCGCACCGCCTGCTCGGCATCATCGCCGAGGACGCCCGGGACACGGAGTCCGCCGAGGAGCACTACGTGCGGGCGCTGAGCCTTCTCGAGCGGGCGGGGGCGGCGGGGGATCTCGCCGACCTGTGCCGTCTCCTCGGGGACCTGTTGCGCCGCACGGGCCGGGTGGAAGCGGCCCTCGACGCCTACCGCACGGGCCTCGGCCACCGCACGGCTCCCGGCACCACCACCCTGGGCCCGGCCCCGGCCCAGCCCCCGCTGTAACGGATCCGCTCGCACCGTTCCCCGCGCCTCCGAAGGCCTCGACCCGTCCGGCGCTTGAGGGCGAGGCCGTCCAAGCCGACAGCGGGGGGCTGGGGGCGCAGCCCCCTGGGACGGGACGGGTAGGGGCGGCGGGGGCGGGGAAGCCGGAGAACCCCTACGGGCGGCGGTGGGGCGCGGACTCCCGGACGGATGTCCCGGGGGCGGATATCTCGGATACCTCGGAGGCGGGGATCTCGAAGATGGTTTCGAGGCCGTCCTCCTCGTCCCACCGTTCGCCGACCTCCGTGAAGCCGAACCCGGCGATCGTGGCCAGGGACGCGGCGTTGTCGGGACTGATCGTCACGCGTAGGGTCCGGACCCGGGCGTCGGCGGCGGCCCGGCGCATCAACGCGGCCAGGATCGCCCGTGCGTAGCCCTGGCGGCGGTGGGCGGGGTCCACGGAGTAGCCGATCTCCACCATGCCCGTCTCGTCCGGCGGCCCGTGGAACCCGGCGTAGCCGACGACCGTACCCTCCGGTTCGGCGATCACGACCTTGGACAGCCATCCCGCGCACTCGGGGCGCGCGGTCAGCTGGTTCAGCCGGTAGCGCCAGAGCCAGCGCGCGCTGTCGCTGAGGAAGTACTCGGTGAGTTCGGCCTCCACCTCGGCACCGGCCCGGTCGAGGTCGGAGTCCAGCAGGGCGGTCATGGCCGCGCTCGTCACCTCGACGAATCGCACCGCCTTCGGGCCGGCGGGGAGGACGCGGGCGGCCTGCTCGACGTTGTCTCTTGCAGCGTTGTCTGTCACAGCGCGGATCCTCATCGGGGGGAGCCGGACCTGTCGAACGGTTTTTCCCCGGCACGCCCTCCCGGGGGCTTCACGGCGTCACGATCGGGAACGCCTTGTCCGGCTCGGAGACGTACGACAGCAGCCGGGCCAGCACGGTGGTGTCGCCGTCCGACTCGATGCCCGCGAGGCCCTGGCCCGACACGACCCCGAGCAGTTCCGGGCGGGTGAGGGTCAGGGTCAGGTCCGCGTGGGGCTTCGGGGTGTGATGGACCGGCATGGCGCGGTGGGTGAGGGCGCCGTTGTGGAGGTTCACGCGGTGGCGGCGCTGCTCGTCGATGATGACGAGGTCGAGGGTGAGGTGTTCGTTCCAGGCGCGGGGGCCCTCGATACGGACGGCGAGCGAGTCGAGGAGCATGCTCACGGTCAGCGCGGACGTCAGTTCGGGGCTCGTGGTGTCGACGGGGATGTCGGCGGTGCCCGCGCGCAGTTCCAGGGAGGCCGTGAGGTAGGCGTTGCGCCAGGTCCCGTTCTCCGCGCCGTACCCGAGCCGTTCGTAGACGCCCGCGAGGGTGTCCTTGGCCGCGTTGTTCGACGGATCGGCGAACACCAGGTGGTTGAGGAGGGTGGCGGCGAACCGCAGGTCACCGGCGTCGATGTACGCCCGCGCCTTGACCAGGGTCTCCGCCTGGCCGCCCGCCAACTCCACGTACCGCCGCCCGAGTTCGACCGGCGGATGCTCCCAGAGGTGGGCGGGGTTGCCGTCGTACCAGCCCATGTACCGCTGGTAGACGGCCTTGACGTTGTGGCTGACCGAGCCGTAGTAGCCGCGGGCGTGCCAGGCTCTCTCCAGGGCGGGCGGCAGCAGCAGTTCCTCGGCGATCTCGGTGCCGGTCAGGCCCCGGTTGAGCATGCGGAGGGTCTGGTCGTGCAGGTAGGCGTACAGGTCCCGTTGTTCGCCGAGGAACCTGACGACGTTCGCCCGGCCCCAGATCGGCCAGTGGTGGGAGGCGAACGCCACGTCGTAGGTGTCACCGAACACGTCGATCGTCTCGTCGAGGTAGCGGGCCCACACGTGCGCGTCGCGGACCGGGGCCCCGCGCAGGGTGAGCACGTTGTGCAGGGTGTGACTGGCGTTCTCGGCCACGCACAGGGCGCGCTGCTCGGGGAGCAGGAAGTTCATCTCGGCGGGCGCCTCGGTCCCGGGCGTGAGCTGGAAGACGAACCGCACACCGTCGACGGTCTCCTCCTGCCCCGTCCGGGTGATGTCCACGTTCGGGGCGATGAGCGTGACGGTGCCGGTGGAGATGGTGGTGCCGAGCCCGGTACCGATCTGGCCGCGCGGGGCCCTCGGCAGCCGGGAGCCGTACATGAACGCCGACCGGCGCAGCATCGCGTTGCCGGCGAAGACGTTCTCGCTGACCGCGTGCTTGAGGAAGCCATCGGGCGCGAGGACGGGCAGCCCGCTCTCGCCGCCGTGTGCCACCACTCCGCGGGCGCCGCCGAAGTGGTCGACATGGGAATGGGTGTAGACGAGCCCGGTCACGGGCCGTGCACCCCGGTGCTCGTGGTAGAGCCCCAGCGCGGCAGCGGCGCACTCCGCCGAGATCAGCGGGTCGATCACGATCACGCCGTGCCTGCCCTCGACGAGGGTCATGTTCGAGAGATCGAGGCCGCGCACCTGGTACACGCCCTCGGTGACCTCGTACAGGCCGTGGCGTGCGCACAGCTGTGACTGGCGCCACAGGCTGGGGTGCGCGGTGTCGGGGCAGTCCTCGTCCAGGAACGCGTACGCGTTCCCGTCGTAGACGATCTGTGCCTCGGCATCGGTGATCACGGGCGGGTCCAACGCCGCGATGAACCCCCGATCGGCGTTCTCGAAGTCCGTGAGATCGTCGAAGGGAAGGTCATCACGCGCCGGGACGGTCATACGTCCAGCCTCTGCCGACGAGCGGCGAGCGGCTAGTGGAGTGGGCCGTTCGTGAGGTGCGCGGTCGCGAGGTGTGGGCTCGTGACGTGCGTCAGAGCCGGTCCATCCGGGTGTAGGGGCTGAGGATGCGGGCCTGGCGGGAGCCGAAGTCGACGAGCATGGCGATGCCCTCTTCGACACCGATGATCGTGCCCAGGCCGAACTGGTCGTGGGTGACCCGGTCTCCGAGGCTGAATTCCTTGGCCACGGGGACGACCGGGGCGGCGAAGGGGCTGGTGGGCAGGTGGCGCCGGGGCGCGGAGGGTTTCGTCATCGTGTAGCCAGTATGGGCTTTGTTTGGCCGGTTGGAAGCCCCGGATTTGGTTCCGCAGCCGGATCGTGGCCTTCGGCGGTGCCGACGATCTTGGACCAGACGCCCTCGGAGACGGACAGCGAACGGTTCTCCGCCGTGTACGGGAGGGGTGCGGGCAGGGCCGCCTTCTTGCCCTTGGCCGGGTGTTCCGCGAAGAGGGCGACGGTGAGGGTGAGGCGTTCGTCGTAGGTCGTCTGCCAGAGCGTGCGCAGACCCGCGGCACCGGTCTGGATGGCCGGAGGAGCGTCCGACCGGCCGTACAGGAGCTTGGCGGCCATCCCCGCGTCGGCGCGTGTCATGGCCGTACGGGTGCGGGGGCGGGCCTCGTAGAGGGTGCGGCCCGCGCGGGTGATCTTCGCGACCGTGTACGGCGTGGCGTAGACGCCGTGCGCCGCCGCCGTGGCGTACGCGGAGGCGAGCCGGAGCGGGGTCGGCGCCGCGGTGCGGGTGAGGTGCGTGAGGGGGGCGAGCAGCTTCATGCCGGAGAACGGCTGGAGCGCGGTGCCCGCCTCCACCGCTCCGTCCCGCGCGTCGTTGAAGGGCTGACTGGCGTAGTCCGCGCCGCCGTACAGCACGCGGACCGCGCCGTCGCCGGGGACCAGCGCGACCACGGCCGTGTGGACCCGGACGTCCCCGGTCGTTTTCACCTCGGCCTGCTTCATTCCACCTGCCTTCGCCTCGGCCGCCTTCGCCTCGGCCGTCTTCTCCCCGGGCTTCTTGTCGGTGCCGTCGGCCGCCAGCTCCGCCGTCGCGTCCTGCGCCGTCAGGTCGAAGGTCGTACGGACCGTGTAACCACCGCGGGCAAGCTGGTCCTCGGTGATGCCGAGCCGGTCGGCGGCCTCCGAGGCGGCCGCGTCGATGAGGTACTGGCGCTGGCCGTCCGTGTCGCCGGGCGGATAGAAACGGAAGGCCGGGAAACGGGCCGCCGCCTGCTGCGCGGACGTGATCGCGCCGCTGTGCGCCATCGCGTCCAGCACCCACTCCCAGCGGTCCACCAGCTTGGCCGTCACCTTCGGGTCGGAGCCGGCCTTCTCGTAGTACGACGGAATGTTGATGACGGACGCGAGCGCCGCGCCCTGGCTCACCGTGAGGTCCTTGGCGTCGACGCCGAAGTAGTTCCTGGCGGCGGACTGGATGCCGGCCGCGCCCCGGCCGAAGTACACCGTGTTGAGGTAGCCCTGCAGGATCTCGTCCTTCGAACGGGTGCGGTCCAGCTTGATCGAGATCAAGGCCTCGCGCGCCTTGCGGGACAGCGACTGCTGCGGGCTGAGCAGGGCGTTCTTCACGTACTGCTGGGTGATCGTGGAGCCGCCCTGCCGGCCGCCGCCGCTCACCGTCGACCAGGCGGCCCGGGCGATCGCCTTCGGGGAGATCCCGGTGTCCGTGCGGAAGGACCGGTTCTCCGCCGCGATCACAGCCTCCTGCACATAGCGGGGGACCTGCGAGAGCGGGATCTCCTGCCGGTCCACGGGGCCGCGCCGGCCCAGGTAGTCGCCGTGGTCGTCGACGAAGACCGTGCTCTGCATGGCCGTCTCCGGGTGCGGCTCGGGGATCTTCGTCAGGTGGTACGCCACCACGGCCGCGCCGACGAGGTTCGCGAGGAGCGCGAGCAGCACGATGAGCGCGCGGCGCAGCCGGCGCCCGCGGGTGCGACGGATACGGATCCGCCGCTTGACGAGCCTGCGTCGCAGGCCCGCCATGAGCCGGCCG
This sequence comes from Streptomyces sp. NPDC096311, assembly GCF_044763085.1. Classification (NCBI taxonomy): domain Bacteria; kingdom Bacillati; phylum Actinomycetota; class Actinomycetes; order Kitasatosporales; family Streptomycetaceae; genus Streptomyces; species Streptomyces sp. NPDC096311. The sequence goes on from NZ_JBIWFN010000006.1 coordinate 78,424, forward strand.
CGCCCACCGGCGCCGTGGCGTCCGCCGCCGGGCCCGTGGCCGGGGCCTCCGCCCCCGCCGTGGTCATCGGCCGTCACGGTGACGCCGGTGCCGACGGCGCCTGTGCCCGTGTCCACGTCCGCGGCGTTCACCGGCCGGCCCCCGTGCTCGCTGTCACCCCGCCCGCCGCGTCGTACACCGTGACTCTCCTGGTCACATCGACGGGCCTGCCGGGCGCGACCGACTTCGGCGTGCTCACCATCGCGTACCAGACTCCCCAGTGCGGTCCGCCCGCGAGGGTGAGGGCCGTGCCCGCGACCCGGCCCGCGGTGGTCTCGATCTCGACCCGCGCCGCCTCGCGCCTGCCGCGGTAGACACCGGAGAGGAAGTACCCCCAGTCCCCCGCGCCCTCCTGCTGGACGGTGACGCCGGGCTTGTCGGCGCCGTCCTTCACACTGCTGAACAGCGGCCCGGAGCCGGCGGCCGAGGACCAGTGCGCGCCGTCCTCGGTGAGCCAGATCTTGATGCCGTGCGCGACCTCGACCCGTTCGCCGGCGGTCACGACCCGCACCGTGGCCATGGGCGTAGTGGAGGGGGCCGTCCACCGTTCGTCGCCCGACCCCGGGGTCACGGCCGCGCGCAGGGCGATCACGGCCAGCGGGACCACGAGCAGCGCGCACGCGGACCCCGCCACCGCGGCCGTGCGACGCCGTCCGCGCCGCCGGCCCGCGCGCTCGATGGCGGCCAGCGGCACGGCCGAGGGGGTGACGTCGTAGGCGGCTTCGGCGAACACCTCGCGCAGCCGCTCGGACTCGGCCGAGGGACGCGGGAACTTGCGGTGACGTTTCATGAGCGGGCTCCGGAGACGGGGTGTCGGCGAGCGGGGGACGGGGCGACGGAGGGGGCGACGCACGGGGCGGCGAGGCGGGCGGCGAGGGAGGGATGGGCGCGCAGGGCCGCGAGACCGCGCCGGGCATGCGCCTTGACCGTGCCGGCCGAGCAGCCGAGCAGCTGCGCGATCTCGGCCTCGCCGAGGCCCTCCCAGTGGCGCAGCACCACCACGGCCCGCCGCCGCTGGGGCAGCGCGGCCAGCGCCCGGCCGAACGCGTCCCGCCGGCCGGCGGCCCTCGCGGGATCCGGCAGGGCCCGGCGCGCCTGCTCGGGCAGGAGCGGCGTCAGCAGACGGGCGGTGCGTCTCCTGCGCGTCCGGCCGAGGTGGGTTCTGACCAGGCAGCGCCGTACGTAGAAGTCGACGTCGTCGCGCGGGATGTGCCGCCAGCGGGCACGGACCCGGGCGAGTGTGGTCCGCACGAGATCCTCGGCCTCGTGGAGGTCGCCGGTGAGCAGGTGCGCGGTGCGGACCAGACGGGGCCAGGCCGCGGTGGCGTACGGGGCGAACTCGCCCTTCCCGGCAGGCGCGGCGTCGGAGGATGCGGGGGAGGAGGTGTGGGGCACTGCCTGCGGTCCCTCGGAGTCGGGTACGTGGGGGGTGCGGGCGGGCGGGGGAGCCGGGACCTGAACACCCGGCTCTCCCGCCCGCACGCTCACTTCAGCGCGCTGCCGGCCCGCCACTGGGCCCAGTCCGCGTTCCAGTCGCCGTAGCCGTTGCCCACGGCCACCGTGTCCTTGGAGCCGACGACGGTGATGACGTCGCCGGGGATGACCTCGTCGTAGAACTTCTTGGCGGTGCCGTCCGTCGCGAGCCCGACGCACCCGTGGGTGACGTTCTGGTGCCCGGCGTACGTATTGGCCTTCGGGTTCTGGTGGAGGTAGGTCCCGGAGGTGGTGAGGTGGACGGCGTAGGAGTAATAGCCCGCGTAGGCGTCGCCGTAGCCGACGGTCTGCGAGTTCATGAAGACCTTGGTCGCCTTGTCGGAGACGACCATCGTGCCGTTCCAGGTGTCCATGCCCGGGGCGCCCGCGGTGATGGGCACGTTCCGGGTCTGCCCGTCCTTGACGACTCTCATCAGGTGCGTGCGCACATCGACCGTGGCGACGAGCGAACGGCCCACGGTGAAGTGCCGGGTGATGCCCGAGCCCGCCCGTACCGTGACTTCGGTGCCCGGGTTCCAGTACGCGCGCGGCCGGAAGTCCACCCGCTGCCCCTCCAGCAGATCGCGGTCCTTCACCCAGCTCCAGGAGCCCTCGACAGCGGCGTCGACTTTCAACTGCCGCTCCACCTCGGCCCGTTCACCGGCCGGTATCGCGTGGTCGAAGGTCACGGATATCGGCATGCCGACGCCCACGGTCTGCCCGTCGGCGATGTTGATGTGCGCGCCGGTGAGCTTCGCGAGGGGTGTGGTCTCGACAGGCCGGGTGGTCGGCTTCTGGCCGGCCGTCGTGTCCGGCTTCGCCGCCGTGTCCACCTCGGTGCCCGCGCTCCCCGTCACCGCCGCCTTCGAGCAGCCGGCGAGCGCGAGCGCGCACAGGGCGGCCGCCGTCCAGCCGGCCGCGATACGACGGCTCCTGGCTCTCCTGGTCATCCTGATCCCCCTGCGGTGTGTTTCGATGTGCGGCGTACGGGACCTGTACGCACGGCACGGACCGCCGGGTTGCACGGGGCAGTTGAAATTCCGAAGTCTTCGGCGGGGGCACGACCGAGGAGGAGACGGGGGGCATGACCGAGGAAGAGTTCGACGCGTTCTACGCCGCCGCGTTCCCCCGGCTGACCGGCCAGCTGTACGCGTTCACCGGGGACCACGGCGAGGCGCAGGACGTCGTCCAGGAGGCGTTCGTCCGCGCCTGGGACCGGCGGCGGGATTTCCTCGCCGAAGGGGCGCCGGAGGCGTGGATACGGACCGTGGCGATGCGGCTCGCGGTGAGCCGCTGGCGCCGCGCGCGCCGCTGGCTTGAACTCGTCCGCCGCACCCCGCCGCCCGAGCACACGCCGGGCCCCGACCCCGAGCGCACCGCGCTGGTCGACGCGTTGCGCACGCTGCCCGAGGCGCAGCGGAGGGCGCTGGTCCTGCACCATCTGTGCGACCTCAGTGTCGAGCAGGTAGCCTCCGAAACCGGTGCCCCCGTGGGCACGGTCAAGGCCCGGCTGTCCCGGGGCCGGGCGGCGCTGGCGCAGACGCTGGCGACGGCGGACGAGTGGGAGACCGTCGACGGGGGCAAGAAGAGCGCGGACAGGGGGAAGCCGTCCGCGGGCTCCCCGGACTCGCCGGGCTCCGCGCGCTCGCTGCATCCGACGGACGAGGGGAAGAGGGAGGACGACCGTGTCCGATGAACTCGCCTCCGGCCTGCGAGAGTTGGCTCAGGACGCCGAGACTCCCCCGTCGGTGTCCGGCGCCGAGATCCGGCTGCGGGCCGTACGCCGCAGGCGCCGGCGTTTTCGATGGACCGCCGTGACCGTCGCCGGTGCCTGCGCCGCCGCGAGCCTGGCCCTGCTCCTGGCCCTGAACCTGACCGGCGGCGACCGCGAGGACCGCCCCTCCCCGGCCTCGAGCCCCACCGCCCCGCCCAGCAGCCCCTCCCCGGCCGCGCCCGTCGCCACCGTCGACCTCTCGCGGCGTGTGCTGACGGTCGCGGGCCGAGAGCTGCCGATCTCCTCCGGTTCCGTCCGCTACCCAACGGCCACGGGACGGATGATGGTCGTCACGAAGGACAGCGTCAGGACGCTGTCCTTGTTCGCGGGCAAGGACTTGCAGAAAGTGGCCTGGGTGATCGGTCTGCGTGCCGCCGACGGGACGACGAACTTCGTCGGAGCCCTCACGAGCGACGAGAAGGCCCCCGGGAACTACGACGTCACGACCGGATGGATCGGCCTGCGCCGCGCGGACGCGGTGTGGCTGTACAAAGAGTTGGCGCCGGGCGCGGTGATCGAGATCAGGGCCGCGACCACCCCGACCCCGGCGACGGACCTGCCGCCGTCGGCGACCGAGGGCGCGGTCCTGCCGGGCGGCACCGGCGGCGCCGCGACCTATCCCGCCCGGACCGCCGGTACGCCCACGCCGTCAGCGCCCACAACGCCTTCCGTGGTGGCGGTACCGGCCGGTTAGGTGCCCGTTGTCTCCCCGAACGGGAGTCCGGGGAGAAGCGCTTCCCTAGGATCTGACTCCATGGGAACACTAGGCTTCTTCGTCCTCTCCATGATCGTCTTCGCGGCCTACGCGGGCCTGGAAAGCAGACTGAGCCGCAACGACCGCAGAATCGCCCGCGTCGAGAAGAAGCTCGACCGGATCCTCGACCACCTGGGCCTGGCGGAGGCCGACCCGGAGCTCGAACAGGTCGCCGCGCTCGCCCGCGACGGCAGGAAGATCCAGGCGATCAAGGCGTACCGCGAGGCCACGGGCGCGGGCCTCAAGGAGGCGAAGGACGCGGTCGACCAACTGGCCTGACCGCCCCCGCGCCCCGTCCTCGAACGCCGAACGATCCAGGACTCTCAGCGCCGGCCAGGGGTTCGGGGCGGAGCCCCGTTTCAGGGGCGCGGGGAACTGCGCGCCCAGCCTCCACGGGCCCGCGGGCAGGGCACTTCGGGTGGGCGGGGCATTCGGGGCGGAGCCCCGTTTTAGGGGCGCGGGGAACTGCGCGCCCAGCCTCCACGGGCCCGCGGGCAGGGCACTTCGGGTGGGCGGGGCATTCGGGGCGGAGCCCCGTCCTGGTGTCGGGCCCCGGGGTCAGCCCTCCTGGGCGTTGTCGGCGGTGTCGGCGGTGTCGGCGGTGTCAGCCGTGTCGGTGGTGTCGGCCGTGGTGCTGTCGGTGGTGTTGTTGTCGGTGTCGGCGGGGCTCTCGGCGAGGGGTTCGGTGGGCCTGCCGGTGAGGGGGTGGCCCGGCCCGGTGGTGGAGTGGCCCGGCCCGGTCGTGGGGGTGGCCGGCGCGGTGGTGGGGGGTCGGCCCGCCAGGACGTCCTGGAGTCGTTGCGTACCGACTTGGACGGCCTGCTGCGTGGAGTCCTGTGCCGCCCCGCCGAGCCCGCCGTTGGTGAGGGAGACCGCGCGGTCCCCGACCCGCACGGCGGCGAAGTCCAGCGTCAGCATCGGCACCGCGCCGGAACCGTCACCGGCGTCGGCGGCCGACGCCCCGCTCATCGTCAGCCGCAGCCCCTCCCGCGCATCGCCCACCCCGGGCAACACCGCCGGCACGACCGTCACGTCGAGCCGCCCACCCCGCACGTCCGTGGACGTGAACCGCCCGCACTTCGAGGGCAGCGTCCGCAACCAGGCCAGCTTGGCGTCCACCTCCGAAGGAGCGGCGTACGCGGCGACCTGGTAGCGCAGTTGCGCCGCGTTGCCGCTCTCGTCGAGGCCCACGACGGCCCGGGCTCCCGTCGGCTCGCCCAGCAGATCCTCGGCGTACAGACCGTCGAGCAGTCGCTGACAGTCCGGCGCGTCCGTCCTGGTCTTGAGGAGCCCGTCCCGCCAGGTCGCCCCGCCCTGCGTCGCGGACCAGCGACCGCCCAGCTCGCCCTGGGTGATCAGCGCGGCCGAGGCCTGGGCGTCGGTGAGGGAGGGGGTGGCGGAGGTGGCGGGCGGCACGATGGACGGCGCGTCCGCGGACCTCACGACGCCGTGCAACGAGCACGCGGACGCCGACACCAGGACGCCCGCGGTCAGGACGCGGGCGAGGAGACGGTACGGACCGTTCGGAGCGGTCGGACCGTTCGGAACCTTCATGGCGGGGGCCTCCAGGGGGCGGACGCGCGAGTGTCCCTCCCACGCCACCACCGGGCCCCGCGGCCCACCAGCCGTACCGGGCCGTCCGGGTGAGCGGCCCGGCCGATCACCCCGCCCCTGCCCGGACCGCCCCCTGCCCGCAGGACCGCCCCGGCGAGGCTCCGCGGGCGCATATCTGTCATGACCGTGGTAGAAAATGGGCCGCCGTCCGGGCGGTTTTTTTATTCCCCGGGGTGGGGTGAGATAGTGCGCCGCCCTTCGGGAGCCGCACGTGCTAGTGTCGATATCAGTTGCAGTTGTGGTTCCCAAAGTCTTGGAGCGTACTTTCCGGTCCGTACCGGTCGGTCGCTTCTGAATTATCCGGAAGTTTTTCCGGATGGGGCAATCATTGCGGCGACGCGGACCCGCACAGTGTGGGTCCTCGAGCTTTGCCCCGAAGGAGATTTGACATGGCTACTGGCACCGTGAAGTGGTTCAACGCGGAAAAGGGCTTCGGCTTCATCGAGCAGGACGGCGGCGGCGCCGACGTCTTCGCCCACTACTCGAACATCGCCACCCAGGGCTTCCGTGAGCTCCAGGAAGGCCAGAAGGTGACCTTCGACGTCACGCAGGGCCAGAAGGGCCCGCAGGCGGAGAACATCGTCCCCGCCTAGTCCGGGACCCGCTGACGCCTGACTTCTGAGTCGGCCGACGCTTACAGGTGGCCGGGACCTGCACCATGAGGTGTGGGCCCCGGCCACCTGCTTTTTTTCTTCCGTCCGGTTCGGCCCCGGTTCAGCCCCCGCCGTTCCCGGTCGTTCCGGATTGAATTTCCGGCGAATTTTCTGGCCGCTGTGCCCACTTTCCGGTCTGCCGTGCCCACCTTCCGGCGCCGTGAAACTTCATCCCGCGGAGACACCATGCGTTGTGTGATCGCCCGTTTCCCCTTCGACCTCATCAAGAGTGAGGTCGAGCACTCGATGGCGGGCCGCGAGCCCGAACCCGTCACCAGCGCGTCCGTGGTCGTCGGCCCGCACACCTACCCCGTCAAGCAGGTCGGGGAGGTCATCACCAAGCAGGACCGCCGTGACTTCACCGAGGTCGAGGTCGCCCGCGCCCTCACCCGCCTGGGTTTCGTCTGCCATCCGGCCGTCACCCCGGCCCGCTCCGCCGTCCCCAGCTGGGCCGAGACCGCGTAACACCCCGTTCGGCCCAGCAGCCCCGGGCCTTTTTCCGGACCGGCCGGACCGCCGCAGTCGATGAAGGTCTCCTCAGCCCTTCATCCACGGGGCGCCGGGGACGCCCGTCCGCACCCTCGTCGCCACAAAGTCCACCGTCGCGTAGTGGCCCGGCGACATCCGCGACGTGACGCGGCGGAGATTGCCGTCGGTGTCGATCCAGTAGGTGAGAGTCGAGTCGTCGACGGGGCTCGCGGAGGCGCTCGGGCCGGAGAAGACACCGTAACCGTGGCCGTCCAGGCGTTCGTCGCGCAGCCACAGCGGACCCGAACGGGCGAGGAGTGCCGCGTTGTCGGGCCGGTCCGCGGCCACGGACACCACCAGACGCAGGGCTCGGTCCAGAGGCGCCGTGGAGTAGGGGCGGCGGGTCCACTCCTCGCGCTTGAGGGTGCCGGCCCTGCGGACGGCCTGCGCGGCGCTCGTCACGATGTCCGGGGCGGGGGGTCCGGCCGTCGTCCGGCCGGGTTCGGCGCCGGGCGCGGCGGTCGGCGGGCGGGCCACGGCAATGCCCTCCAGGTCCCAGGCGAGCAGGCCCTGCACGGTCCGGGTGTCGTCGACGATCTCGTACGCGCCCACGGCCCGGTGCACATGGTGGTCGACCACCGCACGCACCGTGATCGTCCCGTCCCCCGACTCCGCCGCGGGCAGCCGCACCATCACCTCCGCAGGACTCGCCTCGTACGCGCGGAACCGGGCCAGTGCCATGCGTTCGGCTTCGTCCACCGAGACCGGGTGCGGGGACGCGCCTCCGTTGCCGGAGAGCAGCAGCAGGAGGGCGGTCAGGGCGCCCGCCAGCGCCGTCGTGGCCGCGACCGCCGCCACCCGGAACTTCTTGCGCGGCTCGCGTGGTGCGCGCGGCTTGCCTGGCTTACGCGGCGGTTGCGGCAGGTGGAGCTCGTGAGGCTCGTGAGGAGAGAAGCGCATGCTTGTCTCTACCTGCGGGCGGGCTCTCCACCGGTCGACTCCGCTGGACGGTTCGCCCCGGGTCACTCTCCCGGGTGAGGCGGGCGGGGCTACACCGCCAGGATCGCCCGGACCGTCTTGCCGCCGACGCCCGTGTTGACGACCTCGAAGCGGTGGGCGAGCTGCTGGACCATCGCGAGGCCGCGGCCGCTTTCGGCGTCGGTGTCCACCAGGCCGACCCGGGGGCGGCCGGGGCTGTCGTCATGGACCTCGACGGTCACTTCGCCGCTCTGTCCCAGCTGCAGCCGCAGCCGGCAGCCCGTACGGCCGTGCCGGACGGCGTTGGCGACGAGCTCCGAAGCGATGAGCGTGGCGTCGTCGACCTGGTCGGCGGTCGGCGCCGCCGTCCGCGGACGCGGACGGGTCAGGAACGCCGAGGTCAACCTGCGGGCCCTGCCTGCCGAAACGGCCGCGCGCGGCAGTGTGTACTCCACGCGGGCGGTCAGTCGGACGGCGCGCTGCTGCGCACGCATGACAACCTCACTTCCCCTCCCAGGACAACCGGTACCCGGCGACCGGACCCCCGCCGGCCGGGACCCGCGCGAAACAGCGCGCGGCCGGTCCTGCCCTCGGGTGATGCCCGCCCCCGGCGATCGGCAACCAGGGGCGGAGGTCACAAAGCCGCCAAGGATGTACAGAGTTGCTGGTGGTTCACGGCAGAGTTGCCGGTGGTTCACGGCCCGTTGCCGAGGAGGCGGAAGTCGGCGTAGTCGAAACCGGGGGCCACCACACAGCTGACCAGGACTTCTTGGTCGCCGGCCGGGCGGGCGGACTGCCAGACGTGGCCGGGGACCAGGATCTGCGGGCGCTCGCCGCTTTCCAGGGCGGGGCCCAGACGCAGGACCGCCGGCTCCGCGTCCGGGGCTTCGCCGTCGCCGCCGAGGAGCAGGTCGAGGGGGCCGCCGCGGTGCCACAGCCACAGTTCGTCGGAGCGGACCGTGTGCCAGGCGCTGGTCTCCCCGGGGGACAAGAGGAAGTAGATGGCGGTGGCGGCGGCCCGGGGACCCGGGTAACCGTCGGGGTGGAAGTCCCGCGCCGCCCTCCACGTCTCCACGAACCAGCCGCCCTCGGGATGCCTCAGCATGCCCAGTGCGGCGGCCGTCGCCGGTTTCTCCGGATCGGTGCTCGTGTTCACTTTCCGTCCTTCCGCTCGAAAGTTCTCCGACCACTCCCGTGTCCCACAGGAGTCTGAAAGGGTGTGGGGATGCCGACCCTTTACAGAAGAATGCTCGGTCTGCTGCCCCGGATCGGGGTGCGGGTTCTTGATCTCGGTTCGGGTGCGGCGGTGGTCTACCGGCGCGGCAAACGTACCCGCGTCCCCTTGGGGCGCGCCGCCGATCTGATCACCCGCGGCAGCGGATCGTACGTGGTCACACCGGTGGGCGCGGAGGCGAAGGCGGACATGTGGGTGGTCGCCCGGGAGCCCTCGGCGCCGGGTGACGTCTGGGGCAGTGTCTCCTTCGGCGAGTCCGGTGGGCGGCTGCTGGTCGACGAGACGGCCTCGGCGGCGGACGAACGTCGTTTCCAGCTGGCCGCCGCCGAGTATCTGTGTACCCAGCACGTTACGGCCCTGCTGGAGAAGTACCAGGTCAACTGTGTCTTCGACGTGGGCGCCAACTCCGGTCAGTACGGGCGGCGGTTGCGCAAACTCGGCTACACCGGCCGGATCGTCTCCTTCGAACCCACCAAGGACGCCTTCGAGAAGCTGGAGCGCGCCGCCAAGAAGGACGACGACTGGTGGGTGTACAACGTCGGGCTCGGCCGTGAGGACTCCGCCCAGTCCATCCACGTGGGCTGGAACACCATGAACTCCCTTCTCCCGCCCAGCGACTACGGCAAGGACCGCTACCTCCGGTTCGCGAAGACCAACACCGAGGAGATCGAGATCCGGCGCCTCGACGGGATGCTGGAGAAGGCGCTGGACGGCATCGCCGACCCCCGGCCGTATCTGAAGATGGACACCCAGGGCTACGACCTGGAGGTGTTCGCGGGGGCCGGTGAGCGGATCGCGGACTTCGTGGGCATGCAGTCGGAGGTCGCGGCCCTGCGGCTCTACGAGGGCAGCCCCCGGATGAGCGAGTCGATCGCCACGTACGAGGGCAGCGGGTTCGAGATCTCGGGGATGTACCCGGTGACGCGCGAGGAGAGCACCGGCCGGGTCGTCGAGTTCGACTGCGTGATGGTCCGCGCGGACGCCGCACCCAAGGAGGAGTGACCCCTCCCCCTCCTGAGGCCTTGTTCTCAGGCCTTGTCAGGCCGGATACGCGTGCGTCTGGGCGGCCTTCACCGTCGCCCAGACCGGCGCCCCGGTGTGCAGGTCGAGCTCGGCCGCGGCGACCGTCGTCAGGTCCGCGGCGAGCGCGAGCTCTCCGGTGAGGTCCGCGCGGATCTGGTCGCCGTGCGTCTCCAGGCCCGCGACCTCGCACCGCCACAGGTTGCGCGCGCTGGAGCCGGTCGGACGGTCGCGGTACAGCGTGACGGCGCTGGGCGGGAACGCCACGAGGACGGGACCGTCCAGGTCCTCGGTCGTGGTGATCGCCGGACCCGTGTCCAGTCGTACGGTGTGGCCCTCGGCCGCGCCCCGGTAGAGGTTGAGGCCGACGAGCTGGGCGATGTAGTCCGTGCGCGGGTGGCGGGCGATGTCCGACGGTGTCCCCTCCTGGACCACCCGGCCGTGTTCGACGACGACCAGCCGGTCGGCGAGCACCATCGCGTCCAGCGGGTCGTGCGTCACGAGTATGGCGACGGCCTCGAAGTCGCTGAGGTGGCGCCGGAGTTGGGAGCGCACATCGAGGCGGGTGCGGGCGTCCAGCGCGGCGAGCGGCTCGTCGAGCAGGAGCAGCCGGGGGTGGGTGGCCAGCGCGCGGGCGAGCGCGACGCGCTGCGCCTGTCCGCCGGACAGCCGGCGCGGCTTGGCGGCCGCGTGCTCGGCCAGCCCCATCCGCTCCAGCCACCGCGCGGCCCGCTCCCGCGCCGCCGCCTTCGATACGCCCTGGCAGCGCGGCCCGAACGCCACGTTGTCGAGGGCGGACAGGTGCGGGAAGAGCAGATAGTCCTGGAAGACGACACCGACCGGGCGGGCCTCGGGCGGCGTACGCCCCAGGTCCGCGCCGTCCAGCCGGATCCGGCCGCCGTCGGACAACGGCGTGAGCCCCGCCAGCGCCCGCAGCGCGGTGCTCTTGCCCGCCCCGTTCGGCCCGAGCAGCGCGACGACGTCACCGGGCGCGGCGGTCAGGGCGATGTCGAGACGGAAGGCGTCCCGGTGGACGACCAGGTGGGCGTCGAGGCCTTTGTCCGAGCCGGAGGGCTTACCCGGGGGAAGCGTCGGGTCCGTCATGACGGCGCCGCCGTCCAGCGGTCCCTGAGGCCCGCCAGGACCGCGATCGACACCGCCAGCAGGACCAGGCTCAGGGCGATCGCGGCGTCCGGGTCGTTCTGGAGGGCCAGGTAGACGGCGAGCGGCATGGTCTGGGTGCGGCCGGGGAAGTTGCCGGCGAAGGTGATCGTCGCCCCGAACTCGCCCAGGGCGCGCGCCCAAGCCAGTACGGCACCGGCGGCGATCCCGGGCGCGATCAACGGCAGGGTGACCCGGCGGAACGCGGTGAACCGGGAGGCGCCGAGCGTCGCGGCGGCCTCCTCGTAGCGCGGATCGGCCGCCCGGAGCGTGCCCTCCACGCTGATGACCAGGAACGGCATCGCCACGAACGCCTCCGCGACGACGACGCCCGCCGTGGTGAACGGCAGCGTGATCCCGAACCACGAGTCCAGCCACTGCCCGACGACGCCGTTGCGCCCGAGCGCCAGGAGCAGCGCCACACCGCCCACGACCGGAGGCAGCACGAGGGGCAGCGTCACCAGGGCCCGCACGAAGCCCCGGCCGGGGAAATCCGTACGGGCGAGGAGCCAGGCCAGTGGCACGCCGAGCACCAGGCTCACTCCGGTCGCCGCCGTGGCGCAGACCAGGGACAGCTGGAGCGCCTGCCAGACCGCCGTACTGGTCAGCTGGTTCGGGAGGTCCCGCCAGGGGGCCCGTACGAGCAGGGCGAGCAGGGGGAGCAGGAGGAAGGCCAGGCCGACCAGGGCGGGGAGGAGGAGGGGGAGCGGGACCCCGGCGGCCCGTTCGCCCGTCCGGACGCGCCGGCGCCGCGGCCCACCGGTGAGGGTGTCGGCCGCGGCGTCGGAGGCGTCCAGCTCGGTCACGGCTGCAGGAACCCCGCGGCGGTGAGCACCTTCTGGCCCTCGGCGGACTGCACGAGCGCGATGAACGCCTTCGCCGCCTCCGCGTTGGGCGCGTCCTTGAGCAGGGCGATCGGGTACTCGTTGATGGCCTCGGCCGACTCGGGGAACTCCACGCCCTCCACCTTGTCACCCGCCGCCCTCACATCGGTCTTGTAGACGACGGCGGCGTCGGCCTCCTTCAGCTCCACCTTCGTCAGGGCGCTCTTGACGTCCTGTTCGTAGGAGACCGGGGTGAGCTTCAGCTTGCTCGCGTCCAGCGTCTTCTGCGCGGCGGCACCGCACGGCACCGTCTTGTCGCAGAGTACGACCTTGAGGCCGGACTTCGTGAGGTCCTTCAGGGAGGCGACCTTGTCGGGGTTGCCGGGCAGGGTCGCGATCTCCAGCTGGTTGCGCACGAAGGTCGCGGGCGTGGTCGCGGCGTCCTTCTTGTCCGTCACGATCGCCATCGTCTTGGGGCTGGCCGCGGCGAACACGTCGGCCGGGGCGCCCCCGGTGATGCTGGCGGCGAGTGTGTCGCTGCCGCCGAAGTTGAAGGTGACCTTCGTGCCCGGGTTGGCCTTCTCGAACTCCTTGCCCAGGGCCGTGAAGCTCTCCTTGAGCGAGGCGGCGGCGAACACGGTCACCGTGCCGGAGAGCTTCGGCGAGGAGGAGGCCGAGGTGTCCGACTTCGGGGAGGAGTCGGAGGAGGAGTCGGAGTCGGAGGACGAGCAGGCACTCAGGGCCAGCAGCGCGGCGGCACCGACGCCGGCCACGCGCAGAGTGCGGGTGCGGGTCCGGCGCGTGGATCGGGTCATCACGGGTCTACTCCCTCGGAAGCCTCAGGCATGCTTACGCCGATCATACTTCCGCAGATGCAAGCCGGAAGTCTCCTGTCACATCGCATGAGCCGCACGATCGTTGCCGGGGTGTATGCATGTGCGTTTGTACGGGACCGCTTCCTGGGTACGGACATTCGGGAGGTGGTGCCCAGTGGGGCAGTCCCTGACTCAGCCGCCCGCTCACTCGCTCGCGTCGGTCGCCCTGACCGGAGACCTCGCCCGCCCGGTCCGGCTGACCGTGCCCGACCTGTTGGCCTGGCCCCAGCACCGGGCCCGGGTCAGCTTCGAGTGCGCCACCAGCGGCGTACAGCACCACCGCTTCGAGGGGCCCCTGCTGCACGACGTCCTGCACGACGCCGGACCGGGTTTCGACCCCGCCCGCCGCAAGGACCGGCTGCGCTTCCTCATCGCGGTGGCCGGGGCGGACGGCCATCACGCGCTCCTCACCTGGGCCGAGATCGACCCGGACTTCGGGCACGCCCCGGTCCTCCTCGCGGTCGGCATCGACGACACCCCGTTGGACCGGGCGGGCCCCCAGCTCGTGCTGCCCCAGGACCGCTGCGGCGCCCGGCACATCAGCGGCATCAACGCGATCCGTGTGGACGGGCACTACCCGTCGTGGACGTAGCCGGGCAGGGCATGGACGCCACGCACACGCGTCTGCGAGCCTGACCCGCCGGGGAGGTCGTGGATGCTGCTGCGTCAGCTGGAGTACCTGGTCGCGCTGGCCAGGGAGCGGCACTTCGCCCGCGCGGCGGCCGCCTGCTTCGTCTCGCAGCCCTCGTTGTCCGCCGCGATCCGCCGTCTCGAACACGAGCTGGACGTGCCGATCGTGCGCCGTGGCAGACGGTACGAGGGGCTGACCCCGGAGGGGGAGGTGGTCCTCGCCTGGGCGCACCGCATCCTCGCCGAACGCGACGCCCTGCACCAGGAGTTGTCGGCACTGCGCGGCGGCCTGACCGGCACCCTGCGCCTGGGCATCGTCCCCACCGCGCTGCCCGCCGCCTCCCTCCTCACCACCCCGTTCTGCGAACGCCACCCGGGGGTCCGCGTCGGCCTGGAGTCCCTGTCGTCGGCCGAGATCACCCAGGGGCTCGCCGAGTTCGAGCTCGACGCGGCCATGACGTATCTCGACGACGAAGAGCTCCGTCACGTACGCCGCTTCCCGCTGTACGAGGAGCGGTATGTGCTCCTCACCCCGGTGACCGGTCCGCTCGGCGCGGCGACGACCGCGCGCTGGGCGCACGCGGCCGCCCTGCCCCTGTGCCTGCTGAGCCCCCGGATGCGCAACCGGCGGATCATCGACGAGTGCTTCGCGGCGGACGGCGCGAAGGCGACCCCGGCGATCGAGTCGGACAGTGTCGCCGGGCTGTACGCGCATCTGCCCAGTGGCCGCTGGTCCAGCGTGATCTCCCATGCCTGGCTGCACATGTTCGGGATGCCGGAGGGGATGCGGGTGGTTCCGTTGGAGGGGCCCGCGCACGGGCCGAGGGTGGGGCTCGTCGTGGCGCGGGACGATCCTCCCTCCGTCCTCGCGGAGGCGCTGTTCACGGTGGCGCGGGAGGCGCGGGTGAGGGACGCGCTGGACGCGCTGCTCCACACCTATCTGGGCGGGCGCGGTTGAGGGGGCGTTGATAGCCGCCGTCTATCCGGGCATAGCGACGTTCGCTTTGACCAGCGCGTTCGGCTCCGAGGATCGTGACAGCACCGTCCGTTCAACGGAGCCCGCGATCAACGGAGTTGAGGAGAGCCGCGTCATGGCCAAGGTGCTCTGCGTGCTGTACGACGACCCGACCGACGGATACCCCACGACGTACGCCCGGGACGATCTCCCCGTCATCGGCCACTACCCCGGCGGTCAGACCACGCCCACCCCGAAGGCGACCGACTTCACCCCCGGCCATCTCCTCGGCAGTGTGAGCGGCGAACTCGGTCTGCGCCGCTTCCTGGAGGAACGCGGGCACACCCTGGTCGTCACCTCCGACAAGGACGGTGACCGCTGCGTCTTCGACCAGGAGCTGCCGGACGCCGACGTCGTCATCTCGCAGCCGTTCTGGCCCGCCTATCTGACCCCCGAGCGGATCGCCGCCGCGAAGAACCTGAAGCTGGCGATCACGGCGGGCATCGGCTCCGACCACGTCGACCTCGACACGGCCATCGCGCAGGGTGTCACGGTTGCCGAGGTGACGTACTGCAACAGCATCAGCGTCGCCGAGCACGTGGTGATGATGACGCTCTCCCTCGTCCGCAACTACCTCCCCTCCCACCAGGTCGTCCTGGACGGCGGCTGGAACATCGCGGACTGCGTGGCCCGTTCGTACGACCTGGAGGGCATGCACGTCGGTACGGTTGCCGCCGGTCGCATCGGCCTCGCGGTGCTGCGCCGCCTCGCCCCCTTCGATGTGAAGCTGCACTACACGGACCGGCACCGGCTGCCGACGGAGCTGGAGCGGGAGCTCGGGCTGACCTTCCACGCCACGGCCGCGGAGATGGCGCCGCACTGCGACGTCGTCACCATCAACGCGCCGCTGCACCCGGAGACGGAGGGCCTGTTCGGCGACGAGCTGCTCGCCACGATGAAGCGCGGCGCCTATCTCATCAACACGGCGCGGGCCCGGATCGTGGACCGGGACGCGGTCGACCGGGCGCTGCGCAGCGGGCAGTTGGCGGGATACGCGGGTGACGTCTGGTATCCGCAGCCCGCGCCGGCGGACCACCCCTGGCGCACCATGCCGCACCACGGAATGACCCCGCACATCTCGGGTTCGTCGCTGTCCGCGCAGGCCCGCTACGCGGCGGGCACCCGGGAGATCCTGGAGTCCTGGCTCGACGGGACCCCGATCCGGGACGAGTACCTGATCGTCGACGGGGGTGCGCTGGCGGGGACGGGGGCGCACTCGTACTCCGTCACCCGATGAGCGGGTAGACCGACGGCCGCCGAGGCCACCGCCCGACGGGCCTGAACCGAAAGACGGGCCCTAGACCCGGTCGATGTGCACGTTCGTCGACTTCACGCGGGCGGTGGCCTCCATGCCGACCTCGAGGCCGAGTTCCTCCACGGCCTCCCGGGTCAGCAGGGAGACCAGCCGGTGCGGTCCGGCCTGGATCTCCACCTGGGCCGCCACGTCGCCGAGCTTCACGGCGGTGACGATGCCCGGGAACGCGTTGCGCACGGAGGTGTAGGAGGCGTCCTCCTCACCGCTGCCGCCCTTGGCGAGCTCGACGGAGAACGCGGCCAGATCCCGCCCGTCGATCAGCCGCCGTCCGCCCTCGTCCCGGTGCGTCGCCATCCGCCCGGCGTCCGCCCACCGCCGTGCGGTGTCCGGGCTCACGCCGAGCAGCCGGGCCGCCTGACCGATGGTGTAGGACTGCATGCGCGCCAAGATAGGCGCGAGATCCTTGCATATGCAAGCAAGCCCGTGGGGCGCGTCAGAGATCGCCCTTGACGTACGAGCGGGCCGCCGCCATGACGTCCTTGTGCCGGTCCTCGGCGATGGCCTGCAGCGGTGAGTCGTCCTCCAGCTGCGGATTCATGCCGATCATCCAGGCGCGTGCCGTGTGGCAGTTCTCCTGGAGCTCGATGATCTGGAACACCTGGTAGGCCGCCCTCAGGCGCAACTCGGAGTCGATTCTCGGGCTGTTCTGGGCGTTGGACCACTTGCCGACCTGCTTCGGGTCCTCGATACCGGCGATGAACGCGGTGAGTTTCTGCCCGAAGTTGTCCTGGAGGAAGCGCGCTATGTCGGCGATCGACTTCTGGACCGTGTTGGCGTGCGCGGTGGTCTCGGTGACCGTGTCGATGACGCTCGTGGTGACCGTCTTGGCCGCGGGCTCTCGCAGTGGCTGCATGATTCCTCGCTTCCTGGCGGTCATGAAACGGGTAAGACACGGGATGGCGCGAGGGGTGACATACAGGGTGTCAACATGGCGTCTCCTCAGTTGTGTTGAAGGAAGTCTACCCGTCTGAGGGTCCCTCACTCCACCGTTTTCCCCCCTTCAATCCCCTGTGAAATCCCACCTCGAATGTGGCATGAGGGGTTTGACCAGGGATTTTCTCCGGTGCCGCCGATGGGTGCGGGACGGAGCACCGCTCGATCGGGCGACGCGGGTGCGGCCGAACGCCCGGGGGGCCGGCGCCGTTCGGCGGACCCGAAGACCCCGTTCAGGAGATCCGCCGGCCCCGTTCAGAAGACACGCAGGCCGTACTCCGCCGCGACCGCGCGCAGTTCGGGGGACTCCGGCTGGATGGGGCGCCGCTCGGCCTCGACGAGATCGACGTCGTGGAAGATGGCCCAGCAGGTGCGCCCGCCGTATCCGGAGCGGTAGGCGATGCCCTGGGCCAGCCGGTGGCCGGCGTCGTTGCGCTGGGCGACCGTCCAGGCCGCGATCTGCCGGGCCAGTCTGCGGTCCCGCCCGTGGACGTGCAGGTCGGTGAGCGGGGGCTCGATGTCCCACGCCGTCAGTTCGCCCCGCAGTTCGCGCGCGAGGACGGCCCGGGTGGCCTCGGCGTCGACGTCGAGGAACTGGGCGTCCTTGGCGGGTTCGAGCCGGACCAGGATGTGGTCCTCGCGCCAGCCCGAGGCCAGGTGGCCGAGCCTCATGTGGCTGGGCCGCTCGTCCCACTCGTGGCCGATGAGCCCGCGCAGCTTGGGGTGGACGCGGAAGGGCGCGAGCGCCTCGGCGTAACAGCCGGCCGGATCGCTGGCGCAGTACAGCATTCCGTAGGTGGCGAGGCTGAAGCGGCCCGCGCTGGAGCCCTGGCTGGTCTCGGGTTCGAGCCGGTTGTACTCCTTGGGGTGGTCCCTCTTGCCCAGCCGCCACACTCCGCGTTCCGGAGCGGGGACGAGAGACGGTAAGTGGGCTGTGGTCACCGCCGAAGGGCTGTTGTTCATCCTGGTCCTCGCTGCTGAGCCGATGGTCTGCGGCCGCTGCCGCACTGCCGGGGCGCCGCCCGGCGGGCCGAGGGGCCCGGGTTCGTGCGGCCCGCGCGGCCTCCGTGCCGTGCGGAAGGTGCCGCGCGGTCCGCGCGGTCCGCACGAGGCGCGCGTCCCTGTGTCCCGCAGGTTCCCGTGCCCGTACGTTTCCGTGGCTGTATGTGTCCCTCGCCCGCATGTTCCGCCGGAACATGCGGGCGATCATTCTCCCGTAGCGCGCGCCCCGGGATGCCCGGTTCCACGCCGTGGCGGGGGCGCGAGAGGGGGGCGCTGGGGCACACGGGAGGCGCACGCCCACGGTGGGCGGCTCGGCGGGCGCCGGATCAGCGCCCCTCCATTCGGACGTCGAACACGCATACGCCCGCGACTCCGGCCGCGAGGAGGACGGGGTGCTCGGGGTGCGGGCCGCCCGGCTGGCGGGCCTCCAGCGCGTCGAGGGTCCCGAGCGGGCTGCCCGTCACGATCCGCAGCAGGTGCGAGCCGGTGCCGGTGTCCCACAGGTGGATGGTTCCGCCGGGGCCCGTCGCCGCGAGGCAGGGGCGGCCGGTCGCGGTCCGGAAGAACGCCAGCGCGGCCACCGGCCCGTCGCCGATGTCCAGCCGCCGCCCGACCGGCCGCCCGGTGCCGGGATCCCAGAGCCGGATCGTGCCGTCCTCCCCGCCGGACGCGACGAGTTCGGCCCCGTCCGGCTCGTCGACGGGCACGGCGGCGACGGCGTTGACGACCCGCTGCTCGCAGTGGAGCGGCGCTCCCACGGGCCGCAGCGTGACCGGATCCCAGAACCGTACGGTCCCGTCGGTGCCCGCCGACACGATCCGTGGACTCTGTGCCGTGTCGAGCACGGTGACGTCCCGGACACTGAGCAGATGGTCCTCCCGGCAGGCCAGCGCACACATCCGGTCGAGGTCCCACAGGCGTACGGTGCCGTCGGCGCCCCCGGTGACCAGCAGGGTCCGTCCGTCGTGCGGGAAGGCGGCCATGGACCGCACCGGCAGGCTGTGGCCGAGGAGCCCGGCCAGCCGCGCGGGGGCGGCGTGGGCACCCCGGTCCAGGGACCACAGCTGGATTCCGGCGTCGTGGTGCGCGGTCACCAGCAGGGGTTCGCCCCGGACGCGCGCCGAGGCGAAGGCGGTCACCGGGGCGTGGCCCGCCGGGAGGGGGACCGGGCGACCGGTCCCGGTGTCCCACAGCGCCGTACCGGACTCGTCGGCCACGGCGATCAGCGGCGCCCCGGCGGTGGACCCCGGACCGGACAGCGCCGCCGCCGTGACGGGCCGCCGGACCGCGCGCCCGGCGCCGACGCCCGGGCCACCCGGCTTCCAACGCCGCAGGGTGTGGTCCGCGCCGGCCGAGACGAGGAGTTCCTGTCCGGCCGGGGCGGGGAGTTCCCGCGCGGTGCCCGGCAGGGTGGTCAGGGCCACGGGAGGAGCGGTGTGCCCTTCCAGGGGGCCGCCGATCGCCGCGCCCGTCCGCGCGTCCCAGACCCGCAGGGCGTGGTCGCTGCCCCCGGACGCCACCGCCGCCCGGCCCGCCACGGTCAGGGCGGTCAGGGCGACGACGGGCCCCGCGGGCGGAGCGGGCGCGACGGCCGTCTCCCGGCCCGTCGAGGCGTCCCGGAAGCCGATGTACCCCGAGTCGTCGCAGAGCGCGTAGCGCCCCGGCGCCGCGAGGTCCACCAGGGCCCGCACCGCCCCCTCGTGCTCGTGCTCGTGCGTGTACCCGTCGGCCCGCCGCGGGTCCCAGACGCGCACCCGCCGGCCCTGGGCCACGGCCAGCGCCATCCCCTCCGCCCCGCCCAGACCGACCCCGCTCAGCAGGGCCGGCGCGGGGTCGAGGGAGGGCAGCGGGGTGTCGACGGGCCGGAAGGTGACGGGATCCAGCGCGCCGAGACGGCCGTCGCTGTGGGCGACGAGGACGACCTCCGGGGCGTCCTTCGCCGCGAAGAGCGTGAGGGCGCTGACCCAGGTGCCGGGGCGGTGGACGGGTTCGGCCAGCAGTTGGCCCCGGGTGAGGTGCCAGACGCGCACCGAACCGTCGGTGCCCGCGGAGAGCAGCAGATCGCCCGGGAGCGGCAGCAGATGCTGGACCGCCCCGCCGTACGTGTGCAGCGGCGCCATCGCCGGTACGCCGTGCGGCTCCCACATCCGGATCGTGCCGTGGTTGTCGCCGCTGACCAGCAGGG
Source organism: Streptomyces sp. NPDC096311 (assembly GCF_044763085.1). NCBI lineage: Bacteria > Bacillati > Actinomycetota > Actinomycetes > Kitasatosporales > Streptomycetaceae > Streptomyces > Streptomyces sp. NPDC096311. The sequence goes on from NZ_JBIWFN010000006.1 coordinate 98,371, forward strand.
AGCGGCCGTCGGTGGTCGTGGTGCGGGTCAGCGATTCGAGGCGGGTCTCGGAGACCGCCAGTACGTTGTCCTGCGCCGTCCAGTCGCTCCACAGCGGGGTGATGCGCGAACCGGACACCCGCGCGGCGGACGTGTCGAGCGGGGTGCGGGGGCGGGTCGCCGCGTGATGGGCCAGGTGCAGGCTCGTCAGCCGGGAGTCCGGACCGGCGTCGCCGATGAAGGGCTCGATGCGGGCCCACGCCTCCAGCCACTCCTGTCGTCGCGCCGCGCTCACCGCGTCGCTCTGCCGCAGCAGGGTGCGCACGTTCGCGCTGGACTCCCAGGGCAGTACGGCGAGCGGCACATGGGCGTCGTCGAGGACCTCGCCCCGGGCCGCGTGATGGGCCAGGTGGCGGCTGAGATACGGGTGCGGCGGGATCGTCGGGTCCGCGGCGACGAGCCGGGCCAGCGCCTCGGCGATGAGCCGGTGCGCGTCCTTGGTGTCGGCCCAGGCCTTCGAGTCGTCGGCCCACGTCTTCGAGTCGCCCGTGTGGGAGCGGCCCGGACGGGGCGCGCGGTACGGGCTGTCCGCGTCGCTCATACGGCGTCGCCCCCGATGCCGGCCAGCAGGTCCTGGCGGGGATCCCGCAGGAGCTCGGCCAGGGCTTCGTGGGCCGGCCGGTACACCAGCCGGTCGTCCTCGTCGTCGTGGGCCAGATATCCGGCGAGCCTGCTCTTCAGCAGGTTCTCGATCATCCGGTCCGGCTCCTCGACCGGCCGGCCGAGCAGCGCCCCGGCGACGGCAGGCCACACGTCCGACCAGGGGATGCCCGCGCCCAGCGCGAACGCGGCGGCCCGCAGCAGCGCGAGGGCGACCTCCGCGGGCAGCCCCTCGTCCTCGACGAGCGCCAGATCGCGCCGGAGCAGACCGATGGTGCCCGCCTGCAGCAGGTCGAGCCAGTCGGGGTTGCCCGCCAGCGCGTCGGGGTCGGACGCGTGGTGCAGCTGCTCGCCGGCCAGCCGGGCGTCCAGGAACGACGGCCAGACCCGCTTGGCGACGGTCTCGGCCGCCTGCCGGGTGCTGTCGCCGCCGGACGTCCCGTCGCCGACCAGCGCCCGGACGTAGTCGGCGATGTCGCTCTCGCTGTCCGTCTCGTCGGTACGCAGCACGGACGCCGTGGGAAAGACCTCCCGGAGCGCGCCGAGCAGCCCCGCCTCCCGCCCCGCGGGGCCGGGAGGGGCGGCGCGGTCCGCACGGGGACGGCTGCTGCGTACGCCGATCAGCAGCCGCAGGGACCGCTGCCGCTCCGGACGGCGCTGGCCGGGCAGCGCGGGGGCGGCGCCGCAGTGGGCCGTGAGCGGGGCGAGGACGTCCCTGACCACGCGGAAGGGTTCGACGGACTCGTCCAGGCCGTCGAGGACGAGCGTGACCGGGTCGCCCGGCTCGTCCAGATGGGCCAGCAGCTGGGCGCGGCGCAGTTCCACCGGGTCGTCGGTCGGCCCGGCCGGGCGCGGTGGCAGTTCCAGGGCGCGCAGCAGGTCGCCGAGCACGTCGGAGGCGGTGCGGTGGCGGGCCAGTACGGCGGCGGTGACGGAGCCCTCGGGCGGGACGGTCTCGGGCGCGGCCGAGCGCAGCGCGCGGCCGTAGCGCGGGTCGTCGCGGAACAGCGGGTCGCTGAGCGTCACGGCCCGCGCCAGCACGGCCGACTTGCCGCTCCCGGCGGTTCCGGTCAGCAGCAGGACACCGCGGGGACGGCCGAGGAACGCGGTGACGGCGCGGCCCAGTCCCTCCCGACCGCTGAAGTACCAGCCCGGGTCGGTCTTCTGGGGGCGGCCGCTGGCGCGGTCGAGCCAGTGGTCGACCTCGTCGGCGGGGGTGGCGACCTGGCGGCGCGCGGGCCCCACCAGTTCCCGTACGGGCCGGTAGCCGGGGTTCGGCAGACAGGGTGTCAGGGTGGTCTGGCCGCCGCCGTCCAGGACCCGTTTGAGCCGGTGCTTGCGCCGCTCGGTGTCGGTGCCGAGTTCGCTCTCGAACTCCGTCATCAGATGGGCGACGCTCAGCCAGGGCGTGGTGATCTGGGCGGTGGTGCGCAGCCGCTCCAGCACTCGGCGCATCACCGAGGGGAACTGCCGTACCTGGACCAGCTGGTCGTGGGCGCAGGTGGCGACGACGTCCAGGCTGCCGCCGGTGCGCCGGCTCGGCAGGATCTCCTGGTGCAGCTTCTCCAGCTCCTCGGCGATCCCGGCCGCGTAGCAGGTGTTGATGACGACCAGGACGTGTTCGGCGCGGGAGTCGAGGGCGGCGGCGACGATCTCGCTGGTGCGGATGGCCGTGGCCAGCTGGCGCCGGGGTTCGGTCCTCGGCAACTGGAGGAAGTGGGTGCGGGAGGCGCCCAGTTGGCCGTGTCCCGTGATGAAGACGACCAGGGCGCGGCCGCGCGTCTCGCGCACCCCGGTCTCGTGCAGGAAGCGCTCGACGTCGTAGCGCTCGCGCAGCTCCGGCGCGGGGACGTGGGTGAAGGGTTCCGGTGCCCCCGGGGCGCACCACCAGTCGGCCACGACCGAGAGCTGTTCGTCGATCCCGGCGGTGAACTCCGCGTCCCCGTCGCCGTAGTCACGGACGGCGAGGGTCAACAGGGTGCGGTGCGCGGAGTCCTCCTCCACGGTGTTCGCCGGCGCACGGCCCGCCGTGGCCTGCCCCGTATCGCCGCCGTCCCCCGGCTCCCCGATCCTGACAAGCCCGCCCGCCCGCCCTCGCATGGTCTCTATTGTTCCCGCCATGACCGAGTCGTCGCAGCCCAATACCGCAGGCCGCCGCCCGGACGAGCGGCCCTACAGCCTCCCCGGCCTCTCCCCGAACACGACGCAGGACGCCGTCGTCGTCGTTCCCGGCATCATGGGGAGCGAGTTGTACGACACCGAGTCCGGCGAGGTCGTCTGGGGTCTCGCGAACGCCGGATGGCTGCTGAAGGCGTGGACGGCGCCCCGGGGACTGCGCGCCCTGCGCCTCACGTCCGACGAACGCGAGGGCCGCCTCGGCCGCATCCGGGCCCGGCGCCTGCTGCGCACCCCCGCCTGGAGCCCGTTCCTGCGCGGCATCGAGCCCTACAACGACCTGGTCGCGACGGTCACCCGGAGCGTGGCCGACCCGGCGGCTGTGCTGCCCTTCGCCTACGACTGGCGGCTGTCCGTCGCCACGAACGCCCGGTTCCTCGCCGAGGCCGCGCGCGAACACCTGGAGCGGTGGCGGCGGCACCCCGCGCACGCGCTCGCCCGTAAGCACCGGGTCGACGAGCGGGAGGGCCGGCTGGTCTTCGTCGCGCACTCCATGGGCGGACTGCTCACCCTCGCCGCTCTCACCGACGGCCCCGACGGTGACCTCGCGGCGGACACGCGTGGGGTGCTCACCCTCGGTACGCCCTTCCAGGGGGCGGTGGCCGCCGCCGCGATCCTCAACACCGGGCGGGGCGCGCCGGTTCCGCTGCCGCACGGCAGGCTCAGGAGACTCGCGTACACCATGCCGGGCCTGCACGACCTGCTCCCGACGTTCCCCTGTCTCGACGAGGGCCTGAACATCCGCCGGCTCAGCCCCACGGACATCGCCGACCTGGGCGGCGACAAGGATCTGGCCGTCGACTCCCAGACCCTGCACGACACCCTGCGCGGGCGGGCGCTGCCCGGGCACCGGGCGCTGGTGGGCATCAGCCAGCCCACCCTTCAGTCCCTGGCCCTCCGGCAGGGCGTGGTGACCGCCTCCGAGCACTGCTACCGCGAGCACAGCGACGGCGAGCTGATGCGCGACGCGACCGGTGCCCCGCGCCGCTTCGACGTGGGTGGCGACGGCACCGTGCACAAGGAGTCCGCGACCTCCCCCTTGAACCGCGCCATCGTGCCCCTCGCACTGCAGCACGGTGCGCTGGCCCAGGGGGAGGCCGCGTTGGAGGCGGTGACGTCGTTCCTGGAGGAGGACGAGCACCTCGGTCCCCCGCAGGCCGGGGCCCGGGTCGGCATCGAGGTCCCGGACCTCGTCGCGCCGGGCACGCCCTGGACGGTCCGGGTGCGCGGCGTCGACAGTCCCGCGGGACTGGACTGCGCGGTCGAGGAGGTCGGCGGGGCCTTCGCCGGACCCGCCCGGCTGTACGGCGACGACGACCACCTCGCGGCCCGTGTCACCGTGCCCGCGCCCGGCCTCTACCGGGTCACCCTGGACACGGGCGACCCCACTCCGCTGACCCAACTCGTCCTCGCGGCCCCTGACGAGCGGGACCCGGGCTGAGATTCCCCCGCAACCTGGGCCGACTATGGTGTCGACACGAATCGAACGCGCAATGGTTCGAACCGGTCCGGAGCGAGCGGTCCGGAAAGAACGGCAAGGGGCACGCGGTGGCGGACGAGGGGCGGCTGGTCGCCGGGCGCTACCGGCTGATCGAACAGATCGGCCGTGGCGGCATGGGCACGGTGTGGCGTGCCGAGGACGAGGTCCTCAACCGCGAGGTCGCCGTCAAGCGGCTGCATGTCCAGCGGCACCTGACCGACGACGAGCTCGTCACCCTCCACGAACGCACCCGCCGCGAGGCGCGCAGCGCCGCCCGTATCGCCCATCCCCACGTGGTCGTCGTGCATGACGTGGTGGACGACGAGGGGCTGCCCTGCATCGTCATGGAGTACGTGCCCTCCACCACCCTCGCGGCCCTGCTCACGGACGGCGGCGCGGTGCCGCCCAGCGAGGCCGCGCGGATCGGCCTCGGCATGGTCGCCGCGCTGCGGGCCGCGCACGCCGCCGGGGTGCTGCACCGTGACGTCAAACCGGGCAACGTCCTGCTCGGCGCCGACGGCCGCGTCGTCCTCACCGACTTCGGCATCGCCATGGCGACCGGCACCTCGACGCTGACCAAGACCGGCGAGATCATCGGCTCGATCGACTACATCGCGCCCGAACGGATGCGGGGCAAGAAGCCCGGACCCGCCGCGGACCTGTGGGCGCTCGGGGCGACCCTCTACCAGTCCGTCGAGGGGCGGCCGCCGTTCCGCAAGGCCACGGCCGTGGAGACGGCGTACGCCATCGCGGTCGACCCGGTCGACGCCATGAAGCAGGCCGGGCCGCTGGAACCCCTCATCGACGCGCTGCTCGCGAAGGAACCGCAGGAGCGGCCGTCGGCGCAGGAGGTGGAGCGGGTCCTGAGGGAAGTGGTGTCGGGGGTACCGACGCAGCTGACGCCCACACGTCCGGTACCGGTACCGGTACCGGCGCCGATGCCGGTACCGGCACCGTCTCCGCGGACCGCGACCACAGTGGCACCGGCGCAAAAAGACGCACCGCCCCGGGCCCGTGGGCGCCGGGTGGCCGTCTGGAGCGCGCTGGCCGTGGTGCTGGCGGCCGCGACCGTGGCGGGCGCGTGGTCCATGACCCGGGACGGCAAGAGCGGCGGCACCCACCACAAAGCCGACGCTTCCACCTCCGCGCCGCCGGCCGTTCCCGCGGGCTACCACCTGGTCACGGACAAGAAGCTGGGCGTCTCCTTGCCGGTCCCGGACGGCTGGAAGCGCGGCAAGGCGACCTCCGAACAGGTCACCTACACCGACACGTCAGGTCTCGCGGAACTCACGATCGGCATGGTCGAGCCGGCGGGCGCGAACCCCGAGTCGCACTTCACGAACATCGAGGCGAACACCAAGGTCAACTACCCCTCCTCGTACCGGAAACTGCGCATGCAGCGCACCACGTTCCAGGAGAAGCCCGCGGCCGTGTGGGAGTTCACCTTCAAGGGCCGGGTCCGGGCGTTCCGCGCCATCGACCTGGGCTTCGGGCAGGAGGGCGGCCGGGAGTACGACATCTACCTCTCGGCTCCGGACCTCAAGTGGGACAGCTTCCGCCCGGTCTTCGACACGGTCTCGGCAGGCTTCCGGGTCGGCTGAGCCGGGACGGCAGATCGGGACGACGGTTCAGGACAGCGGGTCGGGGGACCTGCCGTCCGTCAGTTCGCTGGCGTCGAGCGGCAGGCGCAGGCTGACCCGGCGGCGTACGGAGGCGAGTTCGCGGTGCAGCGGTGAGCGCGGTACGGCCAGCACCGGGCAGGCGGCGTGCGCGAGGCAGTAGCGCGCGACGGACGGGTACAGCGCCCGGCGCATCCGGCCGCGTCGCCCGCCGCCGATCACCAGGAGGTCGCCGATCCGGTCGGCGGTCCGCACCAGCGCGCGCCCCGGCCGGTCCCACACGACCAGCCCCCGGCACGGCACCCCGGGGCCGTCGGCGCCGAAGGCCGTGTCGAGGGCGGTGAGCAGCCGGTCGTCCGCCATCTGCCGGAACTCGGTCATCGGCGGCGCGAGCATCGAACTCGGGTGGGCGAGCGCGCCGCGCGGCGGTTCCCAGGCACCCACGGCCAGCAGCACGGCGCCGGTGCGGCGTGCCTCGAACGCGCCCCGGTGCAGCGCCGCCAGACTCCCCGGCGAACCGCTCACCCCCACGACGACCCGCCGCCGCTCTCCCTCGCCCATCGCTCGCTCACCCCTCGGCGTACGTCGACACGGGTATCCGCGTTCCATCGAACGCGGGGGGAGGGCGGCGGGCCAGGGTGTTGGCGTTCACCTGACGAGGTCCCGACCGTTCACGGCACTTCGGCACACACCTCTGTCCTTGAGCCGACTCCGGCCGGTCGTCGGTCGTCAGTCGTCGGTTGTCGGTTGTCCGCGGAACGCACTCCGCCCCGGTCGTCGGAGCTCGCGACGACCGGGGCGGGGGCGGTTCGGGGCGGTTGAGGTGTCTTGGATCAGCCGGCGCAGATGGTCACGTTGATGGTGTCGCCGATGGACACGGTCTTCGGGCTGTGCGGGTCGACCGAGTGGACCGAGCCCGGCTTGCCGTTCTTGCCGCAGTCCACCTTGCTGACCGTGCCGAGCTTGAGCTGGGACTTCAGCAGCAACTGCTTGGCGAAGTCCAGGTCGAGGCCCGCGAACTCGCGCTTGATTTTGCTGCCGTTGACCAGAACGGTGGTGGCGTCGTCGGTCGCGGTGGTCGCGGCGGCGGGCCGAGAGGCGTCCGAACCGTTGGAGACGGCGGTGGCCAGGGCGGTGCCGCCGCCGGCCACGATCAGGGCGGCGGCGAGACCCGCGATGGCCGTGACGCGCTTGCGGCGGGTCTTGCGCACGATGCCGACGGTGTCGACGGACGGCGCGTCGGCGGAGTTCGCGAATGCGTTCATGGCGTTCACCAGTTCCTCTTCGAAGGGTGTGTAACCGGTGCGGCTGGAAGGCCGTGCATCGTGTGAAGTCATCGGTTTCCTTCCGTGGGCCGCTGCGGTGAAGGGCCGGGGAGCGCGGGGAACTGGCTTCTCAGCTTCTCGATCCCACGAGCGAGCTGGGACCGTACGGTACTCGCCGAGATCTTCAGATCGGCCGCGATCTCCGCGTCCGACAGATCGTGGAAGTACCGCAGGACCACGACCGTGCGCATGCGCATCGGCAGCTGCTGAAGGGCGCGAACGAGCTGGTCCCTGCTGTCTATCTGCCCGTACTCGTCCCCCGGAGCGGCCCGGTCGCCGCCGCTGTCGGGGTGAGGGGTCGTGCGGCGGAATCTTCGCCAGCGGTCGTTCGCCAGATTCACCATGATCCGCCGCACATAGGCGTCGGGGGCGTCCTTGGCGGCGATCGTGCGCCACTTGCGGCAGGTCCGTTCCAGGGTTTCCTGGAGCAGGTCCTCCGCGGCTTCGCGGTTTCCCGTCAAGACGAGGGCGCCACGGAACAGGGCGGCCGACCGGGCGGCGACGAAAGCGGGAAAGTCCATGGCCAGGGACTCGGTCCCGCCGCGCTCGGCGCCCAGTTTCCACTCGGTTGCCAGATCCACACGCTCCTCCCTTCCTGTCACCCCTCCTCGACGGGGAAGCCCCTTCATCTGCTGCACGAGGGAGATGAGAGCTGGGTCACAGGAGGCGTCTCGGTTCAGCATGCGGTCGGTATGCGGTCGGTATGCAGTAGGCATGCACTCGGCATGTACACGGCCCGGCAGCCTGACATAGCGGGATTTGCCCTCGGGGCCGGTCGTTAGGGTGAGCCCGCCAAAACGTCCGGGTTGAACCACGCCCACGGTGAAGAGTGAAGAGGTGACGGCGGTGGGGGCGCCGATACGGTCGCACATTTCCGACTACGCCGGGACCCGGCCGCCCGAGCCGTCGGCCGAGGCCGGCTCCTCGGCCCTGGAACCCCGTCCGTCGAACCCGGAGCCGCGTCGTTCGCGCCTGCTCGACTACGCCGAGGCGGAGGCGCCCGTACGGCCGGACGCGGAGGGACGGCAGGCCCCGAAGCCCGGGGTTCCGGCCTACCACACCCCCGTGCTCGTCCCGGCCCATCCGCGCTACGTCGACGCGCTGGACGCGTCCGGCCGTCCCACTCGCGTGCCCTTCATCGCCTACGAACTCTTCGAGCACCCCACGGACGGGACCGTGGCCCTCGCCTTCACCACGCCGGCCCGGCTGGTGGCCGCGCTCGGCGAGGCCCAGCCGTGGGTCGCCACGTCGATCGGGCCGCTGGCCGAGGGAGTGCGCGAGCACGGCGTCACCGTCCGCGTCGACCCGCGCGTCGCGCCCGGACACCACAACTGGCAGCCGGACGATCTGGCCGCCTACGCACGGGAGATGCGCTGATGCCGCCCGACTTCAAGGCGGTCCTGAGCGACCTCACCTCGATGTCCAAGACCTTCCACGACGAGGCCACCCACTACCGGAACCTGCACGGCCAGGTCGCCCCGCCCGTCGTCAGCGGCGGTGACAGCGGCCTCGACCACGCCATCAAGGAGGTCGCCGACCTCATCGTCGCCCTGCACACCGGCTTCGCCGACCGGCTGGACGACCACGGCGACAAGGTGACCTACGCCCGCGACTCGTTCCAGCGGCACGACATCGACGTACACGGCCTGTTCGAGGACCTGATGGTGGGGGACGGCTGATGAGCGACAGCTGGGTCGGCGGCGACATCGGTGGACTGCGCACGATGGCCGAGACGTACAAGAACGCCAAGAAGAAGCTCGAGGACGTCGTCCGTCCGCTCAGCAGCGCCGTCGAGGAGCTGGTCGGCGACGCGAGCTGGAGGGGCGACGCGGCCGAGGCCTTCCGCGCCACCTGGAGCGAGGACGCCCTCACGGCGGGCGCCTTCGCGGGCCTCGTCCACGACGCGGGCGACATCCTCGACACCCTCGTCGGTGCGCTGTCCGCGTGCGAGAGCGCCCTGCAGAACGCCGAGCACATCGCCGTGAAGAAGGGCGTACCCATGGGCGCCCAGGGCGCTCCGCTCCCGTTCGTCACCTCCGACCCGCCGAGCGCCGACGAACAGCGGACGATCTCGGCGTTCGGCGAGTACGACAAGGTGCGCACGGAGATCCTGCATACGGCGCAGCACGCGAGGTTGGTCGCGGCGGACAAGTTGCGGGGGTTGTACGCACAGGTCACCGCGGCGGTGTCGCCGGGCGACAAGATCACCCTTGCCGACATGTTGCGTACCTTGTACGCCTACGACGCCGAGGACGCCCGGGTGGGTGGCGCCAAGGCCCGCAAACTGATCGACGACGCAAAGGCCGAGGAACGGGCAGCCAAGAAGGAACTCCGCGCGGAGCGCAAGGCGTTCCAGAAGGCGGGCCGCGCGCTCCCCGAAGACCTCCCCGCCAAGGGGGCCTATCGCGACGCGGTCGCCGATGTCGAGTCGCTGGAAGATGACATCGCCCGCGCCGACCACGGCAGCACCAAACTGCCGTACGACCGGGCCCTCAACGTCAAACTGGTCGACGCGGCCGAGGCGCTGCGCGCGGGCGAGGGCGTGGAGAAGCTGCCGGACTTCCTCAAGGAGGTGCCGGTCCTGGACATCGCCGCGGCCGGTGCTTGTGGGCTGCTGGAGTCCTCCGACGACCACGACAAGGGCTGGTCCTGGCAGCACTCGGTCGCGGTGGACGAGGGCGCCAACTTCGGCGGCCTGGCCGTCGGTGCGGCCGTCACCGCAGGGGTGGTGGCCGCGCTGCCCTTCGAAGCGGGTGCGGTCACGGTTGCGGGGATCGGCATCGTGGCAGTGGTCGGCGCGACCGGCATCATCGACCACTCCTTCCACGAGCACTGGGGCGAGGACATCCACCACCACGGCGTGGTCGGTGGTGTGCTGCACGGCACCGGCAATGTCCTCTCGGAGACCGGGGACGACTTCAAGCGACTTGGAAAGGATGTCTGGGGTGGCGTCAAGAGCATCTTCTGAACTGCCCGTTTCCGGGATCCCCGCCCGGATCCCGGCTCTGCCGGGGCTCGGCACCACCTGGTACGAGCGCAGTACGCGCTACTGGCTGCGCCGGGTCCGCACGGTCGTTCTCATGTTCGCCGTGATGGCCTTCCTCTGCTTCGCCGCAGTCAATCTCTACCTGGGATTCCGCACGGTGCTGCCGTCGACCGTGCGGATGGTGTGGGACTGGGCGCAGATGACCGCGTCCTGCGTGGCGGTGGTCTGGGGGTGGGTGAAGCAGCGCCGGGATCACCGAAAGGCCCTCCTGGACCCACCCACCCCCGCCGAGTTCCGCAGCCGCAAGCGCGCGGAGGTCCGCCGCTCCGCGGGTCTCGCTCTCGCCGGTCGTGGCCTCCTGGCGATTGCGGCACCCATCATGCCGGCGTTCGCCGCCTGGTGCGTGGGCTGGTTCGCTGCCGCGCTCACCGTGCGCGAATACCCCAGCGAGGTCGGCGCCCGGCGGTGGTTGCAGGAGCACGGGGCCGCAGGGTGACGACGAAGCCGTCCGGTGGAGCGAAGAGGGCGACCTTGAGGAAATCGTCGTCTACGGCGGTCGCGTCGGCGACAGGCTGGAGCCGGGTGTAGGGCTGCCGTGCCTCGGCCAGGAAAGCTGCGGAGCTGACCAGTTCCTCACAAGTCACCCCCAGGCTGACGATCATGGCTTCCTTCACCCGTCGCCCGGCCTCCCCCCGACAGCGTCTCCGTACGCCGTTGATCGCCGCCGGGGCTCTGGTCCTGTCCGTCACGCTCGCCGGATGCGCAAGCGCCGGCGCCGAATCGGCCGGCGGTGCCCGGGAGTCGACCGGCGCCCCTGGTACGACGCAGGCCAGACCCGGGCGGCCCGCACCGGACAGTGCGGAGTCCGCCGCGCCGGTCGTGCCGGCGCGGCTGCCGGGTGTCGGCCCCGGGATGCTGGCCGGGATACCCGGGAACGCGCGGCAGGTCGTCCTGGTCACCGGCCGGGGCAAGGACTCCCCGCTGTCGCAGGTGGCGCTGTACCGGCGTACGGGCGCGGGCTGGGAGCGGGGAGCGATCTGGCCGGCCCATAACGCCCTCAAGGGCTGGACGGACGACCATCACGCCGGTGATCTCCGCTCGCCCATCGGCGTGTTCACCCTCACCGACGCGGGCGGACTCCGGCCCGACCCCGGGACGAAGCTGCCCTACGACCGGTCGGTCGGGTTCACCATCGCCGGCACGGGCTTCGAGGGGGAGTCGCTGGCCGGCTCCTTCGACTACGTCGTCGCGATCAACTACAACCACGTGCCCGGCACTTCACCCCTCGACTGGACCCGTCCGCTCGGCGCGGGCAAGGGCGGCGGCGTCTGGCTGCACGTCGATCACGGGGGCCCCACGCACGGCTGTGTGAGCCTGGCCCAGGAGCACCTGCGGGAACTGATGCGCACGCTGGATCCCGCCCGGCACCCGGTGATCGTCATGGGCGACGCCACGTCCCTCGCCCGCTGACGTCCCTCAGGCCCCGGGGCGCTTGTCAGCGCACTCCGCCGCCGAGGAGGCCCGTGACCACCCCGACCACCGGCGACAGCAGGCCGGTCACCGTGCCCAGCGCTCCCGTCAGGGCTTTGACCAGCCCGTCGACCGTCGACTGGAGCTGGGCGAGGAGATCCGCGACCGGATCGGCGACCGCGGCCGGATCGGCGACCGCGACCGAATTGGTGACCGCGACCGCGACCGGATCGGCGACCGCGGCCCCGGCCCGATCGGTGACGCCGGGGGCGGCGGACGTGGCGGAGGCCCGCTCCTTCAGCCGCCGCTCGAGAGACGCGTTCGCCGTCTCCAGGGCGCGCGCGAAACCGGCGGCCTCGGCCGCGTCGAGACGGCCGCCCCGCTCGGCGACGGCGGACAGTACATCCAGCAGCGGGTGGAACACGGCGTCGTGGTCGGCCCTGCCGACCGGGCCGCGGACCGGCGGGGCGCCGCCCAGGGTCGGCAGGAGGATGCCGCGGGATCGGGATATGAGGGATCGGGATACGCGGGAGCGGGATATGTCGGCATGCATACGTGGTCCTTTCGGCGGCTGCTTCTGCTTGGGCCCACCGTGAGATCCACGACCCCCCGCCGCAACCCGCCCCACGCCCCCGCCGGGCCCCCCGCTCCTTCCCCGGTACGGCACTGAACAGCGCCTTTCCCCCGATGCGCCACGACCGTCCCGGCCCGTCGCCGTTCGGCTGTCAGGGGAGCCGGCGGGGGCGAGGCCGGTAGGTGAAGGTGTCGAGGGGCCAGTCGGCGGTCAGCCAGGCCGTGACGGCCTCGTGCAGGGGCGCGTCCAGGTGGGCCCTGTCCGCTCGGACCCAGGAGCTCACGTCGGTGCCGTGGGCGTGGTCGCGGGACGGGTAGATGTAGACGCACCCGATCACCTCGCCACTCACGGTGTCGAGGACGGTGTACGTGAATCCGCGTCTGCGAGCGAAGTCGTCCGCGTGCCGTCGCAGATCGGCGAGGTTCGCCTCCAGGGTCATTCCGTCCGTGGGGGGCCATTCCCCGTCCTCGAAGCCCGGGGTCGCACGGATGTGTTCGACGCTGCCGGACCAGGCGGTGTGGTCGGAGGCGTTGTGCCGAGGTCCCAGGGGTTCCAGACGGAAGTGCGGGGTGATCAGTTCGGTGGGGACGGCGAAGTCGTCGGGGACGAGGGGATGGTCGGTCATGCGGGGGAGGCTATGACGCCCGGCCGCGGATCGCAGCTGGATTGAACTCGGTCCCTGCCGCAGCGATCGCGGTCCCCGCCGCACGGGTCACGGTCTTCGCCGCATCGGTCACGGTCTTCGCTCCTGGTGTCACCAGCCGGTCAGCAGCAGGTGGTTGAGGAGCAGGGCCAGGGTGGCCTGGGCGGTGAGCCAGACACGGGGCCGGGGCAGGAACGCGCAGGTCGGCAGGAGCCACATCGCGAACGGCAGCCAGATCCGTTCCGTCTCCGCCTTGCTCATGCCGGAGAGGTCGGCGGCCAGGAGGGCGAGCAGGGCGGCGAGCGCGAGGAGGGCGAGGCGCGGCTCGGGGGAGAGGGCGTGCGGGCGCCGGACGGCGCGGGGGCCCTCGCGTACGGCCGTCGCGACCGTCCGGCGCAGGCCGGCCACCGTCGCCGGGCCCACGATCAGCGCCGTACAGGCGAGATTCGCCCAGACCCAGTAGCCGTACGGCCGTAGGCCGCCGACCCCTTCGTAGTAGCGGGTGACCAACAGGCGGTATGCCTCCCACCAGTTGAAGCCGAGCAGCGTGAACAGGAGGGGGACGACGACCAGTCCGGCGAGGACGTACGGGAGGGGGCGCAGTCGGCGGGAGCCGAGCAGCAGGACGGCGGCGGCGATCACGGCGAACAGCGTCAGGCCGTACGAGAGGTACGCGGTGAGGCCGAGGAGGAGCCCGGCGGCGAGGCCCGTCGCCCGGGGCCGGGGTCCGGTGACCGCGAGGGCGAGGAAGGCGAGGGCCCAGGCGGCGACCGCGGCGAAGTAGCCGTCGGCGGAGGCGCCCACCCATACGGCGGCCGGGGCGAGGACCAGGAAGGGGGCGGCGCGGCGGGCGAGCTCCTCGGCGGCCAGCGCCCGTACGGCGACCAGGACCGCGGCCGGCGCCGCCGCCCCGGCCACGATGCACCAGACGCCCGCCCAGCCGCCGCCACCCAGCCCGACCCGGTCGAGGAGCACGAAGGTGACGGTGGCCCCCGGCGGGTGGCCGGCGATGTGCGCGGGCCAGGGGGCGGGGGAGTGACTGACGATGTGGTGGGTGAAGTCCCGCAGGGTGGCGGGGATGTCGTGGAAGCGGTCGATGACCGTGAGGTACTCGTTCGTGGCCGTCAGCCGACCGGCGATCCCCCGCTGCCACCCGTCGACCAGCGCGAGGGAGAACGTCCAGGCGGTGGCGGTGCCCCAGGACGCCCACAGCAGCGCCCGCCACGGCAGCCGCGTGGCGAGGAGCGGCCCGTAGGCGACGACGGCGACGGCCACGGCGAGCGCGGCCGGGGTGCCGGGGCCGAGGTGCGGCTCCCACTGGGCGAACAGGGGAGGCCAGCGGACGAAGAGCGAGTGGTGGCGGCGTTGGATCGACGTGCCGACGAGCGCGGCCGTCGTGACGAGCAGGGCGGCGGCCAGGACGGCGGCCAGGTCGAGGAGCGGATCGCGGCGCCGGTCGCGGCGCCGGTCGAGCTTCGGGTGAAGGTCCTGGGGCAGATCGCGGTTCACATGCGCACGCTAGGCCGCGGACCGGCCGCCGGAGCCGCCACGGGAGCGGACGTCAGAGTTTCGTCATGGTTCGCGGACCCGTTCGGGGGGTGTCGCGGTCCTACGGTCGAGGCATGCCACGGTCTCCCTCCTCCCCCGCGTTCTGGCGCAGCCCAGTGCGTGGCCCCTGGTTCACCTCGGTGCTCGGCGTCGTCCTGCTCGGCGGCATCACCGTGCTGTTCGTGACGGGTCTCGTGTCGTACGCCGCCTACAACCCGAACCTGTCACCGGTGAACGACATGACCCCGGACAAGGGGCTGCTCGGCTTCTATCTCTTCTCCTGGCCGACGAACCCGTCCTGGCTCTACCGCCTCACCCAGGGCGTCCACGTCACCCTCGGGATCACGCTGATCCCGGTACTGCTGGCGAAGCTGTGGTCGGTCGTGCCGAAACTCTTCACGCTGCCGCCCGCAAGGTCGCTCGCGCACGCGCTGGAGCGCATCTCGCTGCTCCTGCTGGTGGGCGGCGCGCTGTTCGAGTTCACGACGGGCGTGCTGAACGTCCAGCTCGACTACATCTTCCCCGGCTCCTTCTATCCGCTGCACTTCTACGGGGCCTGGGTGTTCATCGCCGCGTTCGTGGCACACGCCGTGCTGCGGGTGCCCATGGCGCTGCGCAATCTGCGTCATCTCCGCGATGAGGATCAACGTCCGCAGACGGATGATGAGTTGGTGGCACCGGATCCCGGCCCGCCCACCGTCTCGCGGCGCGGCGCTCTCGGGTTCGTGGGCGGGGGATCGCTGGTGCTGTTCGCCACGACGGCGGGCCGCAGCTTCGACGGGCCGCTGCGGGAGACGGCCGTGCTCGTGCCGCACGGCGGCCCCGAACCGAGCGGGGGACCCGGCGGCTTCCAGATCAACAAGACGGCCGAGGCGGTCGGCATCGACATGCGGGAGACGTCCGGGGAGACATGGCGACTGGTCGTCGAGGGGCGCGGGCGCACGGTCCGGCTGAGCCGGGACGAGCTGCTGAAACTCCCGCTCCACAGCGCCGCGTTGCCCATCGCCTGCGTGGAGGGCTGGTCGACCTCCGACCAGTGGTGGCGGGGCGTGCGGCTGCGGGACCTCGCGGCGCTGGTGGGATACGAGGCGGGCGCGGCGCCCGATGTGCTGGTGGAGTCGTTGCAGCGGCACGGGGCCTTCCGGCACGCGGCCCTGCGCGACAACCAGGTGCGCGACCCACGTTCCCTGCTGGCCCTGTTCGCCAACGGCGAGGACCTGACCCCCGACCACGGCTATCCCGCGCGGATCATCGTCCCCGCGGCGCCCGGCGTGCTCAACACCAAGTGGGTGGCCCGGATGACGTTCGGAGAACTGTGATGCGACGACCTGTGATGCGACGGCCTGAGAGCGGGCGACCTGTGATGCGGCGGCCGTTCGGGAAGCCCGTCCTGGGCAGTCCGCTGCAGATCCTGCTGCTGGCCTGTTCGTTCGCGCTCGCCGGGTACGCCGGGGTGCGGCTGCTCGCGGGGGACTGGTTCGGGGTGGCGCTGTGGTTCGTGGGCGCGGCGGTCCTCCACGATGTGGTGCTCGTTCCGTTGTACGCGGGGGCCGACCGGGCCGTGGCGAGGGGCCTCGGCGCGGTCGGCCGCCGGGAGTGGACGCTCTACGTCCGGTTCCCGGCCGCGTTCTCGGCGCTTCTGCTGCTGATGTGGTTTCCGCTGATCAGCGGGCAGATGGCGGAGCACTACCGGTTGGCCACCGGGCTCTCGGGCGACGGCTTCCTGGCTCGCTGGCTGTTGATCACGGCGGTGCTGTTCGGGGGTTCCGCCGTGCTGCTCGTGCTGCGCTCGCTGAGGTCGGCGCGGTCGGCGAGGTCGGAGCGGTTGCGCAGGGCGACAAAGGAGCGGCCCCCGGCCGACCACTGAGCGTCTCGGTGCCAGCCTGCTCGGCGGGCGTGTCGCAGCAGGGCCGGGGTGCCGAGGCGGGCCCACGGGAAGGCCGGCCCCGCCGTGCTCCGGGGGTCGGCGACCCGGACGATGTGGACGCTGACCCGTTCGTCGACGTCCACGTCCGCGAGGGTCTCGACGATCAACAGTCCGCCGGGGGCGAGGAGTTGGGTCATCCGGTGGAGCAGGGCGGCCGGGTCGCCGCCGATGCCGACATTGCCGTCGAGGAGGAGCGCGGTGTCCCACCGGCCCTCACCGGGGAGCGGCTCGAAGACGGAGCGCCGCAGGGCCTGTCCGCCGAGCCGGGCGGTGTGCGCGACGGCCGCCTCGCTGACGTCGATGCCGAGCGCGGGCCGCCCCCGGGCGGCGAGTTCGGCGACGAGCCGCCCCGGCCCGCAGCCCACGTCGAGCACGGTCCCCTCGCAGCGCGCGAGCACCGTCAGGTCCACCGCGTCGGCCCGTGCGCACCAGCGCTCCACCTCCAGGGGCAGCAGCCAGCCGTCGGTGCGCCGGAGGAAGAGCGGGCCCCGGCCGGTGACCAGGGCGTCCGAGTAGGGGTCGGCCGACCAGGGGCGCGGGCCGGGCACCCCCGGTGGTGTCGTCGTCCCGTGCGCGGTGCTCATCGTCCGGTGGCCGTCCGCAGACGTCCGAGCTCGGCGGCGAAGCGGCTGCCGGGCGGCGCGAGGGCGGCGACCGCCTCCGCGTCGGCGGCCGTGTCGACGTCCCGGAGGCGGGGCAGGTCGCGCACGCGCAGCCCGGCGGCGACGAGCCGCTCCCGCTGCACCGCACCCGTCGTGGGCGTCGACATCGGCACGCCCCGCAGAAGCTCCGGGTCGGGGGCGGCGAGCCCGAGGGCCCAGAAGCCGCCGTCCTCGGCCGGGCCGAAGTACGCGTCGCAGCCGGCGAAGTCCACGGTGAGGAGCGCGGGCGTCACCTGCGGGGTGTCCATGCCGATGAGCAGCGCGGGCCCGGCGCAGCCCGCGAAGGCGGCGGCCAGCCGTTCGTCGAGGCCGCCCGCGCACTGCGGTACGACGTCGAAGCCGGCCGGCAGCCAGTCGCCGGCCGCTCCGTCGAGCACGAGCACCCGGCGCCGTGCCGGGGTCGCCGCCACCGCGCGCAGGGTGTCCGCGAGGGACGCCTCGGCGAGCAGCGCCGCCTCCCGGGGCGTGAAGGGCGGGGTGAGGCGGGTCTTGACCCGTCCGGGGCGCGGTTCCTTGGCGATGACGAGGAGCGTCGTCACTGGCTGGTTCCTCCCTGGGAACGGGAATCCGTGGAGGCGAGGGAAGGCGTGAGGGCGGCGTGGGCGGGGCGCGACGGCGCGGGCGGCTCGGCGAGGACGCGGCGCATGTCCCGTACCGCCTGCCAGGTGCCGCGCCAGGTGCCGGTGACCTTGGAGGCACCGGTGCGCGGCAGATACGGCACGTCGTGCTCGGTGACGCGCCAGCCGGCGTCGGCGGCGCGCACGACCATCTGGAGCGGGTAGCCGCTGCGGCGGTCGGTGAGGCCGAGGGCGAGCAGCGGTTCGCGGCGGGCGGCACGCAGGGGGCCGAGGTCGTGCAGGCGCAGTCCGGTGCGGCGGCGGAGCATCCGGGCGAGGGCGAGGTTGCCGGCCCGGGCGTGCGCGGGCCAGGCGCCCCGGCCCTGCGGGCGGCGCCGCCCGAGCACGAGGTCGGCCTCGCCGTCCCGCACCTCGCGGACGAAGGGCAGGAGCCGGGCCGGGTCCAGCGAGGCGTCGCAGTCGCAGAAACACACGATGTCGGCGGTGGCGGCTCGCAGACCGGCGTGGCAGGCGGCGCCGAACCCGCGGCGCGTCTCGCGCACGACGGTCGCGCCGAGGCCGCGGGCCAGTTCCGCCGAGCCGTCCGTGGAGCCGTTGTCCACGACCAGCGCGCGCCACCCGGCGGGGATGCGGGCGAGGACCCAGGGGAGGGCCTCGGCCTCGTTCAGACAGGGGAGGATCACGTCGACCGGAGAGGGGAGGACCGCGTCGACGGGCGCCGGGTCCGTGTCCGGGGCCTTGTCCGGCTCGGGTTGGGGAGAGGTCGTCACGGCTTTCACCCTACGAACGCGAAAGGGAGATATCGGACTTCAGGTCCTTACGAAACGCGGACGTCGCGGCGGGATCGCGGCAGGCGGGTGCGGCCGGTGGGACGCTGGATCCATGCAGCAGCCGTACGAACCCGCAGGTACCGGACCCGCCCCGGGTGGGCCCGGGCAGAGCGCCCGCGTCCTCGTCGTCGACGACGACCCCACCGTCGCCGAGGTGGTCTCCGGCTACCTCGACCGCGCCGGGTACGTCGTGGACCGTGCCGCGGACGGACCCGCCGCGCTCGCCCGGGCCGCCGCGCACTGGCCCGACCTGGTGGTGCTGGACCTGATGCTGCCGGGGATGGACGGCCTGGAGGTGTGCCGCAGGATGCGCGGCCGCGGGCCCGTGCCGGTCATCATGCTCACCGCGCGCGGTGACGAGGACGACCGGATCCTCGGCCTGGAGGTGGGCGCCGACGACTACGTCACCAAGCCCTTCAGCCCCCGTGAACTGGTCCTGAGGGTGGAGTCGGTACTGCGCCGCAGCCGCCCTGCCGAGGGCACTCGCCCCCTCCGGCTGGCCGGTCTCGCCGTCGACCCCGACGCCCGCCGCGCCACCAGGAACGGCGAGGACCTCGCCCTCACCATCCGCGAGTTCGACCTGCTCGCGTTCTTCCTCCGCAATCCCGGCCGGGCGTACAGCCGCGAGGACCTGATGCGCGAGGTGTGGGGCTGGGACTTCGGCGACCTGTCGACGGTCACGGTCCACGTGCGCCGGCTGCGGGGCAAGGTCGAGGAGGATCCGGGCAGACCGCGGCTGATCCAGACGGTCTGGGGGGTCGGCTACCGCTTCGAGGAGCCCACGCCCCACGGGGCCCCGACTCCCCGCGAGGAGGCGGTCTGACCATGCACTCCATGCACTCCATGCAGGTCACGCACTCCCTGCACGACATGCACGTCACGCAAGCCGGGCAGGTCACGCAAGCCATGCAGACCGTGCACTCCACGCACGACATGCTGCTCATCGCCCTGTACGCCTTCCTCGGCGCCGCCGCGGCCGGGCTGCTCGGCGCGGGGACGCTGTGGCTGATCCGGCGGCGGTCGCTGACCGTGTCCCTCGCCGTCGTCGCCGCCGTGGCGGTCACCGCGATGCTCGCGGGGACGCTGGCCGTCGCCTGGGCGATGTTCCTGTCCTCGCACGATCTGGGCGTGGTCACGACCGTGGTGGCCATGGCGGCGGTGGTGTCCCTGGCGACGGCGCTGTTGCTGGGCCGTTGGGTGGTGGCCCGCAGCAGGGCGCTCACCCTCGCCGCGCGCTCCTTCGGCGACGGCGGCGACTTCGCGGCCCCCGACGGCGCGGCGACCGCCGAACTCGCCGCGCTGAGCCGGGAGTTGCAGGCGACCAGCGCGAAGCTCGCCGAGTCCCGCGACCGTGAACGCGCGCTGGAGAGCTCCCGCCGTGAACTCGTCGCCTGGATCTCGCACGACCTGCGCACCCCGCTCGCCGGACTGCGGGCGATGTCGGAGGCGCTGGAGGACGGGGTGGCCGCCGACCCGGCCCGCTACCTCCGGCAGATCCGCACCGAGGTCGAACGCCTCAACGACATGGTCGGCGACCTCTTCGAACTCTCCCGCATACACGCCGGGACCCTCGCCCTGTCGCCCTCCCGCATCTCCCTCTACGACCTCGTCGGCGACGCCCTCGCGGGCGCGGACCCGCTCGCCCGCGAGTACGGCGTACGCCTGGTCGGGGACCGTATCGAGCCGGTGCCGGTCGAGGTGGACGGCAAGGAGATGAGCCGGGTGCTGGGCAATCTCCTCGTCAACGCGATCCGGCGGACCCCGGCCGACGGCACGGTCGCGGTCGCCGCCGAGCGCTCGGACGCGGGGGTCGTCCTGTCCGTCACCGACGGCTGCGGCGGCATCCCGGAGGAGGACCTCCCGCGCGTCTTCGACACCGGCTGGCGCGGCACCCACGCCCGTACACCCCCCGCCGGAGCGGGCCTGGGCCTGGCCATCGTCCGGGGCATCGTCGAGGCGCACCAGGGCCAGGCCGCCGTCCACAACGTCCCCGGAGGCTGCCGCTTCGAGGTCACACTGCCCATGGCGAGGGCGTGAAGGGGCCGCCCACGGTGAGGGCGTGAGGAGCGCCCCGGCCGCCGCTCCCCTACCCTCTTACTCCCCTACTCCCCGCGCAGCCTCGCCGTCGCGAACTCCCGCATCCCCTCCGCGAAGCCGGTCTCGGGCTTCCAGCCCAGCTCGGCGCGCAGCCGTGCGGAGTCGGCCGTGATGTGGCGTACGTCGCCGAGGCGGTACTCCCCGGTCACCACGGGCTCGGGTCCGCCGTGGGCGGTGGCCAGGGCCAGGGCCATCTCGCCGACCGTGTGCGGCTCGCCGCTCCCGGTGTTGTAGACGGTGAGGGCCCCGGAGCGCGAACCCGCCTCCAGGGCCGCCGCATTGGCCGCGGCCACGTCCCGTACGTGCACGAAGTCCCGTCGCTGCCCGCCGTCCTCGAAGACCCGCGGCGCCTCGCCCCGGGCCAGCGCGGACCGGAAGAACGAGGCGACCCCCGCGTACGGGGTGTCGCGCGGCATCCTGGGCCCGTACACGTTGTGGTAGCGCAGTGACACCGCCGAACCGTCCGTCGACCGGGCCCAGGCCGCCGCCAGATGTTCCTGGGCCAGCTTGGTCGTCGCGTACACGTTCCGGGGGTCGACCGGAGCGTCCTCGCGCACCAGGCCGGGTGTCAGTTCCTCGCCGCACCGCGGGCAGCGCGGCTCGAACCGTCCCGCGTCGAGATCGGCGACGGTCCGGGGCCCGGGACGTACCGGCCCGTGCCACTCACACCCGTACGCGCCCTCGCCGTACACGACCATCGACCCGGCGAGCACGAGGCGGCGGACCCCGGCGTCGGCCATCGCGGTGAGCAGCACCGCCGTGCCGAGGTCGTTGCGCGACACGTACTCGACCGCGTCGTCGAACCCCTTCCCCAGCCCCACCATCGCCGCCTGATGGCACACGGCGTCCACGCCCGTCAGCGCCGCGCCGACCGCCTCGGCGTCCCGTACGTCCAGGCCGTCGCACAGGTCGAACACGACCGCCTCGTGCCCCCGCGCGGTCAGCGCCTCGACGACATGGGACCCGATGAACCCGGCACCGCCGGTGACCAGTACTCGCATACGCAGAACGCTAGGACCGCGACGGCCGCGCACGGCAGTACCGCGCCCGTCACGTCACGGGTCCGTAAGACCCCGGCGCCGGCGAGGGGCAGGCTCGGCGGCGTCGTACACCGGCCGGATGACATGCGTATGGGACGGAAGTACTAACCGCCGGGCCGTATTCACCTCCGGAGTGCCGCCGAGTGGCGACCGGGCGTTCCTAGCCTGGATTCAGGAGGCCACGACGGCCTCTCTTCCCCGCTCCGGGAGTCATTCGTGGCCACGTTCCTCTATCGTCTCGGCCGGTTCGCGTTCCGGCGGCGACGACTTGTCCTCATGCTGTGGATAGCCGTCCTGGCGGCCGTCGGCATCGGTGCCGCCAGTGTGTCGGCCGGTACATCGGACTCCTTCACCATTCCCGGAACCCAGTCCCAGAAGGCGCTGGACCTGCTGGGGACGGAGTTCCCGCAGGCCTCGGCCGCCGGAGCCACCGCCCGCGTCGTGTTCGAGGCCCCGGACGGGCGGAAGCTGACGTCCGGCGACGACAAGGCCGAGGTCGAGGCTCTCGTCGCCGACCTCACGAAGGCCTCCCAGGTCGGAGACGTCGCCGACCCGTTCACCAGCGGCACCGTCAGCAAGGACGGCTCCGTCGCCTACGCCCAGGTCACCTACAAGGTCGCCCAGGCCGACGTCACCGACCGGGCCCGCGAGGACCTGAAGTCCGTGGCCGACCGGGGCGACAAGGCGGGGCTCGCGGTGAGCATGGGGGGCAACGCCGTCCAGGTGAAGTCCGAGCAGAGCGCCGGTGAGCTGATCGGCCTCGCGGTCGCCGCCGTCGCGCTGGTCATCACCTTCGGCTCGCTGCTCGCGGCCGGGCTGCCCCTGCTGACCGCGGTCTTCGGCATCGTGGTGGCGGTGTCCGCGATCACCCTCACCAGCGCGTTCGTGGATCTGAGTTCCTCCACCTCGACGCTGGCGCTGATGCTCGGCCTCGCGGTGGCCATCGACTACGCGCTGTTCATCGTCTCCCGCTACCGCGGCGAGATCAGGGAGGGGCACGAACCGGAGGAGGCCGCAGGACGCGCGCTCGGCACGGCCGGCTCCGCGGTGGTGTTCGCCGGTCTGACCGTGGTCATCGCGCTCGCGGGGCTCAGCATCATCGGCGTCGGCCTGCTCACCGACATCGGTCTCGGTGCCGCGGGCGCGGTCGCGATCGCCGTGCTCATCGCGCTCACCCTGCTGCCCGCCCTGCTGGGCTTCGCCGGTCCCCGCATCATGAAGGGGAAGCTCAAGACCCGCCGGATGCGGGCGATCGAGGAGCGCGGCGAGGGCGAACCCGCGGGCGTGCGCTGGGCGCGGTTCGTCACCCGCAACCCGGTCAGGGTTCTCGCCGTCGCGGTGGCCGCCCTGTTCGCCCTGGCCATTCCCGCCCTGTCGCTGCAACTGGCCATGCCCAGCGACAGTTCGGCCGCCCCCGGCTCCACCCAGCGCATCGCCTACGACACCATCACCAAGGGCTTCGGGCCCGGCTACAACGGGCCGCTGACCGTGGTCGTCGACGCCCGTACGAGCGACGACGCCAAGGGCGCCGCCCAGGACGCGGTCACCCTGCTCGGCACGATGCCGGGCGTCGCCTCGGTCAGCCCCGCCACCTTCAACCAGGCCGGTGACGTCGCCCTGATCCGCGCCGTCCCGAAGAGCTCACCCAGCAGCCAGGACACCGTCGACCTGGTCTCCGCCATCCGCGACCGCGGCACCGCCCTGCACGCGGACACCGGTGCCGAACTGATGGTCACCGGCACCACCGCGCTCAACATCGACATCTCCGCCAAGCTCGGCGACGCCCTCGTGCCCTACCTCGCCGTGGTCGTCGGCCTGGCCCTGGTGCTGCTGCTCCTGGTGTTCCGCTCGGTCCTGGTCCCGCTCAAGGCCGCCGCCGGGTTCCTGCTCAGCGTCCTGGCGACCCTCGGCGTCGTGGTCGCCGTCTTCCAGTGGGGCTGGTTCGCGGGCGCCCTCGGCGTCGACGAGACCGCGCCGATCGTGAGCCTGCTGCCGATCTTCCTGGTCGGTGTGGTGTTCGGGCTCGCGATGGACTACCAGGTCTTCCTCGTCACCCGGATGCGGGAGGAGTACGTCCATGGTGCCGAGCCCACCGAGGCGGTGGTCGCGGGCTTCCGGCACGGCGCCCGCGTGGTCACGGCCGCGGCGGTCATCATGATCTCCGTGTTCGCCGGGTTCCTGCTCAGCGACACCGCGCTGATCAAGTCGATCGGCCTCGGTCTCGCCGTCGCCGTGTTCCTCGACGCCTTCGTGGTCCGGATGACGATCGTGCCCGCCGTCATGGCGCTGCTTGGCCGCCGCGCCTGGTCGCTGCCGGGATGGCTGGACCGCGTCCTGCCCAACGTGGATGTCGAGGGCGAGGAACTGCGCCATCTGCTGGCGGAGGCGAAGACGAAGGCGCAGGCGCAGGACACCGAGGGCACGCGGGACGCCGAGCCCCTTCCCACCGCAAGGCGGTGACCTGCCGGCCGTACGATCCGCGACAGGACGTACGGCCGTACCGGCCGTGACCATCGCGCCCCGTCCGCCGATCCCCACTCCCCCGGGGGCTCGGCGGACGGCTTCCCGTACCGAGAGGGCGTACGACGTGACCGCATCGACCGCGCCCGGGCCGGCTTCCCGCCCTGTCACGCCCGAGGCACTGCTGGGCGGGGCGCAGCACCGCTCGGACGTCGCGGTCCTGCAGTGGCTCACCCGGGTGAGACGGGCCGACCTGGCCCATCCGTGGGTCAAGCGGGTGATGGCGCCGCTGCTGTGCGCGGCGCTGGGCGTCCCGGCCCTGTGGGACACGGCGGACGGCAACGGCCGCGGCGTCCCTGTGGTGCTGGCGGTGATCGCCGGATACTGCGTTCCCCTGCTGTGGCGGCAGCAGCGGCCCGTCCTGGTCTTCGCCCTCACCTCCGCCGTCGGCGTGGTGGGCCTCGTCATGGACGTCAGCACGGGCGCCGAGGCCGGGCGGATCGTCGCGCTGCTCAACGTGGGCCGCACGGTCGGGCCCGCCCAGTTGGTGGTCTGTATGGCGATCGCCGTCGCACAGACGTCCGTAGGGGTCGTCGCCCGCGCCGCCGACCAGCCGGTCAGCCCGTTCCTGGGGACTTCGGTGTCGGCGATCGTGCAGGCGGCCCTGGTGGCGGCCGTCGCCGCGGCGGGCCTGGTCGGCCGGGTCGTGAACGCGTACGTCGGGGCCCTGCACGAACGCGCCGTCCGCCTGGAGGTGGAGCGCGACCAGCGGGTCCGGCTCGCCGCCGCCGCCGAACGCGCCCGCGTCGCCCGGGAGATGCACGACATCCTCGGCCACACCCTCGCCGTCATCGTCGGCCTGGCCGGCGGTGCCGCCGGGCTCGCCGAGAAGTCCCCCAAGCGCGGCGCCGACACCCTGCGGATCATCGCCGACAGCGGACGCGGCGCCCTCGGTGAACTCCGCCGCCTGCTCGCCGTCATCGGTGAGGAAGGGGACGGGAGCGACGAGCCGGGCGGCACCCCGCTCGCCCCCCAACCGGGCCTCGCCGACCTCGCCGCCCTCCTGGAACGGGTCCGGGCCGCCGGCCTCACTGTCACCCTGGACACCGAGGGCGACCTGACGGGCCTCGCCCCCGGTATCCAACTCGCCGTCTACCGCATCGTCCAGGAGGCGCTGACCAACACCCTCAAGCACGTCGCGCCCGACACCACCGCGCATGTCGGCGTCAGCGTGGACCGCGACCGCGTCCGCCTCACCGTCGACGACACCGGCCCACCCCGCACCCCGCGCGCCGACGCCGCCCGGGACGACGCACGCGGCCTGGTCGGCATGCGCGAGCGGGCCGCTCTCTACCAGGGGACCGTCACCGCGGGCCCGAACACCCGCGGCGGCTGGACCGTTCGCGCCCTCCTGATCCCCACCACCGCTCCCACGGAGAACCAACCGGCATGACCACCGTGCTCATCGTCGACGACCAGGCCCTGCAACGCCTCGGCTTCAGCATGCTCCTGGAACAGCACCCCGACCTGACCGTGGTCGGCGAGGCCACCCACGGCGCCGAGGCGGTCCGTTCGACCGCCGAACTGCGCCCCGACGTCGTCCTGATGGACGTCCGGATGCCCGGCATGGACGGCATCGAGGCCACCCGTCACATCGTGGAGTCCGGCGGCCGCTCCCGCGTCCTGGTCCTGACCACCTTCGACCTCGACGAGTACGCCTACGCCGCGCTGCGCGCCGGGGCCAGCGGCTTTCTCCTCAAGGACGCGCTGCCCGACGAACTCGTCGCCGGAATCCGTGCGGTGGCCGCCGGGGACGCCGTGATCGCCCCCGGCCTGACCCGCAAACTCATCGACGCCTACACCGAGCGGCGCCCGGGGCACACCCCCGAGCAGGAGCGCCGGCTCGACGCCCTCACCGACCGCGAACGCGAGGTCCTGACCGCCATCGCCTCCGGCTGGAGCAACGCCGAGATCGCCGACCGCCTGTCCCTCGCGGAGTCCACCGTCAAGTCCCACGTCAGCCGTGTCCTCGCCAAGATCGGCGTACGGGACCGGGTCCAGGCGGTGATCTTCGCGTATGACGTGGGCCTGGTTCGGCCGGCGTAGCGGGACGGCCGGCCTAGAACAGCGGGAGGGCGTCCGTGTACGCGTTCACCGGCTTGGCGACCTTCTTGACGGTACGGGCGTCCAGCGCGGCCGGGGCGGAACTCGTGCCCAGAGTTCCGCCGGGGTGCCACGTCCCGGTGACGCTCACCCAGGTGTCGGCGGGCAGCGCCGCCGCCCCGTGGATCCGCACCTTCACGGACTGGGCGTCCGCCGCGCAGCAGGTGAAGATGATCCTGGTCAGGTACCAGCCGTCGGCCCCCTTGTCGGGCGTGACGAAACCGGTCATCCGGACGCTACGGCCGCCGATGTCCCGCTTGTGGTCCTGCTGCACCCGGCTGGTGAACTGGGTGAGCGTCAGCGGGACCGGCGAGGTCGCGGGCAGCGGATCGAAGTACCTCTGCTCCGTGACGGCCTTGGGCGCCTCGCGCGCGGCGGTGTACGCGCCGAGGGCCGGCGGCGCGTAGAAGAGCAGACTCAGCGCGGGGAGGAACAGCAGCCAGGCGATACGGGGCACGGTGGAGTGGTCGTGGCTGTGGCTGTGGCTTTGGTCTTGGTCTTGGTCTTGGTCATGGTCTTGGTCGTGACCGTGGCGGTCGGCGGCGTCGCCGCTGCCCGGCTTCTGGCTCGACCACGCCTCCGCCACGCCCAGCACGAGCAGCAGCACCCCCGACGCGACCAGCATCGGACGCATCCCCTCCTTGACGAACCTGAGGCTCAGGTCGGTGAAGAGCGAGGCGTGCAGCAGGCCGAGGCCGCTGAGGACGAGCAGGGTCACCTGGAGGGGGCGTTTCACAGCAGGACTCCTCCGATGAGCGCGCTGCACAGGATCGCGACGACCGTCGTGGCCGTGGAGAAACGGACCGCGAAGGCCCGGCCGAAGGTGCCCGCCTGAAGGGCGATCAGCTTCAGGTCGACCATCGGCCCGACGACCATGAACGCCAGCCGGGCGACGGGCGAGAAACCGGTGAGCGAGGCCGCGACGAACGCGTCGGCCTCGGAGCACACCGCGAGCAGGATGGCGAGCGCGGCCAGGAACAGCACCGACAGCCAGGGAGAGCCGGAGAACGCGTCGAGCACGGTGCGCGGGACCGCCACGTTGAACGTCGCCGCCGCCATGGCCCCGAGGACCAGGAAGCCGCCCGCGTGCAGGAAGTCGTGCTGGAAGCCGCGCCGGAACTCCCGCAGGCGGCTCTGCTCGGGCTGGTGCCCGGTGTGCCGCACGACAGGCTTGAGCCATGTGTCGCGGCCCAGGAAGAGCCACAGCCAGCCCATCACGGCGGCGGTGGCGAGCGAGGCGAGCAGCCGGGCCAGGACCATCTCGGGGTGGCCGGGGAAGGCGATGGCGGTGGCGGTCAGCACGACCGGGTTGATGGCGGGCGCCGAGAGCAGGAACGCGAACGCGGCGGCCGGGGTGACACCCCGGCCGATCAGGCTGTTGGCAACCGGCACCGACGCGCATTCGCAGCCGGGCAGGACGACTCCGGCGACTCCGGCGACCGGGACGGCGAGCACGGGCTTCCGGGGCAGCAGCCGGGTGAACACCCGGGCCGGCACGAACGCGTTGATCGCGCCGGACAGCGCCGTGCCGAGCAGCAGGAACGGCAGCGCCTGCACGGTGACGGCGAGACAGACGGTCCGCCAGGCCTGCATGGCCGGTTGTTCCATCCACCGGCCGAGGACGTAGAGCGCGGGCCCGGACAGCGCGCACGCTCCGAGCAGAAGGGGCCAGTGGCGGGGCCAGTCGCGCCCGGGACCGCCGGCACTCGCCCTCGCCGCGGGGACCGCGACGGCCATGTCCGCCGCCGTGGACGGTCCGTCCGCACCCACGGCCCGTTCATCAGTCTTCTGCACACCGGCTCCGCATCTCGGATGATCGCACCGAACATAGCGGGCCCGGACCCCAGTGCTCACCACGACTTCACCACATCTCGGTCATGAGTCGGGACCGCTGTGACGACCGATGACTCCGGACGTCGGAACGCCCGCGCGTCCGGAGCCCTCTCTAGGGGTGGTGGGTGGGAGCCGCGCCGGGTCTCAGGCCGGGTTGTTATATTGCGCAACCGTGCAAGTGAGGCGTCCCCGCAACGCCTGACGTATGCCTGAACGGCCCGACCGTCGTGGGAGTGCGAACATGACTGACCCTGGGGACGCCCCCGCCGGCCACGCCACACGCAGCCACGCACGCGGGGTGCCCCGGCAGCGCCACACCTCGGGTTCCGCGACCTCCGGTCATGCGCCCCCCCGTTCCGCGCCCTCCCGGACGGGATCCCGTGCGCGTCCCAAGCCCGGCGCGGGGCGCCGGGCCCGGCCTATGGGCCGGGGCAGGCGGATCCTGCGGACGGCCGCGATATCGCTGTCGGTGCTGGTCCTGGCCACCGCGGGGGCGGGGTGGTGGTTCTACGAGCATCTGAACGGCAATCTCCACAGCGTTCCGTTGACCGACGGCTCGGGCGACAGCGCGGGCAAGGAGAAGGCCGACTCCTTCGGCAGGACCCCGATCAACCTCCTGGTGATGGGCAGCGACGGCCGTACCAACGCGAGCGACTGCAAGCTCGGCGGCGGCTGTTCACGGACCGGTGTGCAGTCCGGGTCCAACGCGGACGTGGAGATGGTGATGCACATATCCGCCGACCGCTCCAACGCCACCGTGATGAGCATCCCCCGCGACACCGTGACCACCGTCCCCGCCTGCAAGGACACCGAGACCGGCGTCTCCACGAACGGCTACACCGGCATGGTCAACAGCGCCCTGCAGTACGGGCCGGCCTGCCAGGTGGCCACCGTCCACCGGCTCACCGGCATCCCCATCGACCACTTCGTCAAGCTCGACTTCTCCGGCGTGGTGAAGATGTCCGACGCGGTGGGCGGGGTGTCGGCCTGCGTCGACAAGGACGTCTACGACACCTACTCACACCTGAAACTCGCTGAGGGCACGCACACCCTCAAGGGCGTGGCGGCCCTGGAGTTCGTCCGCTCCCGGCACGGCTTCGGCGACGGCAGCGACCTGGGGCGCACCTACTCCCAGCATCTCTTCCTCAGCTCGATGATCCGCAAGTTCAAGAGCGCCGGCACCCTCACCGACCCGACCGCCGTCTACCGGCTGGCCGACGCCGCGACCAAGGCCCTCACCGTCGACACCGGTCTGGGCAGCATCAGGAAGCTGATGGGGCTCGCCGCCGACGTGGACAAGGTCCCGGCGAAGCGCATCACCTTCACCACCATGCAGACGGCGCCGGACCCGGGCGACAGCAACCGGCTCGTGCCCGCCGCCACGGCCCAGAGCCTGTTCGCCACCATCGCGAACGACCAGTCCCTGACCAACTCGTCGGGCGACAAGACCGCCGCGGCCTCCGCGACAGCCAAAGCCCCGGCCTCCGCCTCCACGGTCCCCGCCGCGCAGATCGCGGTCACCGTGGAGAACGGCACCACCGTCACCGGCCGGGCCTCGGCCGTCGCCACCGCCCTGCTCGACAAGGGATTCAGTTCCGGCACCACCACCGGCAACGCCGCCGGCACCACGTCCACGACCACCCTCACCTACGGCAGCGGGCACAAGGCCGAGGCCCAGACCGCCGCCAAGGCCCTGGGCCTGCCGTCCTCCCACCTCAAGCAGAGCGACGCCACGGGCACCGGTCTGACCCTGGTCATCGGCACCGACTGGACCAGCGGCACCGCCTACCCCGCCCCCGCCCCCGCCGACACCAAGACCGCCACCGCCAACGCCCACGCCGAGACCGCCGACCAGTCCAAGACCTGCGCCAAGGTCAGCCCCTACAAGACCGTCAGTCTCGACGGCGTCGCCATGACCCCCACCCAGGCCTACCGCGCAGCCACCGGAACCAAGGACTCGGCACCGTGAGCAGCTGCCGGTTCGGCGGCGGCGCCCTGGGGACAGGCGCCTAAACTGGGTCGGCGCGGACGCGGGCACGGATGCCCGGGGCGGGACGGGAGAAGAGACTGTGACGGCATACGCCGGTGGCTTCGATGATCCGCCCGCCGAGGTGCTGGCGGACGCGGCCGCCGCGTTCGGACTGCTGGCCTCCTCGCCCCGGCTGCACATCATGTGGGCCCTCGCGCAGGGCGAGAGCGACGTGACCCACCTCGCGGAGCGTGTCGGCGGCGCTCTGCCCGCCGTCAGCCAGCACCTGTCGAAGCTGAAGCTCGCGGGCCTCGTCCGCTCCCGGCGCGAAGGCCGCCGACAGGTCTACTACGTCGACGGTCCCGATGTCGTGACCGTGGTGCGCGTGATGGTCGGACAGCTGGCCGCACGGGCCGAGGAGGCATCGGCACCCGTACGCAGGCTGCGCGGGATCGGTGGCTGAGACGTCCGTGACGGCGGGAGGAGGCGCCGAGTGCTCCGCCTCCGCGGACGGCCCGGCGGCGGAGAAACCCCGGGTCCTTCAAGGAACTTCGGGCGGGGAGGAACACGGCGAGCCGACCGCGCTCCAGCTGCTCCGGCGGCTGGACAGCGGCCCACGGGGGCTGACACAGACGCAGGCCGACGAACGCCTCGCCCGGTTCGGGGAGAACACTCTGCCGGCCCGGCGGCCCGTTCCCTGGTTCGAGCGGTTTCTGCGCAGTCTGCGGGATCCGTTCACCGCCGTACTGCTCTGCCTCGGCCTGGTCTCGGCGCTCGTGGCCTCGTGGGGCACCGCGAGCGTGATCACCGTACTGGTCGTGGTCAGTTGTGTGCTGCGGTCGTCCGGTGAGCACCGGGCCGACCGTTCGACGGCGGCGCTGCGCGACCTGGTGGCCAGCACCGCCACCGTGCTGCGCAGGACCGCCGCGGACGCAGTGCCCACCGACCGTGACCTCCCGGTCGACCAGCTGGTGCCGGGGGACGTGATCCGGCTCGGTCCCGGCGACCTGGTCCCCGCCGACGTACGGCTGCTGCGGGCCGGTGGGCTGACCGTGTACCAGGCGGCGCTCACCGGAGAGTCGGCGCCGGTCGCCAAGTACCCGGTCGACGCGCCGGGCCCCACGGCGGGAGAGCTGTTCGAACAACCGCAGCTGTGCTTCCAGGGCAGCAGTGTCGCCTCCGGCAGCGGTACCGCCGTGGTCGTGGCGACCGGCGCGCACACGCGGTTCGCCGAGGGCCACCGGGACCCGGGGCGGCGGGAGGCGAGCGCCTTCGACCGGTCCGTGCACGGCATCTCCTGGATCCTCATCCGGTTCATGCTGCTCACCCCGCCGCTGGTCCTGATGGCGGGCGCGGCCCTGCGCGGGCGGGGCCTGGAGACCCTGCCGTTCGCCGTCGCGGTGGCGGTCGGGATGACCCCGGAGATGCTGCCGGTCATCATCACGACCTGCCTGGCCCGCGGGGCGTCGCTGCTGGCCCGTACGCACGGAGTGATCGTCAAGCGGCTGCCCGCGCTCCACGACCTCGGCGCCATCGACGTCCTCTGCGTGGACAAGACCGGCACCCTCACCCAGGACCGGCCGGTCGTCGACCGCGCGCTGGACGCGGACGGCAAGGACGCGCCCGAAGTACTGTGCCAGGCGGCCGCGGCCGCCTGGTGGACACTGCAACTCGCCGACCTGCCGGCACCCGACGCCCTCGACGAGGCGCTCCTGCACACGGCCGACGAGGACGACCTGACGGCGTACGACGGGATCGCGGCGCTGCCCTTCGATCCCGTACGCCGCCTCACCACCGCCGTCGTACGCACCCCCGGCACCCTCGGCTCCCACACCCTCCTGGTCAAGGGCGCCGCCGAAGCCGTACTGGAGCGCTGTGCGCTGGATCCGCAGGAGCGCACACGGCTGCTCGCCCGCGCCCACGAGCTGACGGACGACGGGCTGCGCGTCCTGGCGGTCGCCACCGCCGTACGCCCCGCCCGCCACCGCGACTACACCCCGGCTGACGAACGCGGCCTGACCTTCGAGGGGTTCGTCACGCTGCGGGACGCACTGGTGCCGAGCGCGGCCGACGCGCTGCGGGTGCTCGCCGGCCAGGGCGTCGCCGTACGGGTACTGACCGGGGACCACCCGGGCACGGCCGCCCGCGCCTGCCGCGACCTGGGCCTCGCCCCCGGGGAGGTACGTACCGCCGCCGACCTCGACGGTCTCACGGACACCGAACTCGGCGAACTCGCCGACCGCACCACCGTCTTCGCCCGCTGCACGCCCGAGCACAAGGCGCGTATCACCGTCGCGCTGCGCGCACGCGGACATGCCACCGGCTACCTCGGCGACGGTGTCAACGACCTGCCCGCGCTGCACGCCGCGGACGTCGGGATCTGCCCGCGCGACGCCACGGACCTGGCCCGGGAGAGCGCCGACGTGGTGCTGGCCGACAAGGACCTCACCGCGATCTCGCACGCGATCACCGCGGGCCGCTACTCCAGCGGCAACATCGGCACCTATCTGCGGGTCACCCTCTCCTCCAATCTCGGCAACGTGATCGCGATGCTCGCGGCGGGCATCCTGCTGCCCTTCCTGCCGATGCTGCCGACGCAGGTCCTCGTGCAGAACATGTGCTTCGACGCGGCCCAGCTCGCCTTCGCCTACGACCGCCCCGCGCCGGGCACCCTGAAGCGCCCCACCGTGCTGCGCTCGCGCGACCTGCTGGGCTTCATCACCGGCTTCGGCCTGCTGAACGCCGTCGCCGACCTCGCGACCTTCGGCGTCCTCGCGCTCGCCGTGCACGGGCCGGGGACGGCGAACGACGAGTCCGTGTTCCACTCCGGCTGGTTCACCGAGAACCTGCTCACCCAGGCGCTGGTGATGCTCCTGCTGCGGCTCGGCCGCCGGGGCGCCGAGGGCCGGCGGAAACCGGGTCCCGTCGGCTGGGGCGCGACCGCCCTCACCGCCGCCGGCCTCGCGCTGCCACTCTCCCCGCTCGGCCCGCCGCTGGGCATGACCGCACTGCCCGCCCTCTACTACCTGCTGCTCGCCGCGGTCCTCGGCCTGTACGCGGTGGGGCTGGTGGCCGCCCGGTCACGCTACGAACGCCGTCGCTCCGAGGACGACGGCATGATCTCCCCCAGTGATCAAGGGGCGCGCGGCGAGCGCAGCCACGACGGAGGGTGACGCGGGCTTACTCTTCCCTCCAAGCGCTTCGCCTCGGCGTACCGGTGAACGGGCGGAAGAGAGAAGGCGGGACATGGCCGCATCCTGGACGCGGTGGCGGTGGGTCACTCTGCTGGTCCTCGCCCTGGCCCTCTACGTCATCGTGCGGGCGGCCAACACCCCGCAGGCCACCCCTTCGCACGTCGCCCCTCCACGTGCCACGCCTTCACCCGCCACTTCTTCACCCGCCACGCCTTCACCCGCCACGCCTTCGTCCGTCACGCCTTCGTCCACCACTCCTTCGTCCGGGACCACTCCGTCTCCGGCGGACGCGGTCTATCCGTAGGACAGGTTGGAACACACGTCGTCGTCGGCGGAGCGCGCGTCACGCGCCACCGAAGTGGGCAGGGCGGTGGGCGTGGACGCGCGTGAGGCCGGGGCCGACGTGCTGCCCTTGGCGGCGTAGGTCCGGCCCAGGACGACGTCGACGCCCGCGCCCGGCACGGAGTTCAGTTCGGCGCCGGGAAAGAGCCGGGCGACCGTCTGGGCCCGGGTCCGCAGGCCCGCGCCGTACTCGATCACCGTGTCGGCGCGGTCCCGGTCGACCGCGTTCGCGGTACGGGTGACGGTGAAGCCGTGCTCGGTGAGGGCCGTCGCGGCGCGCGAGGCCAGGCCGCGCGTGGTGGTGCCGTTGTAGACGGCGACGTCGATACCGTCCCCCGAGACCTCCGCGGCGGCGTCGGGCGAGGTGGCCGCGGTGGCGGTCGGCCCGCCCTGCTCGCCCTTCTTGCCACCGGCGTCGGTGCCGTCGAGGGTGCGGTCGGCCTTGAGCGCGGCCCACAGCTGATCGGCGTCAGGCTGGACGATCGCGACCCGCTCCCCCTGGTAACGCCACGGGATGGTCGCGAACTTGGTGTCGTGCAGGTCGATGTTCTTCAGGGACATCGCGAACGAGATCAGCCGCTTCGCCGTACCCAGCCCCGGGTCGACGGTCAGCGACTTCGTCGCGGCGTCGGCGAGCGGCAGCAGTCCGGTGGGGGTGAGACCGTCGCTCTTCACCTTCTTCACCAGGCTGGCGACGAAGGCCTGTTGGCGTTTGATGCGGCCGATGTCGGAGCCGTCGCCGATGCCGTGCCGGATGCGGACGTAGTCCAGCGCCCGCTGCCCGGAGAGTTTCTGCTCACCCTTCCTGAAGAGCAGTCCACCCCGGGTGGCGCGGTTGGGGTTGAGGTCCTTCTCGTACACGTCCTGCGGGAGGCACACCTTCACCCCGCCGACGACCCGCGTCAGTGCCGCGAAGCCCTTGAAGTCGATGACGACGGTGTGGTCGACGCGCAGGCCGGTCAGCTTCTCGACCGTGTTCTGGGTGCAGGCCGGATTGCCCTTGGCCGTCTGCCCCACGGAGTACGCCTCGTTGAACATCGTGTTCGGCCGCGCCCTGGTCCACTTCCCGCCCGGGAGCTTGCACGGGGGGAGGGTGACCAGTGTGTCGCGGGGGATCGAGACGGCGACGGCGTGCCGGTGGTCGGCGTAGACGTGCAGCAGGAACGCGGTGTCGGAACGGCCGATGTCGCCCTTGTCGCCGCCGCCCAGCGCGCTGTTTCCGTCCGTGCGCGCGTCCGAGCCGATGACGAGGACGTTCTCGCCCTTCGTCGAACCGGCCGGGCGGTCCTTGGAGAGACCGTCGGCGCCGAACGTGTCGATGTTGCCGTTCAGCTTCAGATAGATCCAGCCGAGTCCGGCCGTGCCGAGCAGGAGCAGGGACAGGGCCACGACGAGGGCGATCCGCAGTGGGCCCCGTCTGCGGCGCGGCGGCCGCGCCTGGTCGCTGGTCGTCACACGTGTGCTCTCATCCGTCCGACTCATACGTAGGGGACGCTCGGCACCCTCCGATGGTTGTAAAGTTGCGCAACGTAGCAACAGTGAAGGGAAGAGGTGGGCGGGATGCTCCGCAACGGACTGGAACCCTGGCACCTGCTGATCGTGGCCATCGTGATCATCGTGCTGTTCGGCTCGAAGAAGCTGCCCGACACCGCCCGCGCGCTGGGCAAGTCGATGCGCATCCTCAAGAGCGAGACCGGCGCCATGAAGCACGACGGCTCCGCACCCTCCACCGTGCCCTCCGCCGCGCCCCGGTCCGAGAGCGCCTCCGAGACCGCGTCGGCCCGCCCGGTCGACGAGGGCACCGCGACCCGCTGAGGGTCCTCAACAGGCCTGCCCTGCAGCCTGGTTGGCCGGGACCGCCCTGGATGGCTACGAGGCGGGCTCGGCGGTCCAGGTCTCGGCGGTCCACGTGATGCGCGGGGGTTCGACCCGCGCGCACAGGGGGTTGCCGTGAGCGTCGGTCAGCCCGAGGCGCCCGACCAGCAGGCCCTCACGCGCGGCGGCGGCGAGCACCTCGGCGGGGACGACGTCGAGCATGAGCTTGGCGCGCCGGAACATGCTGAAGACGCCCGACTCGTCGACCGTGCCCCACGACAGGTAGATGAACCGGCGGCCCAGACGGTCCTGCACGTAGGGCCCTTTGACGTCCGTGCCGGTCGGCGAGGCGAGCGCGGTGCACTCCAGGGTCCAGGTCGCGGACGCGGCGTCGCCGGGCTGCGGTTCGAGGAGTTCGGCCGGACGGTCCCGGCGTTGTACGGCCACGTGGATGTTGCCGTACGTCGGCGCACCGCTGCCGACGGGGGCCGGACAGGTGCGGCCGGGCAGGTCGACGGCGTCGATACGGATGCGCATGCCGACCATCATCCCGCCATTCCGGCGACGGTTCTCCACGAGCTGCCATGCGACATGACGCTGCCGCCCCGGAACCGGGCTGTCCGGCGGGGTGGGGCGGGCGTGGACACGGCCCGGGATCACGGCCGGGGCGTCATCCGCTTCAGCGGGTGGTCAGCAGCCGGTGCCGGCCGGGGTGAACTCCAGGCGGGCGTGCTCGTCCACGCCGCGGGCTTCGTCGTAGGTGGCGGGGGTGACCTGGTACCAGACGTCGTCCCTGGCGGTGTCGCCCTCGACGTCGTCCAGGCGCACGCACCACCGCTGCGACCGGACGGTTCGCGTGTACGTCTCGGTGCCCCCGCGGACCTTCTTGCAGCTCTGGTACCGCTCCGTGGTGTACCAGGTGCGGGTCGTCCTGTGCGTGCCCGTGCCCGTGCGCTGCGTGTGCCTGACCTGCCGGGTGGCGGACGTGCACTTCTTGACCAGGTGCGGGCGGGTGGCCCTGGTGGTCTTCGCGGGGAGATGGCGGACCGAGTCCTTGAGTCCGGAGACGGTGTCCGGGCTCGGCGAGGCCTCCTGGGCGGCGCCCGCACTGCCCTGACCGGCATCGGCCACGGCTCCCGGGTCCACACCGCGTGCGCCGCCCCCACCGCCGCCGCACGCGCCCAGCCCAGCTATGAGAATCGCGGTCGCTCCGGCCACCAGCAGCCGCTTGCCGAACATGTCTCCCCCTGAGGTCAGCGGCGGTCAGCGTAACGGATCACCGGACACGCGGCACTCGGGGGAGCATGGGGAATCCTGCGTGGTCAGAAGACCTGAGTGAAGCAGCCGAAGCCGATCACCAGCACTGCCAGGATCGCTGTCAGCGCTTTGAGGGCCTGTGGTGTTCTCGTCGTCATCCCGGACTCCTTTCTGTTCACAGGCAGTAACGGACGAGCCACTCGTCCGCGCTGTACGCGTCTCGCGCCGGATCGGGCACCGTGGCGGGCCGCTCCTCGACCGTGTCCTCGACCCGAACGCGCTCAGGCAGCGTGCCGAACCGCGCCCGGCGTGCCGCCTCCGCGGCGTCGGGGGCCGTCTTCGTCCGCTCTGTCCGTGTCATCTCGCGTACCTCGCTCCGGTAGGTGCACGCCGGCCGTCGACATCGACCAGTCACCTACTCAACTGGTGATGATGCCCAGATGTTCCGGCCTCGCGCATCACCTGTCAAGATGGTGATGTGAATCTGGATCACGTCTTCGTCTGCGGAAACCCGGCCCTCGACTTCGCCGCGACACTCCGCGCCCGCCGCTCGCTACGGTTCGAGATGTTCGCCTCGCCGGACCGCCTCGACGCCTGGTACCGGGAGTCCGGAGTCGTCGACTCCGTCTCCGGGAGCCAGGACTCCGACGTCGGGCGGGCGACGGCGGTACGGGAGGCCGTCTACGCGCTGGTCACCGCCCGCCGGCTGGGCGACGCGTACGACGACGAGGCCCTGGCCGTGCTGAACGCCGCGGCCCAAAACGCCCCGGCGACACCGCAGCTCACCCCGGTGGGCCGGTGGACGGCGGCGACCCCGGAGGAAGCACTGTCGACCGTGGCGCGGCTCGCCGTCGAGCTGCTGGGCGGACCGGACGTGCCGCTGCTCAAGGAGTGCGGCAACCCGGAGTGCACCCGGATCTATGTCGACCGCTCGCGAGGCATGCGTCGGCAGTGGTGCGGCATGGAGTCCTGCGGCAACAAGATCAAGGCCGCGGCCTACCGCGCCCGTAAGAGGGAGACGCGGGCGGTCGCGACCGCCTGAGGCAGACGCGCGCGGTCGCGACCGTCATGGTCACCGGTCTGCTCCACCCCGACCGGTACGGACCCGTCATGCGCGACTTGCTCGGCGAGTGGACGGGCCTGCTCACCTCCGTCTTCCGCGACATGGGCCTGCCCGAGGCGCGAGCGCGCACGGAGGCCGCCCTGCTGGTCGACGCGTGCTTCGGTCTCGTCGTCGGGCCCCTGGCCGACGGCGACTGGGACGAGGCCGACGCGGCCTTCCGCGTCCTCCTTGACCGCCTCGAACCCGGCTGGCGAGCCACATAGCGAACGCCGCCTCGCCGCGGGAGACGCTGTGGGTGGTCCCGTGGGCGACGTCGCGCGAGGGGACGTACGAACCGGTACGTTGGGAAGGAAGGGCACATATCCGCCCCCCGTGGGAGACCCACCATGCGCAGGATCAGTCAGCGCTGCCTGAGTGCGGTCGCGGGCCTGGCCGCCGCCCTCGTCGTCGCCCCGCCGGCGTCGGCCGCGACATCGACCCCGCCCAGCCGACCGGACACCCAACAGCGCACGCAGACATTCCAGTTGGTCGCCAAACAAACCCAGTCCGAATCCATCGACCTGGGCAAGGACGGGCTCAGCCGGGGTGACGAGCTCGTCATCGCCGAGGACCTGTACCGCGGCGGCCAGAAGATCGGCGACCACAGCGTGCTCTGCGTCTACGTCCACCTCGATCCGAGCGAACTCCAGTGCGTCGGCACCTTCGCTCTGCCGAAGGGGCAGATCACCTCGCAGGCGCTGCTCCGTCTGCCGCCGGCCCGCTCCGTCGACGTCGCCGTCACCGGCGGTTCGGGCACCTTCAGTTCGGCGCGGGGTTACGTCCACACCGTCCCCGCCGGGGAGGCGGTACGGAACCTCACCTTCCACATCACCCTTGACGCCTCATCAGGCAGCTGAGTCCGTCCCGCTGACACCACGTGCCCGCGACCGTAGGACCAGGCCGATATCCGGAGGCAGGGATGGCAGACAGCAACCATGGCCACAGCCATGGCGCGACCGTTCTCGACGACGGACCCTCCTCATGACCGCCGCACCCGGTGTTCCCGGCACCCACCGCCGGTCCGACCTCGCCGACCGGACGGTCGTGGTCATCGGTGCCAGCGCGGGTATCGGACTCGAGGCCGCCCGCCAGGTACGTGCGGACGGCGGCCGGTTGGTCCTGGTCGGCCGTAACCCGGAACGGCTGCGGAAGGCCGCGCTGGAGCTGGAACCCGTCGGCACGGCCGCGTTCGACGCGACCGACACCGACCGCCTCCAGCGGTTCTTCCAGGATCTGGCCGGACCGGTCGACCATGTACTGGTCACAGCAGGCGGCCCCTACTACATGCCGTTGGAGAACATGGACCTCGCCGACGCCCGCCGCGCCTTCGACGAGCGCATCGCCCTGGCCCTCGGGGTCGCCCTCTACAGCCGTGACAAGATCCGCGCCGGTGGCACCCTGTTGTTCATCGGAGGCACCGGCGGCCGACGCCCCGGTGTCGGCATGGCCGTGGCGTCGGCCGCCACCGCGGCTCTGCCTGCCCTCGTGGCCAACCTGGCGCTCGAGATGGCGCCGGTCCGGGTGAATCTCATCGCCGCCGGATTCGTCGACACACCCTTGTCGGCCTCGCTGCTGGGGGACCGGCTCGATGCCCGGCGCGAGGAACTGCGGACCACGCTTCCCATCCGACGGGTGGTCGGTCCGGCCGACGTCGCCGCTCTCGCCGTACACATCATGTGCAACGACGCGCTCACCGGCGCGACGTACGACATCGACGGCGGCCAGCAACTTCTCCCGAACTGATAACCGCCCGGGGCCGGTTGCCCGGCGGCCGGCCCGTGTGGATCCCACCGCCGCGTCCGTTCAGGCACGGCCCTTCGCAGCGTCGTCGTCCTTCCGCGCCTTCTCCACCCGGTCCATCCGGTCGTTGGTCCACAGTGCCGGCGCGCGGATCTGTCCGGGCCGACGGAGTCGATCGCCCGGCGCAGTGCGGCGAAGCAGGGCGAACGCTCCAGGAGCCGGATCAGGACGAGGACGCCCACCGGCTGGTGACGTGCTCACCGTCGCCGAGGTGGCCGGCGGCCTCGACCTCTCCTGACCCGCAGTCAGTCGTCGGGGTGTGGTCAGGGTTCGCTCAGGGGCGTTCCCTGATGAGCCGGGGTGCCGGGGCGGAAGAGACTCGTGGCCGGGCCGTTCGTCCGCCGGCCCGATCGCCGTCACTCTGGAGAGCCTCACTGTGAACTCCTCTGCCGCCCGCACCCGTTGGTCCACCGTGGCCGCGTCCGGCGCTGTGCTGGTCGCCCTGGCCGCGGGTACGGCTGCTCCCGCCTCTGCCGTCACTCCGGCACCAGCGCCCGCCACCGTCGCCGCGACCCGCGCGCCGTTACCCGGGCTCGACCCGGTCAAGCTCCAGGCGGCCATCGGTGGCCTGCCGAACGGGGATGTCACCGGTGCGCTGCTGCGGATCACCGGCAGCGCGGGCCACTGGTCGGGCACCTCGGGCGTGGGCGACCTGGAGACCGGTCGGGGCGTCCCGCCCGGCGCGCACCTCCGGATCGGCAGCATCTCCAAGGTCTTCACCGCCACCGTCGTCCTCCAGCTCGCCGCCGAGCACCGGATCGACCTGGACAAGCCCGTCCAGCAGTACCTGCCGGGCGTCCTGCCCGCCGACCTGCCGCCCGTCGAGGTCGGTCAGCTGCTCAACCACACCAGTGGCCTGCCGCGCGGCGTCGCGAGTCCGGACTTCGGCGACGGCAGTCCCGAGTGGTTCGCCGCCAACCGCCTCAAGAGCTTCACCCCGCGACAGGTGGTCGACCTGATGGCGGGCCAGCCGATGCAGTTCGCGCCGGGCACCGCGCAGCAGTACAACGGGATGAACTACTACGTCGCCGGCCTGCTCGTCGAGAAGATCACCGGGCACACCTTCGCCCACGAGGTGCGATCCCGTATCACCCGGCCCCTCGGACTGCGCGACACCTACGTCCCCGACGCCGACGACCCGCGCCTGCCCGGCCCGCACTCCCACGGCTACCTGACGGTCATGTCCCCGGACGGCACCACGCACCCGGTGGATGTCACCGAGCAGAGTCCCTGGCCCTGGGCCGAGGGCGGCATGATCTCCACTCCCGCCGACCTCGACCGTTTCATGACCGCTCTCTTCCGTGGCCGCTTCCTCCCCTCGGCGCAGCAGGCCGAGCTCTTCACCGTCCCCGACGTCCCCAGCTTCCACAGCAGCCAGTGCCGCACCGAGGCCGACGCCGGGCGTGCCTGTATGACCATGGGCATCATGAGGGTGAAGGCCTCCAACGGTGTCGTGGTCTGGGGCAAGACCGGTTCCCGCCCCGGCTGGACCAGCGGCGTGTTCGCCACCCGCGACCTCTCCCGCAAGATCATCTACTCCGTCAACCCGACCAACCTCGACGGCACCGAGATCCGCTACGTCCAGCAGATCGCCGCCGCCTCCTTCGGCACCGTGGTCCCGGCCACCTCCGCCGCCGCGTACAGCCCCGCGGTGAAGGACACCGTGAGCTGACCGCAGTGCTCCGTTTTGGCTGGTCGTAGCAGTGACTGCGCGGCGTGCGCGGGGAGGATGCGCTGCCTGTAACAGGGGTACCGTGAAATCGTGACCTACGGCGCAAATGCGGAAAAAACTGAAGTGTGATGCCATGCCTCGCCGCCGCACCGATTCGTCCAGTGGGACCGCAGAGCTGCTGAACACGCTCGGTGATCTCACCGGCCGGATCCTGGACCAGATCAAGGTCCAGCAGGCCCGCGTGGAACTGGCTGCCGCGCTGCAGCGCCAGGTCCTCGCCGCCGAGTTGCCGGTCCTGCCATACCTCCACGTGGCGGGACGGTACGCACCTGCACGGGACGGCCTGGACATAGGAGGCGACTGGTACGACGGCTTCCTCATGCCGGACGGCTCGGTGGGATTCGTGATCGGAGATGTACAGGGCCACGATGTCGAGGCCGCGGCTCTCATGGGGCAGGTGCGCACCTGTCTGCGCGCCGTCGCCACCGCCACCACGGACCCGGCGGAGGTGCTCCGGCGCACCAACGACCTGCTCGTCGCCATGGACTGCGGGCTGTTCGTGACCTGTTCGTTCCTGCGATTCGACCCGGTCACGAGCGAGCTCGCCGACGCCCGCGCCGGGCACATCCCCGCCGTCTGGGCCGTAGCGGACGGCTGCTGCGACATCGTCCTGAACGACGGCGGTCTGCCGCTGGGCATCCAGGCCGGAGAGAGCTACCCGTCGACCCGCCGACCGCTCACCGGCGTGGGTGCCTTCGTGCTGCTCACCGACGGCGTGGTGGAAGGCCCCAGCTATCCGATCGAGCAAGGCCTCGACCAGGTGGCCGGCCTGGTCAACGGCGCCTGTCACACCGACCCCGACGAGCTGGCCGCGCAGGTGATCCAGGTGGCGGATCTCACCGGCCACAGCGACGACGCCGCGGTCCTTGTCCTCCGTTACGGAGGGCTCCGGGACGAGTGGTGTTCCGGAGGGTCCCAGCAACAGCGGCAGGGCGAAAAATGAGCGGCAGGCGTGGCAGACACGACCCCGGTGCGGCACGCTTCGCCCCGTTTGATCGCTGTGGTGGGCGAGGATGAGCGATGCGGCGCACGGCGAGCGGCTCCGGCGGTACACCGTCAAGGGCCTGCAGCTGGCTGCCGTCGCGGCCGCCTACTACGTCAGTGCCAAGATCGGGCTGGAGCAGCAACTGGTACGAGGGCAGGTCACGCCGCTCTGGCCGCCCACCGGCGTCGCCGTCGTCGTCCTGATGCTCTGGGGCCTTCGCATGTGGCCAGGAATCGCTCTCGGAGCGTTCGTGGTGAACGTGCTGCTCGGGCCGTCGATCCTCCCCGTGCTCGCCATCGCGGCCGGCAACACCCTCGCTCCGGTCTGCGCCTACCTCCTCCTGCAGCGTGTGGGGTTCCGCACCGCACTCGACCGGCTGCAGGACGCGCTGGCGCTGGTCTTCCTCGGGGCCCTGAGCGGGATGGTGATCAGCGCGACGGTCGGTACGGCGGCCCTGGTGGCCTCCGGCGCGCTGCCGGCCCATGCTTTCTGGCCGACCTGGTCGGTGTGGTGGACGGGCGACGCGATGGGGGTCCTGGTCATCGCGCCGTTGCTGCTGGCCGCGCGCACCGTCCGATGGCCACGCGGCGCACCTGTCCTGCGCTGGGTCGAGGCGATCGCCCTGCTCGGTGGCACGGCCGCGGTGAGTGTGCTGGCCACGCACAGCACGGTCGCCCTTCTCTTTCTCGTCGTCCCCTTCCTGATCTGGGCCGCCTTCCGCTTCCAGCTGGTCGGCGCCGCGCCCTGTGCGCTGATCGCTTCCGTGATCGCGATCGACGCGGGTGCCGCCGGGTCGGGGCCGTTCGCCGGTCAC
Source organism: Streptomyces sp. NPDC096311 (assembly GCF_044763085.1). NCBI lineage: Bacteria > Bacillati > Actinomycetota > Actinomycetes > Kitasatosporales > Streptomycetaceae > Streptomyces > Streptomyces sp. NPDC096311. The sequence continues at coordinate 141,430 of NZ_JBIWFN010000006.1, forward strand.
GATCTCCTCGCCAAGATGGTCATCCTGCAGGCCTTCAACGGCACCGTGTCACTGACGGCCCTGCTGCTTTCGGCGGTCATCACCGAGCAGAAGCGCACCCTCCGGGAGATCGGAGAGGCCTGCGGGCGCCTGACGGAGGCGCTGTCCCGGCTCGCGCCGGACGAGACACTCGACAAGTGGCCGCCTTCCCGCCCGGAGGGACGGGACCATCAGAAGTAGCACCGCCTTCGTCGCCGCCGCCCCCCAGCGCGGCGCGTCAGGTGCCTCGTGACCGACGGGCCAGGAGCTTGCCCAGTTCCCACAGGAGCAGGAGTGCGACGGCGGCCAGCAGCGCCCAGCCGAACTGCCGCGCGTTGATCTGCGTCGTCCCGAGGATGCGGCGGAAGCCGTCCAGCTGGGTCACCAGCACCGCGAGGGCGAACTGGGCCAGTGCCACCCAGTTCATCTGCTTGCTGTCGAAGGTGGACGTCGTCAGCACCGAATCCGTCTCGCTGCGGCACTCGAACGCGGCCACGATCAGACAGAGGGCGAAGGCGGTGAACGCGATCGACCGACCGATCTCGACGCTGTCGAAGTGGGCCTGACCGAGCTTGATCAGTCCGAGCAGCACGACGGTGATCGCCAGTCCGCCGATTCCGACCGTGACCAGTACGGGCCGGGTGAGCACCGACTCCCCTCGGGGGCGCGGCCTGCGTCGCATGAGCCCGGGGCTCTCCCGGTCGAAGCCGAGCGCGAAGCCGAAGGAGGCGTTGACCACGAAGTGGATCCACAGCACCTGCGGCGGGGTGAAGGGTTCACCGGCGGCGATGTTGAAGACGGTGGCGCCGAGAAAGGTCAGTACGAAGGTGACCAGCAGGAGCAGGACGAATCGGATGTACTTGGTGAGGTTGTCGTAGATTCTCCTGCCCTGCTCCACGGCGTAGACGATGGTGGCGAACTTGTCGTCGGAGAGGATCATGCGTCCGGCGTTCTTCGCCACATCCGTGCCGCTGCCCATGGCGATGCCGATGTCGGCGGCCTTGATGGCGGGCGCGTCGTTGACGCCGTCCCCGGTCATCGCCACGACATCGCCCTTCTTCTTGAGCGTGTCGGCGAGCAGCACCTTGTGCTCCGGCGCGACGCGCCCCACCACACCGATGCCGTCGATACGGGCGAGTTGCTCGTCCTCGCTCATGGCGGCGAAATCGGTGCCGAGGACCGCCTCGCCGGGAATGCCGAGCTGCCGCGCGATCGCCGCACCGGTGGTGACGTCGTCACCGGTCACCATGCGGACCCGGATGTGCCCCGCCTGGGCGCCGGCGATGGCGGCCTTGGCGTCCTCGCGGGGCGGATCGACCATGCCGACGAGACTGGTCATCCGCAGCTCGGTGACGTACGCGAGCAGGTCGCCGTCCGGATCGAAGCCGGCCGGGTCCAGGTCACGGGTGGCCGCGGCCATCACCCGGCGACCCTCGCCGCCCATCCGTTCGGTCTGCTCCTCGGCACGTGCGACCAGTTCGGCGTCCCACGGGATGGTCCTGCCCGCCGCGAGCGCGGTGGCGGCCCGCACCACCACCGCCGGGACCGCGCCTTTCACGAAGCATCGGACGACCTGCCGCCCGGAGGCGTCGACCGCCGAGTGGAAGGTGGCCATCAGCTTGTAGCCCGGGTCGAACGGCAGCGTGGCGAGCCGGGGAAGCCTCTCCCTGGTGGCGTCGATGTCCAGCCCGGCCTTGTGCCCGAGCACCAGCAGCGCGCCCTCGGTGGGATCACCCACCACCTTGCCGTCCACCAGCTTCGCGTCGCTGGCCACCACATACGGCAGGATCGCGTCCTCGATGCCCGTGGCGGACCCCGCGGCATGGTGGATCTTCCCCTCGAGTCCGTAGCCCGTGCCCGAGACGGTGTAGCGGTCGGTGGGAGTGACGACTTCGACGGCGGTCATCTGGTTCATCGTCAGGGTGCCGGTCTTGTCCGAGTTGATCGCCGACGTGAACGCCAGGGTCTCGACCGACGGCAGTTCCTTGACGATGGCGTTCCACTTCGCCAGGTTGAGGCTGCCGACGGACAGGATCGCCTGGGTCACGGTCGGCAGGGCCTCGGGGATGGCGGCGATGGCCAGCGAGACCGCGCTGACGAACAGAACGTCCCAGGCCTGGTCCCGTTGCCGCCCCAGGGCGAACATCACGATCATGGTCAGGCCCGCCGCCCCCGTGATCCACAGGGTCAGAGCGTCGAGCTCCCTGGTGAGCGGCGGTACCTCCTTCTCGGTGGCCGACAGCATCCCGGAGATCCTGCCGACTTCGGTTCCGGCGCCGGTCGCGGTCACGACGAGTACGCCGCTGCCGTGGGTGACCGGGGTGTTCATGAACGCCATGTTCGTCTGGTCGCCGGGTGCCGGTCCCAGGCCCGGCAGCGTGCGGGCGTCCTTCGAGGCGGGAACGCTCTCGCCGGTGAGCGCCGACTCGTCGATCTGCAGGGCGCTGGCCTCGATGATGCGTCCGTCCGCCGCCACCTGGTCCCCGGCGGCGATGAGCACGATGTCGCCGACGACCAGTTGGTCGGAGGGGATCTCGGACTCCGTCCCGTCCCTGCGCACCCGCGCCGTGGCCTTCATCATCGACTGCAGCGCGTTCATCGCGCTCTCGGCCTTGCCCTCCTGACGCAGGCCCACGACCGCGTTCAGCAGGGTCAGGACGATCAGCAGGATCCCGGTGGTCCACTGCTCGATGAGCAGGGAGACGACCGCCGCCGCCACGAGGACGATCTGCATGTAACTGCGGTACTGCCTCAGGAACCGGTGCCAGGCCGGAATTCGCTTCTCCTCGGGCAGCGAGTTCGGGCCGTGCGCGCTCAGGAGCTGCGCGGCCCGTCCCGGGGAGAGACCGACCGCGGGATCGACGCCGAACGCCGCTAAGACCTCCTCAGGAGCGTGCGTGCACCAGCTGTCCCCCGCAGCCCGAGGCTGTTCTCCCACGGAATCCGACCGCACCGTCATCGTTCTGCCTCCGATCCGTGGCCGCGGATGGTGGGTTGAGCGGCCGACGGATGCCGGGAGGCGTACGGATCGGCCGGGGCCCCGGCCGGGGCTTCCTGCTCCAACTCCCGCTTGGTGACGAGCAGCTCGTTCCGCGCCTCTTCCCCCACCTCGGGGTACTGAGGATCGATGTCCATCAGGGTGTGCGCGAGGACCGCCGCCGCGCAGATCCGCGCGAACCACTTCCGGTCCGCCGGCACGACGTACCACGGCGCCCACTTCGTGCTCGTGGCCGACAGCATTTCGGAGAACGCGTGCTGGTAGTCGTCCCACCGGCGCCGCTCCCGGACGTCGGCCGCGGAGAACTTCCAGTTCTTCTCCGGCAGGTCGATCCGCTTCAGGAAGCGGGTGCGCTGCTCCTCCTTGGACAGGTTCAGGAAGATCTTCACCACCTTGAACCCGTTGTCCGTGAGGTAGCGCTCCCAGTCGTTGATCTCCCGGTAGCGCCGGTCCCATACGCCCGGCCCGAGTGTGTCGTCCGGCAGCTTCTGCCGGACCAGGTTCTCAGGGTGGACTCGCACGACGAGAACCTCCTCGTAGTGCGAGCGGTTGAAGATGGCGATCTCGCCGCGGGTGGGCAGCCGCTGGGCGTAACGCCACAGGTAGTCGTGGTCGAGTTCCTCGGTGGAGGGCACCTTGAAGCTGCTGACCCGTACGCCCTGGGGATTGACGCCGCTCATCACGTGGCGGATCGTCCCGTCCTTGCCTCCGGCGTCGAGTGCCTGGAGGCAGAGCAGTACGCCGTACGTGTCCTGGGCGGCCAGCCGCTCCTGGTACTCGGCCAGCACCGACACCCCGGTCCGCAGCAGCTCGATCCCGTCCCGCTTCTTCAGACCGGCCTTGTAGCGAGGATCGAAGTCCCGGGCCAGGCGTACCTTCGACCCCGGTTCCACCCGTAGTGGCCCGATCAGTGGCCCGATGAAATCCGCTATGCGTTCGGCTCTCTTGTCCGACATCACCTGAGCACCCTCCGGGACCGGCGTTCGACCGAGGGGCAGGCGGCCCTCAGCCGCGCCACCAAGTTCCGGCTTCCCTCGCGCTCATTGTCTGCTCGCCTGGACAAGATCGCCCCCTGAGACCGGGGTGGGATGCCTGGGGGGAGGCGTCGGTACCGCGGCCGGGCCGCTGATCGAGGGAACGACGGCATCCCCCCAGCCGGGAAGCACCCACCCCTGCCCGACCGGCAGGAGCCTGCTCCGGCGGCCTGTCCCGTCTCTTGGCTCTCCACGGCCCCCTCCGGTCCGCCGCCCCAATGCGCCGTGAGGGCCCTCGACTTGGAAAGCGACGGCACGTGCGCCGCGGACCGGCTCCTGACCTTCACCCCCTGCCGGGACCCGGCCTTCCCCGTGCTAGGTTGCGCTCCTTGATCGTGAAGGTTATGTGGGGGCCTTTCATGAAACTGGTGCGATTCTCGCCGCCGACCGCCGCGGCGCTGCTCCTGGGACTGACGACCGTCATCGGTCCCGGCGCGGTCGACTCGTACGCGGCGTCGGACGTACCGTTGCCGATCGCGCACTTCGCGCACATGGTCGTGGACGCTCCGCACGGACACCTGTTCATCAGCGGCGGCGCCGGCACCGACGGCATTCTCGTCACCGACCTGGACGGCGGGAACCCCACGATGATCGGTGGTGAGCCGGGTGCCACCGGTCTCGCCCTGTCCGGCGACGGATCCGCGCTGTACGCGGCTCTCCCGGACCAGGACGCGATCGCGGCGATCAGCACGGAGAACCTGACCGAGTCGGCTCGTTACGGCACGGGCGCGGGCACCCGTCCGGACTCGCTGGCCGTCGCCGGGGGCACCGTCTGGTTCGGGTACGGCACGGCAGGCGACGGCGGCATCGGGTCCGTCGACGGGTCCGGTACGGTCACTTTGCGGCAGGATTCCGGCACTTGGCCGGCATCACCGATGCTGGCGACCACCCCGACACCCTCCGGCGTACTCGCGGCCGCCGTGCAGACGGGCGACACCTCCGCCTTCGTCACCTACCGGGCCGTGGGCGGTGTGCTGACCCGGCAGGCCGCGAAGGCGCTGCCCGTCCCCGACCTGAGCGACTTCGCGGTCACGGCGGACGGGCTGCACCTGGCGGTCTCGTCCTGGTTGGGCGCGAGCGACCATCGGTACCGCACCTCGGATCTGGCGGTGGACGGGCGATTCGCCACGCCGGTGGGCCCCAGTGCTGTCGCCGTGGCCCCGGACGGCACCGTGGCCAACGGCGAGAACTCCTACGCGTTCGAGACATCCCCGGAAACGGGCGAGGGCTCCTACCAGCAGTACACCTACGGGTATCCGGTGAGCCTGGCCGTACACGGCCTCGCCTGGGCACCGGACGGGAGCCGGCTCTACGCCGTGGGCGTGGACGCCTCCGGGGGAACACCGAGGCTCCGGACGGTGCGTGACCCGGAAACCGCGTGGGTCCATCTCAACGGACGAGCGACCACCACTCCGCTCGCCCCCGGCGAGGCCTATTCGTTCCGGGCGGGCTTCGATTCGCCCCTCAGCCTCGGCGCCGGAGAATCCATGATTCCGGGCGCCGTACGGATCACCCGCTACGACGCCGCCGATCCGGACGGCGTGCTCATCCCGGACCCGACGACCACCCCGGCACGCGGGCCGGCCGACTTCTTCGGCTCCTACTACGTCTCCGGCACCGCTCCCCTCACCGGTCCACTGAGCTTCCGCGTCGACTACTCCGGAAGCGGCCACTACGGCCCGGCCGCCCAGACCTTCGACATGCCCGTCGCGAAGTACGCGCCCACCATGACGGCGACCGCCCCTTCCACCGCCGGCCGAGCCGCGCCGACGACCGTCACCGGGCGTCTGACCTGGCCGCACGCGCAGGTGAGGACCGGCGCGGTCCACGTCGTCAAGACCGACCTGGCACACCCCTCGGGCTACTCGGCGGGCACCGTGCCCCTCGCCGCCGACGGCAGCTTCGCCTTCCACGACACCCCGCAGGTCGGCGGTGCGAACACCTACGCCTTCACCTACGACGGTGGCACGTCCTACCTACCGGTCACGGCGTCGGCGAAGGTACAGGTGTCCCGAACCACTCCGAGCCTGAGCGTGACGACCGACGCGAAGTCGTACCACTCCGGCGCGACCGTCAAGGTCACCGCGCACCTGGGGACCACGTACAACTCCCGTCTCGTGACGCTGTACGACCAGCCCGCGGGCAAGCCGCGGGCGCAGCTCAAGAGCGGCAAGGCCGACGCGCACGGGAACCTCGTCGCGTACTACAAGGTCACCCGCAACACCGTCTTCAGCGCGGCCTTCGCGGGTGACTACCACTACGCGCCGCGCACGGCGACCACCACCGCGACCCTCACGCCGACGGTCCGGACGCAGATGCAGTGGCCGCTCGCGACCACCCGCATCGGATCCACCACCTACCAGGTCTTCTACAAGTCCGAAGTCACCATGGGCTTCGACCTCCAGGTCACTCCCCATCAGTCCGGTGGCTGCACAACGATGTACCTCGAGCACTACTACTCGGGGGCCTGGCATCAGGCCACCTCACAGAGGTGCGTGCCCTTGTACGACGACGGGTGGTACGGCTACAGCCGGGCTCTGAAGCTCTTCGCGAGCAACGACCGCTACCGGATCCGCGGCCACTACACCCCACCGGCCAAGGACGCACAGACCACCGGCGTATGGAGTCAGTGGACCTACCTCACGATCCGCCCCGGCAGCCCTTCATGAGGCCGAAGCCCTCGGGCCGTCGCACGGTCGGTACGGTGAACGCCTACGCCGCGAAGGCCGCTTACCGGCAAGTGGTGTTCACTCGCACACTCGGCACCGCGATCACGACCCACAAGGTGCAGTTGCGGATCCTCCCCGGCAGCACACCCGGACGATCCACCGTCGCCCTGGACGCCGTGATGGTCACCCGCTGACCCGCCCGCCCGGACCGTGAGCCGCCATGTACCGAAGGGAGGCCGAGCGGCCTGACCGAGCGTCAGCCCGCTCGGCCTCCGAGCTGTCCTGCCGCGTCCTGCCTGTCGTCCTCGTCCCGGCCGTCCTCGAAGACGAAGAGCGGTTTGGCGCCATGTGCGGGTGCTTCGGCGAACGAGATGGCCTCAGCAAAGCGTTCGAGCGGGAACGGCTCGCCTTGGGGGATGCTCAGCACTTCATCAGCGACGAGACCGCGGACCTCGGACAGCGCGCGCAGCGCATCCGCCGGTGAGGTGGTGCCGAACCAGCGGTTCAGCCAGAAGCCACGGACTGCTTTGGTCTCGTAGATGACCGAGCGTGCCGACAGCGGGATCGTCAGCGCTGCCGGGTCGGTCTGCCGATGGGTGGAGAGCGCGCCGTAGACCACGACCTCCCCTCCCGGAGCCAGTGCCTGGGACACCTGGGCACCCACATGGCCCGCGACACAGTCGATGGCCTTGCGCACGCCGGCCGGTCCTGCGATCTCGGACACACGCTGCAACAGGTCCTCGTCCTCAGTGCAGATGACCTCGTCGCCGCCCAGCGCCTTGATCTCCTCGACGGCATCGCGCCGCCGCACGACATTGATCGTGCGTACACCCAGATGCCTGGCCAGTTGAATGACGAGCCGGCCGACGGTGGAGCCCGCGGCCGTCTGCAACAACCATTCGCCCGGCTGTACGTCGAGTTCGCGGGTCACCAGGAGCAGCGCGGTCAACGGGTTGACGGCGAGCTGACAGGCGCTGGAGTCGCTCAGATGATCGGGGACCGGCAGGAGCCTTCGTGTAGGGGCAACAAGGTATTCCTGCCACGTGCCGGCCACCTGCGGCCCGGGTACCGCCGGGACAGCAACGGCCACCACGCGCGCGCCGATCTTCAGTTCCTCGGTATCCGGGCCCAGGGCCTCAACACGGCCCACGCATTCCATGTGACCCCCGACCGTGGGGAACTCGGGGGAGAAACCGTAGCGGCCGCGCAGCACGTGCAGATCACTGGCGTGAATCGGAGTCGCCTTCACGCGGATCAACGCCTGACCGGCTTCTGGCAGGGGAACAGGGCGGGATTCCAGCCGCAGGACATCGGCCGGCTCGCCGACCCTTCCGGCTACGAGCGCGCGCATGGATTGTGGCATGAGCGACCTTTCGTCCGTACGCACCGCACCGGAGAGCCCCTGGGGTCCCCTACCTCACGCTAAGCGCCACTGACAGGCTCTGCAATCCAGCCTCCGACGGTGTGCTGGGGTGGCTTCCCGGCACGGCATCGTGAGGTGCGGCAGCGGTGCGAGGAGGACACCGGGCCGCTACTGGGCCGGTTCATGGCCAGCAACCGTCGCGGTGGCGCGGGCCTTTGGTTCACCATGAGGTGTGCGATTCGATTCCGTTCCCATGCCGGCGACCGTCGAGGCCCGACCTCGTGACAGCCGTGGCTATCCCGTACCCGCCATCACCCCGTGGGAGGGCGACGAGCCCCAGTTCGCGATCACCGACTACGGGCGCAGCGCCGCGTGCGCGCGACAGCGTCTGTGTTCCGTCTGCAACACCCTGATGCCCAAGGGTCCGGTGTGGCGGGTGGTCGGCGCCGCGGAGAGTTCCGCGATTCGCGAGGCGCTTGCCGCCGGGCGGCCGTACCGCAACATGGCGGCGACACTGGAAGGTCCGGGGCACCGCGCGTGCATGCTCTACGCCTCGATGGTCTGCCCGTACCTGGCTCGCCCCAACGCGCGCCGGGGGCTGACAGCGGAAAGCCCGGACGACATGACCGCGCATGTCGTCCGGGGTGCCGTTCGGGGGGAGCTGGGTGCCGTGGTGGGTTTCGGCGACTACGAGTTCGCCGTCACCCCGTCCCAGGTCCTGTTCCGTTTTCTCGATGTGGTCGAGTACCTGCCGCATGACACGGCCGACGAGCACCTGGCGGAGCTACGGGCCGAACTCGCCCGCTCCGGCGGCAGGTCGGGTGGCGGTCAGCCGCGGTAGGCGGGCAGGCCGGTGTGCTTGGAGACCTTGACGGGCTTGCCGAAGCCGTGGGCGGTCTTGGTGACGGTGTACGTGCCGGTGGGAGCGCGGAAGGCGATGGTCTTGCCGTTGGGCGACCAGGTGGGCTCGGTGTAGTTGGTGGTGGCGCCGGGGGTGATGTCCTTGACGACGTTGGTGCTGCCGCCGAAGTCCTCGACGAAGAGGTGGTCGTGCCCGTGGACGGAGCGGACGAAGACGACCTCCTCATTGTCGGGGGAGAGCGCGGGCTCGGAGCCCTTGGCCAGCGCGCCGCCCTGCTGACGCAGGTAGTCGTCGCGGAGGTAGACCTCGCCGGTGTGGGTGTTCTCGTAGACGGCCGTGCCGTAGGCCCCGCCGACGTTGGGCCAGGCGTTGTCGGTCTGCGGGACGGCGCCGTCTCCCGCGTAGCCGTTCAAGCTGATCTTGGCCGGCTTGCCGTGGTTGCTGGTGGCCTTGACGCCTTCCAGAACGGTCTTGCCGTGGATCTTGGCGGCGAAGATGAGGTTGTTCTTCGCGGGGATCTGGTTCGTCCTGTCGGCCGCGGCGACCTGCCAGGTGGGGTGGGACCAGGTCTGCCCGCCCGGGTTGGCGGCGACGGTGACGCGGTGGCTGCCGTCGGGGTTGGAGACGACGAGGTTGCCGTGGCCGTCGATGAAGGCGGCCTTGCTGCCGCTGGGGTTCCAGGCCAGGTCACGGACGACGGTGCCGAAGTCGATCGACTTGCCGTTGACGACGACGTGGCGGGTGCCGTCGCTGATGGTCAGCCCCCTGGGCACGGTGACCGTCCGGGCGGACGCGGCTTCGGCCGTGCCGCACAGGGTGAGCAGTGCGGCGGCACCCGCGGTGATGACGGCTGCGGTGCTGCGACGGTTACGAGCGGACATCGAGGTTCCCCCAGGGAAGTGAATGACGCTGCGACGAGAGTTCGCGGGAACCGCCCGCCGTCCCCGGGACCTGAACCGGTCCGCTCGGCTTGCCGCCCTTCGCGATGAGAGGAGTCTTCCGACAGAGGGTGCTGGAGCTGTGCGCTCACTGTCACAGCTGTGCAATAGCGTGCAGATGAGACGAAGACAGCGGCTCGGTGAGCATCCGGTCGATCTCGTCGGTGCACGCACCGCAGCGGGCTTGCGGCCAGGTGCGTTCACCAGGTTGTTTCGTCACGGCAGAGTTCTTCGGGTCTGCCCTTTAGGGCAACTTCGACGGCGGAACGGGAATTGATCTCGATCGTTCATGAGGGTTCTCCGGCACAGCGAACCTCCCCCGGGTATTGCACATCTTCAGGTGTGCAGGCGCGCACTGACCTCGCGCGCCGGTTCGTATGAGAGCCGATTCGTACTAGAGGGGAACCCGAAACTCCATGAAGAGCAAGCTGACCGCCGTGGCCGTTGCAGCGATCGTCGTCGCCGGCACTGCCGCTGCCGCCATCCCGGCCTCGGCCGCCCCCGCCAAGGCCGCACCGCCCCGCTGCCACACCGCCGACCTGAAGGCCGGCTTCGCCACGGGGGATGACGCGAAGCCGGAGATGGGGCAGACCACGAAGCAGACCCAGGCGTACATCTGGTTCACCAACCAGAGCAAGCACACCTGCACCCTGTCCGGCTTCGCCGGTGTCGACATGATCGGCGCTCAGAAGACCGACGGCACCTGGTCGCTGGCGCGCTCCTCCGCGAAGCCCGAGAAGATGACCCTGGAGCAGGGGGACACGGTGGACTTCAGCATCACGCTGCTCCCGGTGTCCGCGTCCACGCCGCAGAAGGAGAAGTTCGTTCCGGCGAAGTTCCTGGTCACCCCGCCGAACGAGACGACACACTTCACCCTGAAGTGGCCGTTCGGCGGCCAGATCCTCAAGCAGGACGGCGCCACCCACCCGGCTACCTACCTCAACCCGGTCGGGCTGTAACCAACTGGACAGCCGGTGACCTTCCCCTCGGCGTCACTGGTGGCCACCGCAGGACTCCCGGAGCGTGTCGAAGCCTCCGGGTGGTGCGGTGGCCACGTCCGAGACGCGGTATGCCCGACCCTCTCGACGGGGCCTGGAGGCAGCCGAGGGCGATGGGTTGCTCGGCCGCCCGCATACCGAAGCCCTCCGCTCCACGGCTGGGAAACCTCGGCCGCACGCGGGCGCTGCCACGAGCGCGCCACTGAGGCGACCCTCGCGACCACGGGCGGGGCCGAAAGCCCCGCCCGCTTCCGCAGAAGCCCCGGCGGACTTCGTCGGGGGACGGCGAAGCCGAGGGCTCTCCCCGGCGGTGGCTCGACGACACACGACGCCGCCGCCTTCGTGGTTCGACGGGCACTCCCTGGGACGCGACCTGTCACGGACGGTCAGTACAGGGCCTTGTAGCCCTGCCACCCAGTGGCGATCCCGGTGCGCGGACCGAAGGAGCCCTTGCCGTCGCCGTTGTTGCGCCACAGCTTGCCGGAGGTGTCGCGGGAGACGATGTCCGCCCTCCCGTCCCCGGTGATGTCGCCGGCGCCCACCACGACGTTGTAGGAGGCACCCCAGTTGTCGGCCACCTTGACCCGCGCCCTGAAGCCGCCGGTCGCCGTGCCCGCGTACCGCCACAGCTTGTTCGACGTGTCCTGCGCCAGCAGGTCCCCGTACCCGTCACCGTTGAGGTCACCGACGCCGATGATCTTCTTGTAACCGGACCACTTGGAGAAGATCTTCACCCGTGCCGAGAGCTTTCCGCTGCTTGTGGCCTTGTACAGGTAGATGTCACCGGTGGACGCCTGGCGGGCGATCAGGTCCGCCCGGCCATCACCGGTGATGTCGCCCGGTGAGGTCAGCACGTTGTACTGGTTCCAGCCCGACGTTCCCAGCGTGGTGTACGGCGTGGAGGTCGTCAGGGCCTTGCCGCACCCCGGGCGGTACGCCCGCAGCGCACCGCTGCTGAACCGCACGAGCACGTCGTTGCAGCGGTCCCCGTTCAGGTCTCCGAACGGCACCGCCGTGATCGAGGCAGGCCATCCCGAAGCCGAGGTCTTCGTCGAGAACTTCCCGGCGCCGTCGCCCCGTTGGAAGGAGAGTGCACCTTGGGAGGTGAGCGTGAGCAGGTCACCGACGCCGTCGGACCCGACATGGTCGCGTCTCACCGCGGTACCACCGGTCAGCTTCAGCGTGCCGGACGCCGTCGCCGACGCACCGTGCTTGTCGGCCGGGGCCACCGTCAGCGTCCAGTTGTACGTGCCGTTCGGCACATACGCGCCCGTCGACGTCCTGCCGTTCCAGGACGCATGGAACGCGTCGTGCGCGGCGCCACCGGACAGTGTGCGCACGGTGGCACCGGTCGCCTTGTTCCTGAGCACCAGCGTCCACGACGCGGCCGGCTTCGACAGCCACCACGTGCCGTCCCACGAGGACGACGAGTCCATCAGGCCGACCGAGGGTTCCGTCCTCGCTCCCAGGACCGCGATGTCCGTGGCGGGGACGCCACTCCGTAGGACGTGGATGTCCTGGGAGGCCGGGTCCACGTAGCCGACCAGGCCGGTGTACGGATCGACGTCCCACTTTCCGGCCTTGGCCGCCAGGGTCCGGCTCACCGCGGAGCCGCTCGTGACGTCGGTGAGGGTCAGCGCTCCGGATGTGGAGTCACGCGTGACCAGGAAGCCGTCGCCCAGGCGCGTCTGTCCGCCGGTGGGCACGGCGATGAGCGTCTTCCTGCGGGTGTCGTACACGAAGGCCTTCTGCACGCTGCCCTGGGGAAGAGCGCACGAGCCGGACCAGTACACCCAGCGCCCCACAGCCTGGAAGCCACCCACCCCGCAGCCGCTGCCGACCACCCGGAACGACGTGATCGTGCTGCCCGAACGCACCTCCGTGGCCGTGACGGTGCCGTCCACCGCCGTCCACAGCGTTTCCCCCCACAGGGCGGAGGGGGCCGCACCGGCCGCGCCGGTACGGGTGAGCACGACCTTCCGTGTGTCCAGATCCGTCACCACCAGGCCGTCTCCCGCGGGCGTGGGCCCACGCCAGGCCGCATACCGGCCCGCGACGTCCACGAGGCCCTGGTTGTCCTGAAGGCCGGAGGTCACCACGGTGCCGGGAAGGGGCTGACCCCGGTCCAGCACGGAGACCTCCCCGGCCGTGTTCTGGATGACCGCCCGACCATCACCGGTACCCATCAGGTCGGGACAGCTCCCGAAGTCCCCGTCCGTGACCCCGCACCTCTGGGTCGCTCCCCGGTCCGTGCGCGTGCCCGCCGTCAGAGCCTCCGTCGTGCCCAGCGAGCGGCTGTACAGGTGCGTCGCCCCGTCGCCGGACTCGTAGGTCATCAACTCACCGTCGCTCAGATCGAGCGACTCGATCCCGACGGGCACCGGCGGAAGGTCCACGATCCGGCGGACCCGGGGCAGACCGTCGGCCCCCGCTTCGACCTTGGCGATGCCGTAGTCCAGCGAGGACTCCCCGCCGGCGAGGACGAGGCCGCCGTCGGGGGCCATGACGGTAGCGGGATCCGCCCGCTTGAACAGGGGCAGCTCCGCGGAGCCGTCGAAGGGCAGCGCCGACACACTCCAGACGGAGGAGCCGCTGCGCCGCGCGACGACGAGCGCGTCACCGACGACGCCGAGGATCTTGTTCTCGGAGGTGTGGGGGAACGCGACCTCGTGAGTCGGTGCGTCGTAGGCACCCTTGGCGTACACCCGCACCCGGGACGTGCCGTACCAGCTCACCAGGTAGTCGGATCCCACCACGGTGTCCAGGTTCGCCACCAGTGGAGGCACGTTCGTGGCGGCACCGGTCTCCGCATCCACCCAGGCGTACTGGAGGACCCGGTCCGGGCCGTAGTAGTTGACGAGGATGCCGGAGGCGGAACCCTTGGGAAAGAAGGGGAAGACCGTCCCGTCCGGGAGTCCGGTCACGGGCTTCTGCACCGTGCTGCCGTTCTCGTTGTGCAGCAGGAACAGCTGGGTTCGTTCCCCACCTGTCGACGTACTGGTCAGGACGGTACGTCCGTACGTCTGCAGATAGCTCTGGCCCGCCGGGATGGCCACGGTCTGAGTCGTACCGGTTCCCATGTCCCGGAGCAGGACCTGCCCACCAGTGCTCTGGGACGGGCGTAGCGCGACGACGTCCGAACCGGTGCCGTACGCACCCGCAGTGCGCGGCCCGAGTCGCTCGCCACCTTCCACCGGCTTTCGGCTGCCGTCGTAGCTGGTCCACCAGAGACCGGAACCCTCGGCGGTGGAGCGGTACTCGAGGAAGCCGGAAGCCCCCGCGCTCTGCAGATACGTCGTGCGCGGAGCCGTGCGCATGGTGGCCGGAACGATGACCTCCGTTGCGGTATCCGCGTGCGCGGGCGCCACCAGCGGCACAGCGGACACACAGAGCGCCAACCCGATGAACGTGACAAGGGAGCCACGCATGAAGGTATGCCGAACCACTTGCTTCCCCTCCCCGACGGAGGGCCCCATCCCCCCGAACAAGCGGGCGAACTCTAGCACTGGTTCACGACGGATGACTGCGGAAGATCCCCGTCGGGAGCCAGGCCCTCGAACCCCTTGCGCGGGGCATCGCGCCCATCCGCTCCCGCCCCGGACCTCGTCGGTGACGGCCCGTCAAACTCCACGGCGACAAGGGCTACGACTGTGCGAGGAACAGCTCGCCGCAGCGCGGTCGCACGACGCGGGGTGGATGTAGTACTCCGCGCCGCCTTGCCCGAGTTCGTCGGCAGTCTCGCCGCCGCCCTCGTTCTCGCCTTGCGTGCGCACACCTCATCCGGTCCACGATTTCACGCCAGACGACGCGCCTCTCGACCCCGCATCTGAGAACCCCGCAATCGGAGCTACTCGTCTCTAGCCGTCGTACGGGACCCAGGCACGTCCGCCTGCGTCGTTCGTGCCGTACCAATAGTGCGGCATTGCCTTGATGCTGGTGGTGTGGAACGGGCGGCCATGGTCGTCGATGCGGATCGTGCCGGTGCGGCCCTGGGAGGACCAGTCGAGTTCGAGGTACCAGCGGGCGTCGTAGTCCTGTGTCGTCGCGTCGACCAGCAGCACCTCCGGGTCCTCGGCGGAGACGCGGTAGGGGAAGTGCACGGCGGGGATGGTGTGTTCGGTGTCGACGCCGTCCTTCGGGCGGGTCATGGGGCGGTCGGCGTCGAGGTTCACGGTGAAGCGGCGGGGCGTGAGGTCGCCGCCGCAACCCCCGCCCATGGCGTACGCGCTCCCGGGGGCCGGGCTGCCGCGGCTGACGATGCGTACGTGGAGCGCTTTCAGGACCACGGCCGTGGGGGACTGCCCCTGCACCGAGATCTGCACCATCGTATGCCGCCCGTGCACCGCGCCCTGCGTCGCCGCCCACACCCCGGCGTCCTGCTCCACCGGCGGCGGAGGCACCTGTGCGGGCAGCTTGTCGATGACGTAGTCGTGGTCGCAGCCCTTGTCCCAGACCAGCGAGTCGGCGCTCCAGGCGAGGGGCAGGCCGGTGGTCTGCCGCGCGGCCGAGGTGGGGGTCTTCTGCCGGGGGCCGGGCGACGCGGAGCTCCCGGAAGGGGAGGCGGAGGCGATGGCCGACGGTTTCGTCGAACGGTGGGGTGCGTCGGGGGCGGTCGTCCGCGAGCCCGCGGGGTGGGAGGCGTCCGCCTCGGAGGAGCGGTCGTCCGACAGGACGGACATGCCGGCCAGAGTGGCGAGCAGCGCGCAGGCGACGGCGGTGGACGTCAGGACCCGCCGACGGCGATACCAGGGGCGGGCAGCGGGGGAAGGGGCGGGGTCGTCCGGGTCGGGACCATCCCCGGGCTGCTCCTCGGAGCCGCTCTCCTCGACGAGTGCCCCGGCCGGGTCCGGTGCCGGCACCGCCGCCGAATCGGCCGTACACACCCGCTGCCGAGCCGCCACCGCCGACAACCACAGCCGGTGCAGCTCGAGCCGCTCCTTCGGTGTCGCCTCGCAGAAGGCCGCGAGCCGCTCCACGGGCGCGAAGTCCTGCGGCACCGTCTCGCCCGCGCAGTACCGGTGCAGTGTGGAGGTGTTCATGTTGAGGCGGCGGGCCAGGGAGCCGTAGCTCCGGTCCGTGCGGTCCTTCAGCCGGCGCAGCAGCGCCGCGAACTCCTCGACATCGTCCCGCATCGACACCCTTCCTCCGTCCTCCGCCCGCGATCCCGTATCCCAGGTACTCATATCTCTGCACGTCAGATGGGCTGGGATGGTTCCACCGTCGCCAAAGGGGCGGCAGTCGTTGCGCCGGACTCCGTTGCCCGCTGATGCTCTTGGTGTCGCACCGGCCACGGCTGTGGAGGACCAACCGGCGTTGAGCGACGTCCGACACGCAGGCACGCACGGTGGAACGGCGGCATCAGCGACGGATCACGATCCACGGCTGTCGCGTCAGACGGTCTACCTGATTCTTGGAGGTTTGATGAAGTCCGTCATCCGAAAGGCGGCAGGCCTCGCGGGCGCGGTCGTGGCCGCCGCGGCCATGTCCGTGACCGGCGCATCGGCTGCCCAAGCGGAGGCCCCCACCCACGGCTGCCCGTACCCCTATGTCTGCTTCTACGTGGACGAGCACGCCTATGACGCAGGCACGCCGATCACGAAGTACCGCGATGTCACCAGTTCTTACCAGACGGTCAGATCCCGCCCGCACTACCACGTCGTGAACACCCGGAACGACGACGTGGCGTATCTACGGCTCCAGGACGGGACCTCGATCTGCCTGCCGCCGAATTTCGAGACCGCGTTCACGAACGCTTACAGCGTCACCGGAATAAAGATCTCCAGCAGTTCCACCTGCTGAATCTGCTCGAACGGTCGGCGGGCGCTTTCGCAGTTCAGCAGGGGTGGAACGGTTCCGCCGTCGGCAGGCGCCTTCGGCACGAAAACCGCAACCGGCCGACAGCAACCACCTACGGACCAGAAGAGGAAGACCCACATGAGCAGGAAGTCCCTCGCACACCGTCGCCCGAGCCGCCGGGCGGCCGTCGCCGCCGGCCTCGTCCTGGCTGTCGGACTCGCTGTGTCGACACAGATGCCGGCACAGGCGTCCGTCCATGCGCCCGCAAAGAGGTCCACCGCCGCAGTGCAGTCGGTCAGCGGCATGTCCGGCCAGGCTGTGACCCGGGTCGCCGACTTCTACGGCGCGTACATCGACGCGAAGGGCGACTACACGGACCCGGACATCACGCTGGCCACGGCGCTGCGCAACCACTACCTGACACCCGACTTCGCCAAGCGGCTCACGACCTGGGAGAAGAAGAACGGGGCGGACGGCGTCCTGCGTGCCCAAAACGTCCCGACGAAGTGGACGGCGACCGACAACGGCACCGTGGGTAACGGCCATGAGGTCATCGTCACCCTGACCTTCGGCAGCGGGGAGACGACGCAGAAGACCAAGCTCTTCGTGCTGGTGGAGCGTTACAACCACATCGTCGACATCGGCACCACGAGCACCCGCTGACGACGGAGCCGCTCAGCCCGGTCGTCCCGGCCCGGACAGGGCACCGGGGTGGAAAGTCGGCGGATGCCCTCCCGGGGTGCGACGAGAACTGCGCCCCGGCATGAGGCGGGACGTGCAAAGGCGCCCGGTGGCATCAAGCCCCGGGCGCCCTTGGAGGACCAAACCCACCGCCTACGAAAGGAACTTGTAGCCGCTCCAGCCGCTCGCGATCTGCGTGCGCGGGCCGAACGAGCCCTTGCCGTCGCCGTTGTTGCGCCACACCTTGCCGCTGGTGTCGCGGGAGACCAGGTCCGGCCTGCCGTCGTCCGTGATGTCGCCGACCCCGACGACCGCGTTGTACGAGCCGCCCCAGTTCGACAGCACCTTGACGCGGGCCGCGAACGTGCCGTCGCCCTTGCCGTTGTAGCGGTAGACGTTGTTGGACGTGTCCTGGGCCAGGAGGTCGGCCTTGCCGTCGCCGGTGATGTCACCGGTGCCGATGATCTTCTTGTAGCCCTTCCAGTTGTCGTAGAGCTTGACGCGGGAGGCGAGCTTGCCGTCGCTCGTCCCCTTGTAGAGGTAGACCGCTCCGGTGGACGAGTTCCTCGCGATCAGGTCCGGGCGTCCGTCACCGCTCACGTCGCCGGGCGAGGTGAGGGCGTTGTACTGCGTCCAGCCGCTGGTCGCGAGGGTCGTGTACGACGTCGACGGCTTGACCGCCGCCCCGCAGCCCGGCTTGTACAGCCGCAGCGCGCCGCTGCTGTAGCGGACGAGGACGTCGTTGCAGCGGTCGCCGCTGAGGTCGCCGAAGGGGACCGCCATGACGGTCGTGGGCCAGCCGGT
The DNA here is from genome assembly GCF_044763085.1 of Streptomyces sp. NPDC096311. Lineage (NCBI taxonomy): Bacteria > Bacillati > Actinomycetota > Actinomycetes > Kitasatosporales > Streptomycetaceae > Streptomyces > Streptomyces sp. NPDC096311. Next base: position 159,591 of record NZ_JBIWFN010000006.1, read on the forward strand.
GCCCGTGTACTTGTCGCCGAACTTGCCCGTCCCCGTACCGCTGTGGAAGGTCAGTCCGCCCGAGGAGTTCAGGGTGAGCAGGTCGCCGCGGCCGTCCGGGCCCTCGGGGCTGACGAAGTCGCGGCGCACGGCGGCTCCGCGTTGCAGGTAGCCCTCGCCGCTGGTCACCGTGTTCGGGATGGCGGTGCCGAGGCCGGTGGCCTTCAGGGTCCAGGTGTAGTGGCCGTTGGGGAAGTAACTCCCGCTCGCCGTCTTGCCGTTCCAGGTGGCTGTCACCCGGCCCGGGGTCGCGCCGCCGGTGAGCGTGCGGGTGATCTTGCCGTTCGCGCCGCTCTGGACCGAGGTGAAGGTGAGCGACCAGGAGGTGGCCGGACGGGACAGCACCCAGGCGCCCTGGAAGGACACTCCCGGGGCCACGTAGTCGCCGACCGACGTCTCGAAGGCCGTCACGGCGGACGGGGCGATGCCCGTGGTGGTGACGTGGGTGCGCTCGTAGTCGTCGAACCAGGCGACCAGACCGGTGTACTCGTCGACCGTCCAACGGTAACGGCGGTCCACGGTCAGGCCCTTGTCGGCCAGGCCGGAGGCGATCGTGCGGGTGGTGCCGGTGGCCGCCTCGGTGAGGACGAGCGTGTCCGCGCCGTGGTCGTGGCGGACGGTGAAGCCGTCGCCGAGCAGCACGTCGCCGGGGGTGACCGCCTTCGACGTACCGGCCTTGGTGTCGTACACGCCCGCCGAGTCCGTCCCGCAGGCCCAGTACACCCAGCGTCCGGCCGCCTGGAGTTCGCTCGGCACGCAGGCCAGGCCCGGCACGGTCACCGTGGTGAGCGTCTTCGCCTGCGGGATGCTGTACGAGGTCAGCTTGCCGACGGTGCCGGCGCTCCACAGGGTGGAGCCGTTCAGGGCGGCGGCGCGCACGGACCGCTTCAGCTTCTGGCCCTGGCCGAACTCGCCGACGTACTGCGCCGGGGTGGTGCCGCCGGAGTCGAAGACGGCGTAGTCGTCGGAGACGTCGACGATGTGGCCGCCCTGGCTGCCGAAGTCCAGATCGTGGCCGCCGATCTCCGCCAGTCGGTCGTCGCCGAGGCCCTCGCCCTCGTCGGTGCCGCCGTTCGCGTCGAGGTAGACGTCCCGGGCGTCGAGGTTCCCCCACAGCGCCGAGCACGTGGTGCCCTCGTACGGGCAGAGGGCCTCGTAGATCGAGCCGCTCGCCGTGGCCTCGGACGCCGTCAGCGTGGCGGAGCCGTCGGTGGTGAGGGTGCGCACGGAGGTGGTGTCCGCGGTGGCCTTCGGGTCGTCCTCGGCGACCCTCAGGCTGCCGCGGCTGAGCGCGATGCCCGTCTTGGCGTTCTCCACCGCCGGGGCCTGCTGGACCTTCGTCAGCTGCAGCGTGCCGTCCTCGGCCTGGCTCACCCGCCGCACCCACCAGTCGGTGGCGTCGGTGCCGCCGGTGACCAGCGCACTGCCGTCACCCGCCGTCAGCGTGTACTCGCCGGCGCTCGCCAGCAGGGTCTGCTGTACCGAGGGGTCGTCGACATTGACCGCGAGCAGCCGGGAGCCGAGCGAGCTGGAGGACAGCGGCAGCAGCAGCCAGTCGCCGACCAGGACCGGGTCGCCGTCGAGCGCGCCCGGGTGGGCGGGCAGCGTGACGACCCGCTCGGCGGCGGTGAGGTCGGTGCGGGACTTCAGGTGCAGCTCGGCGGTGCCGGCCTGGTACCAGCCGATGCGGTCCTCGCTCATCACGTAGTGCGAGGCGTAGGTGGCGTCGGTGAACGCATAGGTGTTCACGGCCGAATCGACGTCGATGTAGCTGATCCTGCCGGTGCCGAACGACCAGAGCACACCGGCGGAGTCCGCCGCGAGGACGTCCTCGGTCCCCACGCTCGTCGCGTCACCGGTGACCTTGCGGGTGCGCCACTCGCCGTCGACCTTGTCGATCAGGGAGTGGGTGGTGACGATCGTGTCGCCGGCGAGGGCCCGGTAGTAGCCCTGGCCGTACTGGAGGGAGCCGTTCCAGCTCACCTTCCTGGAGGTGGCCGTCGCCGGATCCCACAGGGTGGCGTACGCGTCGTTGGCGGTGGTCGGCAGAGCGACCAGGTCGCTGTCCGAGCCGTACCAGGCGTCACGGCACTCGGAGCCGATGTAGGTGCAGCCGGTGCCCGGGGTGTAGACGCCGTTGGCGTTCTCGACGGTGACGGTCCTGCCGGTCGCGTAGTCGGTCCACAGCAGTCCGGTCCTGCCGGTCTGCCGGTGCAGGAAGCCGGAGTCGCCCGCGGCGTACGGGCGGTCGGTGCGCGGTGTGGTGGAGCTGGGGTCGGCCAAGGTGATCGCGGTGGTGCCGGCCTCGGCCTCGGCCGCTTCCGCGGAGCCGCCGCCCTCCGACAGGACGACGACGGACGCGGCCACGACGGCGACCGCGAGTGAGGAGACGGCGGCGGCCAGACCGCCCCGTCTCAGGGCGTGTCTGCCCACGTGATGTTCCCTCCCCTACGAGGGTCCGTGCCCTCGCACAAGTGGCCGGATCTTACCCGACTCTTACCAAGGGGTGCTGACGGCGAGGGGACGCTCGCGCAGCTGAGAGGGGGGCAGCACCGTTGTTGACCGTGGTTTACCGGTCTTCAGGGCACGCTATGGGCACGCCGTCGCGAGCGTTGGCCGGAAGGTCTCCGTTGCAAGAGCACATGGAGGAGGGCTCAGGGGCGGCCGAGCAACTAGAGGCGGAGGTGGCTCGGAGCGGCCCCCCGCGACGCGGGCCTCCCCGGGGTGGACACCGCCGCCTCGCTTCGGTGCCCGGTCCGGAAGCAGCGGTTCGATCCGCGCCGACCGCGCGGCGGTCAAGGGCGTACCGGGACCGACGACCGAGTGGTGCGCAAAGGGCGGCTACGCGCTGCCACTGCCCGGGGCGTCGGCGCTGGTGTCGCCCGTGGTGGCGGGAAAGAGGCGCTGGACGGCCGCGACGACGGCGGCACGCCGGGCCGCCGGCGAAGGGTCGCGGACCTGGTCGGCCGCCGCGTCCAGGAGATCGAGCTGGCCGGCCCAGGCCATGGCGATCTGGTTGACGAAGACGAGGATGTCGATGGGCTCCCAGGCGGGATCCAGGTGGCCGGCTTCCTGGGCCCTGCGGAGCTGCTCGGCCTTCCGGCGGACGGCTTCCTGGGTGGCGGCGTCTGCGTCGTCGCCGGCGAGTTCCAGTCGGCCCCAGCTCATGAGCCGGAAGCGGTCGGGGTGGCGGATGAAGTAGTCGTGCACGCGCCCGGCGTATTCGGGCAGGTCGGTGGGGTCCAGGCGAGTCGCCTCGGCCACCGCGGCCATCTCCTGTTCGGCGACGAACCCGTAGAGGGCCTCTTTGCTGCGGAAGTACGCGTAGAGGCGTTCCGAGCTGGTCTTCGCGGCCCTGGCGATGCGCGTGATCCGTGCGCCGGCGATCCCGTACCGGGCGAACTCGGCCCGGGCCGCGGCGACGATGCGGTCACGGGTCGAGTCTGCGCTGGTCGAAGAGGCCATGTCGTAAGCCTACCTAACCAAAAAGATTTGTTTGGCAAGGGCCACCCGCAGGGCGTACGGTCAAAGCAAACATTTTGGTTTGACCTGAGGAGTGCGTCATGCAGCACAGGACACTCGGTGGCCAGGGCCTGGAGGTCTCGGCGATCGGCTACGGCTCGATGGGCCTGACCATGGCTTACGGCCCCGGCGACGAGCAGGAAGGCGTCGCAGCCATCCAGCGCGCCCACGACCTGGGCGTCACCTTCTTCGACACCGCCGAGCTCTACGGCTGGGGCACCGGCTCCAACGAGACCCTGGTCGGCAAGGCGGTCAAGGACTTCCGTGACGAGGTGGTCCTTGCCACCAAGTTCGGCTTCGACCTGTCCAACCTCTCCGAGGGATTCGGCCTCGACAGCCGCCCCGACAACATCCGCAAGGTCACCGACAACAGCCTGCGTTACCTCGGCACCGACCACATCGACGTCCTCTACCAGCACCGCGTCGACCCGGATGTGCCCATCGAGGACGTCGCCGGCACCGTCAAGGAACTCATCGACGCGGGCAAGGTGAAGTACTTCGGCCTGAGCGAGGCCGGCCCGGAGACCATCCGTCGCGCGCACGCGGTGCAGCCGGTCTCCGTCCTGCAGACCGAGTACTCCCTGTTCGAGCGGGACGTCGAGCAGCTCTTCCCTGTCCTCGACGAACTCGGCATCGGCTTCGTCGCCTACTCCCCGCTGGGCCGCGGCTTCATCACCGGCACCGCCAAGCCCGCCGGGGAATACGACGCCACGGACATGCGCAACTCCGACCCGCGCTGGGCTCCGGGCAACTTCGAGAAGAACGTCGAGGCCGTCAACCGGCTCGCCGACCTGGCCGCGTCCAAGGGCGTCACCGTCTCCCAACTGGCCCTGGCGTGGCTGCTCACGCGCGGCGAGCACGTCGTGCCCATCCCCGGCACGCGCAGCCCCCAGCGCATAGAGGAGAACGCCGGCGCCGCCGACGTCACCCTGACCGAGGCCGACCTGGCCGCCATCGACGAGATCCTGCCCCATGGCGGTTTCGGCGCCCGCTATGCCGAGGGGCACGTGCCCACCTGGATCTGACCGTCGCTCCGGAGGTCGAAAGCGCCGCCGCTCTTCGGCACCGTTTGGAGATCGGGTACGCGGATGGCGGTCAACGGCAAGTGCTGGGACGCCCAGTTCGGAAGTATGGTTCGACACCATCGTGGTCCAGAACAGCACGGATCGGCAGACGGCATGCTGAGGGTCGAAGAGTTGGAGGCCGCGCTTGCGTCGATGACACGGTGGCGTGTGCCTGGGGGACGGAGCGTGGACTGGGCTGCCCTCGAGGCGGTCCTCGGGACGGCGCTGCCCTCGGACTTCCGCTCTCTGGCGGAGGCGTACCCGGTGCTGGTGGTCGACGACTTCCTCATGGTGTCCGTTCCCTTGCCCGGCACCGAGGTGTCATGGGCGTCCGGGGCAAGGGAGGACGAGATCCTTCAGGATCTGTACGAGATGGGCGACACCGAGGGCTACGTTCCCTTCCCGCAGCCGGGAGGCCTGATCGGCTGGGCGGATTCCAATGCGGGGGATTCTTTCTACTGGAGGACGAGCTCCCCGGACCCGGACGCATGGCCGGTGGTCGTCCGCACGGACAACGCGGACTGGATCGAGTTCCCGGTCGGCGCCGTCGAGTTCCTGGCCGGCGTGTACGGGCGCACCATCGACGTGCCGGGCATGCCAAGAGACTTCCCCAGTGACTTCCCGAGGGTGCTGGGCCTGAGCGACCGCATCGACTGATCGGCCCTTCGGTGGCTGGCATGAGTGCCAGCGATCACACCGCCCCGACCGGTCGTACCCGAGGGGCACGGCGCGCATGGTGAACCACCCACTCACGCTGCCGCTGAGGATCGACGGAATCGCAGTCCCGAGTGATCCCAAGCTACGGTCTGGCCCGCAAGCAGCCGTTTGCTTAAGTGACTTGACCGTCCTTTGCGCGCGTCGCGGCGCGGGTCACACGGAATACATCTCACCATGTGAGACGAATGGGGTGCGAGTGGCTTGGAGTGGCACCTGAGCACCCCTCGGGCGGCCCACATGCCGGAACTTAGGGCACACGAAGGGCATGCTTACCCCGAATCGGACCAGACAACAAACAAACCCCAGGCCACCGACCTGGGGTTTCTCTCTGGAGCGGGTGACGAGAATCGAACTCGCACTCTCAGCTTGGGAAGCTGATGTTCTACCACTAAACTACACCCGCGTAAGACGCCGGTCACCCGGTGTCCAATGCCCGCTCACTCTACCTCATGCCCGGTCCCTGGCGCTGAAGCCGAGGGGCCGGTGTGCGTTTCGGGGGGTGGACATGGGTGCGGGGGGCGGGAGTTGGGGCGTACGGTGGAGGGGTGGAAGAGGGCCTGGGCGGGACCGGAGTGCCGCTTGGAGGGCCATCCCTTTGATCCCGTAATGTGGCTTTCGTCGTCAGTCAGACGCGGCTCTTGGGGAAGGGACTCTGAGGACTTGATGGAGCGCACCGTCGTCCGTTGTGCCGAGGGGCACGTGTTCAGCACCGCTTCGTTCCCGATGCAGCAGGCCGAGCGACTCGGCCCCGGTCGATTGGTCCGGTGTCCGCGGTGTGCGCGGCTCCGGAGCGTCGTTCCGGTCACGCTCGAGAAGCGGTAGGACTCAGCAGGAGGACCAGCGGTAGGACCTGGGGCGCGGGGACTGTGCGAAATGCTGACAGTCCCCGCGTATCCTCGGGGCGTGCTTCTCTCAGACAAGGACATCCGGGCCGAGATCGACGCCGGTCGGGTGCGCATCGACCCGTACGACGAATTCATGGTGCAGCCCTCGAGCATCGACGTGCGGCTCGACCGCTACTTCCGGGTGTTCGAGAATCACCGTTATCCACACATCGACCCCTCCGTCGAGCAGGCCGATCTGACTCGGCTCGTCGAGCCCGAGGGGGACGAGCCGTTCATCCTGCACCCCGGGGAGTTCGTGCTCGCCAGCACGTACGAGGTGATCTCGCTTCCCGTGGATCTCGCCTCGCGGCTGGAGGGCAAGAGTTCGCTCGGGCGGCTGGGGCTCGTCACGCACTCCACCGCCGGGTTCATCGACCCCGGCTTCTCCGGGCACGTGACCCTGGAGCTGTCCAATCTCGCGACGCTTCCGATCAAGCTCTGGCCGGGCATGAAGATCGGGCAGCTGTGCATGTTCCGGCTGAGCTCGCCGGCCGAGTTCCCGTACGGCAGCGACCGGTACGGCTCCCGCTACCAGGGCCAGCGCGGGCCGACCGCCTCCCGGTCCTTCCTCAACTTCCATCGGACCCAGGTGTGAGCGGGAGCGGGGAGAGCGCGGACATGAGCGTGCCCGACGGGCGCGAGAACCTCACCTACGAGCGGTTCGGGGTCGCGGTCCGTGAGCTCGCCCAGACCATCGCCGACGACGGGTACCAGCCCGACATAGTGCTCAGCATCGCCCGCGGGGGTGTATTCGTCGCGGGTGGACTGGCGTACGCCCTCGACTGCAAGAACATCCACCTGGTCAACGTGGAGTTCTACACCGGTGTGGGTACGACGCTCGACATGCCCGTCATGCTCGCTCCCGTCCCGAACGCCATCGACTTCTCCGACAAGAAGATCCTGATCACCGACGACGTCGCCGACACCGGCAAGACGCTCAAGCTCGTGCACGACTTCTGCGTCGACACCGTCGCCGAGGTCCGCAGCGCCGTGATCTATGAGAAGTCCCACTCGCTGGTGAAGTGCGAGTACGTGTGGAAGCGGACCGACGACTGGATCAACTTCCCCTGGAGTGTTTTGCCAGTAGTACGTAAGGCGGGCGAGCCGATCACGCCGTCTCGAGAAGCGCTCTGATCTGCCTCTTCCTGACGGTGGGGGCATGGGGCAGAAGCCATGTCGGACGCGACTGGCTGGTCGGGCAGTCAGTCCCCTTCGGGTGAGCCACCGGACCTGTCCGTGCGCATCAGAATCCCGGGGGAGTCCGGGTCTACCTTGCCCGTGTAGTGGTCCCGCCAGAAGTAGCGGCTGGTGCGCGGCAGCGGCACCTCCACAAGTCGGCCATCGTGCATCATCCACAGGCCGAAGCAGTCGTCCTCCTCGTCGTGGATCAGTACTTGTACCGAGTGTGGGGATGGCCAAGGCTGCGACTCCAGGTGTTCCAGGAGTCCGATCCAGCTGCTCCGTCGCGCGAACTCGATGGCCCAGCCGCCGAACATGCCGTGCCCGATATTGGTGAACTGTCCAGACCACTCGCGGTTGTCGTCCCGCCGGGTCAGCGGTTCCATGATCTCTTCTGCCTCGCTGGCCAACACGATGACCTCGGCGCATCTGCTCATGGCTGAGTATCACCGGACGCGACGGGCGGAAGCTGGTGCGACGGGGTACGCGTCCCCTTTGCGGCGCCTGCGGCAATGCCGTGATGGTGACGCGGGTTGCAGTCGCGGTGCCGAAGGAATGCGGTGATGCTGTCAGGGGAGCGTGGCTGACTACGCACGGGCAGTGTGCGTCGGTGACCGCGCTGTACAGGGAGGCTGCGGCCATGACAACGGTGCCGAACAGGACACGGCGGGGGCACGGGGGGCCCGACGGCAGCGAAATGATCAACGGCGCGTCCATGTTCGCTGGGGCCACGATGATGCTCAGCGGGCCGCTCAGCATTCTCATGGGCGCATCCGGCATCGCACAGGACACCTTGTTCTCCGCGTCCAGGTACGCCTACCGGTTCGACCTGACAGCTTGGGGCTGGATTCACCTGGTGATCGGAGTGGCACTCGTCATTGCCGGCCTGGGGGTTCTGACAAACCAGAGCTGGGGTCGCGGGGCCGGCGCAGCGGTGGCAGGGGTCAGCCTGATCACCCAGTTCATGTTCGTTCCGTACTATCCGGCGTGGTCCATCTTCGTGATGACGCTCGACCTGCTGATCCTGTTTGCGCTGACGAGGATCCAGATCGGGACCAGCGGCGGTCGGTGAACCGGTCCGGCACCTTGAATTCGGCACGCGAAATCCGCCGCGTCGGCCGGCTGTGGCTGCCTCGGGTGGTGCTTTCTTCGAGCCCTCGCCGGCCTCGACCGGCTCCGTCCGAGCTTGCTGATGTTGAAGCGCGGATCGCTGCCCTGACGCAGGGTAACCGTCTCCGCAGGCCGAACGGCCCCTGACCAGGTGAATCGGTCGGGGGCCGTTCGGGTGCCCGATGTCCGTGGACTTTCTGGTGTCCGTGGGTTTTGTGATGTTCGCCGATCAGGTCGGCGGTGTGCGGGGTGGGTCAGGGGCAGCCGGGTCCGGTGGAGGGGTTGAAACAGGCGTTGGAGCCGGTGCCGCCGTCGTTGGTGTTGGTACCGGGGCCGCCGAAGAGGGCGTCGTTGCCGGGACCGCCGAAGAGGGCGTCGTTGCCGTTGTTGCCGTTCAGGCTGTCGGCGCCGTTGCCACCTTCGATGCGGTCGTTGCCGTCGCCGCCGGACAGCTGGTCGTTGCCGTCGCCGCCGCAGATGAGGTCGTTGCCACCGCGGCCGTCGACCACGTCGCTGCCGCCGAGAGCGAAGATCACGTCGTCGCCGGGCGTGCCGACCAGGAAGTCACTGTTGTTGGTGCCGGTGATGGTCGGCGTGGCGGTCGCGCAGGTGGGGGGCACCGGCTCATAGGTGATGGTCACCTTGGCCGGCCCCGCGGCAGGTCCGGAGGTACCACCCGTGGGGACGCGGTTCGACGCGCCGCCACCGCCACCGGGACCGTCACTGAGCGAGGGGAGGTTCGTGATTTTGTTGCAGCCTCCGCCTCCACCTCCACCGAACCAGCCGCCCCCGCCTCCGCCGGCCCCGAAGGCGCCTCCGCCGTTACCACCCGCACCGCCTGTGCCCGGAGTGCCGGATGTACCGGCGTAGGCGCATGCGGCGCCGCCCGTGCCGCCGGCTGTCTGGGTTCCGCCGCCGCCGCCCTGGCCGCTGTTCGGTCTTTGGCCGCCGGCCCCCCCGGTGATTCCGGCGTCTCCGCCGGTGGCCTCCACGACGGGGAATCCGGGGAAGCCGCTTCCGCCGCCGCCTCCTCCGCCCGCGACGATGAGACGGGGGTCGGTGCCGGGGACGCCGGTCAGGGTGCAGCCGGGGGCGGCCGAGCTGCAGGTGCGCACGTCGCTGGCACCGCCGCCGGCGCCGCCCGCAGCCGCCGATCCGCCGCCGGCGCCTCCGCCCGTGCCCACGTTGACATAGAGGGCGGTGGTGCTGGGCGGCACGGTGACGGTGCCGGTGACGGTGGCGCCGGTCCCGCCCGCGCCGCCGTTGGGCCCGTTCTGGCCCGCGGCGCCCGTGGCGGTGACGGTCAGTTGGGTGACGCCGGGCGGGACGGTGAAGGGCTGGTTGGCGCCTGCGTTGAAGGTGACGGTCACGGGCGCCGCCGCCGCAGCGGGCGTGGCCGTGGGCACCACCAGTGCCGCCGGCAGCGCCACCGTGGCGAGCAGGACGGCAGCACGCCGGGCCGGACGCCGCAGCCGCTCACCAGTGGCTTCGGCACCACGTCGTCGCAGCACGGCATGTTGCAGGGTCGGTCTCACGATGGGGGACTCCTCGACAAAGAGCGCGGCACTCAGGGTGTGCCGCGGACGTCGGTTGATGCTCAGGTCCCTGCCGGGACCGCCCGACGATCAAGCCACACCCGCCCTGTGCAGCCCTACAGACACACCGTCATACCGCGCCACGATCCACCGACCAGCCGCTGCCCGAACCCGAACGGCGACTCGCTCCGGCAAGGGATGGAGAAGGCCCCCGGCAGTGGTTCCGTGCCGGGGGCCCTCTCGTACGTACTCGACCGTACGCGGTGTACCGCGTGTCCTCGCTAGAACGTGCCCAGCTTGATGATCGACAGGATCGCGATCAGCTGGATCGCCGACGCGGCCAGTGCCTTCGGCCACGGGAGGTCGTGGGACTTGCTGACCATGAGGGTCAGCAGGGCGCCCGCCGCGACCCAGGTCGCCCAGCCGAGGAGCTGCACGAAGGACGCGTCGCCGCCGAAGAACATGGCGACGATCAGGCGCGGGGTGTCCGTGATGGACATGATCAGCATGGAGAGGCCGACCGTGGGCTGCCAGGCACCGTCGCCGCCGAGCTGGCGGGCCAGGGTGTGGGTGACCACGCCCAGGATGAACGTGCTGATGACGATCGCCACGGCCGTCGTCAGGACGATCGGGACGGCGTTGGAGAGGGTGGCGTTGATGGCGTCCTTGCGGGCGCCGTCGAAGCCGAAGACGGCCAGCAGGCCGTAGAGGAACGTCACGATCAGGGCCGGGGCCCACATCGTGTAGTCGCGCATCTGCAGGAAGGTCTGGTTGGGGGCCGTGACGATGCCCCTCAGCAGGTCCTTCCAGTGCAGACGGGGGCCGATCGGCGGGGCCGCCGCCTGGCCGGCGCGGTAGGTCCCGCCCTGGGTGTAGGGGTCCTCGCCGACCGAGAAGGCCTGGGTGTGACCAGGGCTGTTCGCCGCGTACGGGTCAGGGCCCTGCTGCGGGTGACCGTCGCCGAAGTACTCCGGCTCGCCGTGACCGCCGCCGTTCGCCTGGGGCCAGCCCGGCTGCCCGCCCTGCTGTCCGCTGCCGCCCTGCTGTCCGCCGCCGTACTGCTGCCCTCCGTACGGCTGCTGCTGCGAGGGCGCGGGCGGGTAGCCGTACGGCTGCTGGCCTCCCTGCGGAGCCTGCTGTCCGTACGACGGTCGGTGTTGTTGCGGTCGCGCTTGCGGGGCTCGGTCGTCCCGGCCGCGTCCGATCCTGAATCCAGCCACGTAATCGAACGTACCTGGTCCCGCACTGTGACGTGCGGGGTGCGGGCCATCGGAGGGGGGTTTGGGTCCGAGCTGTGACATCCCCTAAGGGGAGGAGCACGGGTGTCCCTTACGGGGGCACGGCCCCGGGTTTTGCGGGAGGGCGGAAGCCGGGCCCGTGGGTGCGGGCCCGGCTGAAGGGCGGCTGGACTCAGTCCGCGAAGTTGGCGCCGAACGCCGGTGTGCCCGTCGTCGAGACGCCCGCGTCGGCCGGCCAGATGGCGCGGGAGCCGGTCGTGGTGATCTTGGACCCGTTGGAGGGCAGGTAGGTGACGCTGCCGTCGCCACCGTTCTCGTAGGAGCCCACGAGGAGGTCGGCCTTGCCGTCGCCGTTGACGTCGTCGAGCTTCGTGTCCAGGCCGAAGAGGTCGAACTTCTCGTCGTTGCCGGGGACGCCCGGAGTGCTCTGGGCGAAGGCCTGGGCACCCGAGGAGGTGTTGACGCCGTGCGCGGAGCCGTACAGGACGGTGACCATGCCGGCGTCCGCGACACCGCTCAGGTCCTCGTACGGGGCGCTGACGACCAGGTCCTGGTAGCCGTCGCCGTTGATGTCGCCGAGGTCCAGCTCGTAGCCGAAGTTGTCGGCCTTCTCGGAGCTGCCGGGCACGCTGCCGGTGTTCTGGGTGATTCCGGTGGTGGCGGCGGGGCCGGACGCGGAGCCGTAGGTGATGTTCACCTTTCCGCCGAGCGCGGAGTCCGGGATGGTCGTGCCGTCCTCGGTCTTGTTGTCCCAGGACGCGCCGCTGACGATGTCGCCGAAGCCGTCGTTGTTGATGTCGCCGATGGCGGTGATGATGCCGGGCTTGAGGGCCTTGGCGGCGGAGACGTTCAGGCCGCTCGCGGTGCCGGGCACGTAGTAGTTCGTGTTCCAGCCGTAGTCGGTCTTGGTCTCGAAGCCGTCGACCACCAGGTCGGTGCGGCCGTCGCCGTTGATGTCACCGGCGGTGAGGTTCCGTGGGCCGAGGGCGTTGCCGCCGGACTGGATCGGGGGCTTGATCGTGGTGCGGGCGAGGCCGGCCGCGCCGGTGGAGGTGATGCCGCCCCGATAGACGTAGATCGTGCTGGAGGAGTTGCCGACGGCCAGGTCGGCCTTGCCGTCGCCGTCGAAGTCGCCCGCGGCGAGGGTCTTGCCCCAGTAGTCGTGCGAGGAGCCGGCCGGGTCGGCGATGGCCACACCCTTGCCGGTGAGGCCGCTCGGGGAGCCCCAGAGGACGGCGAGGCCACCGGCGTCGGTGTCGTTGCCGAACTTCTCGTGCGGAGAGGACACGGCGAGGTCGTCGTAACCGTCGCCGTTGAAGTCCGCGTACGCCGTGTCGGCGCCGAAGGCGTCCCCGGCCTCGGCGGTGCCGGGAACCCCGGCGGTGTTCTGGCTGAGTGTGGAGCGCTTGGCGCCGGACACGCCGCTGTGGGTGCCGTAGAGGACGACGAGCTGGCCGGCGGTCTTCTGACCGCTCACGTAGGCGCCGGAGGCGGAGAAGGCGACATCGCCGATTCCGTCGCCGTTGAAGTCGGCCTGCGGGACCTTCGTGGAGTCCGCGGCGGTCGCCGTCGCGGCGGAGAAGGTGAGCAGACCGCCCGTCAGCGCGGCCGCGGTGGCCGTCGCGAGGGCGAGTCTGAAGGCGTGAGTGCGGTGCTGCGGGTACTGCTTGTGCATGCGGGGGTCTCCTGCGGCATGCGGGGATGCCTGGCGGGCATTCCCAGTCAATGGGGTGCGGACCGCCCGCGTTCACCGGGAGTTGTCCCGGGGTTCGGGGGATGGTCGGCGAACAGAAGACCTTGAACGGGGGCTGAGGGTTGTACGTGAGTTTGATTATTTTCCGGGGCCCGTTCCGGGGCCAACGAGGTGGGTGGTCTTGGCGGTTCAGGAGGTTCCCAGGAACTCGGACGTGGAGAACGTGACCGTCGGCTTCGCCGTCACCAGCGCCTCCTTGCTGCCCGCGTACACCGCGACCGTGTCCTTCGTCTCCCCGTCGTACGTCCGCACGACCAGGTCCGCCCGCCCGTCCCCCGTGAAGTCGGCGACGGTCAGGACCCGTGTGGTGCCCCGGCCCGGTGGCGGCACGGTCACCATCCCCGTCGCGGACAGTCCGCTCGTACGCCCCCGCAGGATCCGCAACTCCGCTCCGCTGGAGACGAGTTCGCTCACGCCGTCCCCGTCGAAGTCCCCGGCGTCCAGCACCGAACCGGGGGTGCTGATGCTGTCGCGTACAGCGGTGGGGAGGTCGTAGCGCAGATACGTTCCGTCCATGGAGCCGACCGCCGCGTCGAGGGCGCGGCCCCTGCCGAAGCGGCCGAGGGCGACGTCGATGCCGCTCGGCAGGGCGGTGCCGGTGCGGGTGGGGCCGGCCGGGCCGCCGAGGACGAGCGCGGACGTGGCGGGGCCTTCCGCCGTACGGACGAGAAGGTCGTCGTAGCCGTCGCGGTTCACGTCGAGGGCGGGTCCGGTGGGCACGGTGCCGGGTGAGGGGAGGGGCCTGCCCGCCGCGCGCGGGGCGCCCTTCCTGGTGAACGGGCCGCGCAGATAGCTGAGTCGGCCGTCCGAGGCGTGCACGACCAGGTCCTCGGCGCCGTCGCCGTCGAAGTCGCCGCACACGGGCTGGTCGGGCCAGTCGTTGCCGGCGCGGGCCGCCGCCGGTATGACCAGCTCGACCGCCCTGCCGGTGAGTCCGGCCGGGGAGCCGAAGAGGATCTGGAGGGGGACGGGGGGCCGGCCCTGCCCGTCGTACGGCGGGTCCGTCGACACGACGAGATCGGTGAAACCGTCCCTGTCCAGGTCGCAGCTCGCCTCCGCGTCGAAGACGGCGGGCGACCGGCCCTTCGTACGGGCCGCTTGGCGCGCCGGGTTCAGCAACTGCCGTGCGCCGGGCGCGAGTCCCTGTGCGGTTCCGGTTCCGTAGACGATCCCGATGCCCGCGTCGTCGCCGTGGGCATCGTCCGGGCTCTTGACGAGGTCATTGAGGACCAGGTCGCGACGGCCGTCGCCGTTGAAGTCGTCGGCGGCCTTGCCGCCCTTGCCGCGGGGGACGGGGAGTTGGGCCGGGGCCTTGGCGACGGTCACGGGTTCGTGTCGCGCGGAACCGCTGTTCCCGGTGCCCGCGCATCCGCCGAGCAGCAGTACACAGCTGATCGCCGCGGCCCGTACACCGGCTTTTCCCTCGCCCACCGTTCACCTCATCCGCCCCACGGACAACAACCTCGCCATGATGCGCCGGATTCGACGGGAGCGGTATCGCCACCTTGCTGAGCGCTGTGTGTCAGCGATGAGTTTTACAGAATTGTTGACAATGTTGAGCGGCTCATTTTACGTTCGCAAGGACCGGACAAACGGGGGCGACGCCCGGCGTGAAAAGCGGCCCGCAAGCCCCTGACCAGCCGTTTCGGCTGCCTCATGGCCGCCGTGAACAGGGAGAAGGCTTCCGTGAAGCACAGGGCAGTGAAGCGCAGGACCGTCGTCATGGGCATCGGCGCGACCGCCGGAGTCGCCGCAGTCGGCGGCTTCGCCTTGAGCGCGAACGCGTCGAGCACGGGCTCGAAGTCCTCGGGTGCGTCGGATTCCCTGGTCTTCGACAAGGGCGCCTACACCGAGCTGACGACGACCATCACGGACGCCGACGGCACCGACCACACGGTGGTGTACCACTTCTGGAAGGCCATCACCTACGTCGCACGTCCGGTGGACGCGAAGTACCAGAGCCTGAACGTCAGTGTCCCCGTCACGATCGACGGCAAGGCCGTGGACGCGACGAACGCTCCGATCGTCTTCGCCAACTCGGTGGGCGGCTACATGCCGTCGTCCGTGGCGGACGCCACCGGCGTGGGCGGCGCCGAGATGACCGGCGGCATGCCCACGGGCGGCGCCGGTGGCAGCGCGTCCCCCAGCGCGTCCGCCGCCCCCTCAGCCTCCAGTAGCGCGGGCACGGGCGAGGTGCAGTCCGGCGGCAACGCGATGGTGAACGCCCAGGGCGGGATGGTCAACCTCGGGAAGCTGGGCCTGGCGGCGGGTTACGTCGTCGTGGAGCCCGGCGCGCGCGGCCGGACCCTCACCGACTCCGCCGGCACGTACTACGGCACCGCCCCGGCCGCCATCGTCGACCTGAAGGCCGCGGTCCGCTACGTCCGCGCCAACAAGGGAGTCATCCCGGGCAACACCGACCGGATCGTCTCCACCGGTACGAGTGCGGGGGGCGCCCTGTCCTCCCTGCTCGGCGCGTCCGGCGACAGCCCGGTCTACGACAAGTACCTCAAGGAGCTCGGCGCCGCCGACGCCTCCGACGCGATCTTCGCCACCGGCGCCTGGTGCCCCATCACCGACCTCGAGCACGCCGACGGCGCGTACGAGTTCAACTGGGGCACCAACGTCACGGCGAGCACCGGCAAGGTCGTCGACCAGACGGTGTCGAAGGCGCTGCGGGCCCAGTTCGCCGAGTACCAGGCTTCCCTCAGGCTGCGGGGCCTGAACGGCTTCGGCCCGCTCACGGCCCGCAACTACGACGCCTACATGGTGGAGACCTACCTCCAGCCGTCCGCCACGAAGTACCTGGCGGCGCTGTCGGAGGCCGACCGCGCGACGTACCTGGCCGCGAACACGTTCATCACGTGGTCCGGCGGCAGGGCGACCTTCACCTGGGCCGACTTCCTGACCCACGTCGGCGCGCGGAAGAAGACGACACCGGCCTTCGACGCGTTCGACCTGTCCGCGGGCGAGAACAACGAGTTCGGCGCCGGCACCACCGAGGCGCGGCACTTCACGGCGTACGGCGCGAAGAACGACACCACAGGCCTGGCCACCAAGCGGGTCGCGAGCGACATCCCCGAGAAGCTCGACCTGATGAACCCGATGCACCACATCGGGGAGGAGAACCCCGGCCGGTCGAGGCACTGGTGGATCCGCCTCGGTACCAAGGACTCCGACACCTCGCTGACGGTCTCCGCGAACCTCGCCGCCGCGCTGGACGGCTTGGGCGACGACGTCAACCACCTCTACTACTGGGACGAGGGGCACGGTTCGAACGTCGACCCGGGCGACTTCCTCAAGTGGATCGCGAACGTGACGGGCGACTCGAAGCGGGGCCGCTCCGCGAAGTAGCCGCCCCTACGTCCACCGCGACGCCGAGCCCGCACGCGACCGGGCTCGGCGTCGCGGTTTTCGCGCGTACGGACTCCGGCTGGGGCGGGGATGTCTTTCGCCCCCGCCGCCCCTACCCGTCCCATCCCTCGGGGCTGCGCCCCGAACCCCGCGCTACGAGTCCGCAGGCTTCGCGGGCTGCTCGGCGACGAACGAGCCGAGGCCCGGTTCCGTGTAGATGAGCCCTTCCGCACGCAAGCCCTTGTGCACCTTCTGCGCGGTCACGGCAGCGATGCCGAACTCCGCTGTGATCTCCACGACGGAGGGGATACGGGTGCGCGGCGGGTAGGTCCCGTCCTCGATGCGGCGGCGGATCACCTCGGCCACCTGGCGCCAGCGGGGGATATCGGCAACAAATTCCATCACCGCACCACCATGCGCAGACGACCGTATTCCATGCGATTCACAGTTAACCGCTCATACGGCAGTACACCGCAGTAGGGTGATCGAAGAACCCCGACGACGGATGGAGCCGTCCCGGGGCACGGCCACCAGCTGAACCCTGAACGGAGCTGATGACATGACCGACCTTATCCACCGCCTCACCGCCTGGGTGAGCCTCCTGCTCATCCCACGCGGCGCGCACCGCGTCCGCCCGCCCCGCCCGGCACGCGCCGTCCCGTCAAGGCCGAGGACCCCGCTCCCCGCCCACCGCAGCCCGTACGGATTGGACATCCCCCTCGACGGCACCGCCACCGTCGCCGTACGCCCGTACGTGACCGTCCACGAGCAGCGTGAGCGGCGCCGCGAACTGGCCCTGGCCACCCTGGGGCTGGACACGCCCGGCCCGTACTGGATCCACGGGCTGGAGGTCGCCTGATGGACGCGGAAGCGCGACGAGAGCCACGTCTGCTGCCCTGGTCCGGTGCCGAGGACAAGGCCTGCTATCTGATCACCGACGACCACGGCGGACCCGTGTCCCGCCTGGCCGACGCCACGGAGTCCATCCAGCTCGGTATGGGTACGCAACTCCTGGCGCACGCCCACGACATGCTCCCGGACACCCCGCCGGGCGATCTCCGCTTCCTCGCCGAGTGCCTGACCGGGGCCCTCCATGACGCACTCCGCGTCGCCGAGAGCCGCGGCCGACGGCTGAATCGCCTGAATCACCCGAATCACCTGAACTGAATACGACGACACCCCATGGCCCCGGGCTGAACCGGGGACATGGGGTGTCGTTCTCTCGAAAGGCCCGGCTACTTCACCGGCTCAGGCTCCGGCTCGCTCTCCGCCTCGGCCGTCCCCGCCGGATCGACCGGCGTCCTGACGGAGTCGAGAAGGAGCTGGGCCACGTCCACGACCTGGATGGACTCCTTGGCCTGGCCGTCGTTCTTCTTGCCGTTCACGGAGTCCGTGAGCATGACGAGGCAGAACGGGCAGGCCGTCGAGACGATGTCGGGGTTGAGGGACAGAGCCTCGTCGACGCGCTCGTTGTTGATGCGCTTGCCGATCCGCTCCTCCATCCACATCCGCGCACCACCGGCACCGCAGCAGAAGCCGCGTTCCTTGTGGCGGTGCATCTCCTGCTGACGCAGGCCCGGGACGGCCGACATGATCTCGCGCGGCGGCGTGTAGATCTTGTTGTGGCGGCCCAGGTAGCAGGGGTCGTGGTAGGTGATGAGGCCGTCCACCGGGGTGACCGGCAGCAGCTTGCCCTCGTCGATGAGGTGCTGGAGCAGCTGGGTGTGGTGGATGACCTCGTAGTCGCCGCCGAGCTGCGGGTACTCGTTGCCGATCGTGTTGAGGCAGTGCGGGCAGGTCGCGACGATCTTCTTCGCCGACTTCGGCTTCTTCGTCGACTCGTCCTCGTCATCCTCACCGAAGGCCATGTTCAGCGCGGCGACGTTCTCCATGCCGAGCTCCTGGAACAGGGGCTCGTTGCCGAGACGGCGCGCGGAGTCACCGGTGCACTTCTCGTCGCCGCCCATGATGGCGAACTTGACGCCCGCCATGTGCAGGAGCTCCGCGAAGGCCTTCGTGGTCTTCTTGGCGCGGTCCTCCAGGGCGCCGGCGCAGCCGACCCAGTACAGGTACTCGACCTCGGACAGGTCCTCGATGTCGCGTCCGACGACCGGGATCTCGAAGTCGACTTCCTTGGTCCACTCGAGGCGCTGCTTCTTGGCCAGACCCCAGGGGTTGCCCTTCTTCTCCAGGTTCTTGAGCATCGTGCCCGCCTCGGACGGGAACGCGCTCTCGATCATCACCTGGTAGCGGCGCATGTCGACGATGTGGTCGATGTGCTCGATGTCGACGGGGCACTGCTCGACGCACGCGCCGCACGTGGTGCAGGACCACAGCACGTCGGGGTCGATGACGCCGTTCTCCTCGAACGTGCCGATCAGGGGCCGCTCGGCCTCGGCGAGCGCGGCGGCGGGCACGTCGGCCAGCTGCTCCGCCGACGCCTTCTCCTCGCCCTCCATGTTCTTGCCGCCACCCGCGAGCAGGTAGGGCGCCTTGGCGTGCGCGTGGTCGCGCAGCGACATGATGAGGAGCTTGGGGGAGAGCGGCTTGCCCGTGTTCCAGGCGGGGCACTGCGACTGGCAGCGCCCGCACTCGGTGCACGTGGAGAAGTCCAGCAGGCCCTTCCAGGAGAACTGCTCGACCTGGCTGACGCCGAAGACGTCGTCCTCGCCGGGGTCGGTGAAGTCGATGGCCTTGCCGTCACTCGTCATCGGCAGCAGCGCGCCGAGGGCGGTCTCGCCCTTCGCGTTCCGCTTGAACCAGATGTTCGGGAAGGCGAGGAAGCGGTGCCAGGCGACACCCATGTCCGTCTTGAGGGAGACCGTGATCATCCAGATGAAGGACGTCCCGATCTTGATCATCGCGGTGAGGTAGATCAGGTTCTGGAGCGTGCCGACGCTCGTCCCCTTGAAGGCGGCGACGATCGGGTACGAGGCGAAGTACGCGGCCTCGTAGCCGTGCACGTCGGCGAGGGCACCCTCCAGGCCGCGCAGGGTCATGATCGCGAGGCCGATGATGAGGATGACCGACTCGACGAAGTAGGCCTGGCCGGCGTTGGACCCGGCGAAGCGGGACTTGCGGCCCGGCCGGTCGGGCCGGGACAGCTGGCGGATCACGATGAGCGTGAGGATGCCGAGGGTCGTCATCAGGCCGATGAACTCGACGAAGATCTCGTACGGCAGCCAGTGCCCGATGATGGGCAGCGCCCAGTCGGCCTGGAAGAGCTGCCCGAAGGCGTTCACCAGCGTGGCGACGAGGGAGAAGAAGCCGACCGCCACGAACCAGTGCGCGACCCCGACCACCCCCCACCGGTTCATCCGGGTGTGGCCGAGGAACTCCCGGACCACCGTGACGGTGCGCGCGGTCCAGTCGTCGGTGCGGGTGCCCGCGGGGACGTCCTGGCCGAGCCGTACGAACCGGTAGATCTGCGCGATGGCACGGGAGAACAGCGCCACGCCGACCACGGCGAGTACCAGCGACACAATGATCGCGGCGAGTTGCATTTGGGGGCTCCTCGGGCCTGCGAGGGAGGGAGCTGAAGGCCGACCTTCAGCCGATTACTAAGCGGTAACTTATGCAGTCCGTCTGAGACTACCCATATCTTCCGCCGCACTGTAGCCAGCGGTGCGGTGATCTGCGTCGCTGAGGTCCACCTGAGTCGCCGAAGTCACCGACCGGCAGTTGCGCACGTCACCGGCCGACAGGTGCCGAGGTCTCCGGCCGACACGTAAACCCGATCGTGTGATCTGCGGCGTATTTACGACATTTAACACTAAATTGGCTGCGTGCTGTACGGAATCGTCGCCGCCGCCTCCGCCCTGCTCCTCGCCGCCGTACTCGCCGCCCTGCTGCGGCTCCTCGCCCTGCGCCTCGGCGTGGTCGAACGGCGGCGGGCACGCGCGGTGCCGCTGCTCGGCGGGGTCGCGGTGGTGGCGGTCACGGCGTTCGTCGCCGGGGTCGGGGACTGGACGGACGTGGCGCCACTGGGGCCGGCGGCCGCGAGGCTGCTGGCCGCCGGGATCGGGGTCGGTGCCCTCGGGCTCGTCGCCGACCTGTGGCCCCCGCCGCCTCTTGTGCGGGTTCCGCTCCAGGCGGCCGTCGTGACCGGCGCCGCCGCGCTGACCGTGCCCTACGGCGAGCTCGGCCCGGTGGTCGGGGTGGTGGCCGTCGGCTGGATCGCCCTCGCCACCCATGCCTTCACCTCGCTCGATCACGCCGACGGAGTGATGGGGACGGTCGCGGTGGCGACCGCCTTCGCGCTGAGCGGCTGTGCGGCTGCCGAGGTCATGGACGGGCTCGCGGCGCTGCTGAGCGTGCTGGCCGCCGCGCTGACCGGGTTCCTGATGCACAACTGGCCCCCGGCCCGGATCGTGCCCGGGCGCTGCGGCGCGCTGTTCGTCGGGTTCGTGCTGACCTCGGCGGCGGTACTGGTCCACGCCGGGCGGGGGGCCGGGTCGAGCGTGGGCGCCGCGTTCGCGCTGACGGCCGTGGCGACCGCCGACGCCGTGCTGGTGCTGGTGTCGCGGCAGCGGGCCGGGCGTCCGCTGCTGCGCGGCGCCCCCGATCATCTGGTCCACCGGCTGCGGCGCCTCGGTGTCACGCCTCGGGGCGCCGCGATCGTCGTGGGGGTCACCGGCTTCGCGGGTGCACTCGTCGGGATGCTGATCGACATGGGATGGGTGAGCGCGACGGCGGCGTTGTGGGTGGCGGGCGGCGCCGGTGTCGGCGTACTCGCGCTGCTTCGGATCCCCACCTACGGGGGACGGCATGTCCCCGCGTCCGGGAGTCGGTTGACCGAGAAGCCGCAGGTCGAACCACGTGTACAAGCACACCTGCGTGTAAGCAAGAGATAAGACTTGAGCCCCTGCGACTCATGTCTGTTGACCCAGCAATGAGAGTGGTGCACACTTGAGTCCGTTCCACTCAAGTCATTGCTGGAGGAATTGAAATGGCACGTGCGGTCGGCATCGACCTGGGCACGACTAACTCCGTCGTCAGCGTTCTTGAAGGCGGCGAGCCCACCGTCATCACCAACGCAGAGGGCGCCAGGACCACGCCGTCCGTCGTCGCCTTCGCCAAGAACGGTGAGGTGCTCGTCGGCGAGGTGGCCAAGCGCCAGGCGGTCACGAACGTGGACCGGACCATCCGCTCCGTGAAGCGTCACATGGGCACGGACTGGAAGATCGAGCTCGACGGGAAGAACTTCAACCCGCAGCAGATGAGCGCCTTCATCCTGCAGAAGCTGAAGCGCGACGCCGAGGCCTACCTGGGCGAGAAGGTCACGGACGCGGTCATCACCGTCCCGGCCTACTTCAACGACTCCGAGCGCCAGGCGACGAAGGAGGCCGGCGAGATCGCGGGCCTGAACGTCCTGCGCATCGTGAACGAGCCCACGGCCGCCGCCCTCGCGTACGGCCTGGACAAGGACGACCAGACGATCCTCGTCTTCGACCTCGGTGGCGGCACCTTCGACGTGTCCCTCCTGGAGATCGGTGACGGCGTCGTCGAGGTGAAGGCCACCAACGGCGACAACCACCTCGGTGGTGACGACTGGGACCAGCGTGTCGTCGACTACCTGGTGCAGCAGTTCCGCTCCGGTCACGGCGTGGACCTCGCCAAGGACAAGATGGCGCTCCAGCGTCTGCGCGAAGCCGCCGAGAAGGCGAAGATCGAGCTGTCCTCGTCCACCGAGACCTCGATCAACCTGCCCTACATCACGGCCTCCGCCGAGGGCCCGCTGCACCTGGACGAGAAGCTCACGCGCGCTCAGTTCCAGCAGCTCACCGCGGACCTTCTGGAGCGCTGCAAGACGCCGTTCCACAACGTCATCAAGGACGCGGGCATCAACCTCTCCGAGATCGACCACGTCGTTCTCGTCGGTGGCTCCACCCGCATGCCCGCCGTCGCCGAGCTCGTCAAGGAGCTGACCGGCGGCCAGGACGCCAACAAGGGCGTCAACCCGGACGAGGTCGTCGCCATCGGCGCCGCCCTGCAGGCCGGTGTCCTCAAGGGTGAGGTCAAGGACGTCCTGCTCCTCGACGTCACCCCGCTGTCCCTAGGCATCGAGACCAAGGGCGGCATCATGACGAAGCTCATCGAGCGGAACACGACGATCCCGACCAAGCGGTCCGAGATCTTCACCACCGCCGAGGACAACCAGCCGTCCGTCCAGATCCAGGTCTACCAGGGCGAGCGCGAGATCGCGGCGTACAACAAGAAGCTCGGGATGTTCGAGCTGACCGGTCTGCCGCCGGCCCCGCGCGGTGTCCCGCAGATCGAGGTCGCCTTCGACATCGACGCCAACGGCATCATGCACGTGACCGCGAAGGACCTGGGCACGGGCAAGGAGCAGAAGATGACCGTCACCGGCGGCTCCTCGCTGCCGAAGGACGAGGTCGACCGGATGCGCCAGGAGGCCGAGCAGTACGCGGACGAGGACCACAAGCGCCGCGAGGCCGCCGAGACCCGCAACCAGGGCGAGCAGCTCGTCTACCAGACCGAGAAGTTCCTCAAGGACAACGAGGACAAGGTCCCGGGTGACGTCAAGACCGAGGTCGAGGCCTCCATCGCCGAGCTGAAGGAGAAGCTCAAGGGCGAGGACACCGCCGAGATCCGCACCGCCACGGAGAAGGTCGCCGCGGTCTCCCAGAAGCTCGGCCAGGCCATGTACGCCGACGCCCAGGCCGCGCAGGCCGCCGGTGGCGCCGAAGGTGCCCCCGGCGCCGAGCAGGCCAAGGCCGATGACGACGTCGTCGACGCCGAGATCGTCGACGAGGACCGTAAGGACGGTGCCGCGTGACGGAGGAGACCCCGGGCTTCGAAGAGAAGCCTGACGTCCCCTCCGGCGCCACCCCTGACGACGCCGAGCCGCAGGCCGCCACCCCCTCCACGGAGGAGGCGGCGGCCCCGGCCGGGGACGCATCAGCAGCACAGATGGCCGGTCTGACCGCACAGCTGGACCAGGTCCGTACGGCGCTCGGCGAGCGCACGATGGACCTCCAGCGGCTCCAGGCCGAGTACCAGAACTACCGCCGTCGGGTCGAGCGCGACCGGATCGCGGTCAAGGAGATCGCCATCGCGAACCTCCTGACCGAACTCCTGCCCGTGCTCGACAACATCGCCCGCGCGCGGGACCACGGCGAACTGGTCGGCGGCTTCAAGTCGGTGGCCGAGTCGCTGGAGACCGTCGCGGCGAAGATGGGCCTCCAGCAGTTCGGCAAGGAGGGCGAGCCCTTCGACCCGATGATCCACGAGGCCCTGATGCACTCGTACGCGCCGGACGTCACGGAGACGACGTGCGTGGCGATTCTGCAGCCGGGGTATCGCATCGGCGAGCGCACCATCCGCCCCGCGCGGGTGGCGGTCGCCGAACCCCAGCCGGGGGCGCAGACCGGCAAGGCGGACTCCCAGGATTCCGCCGAGGCGGCCGACGACAAGGAGAGCGGTGGCCCGGACGAGGGCTGACGTTGAACGCATGAGAGAGGAGGGGCGTCGAGGATGAGCACCAAGGACTTCATCGAGAAGGACTTCTACAAGGTCCTCGGCGTCCCCAAGGACGCCACCGAGGCAGAGATCAAGAAGGCGTACCGGAAGCTCGCCCGCGAGTTCCACCCGGACGCCAACAAGGGCAATGCCAAGGCCGAGGAGCGCTTCAAGGAGATCTCCGAGGCGAACGACGTGCTCGGAGACCCCAAGAAGCGCAAGGAGTACGACGAGGCACGCGCCCTCTTCGGCAACGGCGGCTTCCGTCCGGGTCCCGGCGCGGGCGGCGGCAACTTCAACTTCGACCTGGGCGACCTCTTCGGAGGCGGCGCCCAGGGCGGAGCGGGGGGTGCCGGTGGCTTCGGCGGCGGCATCGGTGACGTCTTCGGGGGCCTGTTCAACCGCGGCGGCGCGGGCACGGGTACGCGGACCCAGCCCCGGCGCGGCCAGGACATCGACACCGAGGTGACGCTCAGCTTCACCGAGGCGGTGGACGGCGCGACGGTCCCGCTGCGGATGACGTCCCAGGCGCCCTGCAAGGCCTGTTCGGGCACCGGCGACGCGAACGGCACACCGCGCGTGTGCCCGACGTGCGTCGGCACCGGTCAGGTCGCGCGCGGCTCCGGCGGCGGCTTCTCGCTCACGGACCCCTGCCCGGACTGCAAGGGCCGCGGTCTCATCGCGGAGAACCCCTGCGAGATCTGCCACGGCAGCGGTCGCGCCAAGTCCTCGCGCACGATGCAGGTCCGCATCCCGGCGGGGGTGAGCGACAACCAGCGCATCCGCCTCCGCGGCAAGGGCGCACCCGGCGAACGGGGCGGCCCGGCAGGCGATCTGTACGTCACGGTCCATGTGGACGCCCACCCGGTCTTCGGCCGCAAGGGCGACAACCTCACCGTCACCGTGCCCGTCACCTTCGCGGAGGCGGCACTCGGCGGCGAGGTGCGCGTACCGACCCTGGGCGGCCCCCCGGTCACCCTGAAGCTGCCCCCGGGCACGCCCAACGGCCGTACGATGCGGGCCCGCGGCAAGGGTGCCGTCCGCAAGGACGGTACGCGTGGCGACCTCCTCGTCACCGTCGAGGTCGCGGTCCCCACGGACGTGTCGGGCAAGGCTCGCGACGCCCTGGAGGCGTATCGCGAGGCAACCGCGGGCGAGGACCCACGGGCCGAGCTGTTCCAGGCCGCGAAGGGAGCATGAGCAGATGGACGGCCGTCGTCGAAACCCCTATGAACTGACCGAGGAGACCCCGGTCTACGTCATCTCGGTGGCGGCCCAGCTCTCCGGCCTGCACCCGCAGACCCTGCGCCAGTACGACCGCCTCGGCCTGGTCTCCCCGGACCGCACCGCCGGCCGGGGCCGGCGTTACTCGGCCCGCGACATCGAACTGCTCCGCACGGTGCAGGCGCTCTCCCAGGACGAGGGCATCAACCTGGCCGGCATCAAGCGCATCATCGAGCTGGAGAACCAGGTGGCCGCCCTCCAGTCCCGCGTCGCGGAACTGGAATCGGCCCTGGACGGCGCCGCTGCCGCGATGCAGCAGCGCGAGGCCGCGGTGCACGCCTCGTACCGCCGCGACCTGGTCCCGTACCAGGAGGTCCAGCAGACGAGCGCGCTGGTGGTCTGGCGTCCGAAGAGGCAGTCGGACTAGTTCCAGCTACCGAAGGGGGTGGGGAGGTCGTCGACCTCCCCACCCCCTTCGGCGTTCCTCGGCTCACCGCGCCGGTTCGGTGACCGTCCAGTCGCCGGCGGGCAGGGTCTCGGTGCCGTCGGCCCTCACACCGGTCACCCAGTAGGAGGACGTGGTGCCGCGCTTCGTGCCGGTGTCGAAGTACTCGAACGCTCCGGCCGAGGCCTCGTGGACCTTCTCGTACGCGGCGGTGGCGGGGTTCCACCGATAGATGCGAAAGCCCTGCGCGGGTTCGGCGGACTCCTCTTGGCCCGCTCCGAGCCCGGACCAGGTCAGGCGGTTGCCCTCGTCGCCCCAGAGCTCGCCCCAGTAGACGGTGTACCGCCCGAGGTCGGTGGCCGGGTTCTTGTCCCACTCCAGCTCGAAGCCGTACGCGGTCGGGGTGACCGTCAGCCCGGTGACGGCGGGCGGCGGGTGAGGTCCTCGCGCTCGCCGGCGGCGGCCGCGGAACGCGCGGACTCGTTGCCCGCCGCGTCGAGAACGGTCACCCGGTAGGAGGAGGCGACGCTCTCGACGGCCGAGGTGTCCAGGTACGAGAGTTTGTCCGTACTGCCCATCCGGGCGTACACCCCGTTCTCGGTCGTCGCCCGGTAGACGCGGTAGGACACCGCTCCCGTGACCCCGTTCCGGTCGAGCTGCAGCCCGCGGGACACCGAGGTGGCGATCAGCCCGGCGGGCGCGGCGAGCGCCGTCCGGTCGAGGGTGGTCACGGCCTGGTCCGCGTTGCCCGCCGACTCGTTGCCCGCCTTGTCGTGGGCGCGGACCTCGTAGGAGTAGGTGTCGCCGGTCGCGGGCACGGTCGTGTCGGTGTACGAGGTGGCGGTCGTCGTACCCACTCCCGTCCAGGTGGCGCTGCCCTTCGGACGGCGGTAGGCGCGATACCCCGCGAGGTCCATCTCCTTGTTCTTCGCCCAGCTCAGCTTGGCGTTGCCGCCCGCCGTGTCGTACGAGACGGAAGTCCCGCTCGGGGTGAGGGGTTTGACCTTGTCGACGGTGGCGGTGGTGCGGCGGGTGTAGCCGAAGGAGACGTTGGCGGCGCCGGTCCAGTTGACGTAGTCGACGCGGAGGGTGTGCTTTCCGGAAGGAATCGTGACGTTGACGGTCTTTTTGACCGTCGAGGAGACGTTCTTCCAGAGGTCGGCCTTGCGGGTGCCGTCGAGGTAGACGCGGATGCCGTCCTGGGCGGTGACGGGAAGGGCGAAGGGGCCTCCCGAACCGAAGTCCCTCGTCACGGTCCAGCGGACGCCGAAGTTGTCCTTCGGGAGGCCGGAGGCGGGTGCCTTCGTGCCCCAGTTCTCGCTGACCGCGGCATCGCAGTCCGTTTTCTTCGGTATGCCAGAGAAGGTGGTGTTCGCATAGAACTGCCGCTTGTACACCGGCGATGCGCAGCTGCTCGCGGCGGAGGCGGGCGCACCCGAGACGGCGAGCAGACCCCCGGTGGTGGCGATCGTCGGCGTCGCGGCGAGCGCCGGTCCACTCCGCCCAACTGGTCTCATGCTTCCCCTGGTTCGTGCTGCGGTGTGCGCGGCCACCTTCGAGACTCCCGGGTGCGGGGGTGGGTTGTATGTCGCCGGGGAGCGCGTGACGCAAGTCAATCAGAGGGGTTCTGTGGAAGTGGCGGCGCACCCCCTTCCCATCGTGTTCACTTGGGGAACACAGAATGCTGTTGCCATCTCGTTAAGTGGTTACTCCTTGACGCTGAGGTGATCGCCGCGTTGGCTTTCAGCCACCTGGGTCGCAAAGCAGCTACCTCGCCCGGAAGGCACCTGATGTGAACACTCGTAACACCCGGCTTCGTCGTACCGCCATAGCCCTGGCCTGCTCCGCGATGACCGTTTCCCTCGCCGCCTGCGGTGTCGTGGACGGGATCGGCGGCAGCAACACCAAGGCGAGCCCGACCAAGGGTGACGACATCACGGTTGGCCTGCTCCTCCCGGAGAAGGCCAACACCCGTTACGAGAAGTTCGACTACCCGATCATCGAGCAGCAGGTCGCCAAGCTGACCAACGGCAAGGGCAAGGTCGACTACGCCAACGCGGGGCAGGACGCCTCCAAGCAGAGCCAGCAGTTCCAGCAGATGGTGGACGACAAGGTCGATGTGATCCTCGTCGACGCGGTGGACTCCAAGGCCATCGCGAGCGATGTGCAGAAGGCCAAGGACGCGGGCATCCCCGTCATCGCCTACGACCGTCTGGCGCAGGGCCCGATCGACGCGTACATCTCCTTCGACAACGAGCTCGTCGGCCAGGTGCAGGGCAAGGCGCTCCTGGAGGCGCTGGGCACCAACGCCTCCACGAAGAAGATCGTCATGATGAACGGCTCGCCCACCGACCCGAACGCGGCGCAGTTCAAGTCGGGCGCCCTGGGCGAGCTCAACGGCAAGGTCGTCATCTCCAAGTCGTACGACACCAAGGACTGGGATCCGGCCGTCGGCAAGGCCAACATGGAGAAGGCCATCTCGGCCATCGGCCTCAGCAACATCGCCGGTGTCTACTCCGCCAACGACGGTCTCGCGGGCGCCGTCATCGACGCCCTGAAGACCATGGGCGTCAGCAAGGTGCCGCCGGTCACCGGCCAGGACGCCGAGCTGGACGCGGTGCAGCGGATCGTCCGGGGCGAGCAGTACATGAGCGTCTACAAGTCCTACCCCGATGAGGCCTCCGCGGCGGCCGAGATGGCCGTGGCGAAGGTCCAGGGGCGTGGCATCGAGTTCGACGCGCTCACCCGCGACAAGGTCGACAGCCCCACGAACAAGAAGATCCCCTCCCAGCTGATGCCCGTGGTCGCCCTGACCAAGGCGAACATCAAGGAGACGGTGATCCAGGACAACATCTACACCGTCAAGCAGATCTGCACGGCCTCGACCAAGGCGGACTGCACGGCGATCGGCCTCAAGTAGACGAACGCGCGGGAGCCCTGGGCGAGGGGCTCCCGCGCGTTCGGCGGACCGGGGTTCAGCGTCCCATCGACTGCCAGATCGTCAGCGCCAGCGCCGTGCACGAGGTGGCGGCCGCCAGGGAGGGCAGGGGCCAGCGGGTGCGTTCCAGGGCGTCGAGGCGGGACTCGTGTTCGTCGAGGGTCTTGTCGGTCTGGTCCGCGCGTTGCAGGAGGAGGGCGAGGTCGCCGCGGGTGGTGGCGAACCCGACGTCGACCGAGCGGCGCAGCCGCTCCAGTTCCAGGGCGACGCTCTCGGCCTCAGTCGTCGGCATCGGCGGTTTCTCCGCGGGAGGGCCCGCGCAGCCACCCCGGCAGCAGCCGGTCCACCGCGGGCATCGACATCACCCGGCTGAGCAGCGCGGCGCCGCCCACCACGGCCGTGAGCTCGGGTACGTCCCGGATCAGTGGGTCGTCGGCGACCAGCGGCAGGACGGTGATCAGGGCGAACAGGGTCTGGAGTGTCGTACGCAGGGTTCTGCGGCCGGCGTCGCTCATCTCCGGGCTCCTTTCGGGTGCTCCAGTGCTTCTCGGGTACGTCCGGCCCCCTAGGCGCGCGGGACGCGCAGCTTGTCCCAGCTGGTGCGGCCCGGGGTGCCGTCGGCGTCCTTGCCGACGTAGCCGAGCCCGCGCTGCCAGGTCGCGTACGACAGGACGTCGGCCTGCGTCCACACCGGGCCCGGGCCGGTCGAGTAGCGCCCGCACCCCTCCGCGACCAGCCGTTCGCCGACGGCTGTGATCAGCGGACTGCGGCGGCCGAGCGCGAAGAACGCGGCGCCGGGGAAGGGTTCGTACGAGACCGGTCGGGAGCCGAGCCGGGCCGCCACCCGTTGCCGCATCCCGGACATCGAGAACGACGGGTCGATCTTGCGGCGCGTCCACTCCTTGTGCGCGATCACGCTGGACGCGGACCAGCCATGGGCGCGGCAGATCGCGGCGGAAAGCCGTTCCACGGCGGCGAGCTGGGCTGCCGGGTAGGGGTCCCGCCCGTTGCCCAGGTTCTCGATCTCGAAGCCGTAGAAGCGGGCGTTGCCGTCCACGGCGTCGGGTCCGGGGGCCGGCAGTACGGCTCGTTCGGCCCGTACGGCCTCCAGGACCGCGGTCGAGCCCGAACCGGCGTGGTTGGTGCGGCCGTATCCGACCAGGTGGACGGTGCCGTCCTTGGTGATCAGGCCGATGCAGAGCGGGCCCGGCAGGTCCGCGGTGCCCTCGCGGCACAGGCGGAGGCTGTCGGTGCCTGCCGTGTGGTGGAGCATGACGCCGTGGACCGGGCCCCAGGCGCCTCGGCTGTTGCGGTTGTGGGTGCGCCAGTTGTCGCTCTCGGAAAGGGCGACGCCCTCGTCGCGCAGGGCGCGGGCGAGGGCGTCGGCGGTCAGTGGTGTGGCCATGTGTGCCTCACATCACGGGAGTTACGGTGATGAATCGGTTGGCGAAGGTCGCGGTGCTGGTGGTCGCGGCCGACTTGTAGGCGGCGGTCGCGGTGTAGACGCCGTTCACGGTGAGCCCGGTGACCTGGAACTGGGTCGTGACGGAGCACTGGTTGGTGCCGACGGCGAGTGCCGCGCGGGTGTCGGCGGCGGCGAGCGCGACCGTCGTGTTCAGCCGGATGTTCGCCGACATGTGGCAGGCCGTGGCCGCGCTGCTGCTGATGCGCGCGCCCACCGAGACGAGCACGGCGCCGGAGGCCGGAGCGGTGAAGGTGACGGTGGTCGGGTCGCCGGTGGAGCCGGTGAGGGTCTCCACGTACGCCGTCGACGTCGTCGTACCGGCCGTGGTGTTGGCCTTGTGGACCGGGCCGGGCGCCAGCTGCGTCCAGGCGCTGCCGGTGTAGCACCAGTACTGCTTGGGCGTGCCGAGCCAGCAGAGCATGCCCGCCACCGGGGCGGTCACCTTGGCGTCGCGGGTCGCGGCGTCCGCGAAGCGCAGCACGGTGCGGCCGTCGACGGCCTCCGCGAGCGACTGGATGTGCACGGGGATGTTCGCGGCGTCGGCCGGCTGCGGGTAGGGCAGGCTGCCGAGCGGGGTGAGCAGGGCCATGACGGCTTCCTCCTGGATCCTGGAGTGCGTACGGGACGACTGATCGCGTACGGGGCGCGCGTACGGGACGAGGGGGCGGTCAGTCGCCCAGGGACGGCGGGAGTGAGCCGGCCGGTGTGCCGCCGTCGCCGTCGCGGGTCGCGGCGCTGTCGACCGGGACCGGATGCGCCACGTTCGCGTCGTCGTCGGCGGTCTCCGGCGGTGGTTCCGCCGCGCGCGGTTCTTCCACGCGCGGTTCTTCCGGGGGCAGTTCGCTCATGCCGCACCTCCCGGCGCCTTGAGCAGTTCGCGGTAGGTGATCCTGCTGGTGGTCAGAGCGTCGAGTGTGGCGTTCTGGGCGTCGATCAGGGCGTACGTCCGCTGGTTGCCGTACTCCGGATCGACCGGCGGGTCCGGGGTGAGCCCGGAGTCGGTCGGAACGCCGTTGTAGGAGGTACCGCGCAGGGTCAGCGTCTGCTGGGGGGCGGCCCCCGCCTGACAGGTGGTGCGGATGCCCACGACCCAGGCGAGGGTGTCGAGCGTGGCCCCGCTGGTGTCCACCACCCGCACCACGTCACCGAGTTGGATGCGTGGATCGTGCAGCACCTCGACCTCGCCGAGCACCGGGACCGGGTAACGGCCGGCGTCGAGCATGGCGTGCGAGAGGTCCGAGGCGACCTGCTGCTGTTGCACCCAGTCGGTCGCGGGCGCCTGGTAGACCTGCTTGCCGTAGGCGGCCTGGCTGGTGGTGTTGTACCAGGCGAACGACCGCTGCCGGGGATCGCCCGTGCGCTTCTGCGGGACGATCTGCACGGAGGGCTTGCCGTCCTTGGTGACCGTCCAGACGCTCGCCGTGCCGTGGTTTGCGAACCGCACCAGGTAGTTCGGGCCGTCGCGCCGCGAGCTGACCGTCACCGCGCCCTTCACCGAGGTGCCGCCGGCCGCCGCGCTGCCGAAACGGACCCGGTGGCCGCCGACGGGTGCCACGTCGTCCTCGATCTGGAGCGGGCCGACGTCGAGTTCCTCCTCGGCGATGGCGTACGCGACCTCCACCCAGCCGCCCGGCCTGACCTCCCGCACGACGGTGTCGGTGACGGTGTCGCTGTAGGTGTGGCTGATGCCGGTCCAGTCCTGGTAAGGCTGTTCGCAGTGGTTGCGGCAGGCGTCGATCTCCTCGGAGACGGTGAGGGCGGCGATGTCGCGCCGGGTGGTCACCGTGAGATCGGGCCCGGCGGGCACCGTCCGGAACCGGCCGGGCCCGCGCCAGCGGAAGACGCCCTGCTCGTCGAACTCGGCGGTGGACATGGTGGCGCGGGCGATCTCGGTGAGGGCGTCCCACTGGGAGCCGGAGATCTTCGGCACGTCGTAGAGCGGCACCGTCGCGTCGTCGAGCACCGCGCCCTTGGCCCAGCGGCCCTTCTGCTCCCACTCCTCGGCGGTGTACGAGTCGAGGTCCGGCCAGGAGCGGTCGGTGACCTGGAGGCATTCGACGGCCACGTCGGTCTTCAGGCTGATCTGGTACAGCTCGGAAGGGGGCTGCACCGAGGAGGCGTCGGAGAAGGTGAAGGGGGCCGTCGGCGGGGTGACGTACTCCCCGTCGGGTGCGGTGAGCCGCGGGTACACGGTCGCCGGGGTGTTCCCGCCGACGGCACCGGCCCGGGTGTCGACGGTGAACCCGAGGTGCCACACGCCCTTGAGCGAGGCGAGCTTGGGAATGGTCCAACTGGCGACCAGACCGCCGCCGCCGACCGTGCCCGAGGTGATCTTCACGACGCCGGTGGCGAAGTAGACGTTCAGGGCGTAGTTCCCGTACGCGCCGGCGCTGCGGTCGAAGATCAGCTTGAGTTCCAGTTCATTGCCCACCGCGAGGGCGGTGTTCACATGCAGCTCGGCCTGGAACACCTTCCCCGCGACGACGAAGCGGGAGCGCGGCATCCAGGATGCCGTGAGCCCCGCCGCCTTCGGCATCAGCGCCATCTCGTACGGCGCCCCGTCCCGCACCCAGGAGTACGCGGAGGGGGCCGGGAAGGTCTCGGGCTGGCCGTACGTGGCGTTGAAACCGCCGTGCAGTGCGGCATAGAGCGCGGTGAACGGCCGGGTGCTGTCGTCGGCCACGCCGGGGGCGCGGGGCGGCGGGCAGCTGTGGATGCCGCCCTGGCGCAGGATCTCGTCGACGCACCAGGTCGCGGTCGCCACGGGCTGCCCGTAGCGCAGCCCGTGGTAGGGCCGTGGCAGTTGCGCGGGTCCGCGCAGCCGTTCCGCGCCGTCGAGCGCCTGGACGGTGACGGTGTCGCTGCCGGACGCGGCCGTGCGGGACCGGACGGCGCCGCGGAAGGCGGGGACGGTGCGGTCGTTCGCGCCCGCCGCGTGGACCACGGACTGCCCGGGCCGTACGACGTCGCCGCTGCCGCGGGCCGACCAGGCCGAGTACAGCCGGGGCGCGGGCGCACCGCTGCCGCCGAGCGACAGCTCCAGCTGGGCCGAGGCACTCCCGGAGAAGGCGCGCAGCGCCTCGGGCAGATCGGTGCTGTAGGCCCGCTCCACCTTCCAGGACTGCACCTGGCCGCCCATCTCCCGGCCGCCGAGCCGGGTGGAGTGGGCCGGGATCCGCTCGGTGGCGGCGAGCGCGGCGGCGAGCGTTTCGTCAGAGTTCTGCACCGCGCACCTCCACCAGGTCGACGCTGACGTTGCGGTACGGCAGCCGGGCGGACGGGACGTCGCTGTACGCGGTCATGGACATCGCCGGGCAGCCCTCCCCGAGCGCGTGGGCGGCCGGGGCCTCGCCGATGGTCAGGCAGGCTCCGGCCAGCCCCGCGGGACCGGCCGCGCCGGGTCCGCCGACCGGGGTGACGAAGGCGGCCCCGGCCGGGGCGATGCCGGAGACGCTCGGTCCGTTCGCGGACGAGCTGCTGAGATATGCCCCGTCGGCGGCTTTCCAGTCGAGCTGGGCGGTGGCGAGTGCCGGGTTCCAGTCGGCCGGGACCAGCCAGGACACCTGCATGCCGGGCATCACCGGCCAGCCGGTCCACACGCCGTGCCGCCAGCCGATCCGGGTGTTCTCCTGGAAGTCGGCGACGACGGTGTCCCCGGTCAGGGGGCTGACGACCAGGGTGCCGGTGATGGCGAACCAGTGGTCGGTGCCGTTGCTCTCGCTCTGCGCGGCGGCCTGGTAGGGGTCGAGCAGGTTCACCGAGGCCGGGTCGAGCACCGCGAGCGGACCGTACGACGTCTGCGCGCTGCCCAGCAGACCGGGCCCGTTGATCCGGCGGGCGAGCCGGGAGAGGTGCTGGGCGTCGTCGGGCGCGAGGGAGTCCCAGGAGAACTTGAGCCGGCGGACGGTACGGGCCGGGGCCACGGTGGTGATCCGCCCCTCCAGGGACTTGAACTCCGTGACGTTGAGTTCCGCCGACCGGTCCCAGCTCTTGGCCGCCTGGTCGATCTCCCGGAGAAGTCCGGGCTTGCCGATCCAGAGATTCCTTGCCATGTCCCTGCCTCACCTCCGGGCGAGCTTGCGCTGCCCGAGCTGGACGGCGCGTGCGATGGTCTGGGAGTCCACGTCGATCTGGACGGGCCGGTCGGCGAGCGCCTCGACGGCGGCGGCGAGCCGGCGCAGGCCGCCGCCGGAGCCGAGCATCCGCTCCAGCCGGGACAGCGGGATGACCGCCTCGTGCTCGCCGCCCTCGCCGACGAGGGCGAGGGTGCCGCCGGTGCGGGCGCGCACGATGCCGCCCTGGGCGAGCTGCGGCACCGGGATGGGGGACAGATCGAAGGCGAAGCCCTTGCCGCCGATGACGGGCACCCAGTCGGGGACCTTGAACTTCACGTGGTTCAGGCCGCCGATGAGGACGTTGAGCCCGCGCACCAGCATCCGGGTCGGGGTCAGGAACCCGTTCACCACGCCCTTGAACAGCGGCCCGAGGATCTTCGCGGCGGACTGCGAGGAGGACTTGATGTGACTCCAGGCGGCGGTGAGGCCCTTGCGGACGAGGGCGGTGACCTTGTCCATGTTGACGAACTGCGTGATGAGCGGGGTGAGCAGCGTCATGACCAGCCCGAACGGGTTGGCACTCATCGCGAGGTTGAGCCCCTTCTGCGCGGTGGACGCCCCCTTGAGTCCCTTCCCCAGGCCCCCCATGGACTTCCCGCCCTTGTCGGCGTTCTTCCCGGCCTTCCCCACGGACTTCTCGACCGCGTCGGCCTGGTTCTTCACGTCCTTGAGGGCGGCCTTGGTCTTGTCGGCGGAGGACTTGAGCTTGTCGAGGGAGGTCTTGAACTTGTCGGTGGCGCTCCTGGATTTACCGAGGGCGGTGTTGGTGCTGGTCAGTGAGCCACGCAGCTTGCCCACGGCGGTGTTGGCCCGGGTGAATACCGAGTCCACCCGCGCCAGCGGCGTTGCCGCGGCGGAGGCTCCTCGCTGCAGTCCGCTCATCGCCCTGGCCGTGCTGTCCAGCCCACCGCGGAGCCTTTGGAGACTGTCCGCCACGTTGAGCACGGATTGTCTGAGAGTCATGTCTGTCACCTTCCATGCGTGGGTCGACTCAGCCGCCCAGGGTGGAGCCCAGGCTGTTGGCCCGGCGGATCGCGCCTTCCAAGGAGCTCGTCGCCGTCTCGGCCGCACGCGTCATGCGCTCCAGCTCCGCGGTGGAGGGGAGACGCCCGTCGGGGCCCTGGACACCCCGGGCGCCGGCGCGGCCGTCCGGCCCTCGGGCCCCTCGTGGGCCGCGTGGCCCCGCCGCTCCCCGCTCACCGCGGGGTCCCCTTCGTCCGTCCGCCCCCTGCCGCCCTTGCGGTCCGATGGGTCCGCGCGCCCCTGTGCCGACGGGGGACGCCGGGATGCGGCTGATGAGGCCCCATTCGTTGTGCCCGATACGGAGTTTCGACTCCAGCAGTTTTTCCAGGTTGAACAGCGAGGGGAGGGACAGATTGATCAAGGTGAAGGAGGCCACGAGGCCGATGAGTTCACCCTTGAGAGCCGTATGGTCGCTGGCTACTGCGGTGATCTCCTTTTTGAGATCCTGATAGTCGTGAGCGGCTACCTTCTGGTTCGTGGCACTGTCTTCCAGTGCCTTGACGCGAGATTCAAGTGATGCCACAATTCGTCCGTTTCGGGAAATGTGTGCCCGATTGATTCGAGGGGTGCGATGCTCGCCATCAGAATGTTTCTCTTAATTGCCTTGTTTGTTCCGCTTCTGGTTGTTTGCGTTAATCTGTTCGCACTGCTCAGAGGGCGTGCGCTGGAGTCGGCGGGCGGCCGGACCGTAGGCGTGTGTGTCGAACACTTCTGGCCCGCCGGTGGCTATGTCGGTGCCGTCGTGCGGTATTCGCCGACGGGGGACTCTGAATTTCTGGTGCGGTCGTCCAAATATGCGGCGGCCCCATTGGAGGTGGATGACGAAGTCGAGGTCTATTACGACAGGAGGAAACCGGGACGGGCCATGATTTCTTTCGAGGCCGAGCGTCGTATCGGATATGACACGCTCATTACGTCCGCCATGGGAGTTCTGGTGGTCGGTGCGATTCTCGGGCTCGTCGCCACCGGATGACTTCTCAGGTGAAGGCCGACGACGGCTGGGTCAGTGGAAGAACGCCGCCAGTTCGGCCTTCGTGGGCATTCGGTGATCTTTCCCGTCGCCCCGTTCGCTTTCCCCGCCGGACATCGGATGCGCGGACTGCCCTGGACGCGGTACCGGCTCCGGGTGTTCCAGTGGTTCGCTGTCCTCGTCCCGGTTGACCGTCGCGAACATCCAGTTGGCCTCGGCGAGTTGGTCGACGACGGAGGCGAGCAGATGGTCCGTGAGGGACCAGTCGGCGGCCTCGCCGTGCAGCGCGCGGGCCAGTGCGCTGTCCCTCGGGAGATGCTGGACCAGGACCGCCAGCCGACGCGAGGAGAGGTGGCCGCGGTGCCAGTCCAGCAGGTCGACCCCGTAGTGGCGGAGCAGATCCGCTTCCAGGGCCTCGGCGTGCTCTTCGACGAGCTCGCCGAGGCTCAGTCTTCCCCCAGGCCCAGCCCCGTCTCCTTGCCGTAGGCCTCCAGGATGGCCGCGATGTCCTGCATCGTGACGTCGTGCTTCTCGAAGCGTGCGAACTGCCGCTCCCCGAGCAGCAGATACAGCAGCCCGTCCACGTCGTTGTCGTCGAGGCCGCGCAGCTCGCGCGCGGTCGTACGGGTCAGCTCGGTCGGCAGCTCGAAGCTGTCGTCGTCGAGTTCGAAGGGCCAGCTGCGCCCGAGCGCCTCCAGGCGCTGGGCGCGGGCCGCGTTGACGTTGAATCCGGCCATCGGGGATCTCCCTTGTCAGAGGTACGTGGAGAGGGGCCGGGGCGACGGGTGGGGGAGCCCGCCGCCCCGGGTGACGAGCCCTACGGGGCGCCCGTCACGGAAGGTGGATCGCAAGGACCGTCACAGGGCGGCGTACGCCTTGTCCTTCATGATCCACTTGGCCAGTTCGCGGTTGGCGGTCTCCGCCTCCAGCGCGGTGAAGGTGACGCCGAGCTTCACCGACCCGGTCCGCGTGAAGCCCATCTCCTCGGTCTCGGTGACCTGGCCGCGCGGCAGGATGAAGCGGTACACGGCGTCCGTTCCGTCCGTGAACTCGATGCCGAGCGCCCGCTCGTCCTTGGCCGGGGTGCTCGGGACCAGGAACTCGTAGGTGTCCACGACCGTCGTGCCGCCGACCGAGGTCTGCGCGATGTTGGTGGCCGGGATGCCCATGAAGAAGGAGAGCGTGCTCTTGTTCATCTGGAGCAGCTGGAACTTCACGGTCAGATCGCGGTCGGAGTAGACGAAGCGAGCCGGGCTCGCCGACTGCCAGGTGTCGACCGGGTCGATTTTGTCCTTCTTGTTGAGCTTGATGCCGTCGGTGGAGGTGTACCCCAGCTCCACCCAGCCGGCCGGCCAGGCGTCGTCGGACTTGACCGGCGCGGTGGTACCGGCGGGGGCGACGAGGATCCGGCCGGTACCGGCGACACGGATTTCCTTGCCGTTGTTCGTAGCCATGCGAACTCCTTGTGTACGTAAGGGACGTGAGGCCTTGGTGCGAGGTGGGGCGGGCTCAGCCGAGGCGCAGCAGGAGCCGGATCGTGGAGCGGTAGCGGTTGGCGGCCGAGCGGGTGTAGTCGGGCAGCCAGCGCGGCCCGTCGGTCTCGGCGACGTCGACGACGGCCGCGGAGCCGTACACGGTGTCGGCCAGCTCCAGCACGCAGGCACGGGCGGACAGCGCCACGGTGTGTGCCGTGGGCTTGTCCGGGCCGTACACCTCCAGGTCGAGCAGCGGCTGGTCGAGATGCTGGTCGTCGACCCAGGCGCCGCCCATGTGCGAGACGAGGACGATCTTCTGGGTGCCGTCGAACCCGGCGGGCGGCCGGCTGTCGACGACGACACCGGTCAGCTCGGCCCGGTTCTTGAGGAAGTCGACGACGAGTTGCTCGGCGTCGGGAAAGGTCAGGATGGCCACATGGACGCTCCCTTCGGGGCCCGGCTTCGTGCCGGGCGGGGGCCCGTTTCCGGGCAACACAAAGCGGCAGGTCCGTCGCCCCCGCTGAGGGTGGGCGCAGCTCTGCCGCTGCATCGAGTGTGACGCGACCGCCCGGATCGTGCAACTGGTCTATTCGGTACGGGTATTCATCGGGCATGTTCGGGCCCACCGCGCACGGCCCACCGCGCACGGCCCACCGCGCACGGCCCACCGCGCACGGCCCGCAGCGCGCGCCCCCGGGTCGGAGCAAAGGCGTGGACTACGAGGGCCATGAGGGCCATGAGGACCATGAGGGCCCCGCCGCGGCGCGGCGGGGCCCTTGATGGGTGGGGAGGGACGGTCAGCGGTTCCTGCCCGCCCGGTGCGTCGCGCGTTCCGCCGCGAACACGTCCTCCAGGCGGTAGAGCCGGCGTCGGCCCCGGGTGTCGGCCGGGCGCAGGTGGCCTCGCTGGACCCATTTGCGGATCGTGGCCGTGGAAACCCCGGCCTCGTCCGCCGCCAACTCGGTGGTGATCAGGGGGGAGTTCACGAGGCCTCCGGTTCGAGTACCTGTCCGCACACGGGATTGACGCAGCGCACCTCGGCGCGTTCCGGGAAGGCCCGGAGGGAGACCGAGTCGCAGGTGGGGCAGCGGCCCGGCAGCCGTACCAGTTGTTCGGGGTCGCCGAGCGCCCGTGCGCAACGGGCGGCCATGCGCCGGGTCTCGTCCTCCACATGTGCGGCGAGGACGGAGTCCGCGGCGACGCGCTCCAGCAGGCCGGCGATCCGGCGCAGCCGCACCGGGACGGGGGCGGGCGGCACGGCCCGCAGCCCGAGCCGTTCCCGTACGGCCTCCTCCAGTTCGACCACTCCGTCGGTGATGTCCCGTACGGCGTCCGAGATGTGCAGCCGTACGGGCAGGGTCGTCCCCGCGACAGGCCCGACCCCGCGGCGCTCCCGCAGCCCCCCGTGGGCAGCGGGAGTCAACTCGTCGACGAGGTCGGGGAAGCGGCGGACGAGCGAGGCGATCCAGACGGCACCGGGCAGTTCGCGGTTCATCGTGCGGCTCCCCCCGGTGCGCCCTGCGACTGCGGCATCCCACGCGACACCTCGCGCCCGTTGCGCCACAGCCGTCCCCCGCTGACCCCGTCGAACCAGGTGTGGGCGGGATCGACGACCGTCTCGCATTCGTGACGGATCGGGCACTGATTGCAGGCGCGCAATACCGGTTCGGCCTCGGAGGGGATGCGGGTGAACACGGAGTGTTCGGGAAGATCGGCGCAGGCTGCGGCGCGGCGCCAGTCCAGTTCTTCGCGTACAGAGGGAAAGCACCAGCTCATGGCAGTGGCGGATGCGGTCGGCTGGTTGGGCACGTGCAACCCCTCCCCAGGTGTGGGAACATATGTTCGACAGTTGCGAACGCGCGATCAGAGTTACACGGTGCGAGCGCGTGCGCAAGTGACTACGCTCCGGAGTCGCGCTGGACCGGAATCAGGGTCGGCGCCGGGGTCGGAGTCCACTCGGGAGGTGTCAACAGCGCCTGTACCAGCCGCATATGCCGCAACGAGAGCGCTCGCGCATGTCAGAACTTTACGAATGCGTGCGAGCGCGCACTCCCAGAGGTGCGCGCGCGCTCGGTACTCTTCCCTCGCGACGAGGGGAGAGCCACCACATGGGTGCAAGCTCGTGGGCCAACGCCTACAACGACCAGGGCCATCGTGCCGACAGTGGCCGAACGCCCAGGGCCGACGGCCTGGAGGAGTTCGCGGTCTGGATAGAAGGACTGATGCGCAGGCGTGGCTACGACATCGACAGCCCGCGGGGCGGTGGCAAGTCCAAGCTCGCCGACGACGCGGGGGTCCACCGGGCCGCGGTCAGCCGGCTGTTGCAGCGGCAAAGCATGCCGGATCTGGAGACGATGCGCCGGTTGGCGACGGTTCTGGCCGTTCCCTTGAGGGACATGTTGATCCGGTCCGGTCGGCTGTCGGAGGACGATCTTCCGCTCGACCCGCGGATCGGCGAAACCGCCGGGGGCCCGGCTGCGTCACTCAGCCCGGCGGAGGCGGCACGGCTGCTCGGAGTTCCGTCGGAGCTGCAAGAACTTTTCGTGAAGGTGGTTGGCCAGTTCCTGCCGGAGGAACGCAGACGAGAGTGACGCTTCGGCAGGGGGATTCGGAGCAGCGGTGAAGAGAGGTGTGCAGGTGGGGCACGAGGGGGGAGACCCGCATGCGCGCGACCCGCGTGCGCGAGGTTCGCGCGACTCGCACGCACGTGATCCACGCCCACCGGAGGAGGGAACGGACGGACCGGCCACCGCACCGGATCCGGACGCCGTGGCGTACACCGTCGGCGGCCTGCTGATCGAGCTGGGGGAGAAGATCCGGCGGGCCGGTACGGAGGGCGTGCGCATCCTCACCGATGACGAGGTGCAGCGGGACCAGCTGGGCTGGTTCCGCGCGGGCTGGACCGAACATGCCCGAGCGACGTCCCCCGACCGGCCCGACGGCCCCGGGCCCTCCAACGGTCCCGGCCAGCACCCGGACAGCGAGGATTTCCCCGTGCCGCCGGCGCGACTGCTCCGCTTCCCCGAGCGGCAGACCGAAGAGTTACGGCTGCCCGTGGTGGGCGCGGGCGAGTCCCGCATACGCGACCTGATGCCGCACCGGCCGCGCTTGAGGCGGTTACGGGAGGGCGATGCCGAGGACAACAGGGACAACAGGGACACACCGCCGGACAGGCCCTAGAGCGCGGACAGCAGGACGATGAGCGAGACGGGTGGGTACGCGGCGGTCACCGCTGCGACGGGCAGGCCCAGGAGCACATACGCCAGGACGGAGAGCGTGCGTACGGCGGGCCCGTCGCGCGTGGTCATCCGCTTCGGGGCGCAGGGGTCGTAGGTCACCTCGATCCGCTCCGGGTCACTCGACACGAGCCGGCCGCTTCCGCTGAACGTCCGCTCCGCGCCTGCCGTGTCGGTGAACGAGTACGTCTTGACGAGCACATCGCCGACGTAGTCGCGGTCCTTGTAGACGGCGAGGACGGTGATGCCGCGGCGCCGCAGCAGCCACCAGTCCACCGTGGCCCGGTACACGATGTGTGTGAGCGCGCACCCGACGAGGAACGGCGCGTAGGAGGTGACCCAGAGGACGACGAACGGCCACTCCCCGGTGGCCGCGGCGAGGGCCGTCCCCAGTGCGAACAGCGCGCCGAACGCCCATTGCACCCTCCGCTCGCGGGATGTCGTCCAGCGGTCCTTCCGTTCCGTCCGCGGTGGCACGGGCACGGTGGTCACCAACGTCGCCCCGTCCGCACGCGGTTCAACGGAGTCCCGGACGGGCAGCGCGGCGTTGACCGCGTCGGCGAACGCGGTCGCGGCGGTGGTGTTCGGCGGGCTCAGCGTGTGGACGACGGGGTTGGCGCCGACGGAGGTCAGGACGATCTCGATGACGCGCCGCCTCGATCCTCCGCCTGTACGGACGGTCTCGATCGCGACGAGGGGGATACGCAGCCGATTCCCTCCCCGGTCCAACAGCACGGCGTCCCGGTCGAAGAGGGCCGTGGTGCGGCGGGCGCGCAAGACCAGTTCCGTCACGAGGAGCAACATAAGGCATCTGTACGTGTGTTCGGCAGTCCTGACTCTCGCGTCCCGGCTGAACCATTCCGGGCCCGCCGGTGTCTCAGAGGGGGACCGTGTTTGTCGTACTTGATGTGCTCGTTGTGCAGGAGGAGCCCGTGGCCATGATCGGCCTGTTCTGGATCACCAAGGAGAGCGTGTTCGTGGGCGCCGAGCCCGAGGGGTACGGGCGCGGGGTGCGGCTCACCCCCGAGGGGCTTCAGGCCGTGGGCACGGGCCAGGAGGGGTTCTGGCCCTGGGCGGACGTCCGCGCGGTCACCGTCCACGACGTGCGGGTGCGCTCCAGTACCCGGTGGCTGGTGAACAACGTGATGGACACGGTCCTCGACGTGGCGACGGGCGGCGGTGAGGCACCGCCCGCGTTCGAACTCCACGTACGGACGGACGAGGAGAAGGCCGAGCTGACGGTGTACACCGCGGCCGTCGGGGGGTACGTCCAGTCCGAGTACGAGCTGTCGGTGGCGCTGCTGAACCGGTTCGTGGACGGTACGGCGGACGTGGCGCGGCTGCTGGAGTGGGGCAGCGTCGAGGGCGACGGCGTGACGCCCTGGCGGGCGGCCCGCGAGGCCCTGCTCACGAGCTGGGCCGCGGCCTGAGGTGCTGGAGGAGGCCCAACGGGTCCTTCACCGAGTGCGCTTCAGGGGCCGACGGTGAACGTGCGGGCCATCCGGTCTGCCAGGGAGCGCAGTTCACCCGGCCGCTCAGACGTCTCGGCCCTGACCGAGCGGGGCGCGTTCGGCCAGGGCCAGTCAGTGCGCCGTGATCGCCCTGTCCCACGCCTCCACGATGTACCGGACCGCGCGGTACCACCACCACCATCATGTTGTTGCAGAGCGCCCCACGGAGGCGGGGATATTCCGGGACGTATGTGGGTGAGAGGGGGCGCGTGACGAGGGCAGCCGTGTTGCGATGGCGGTCGGGGCCGCGCATAGTTGCGCTGCGGACGGCGCGGAGGCGTCGCATCGCGAGGATGCTGGAGCCAGGGGTGGGAGATGGCCGGGCACGGGACGGACAGGCATCCGCACGGCGCTGACCGACTGTGCGAGGCCGGGGACCGGGTGTACTCCCGGGCCGTGCGGCGCGGACGCGTGCCGCGCGGGGACGCGGAAGCGGTGCCCTGTCTCCTGGAGTTGGCGCTGCTCCACCCCGACCCCGACGACATGGGGTGGCTAGTGCCGACCTCGCCGCAGGAGGTCATGACACGGCTGCTGCGGGGCGTGTACGAGGAAATCAGCGCCGGCCAGGCGCGCGTGGGCGACGCCGTGGCCGCGTTCGAGTGGTACGGCGGGCTCGGCGGACGCGTCCAGGCGCCGGGCGAGGGCGTGGCGATCCGCGTCCTGGACGGGCTGCCGCGGATCCGGGCCGCGATGGACGAGGCGACCGAGGCCTGTACGACCGAGGTGCTGACCGTGCAGCCCGGCGGGATCCGGCGCGAGGACGAACTCTCCGAGGGGCTGCACCGGGCGCTGGAGATGCGCCGACGGGGTGTGCGGATGCGTGACCTGTACACGCACGTGGCCCGGCACGGCCAGGGCCTTCACAACTACATGGAGCTGATGGGGGGAACCGCGGAGGCCCGTACCCTCGACGAGGTCGTGGAGAGGCTCATCCTCTTCGACCGCAAGGTGGCGTTCATCCCGGCCAACTCCGACCGCACGATCGCGCTGGAACTGCGGCACCCGGCACTGGTCGACTACCTGGTCACGGTCTTCGAGCGGCTGTGGCGCCTCGCGATCCCGCTCGCCGCGCCGCTC
This sequence comes from Streptomyces sp. NPDC096311, assembly GCF_044763085.1. Taxonomy (NCBI): domain Bacteria; kingdom Bacillati; phylum Actinomycetota; class Actinomycetes; order Kitasatosporales; family Streptomycetaceae; genus Streptomyces; species Streptomyces sp. NPDC096311. The sequence continues at coordinate 202,947 of NZ_JBIWFN010000006.1, forward strand.
CCGGACACCGGCATCGACGGCATCACCCACCGCGAGCGGTCCATCGCCGCGCTGCTCGCGGAGGGACATCAGGACGCGGTGGTCGCGGAGCGGCTGGGGATCAGCGTCCGTACCTGCCGGGCGCACATCGCGCGCCTCTCGGAGACCCTGGGCGCCGCGAGTCGTACGCAGTTGGGCGTGCGGATCGCCCAGGCGGGCCTGGACGGACCTCCGCGCGCCGCGGAACTGCTGCCGCTCAGTGATCCTGGTCGAGAATCCCCGACCGCCCGATGAGGTAGCCGAGTCGTGCCCGGCTCTCGCTGCCCGGGGTCGCGGTGAGTTCGGCGATGTGGACAGCCTCATGGGTGAGTACGCCGCCGTTGCGCAACGCGCGTTCGTGCAGGGTGCGGCCGGCCTCGCACATCTCGTCCACTCCGTGGCTGTGTGCCTCGGCTGTCATGTGTGGTGCACCTCCTCGCTCACTCAGCGATCCTGGTCAAGGATCCCCGACTGTGCGATGAGGTAGCCGAGTTGGGCCCTGCTGCCGCTGCCGAGGGCGGTGGCCAGCTTAGCGATGTGGGCGCGGCAGGTGCGGACGTTCATGCCGAGGCGGCGGGCGATGGCCTCGTCGACGTGCCCCTCCACGAGGAGTTTGGCGATGGAGTGCTGGATCTCCGTGATGCCGTCGGGCGCCGTTTCATAGGGGGCGCCGGCGCTCAGCGGGACGGACCGGCCCCACATGAACTCGAAGACCTTGATCAGGTAGCGGACGAGTCCCGGGTTGCGGAGTTCCAGGGCGACTTGCTGGTCGTCACGGGTGGGGATGAAGGCGACGGTCTCGTCGCAGATGATCAGGCGCTCGACCAGCTCGTCGATGGTGCGGTACTCCACCTTGCCGTTCGAGAGCTGCTCCACGTACGCCAGCCGCTCCAGGTCGTAGCGGACGGTGTGCTGGTAGAGCGTCCGGATGCGCACGCCGCGCTCCGTCAGCGGCCTGTCGCGCTCCAGCCCCTGCATGACGCTGCGTTCGGAGAACCGGTTGCTCGGCTGGACCGTGAGCATCTCGGTCTGGCACTGGGCCGTGGCCAGGTTGAGCGCCGCGTTGATGCGGTCGCCGCCCTCCAGCACGGTGATCGAGTGCGTGGTCGCCGTCGTCTGCGTGCTGAGCGCCATGAACGGCTCGAAAGCATCGGACAGTTCGATTGACCATCGCCTGCGCTCGGCTATCTCGTGCTCTATGGGGTTGAGTCGCTGAGCCAGGGCGACTGCCGGAGGTACGGGTCGCAGCCAGTCCGGGTCGTCGGGATCAGGGTGCAGCAGGGACAATTCCATCAGACAGGAAGCCGACTTTACGTCCTCACGGGCGATACGTCCGGTGCGCAGGGCGTGCGCATAAAGTCGGCCACCTTCCTCGCACAGTTCGGTCACCGCATGGGGATGTGTCGCTTTAGTCCGATTCGTCACCAAATCTCCACCCCCCAGGGTCCTGAACGTGCAGGAACATGATGCACCGATTGTGTGGCCATGACGTGCCCGAATGAGCCATCGTCGTATCCGACGGGGGAAGAGGGGACCTTCAAGTGAGGACGAAGCCGACTATGCGTAACAGAATGCTTCGCTCAGTGCTTGTCGCTGCCTTCTCTGCCGTTGTGGCCATCGGAGCTCTGAGTGGCCTATCCGGTACGAAGAGCGACACGCGAGCGGACAGCAAGTGGCCGGCGGTCGCTGTGTCCACCACGCCCGTGGACACGGCAGAGGGGGCTGGGAACTGACGTGACCACTCCACCCGACGACCGCTCCTTCCGTCGAGAAATGGCCACCGCCTACCGATCCGGCTGGCACTTCATCGACCTGGCCACCGCCATTCCCCACACTGGCGACTCGTTGATGGTGACGGTGTTCGGAGAGCCGGTCGTCGTCACCCGGGATGACGACGAGGACGTCCGGGCGTACCGGTGTCTGCGGCGCCCGCGCGGCGCGCCGCAGCCCGTGCGATGTGCCATTCGATACGGAATGATCTTTGTGAACCTCGACCAGCGTGACCACCAGCTGGCCGAGCCGGAAGTCCCGGACGTAAGGACCATCTCAGCCACCCCCCGCAGTGCCTGACGCGATTCCCCCGTCGTAGTAGATCGCGCAGGTACTTCCCCCCGCAGCGGCGTCACCGTGACCTGAACACGGTGACGCCGCTGCAGTTTTGGGCGAAAGGTCCAGGTATCCGCCCATCTCCATGCCATCTCCACAACGGCTGAAATCGGCCGTTCCGCACGGCCGGGACCGGTCGGCCATGTCCCGTGGGCGGGACCGGTCAACCGCGCCGCAGGCCCGGTCGGGTTTCGTGGCGGGGGTCGATCGGCCGCGTCCCGCGGCCGGGGTTGGCCGGTCGCGTCCTGTGGCCGGGGTCGGTCGGCCGGTCGCGTTCCGTGCCCGGGGCCGGTCGGTCGCGAGCCGTCGCCGGGTCGATCGGCCGTGCTCCGGGGCCGGGGTTGGCCGGGCGCGTCCTGTGGCCAGGGTCGGCCGGTCGCGTTCCGCGCCCGCGGCCGGTCGGCCGTGTCCCATGCCAGGGCCGGTCGGCCGCGTTCCGGCGCTGGGGCCGATCAGCCGTGTCCCGCGCCGGAACCGGTGAGTCGTGTCCCGCGCCGGGGCCGGTCGGCCGCGTTCCAGTGCCGGGGACCGTGAGTCGTGTCCCGTGCCGGGGCCGACCGGCCGTGCCCGGGTGCGTCAGCCGTGTCCCATCGCTGAGGTCAGTGTGATCTCGATCGCCACCCGGTCGGGGTTCGGTGAGGGCACCCTCCCGTACCGCTCCGCGTACCGCCGCTCCGCCTCCGCGACACGGGCGGGCTCCGTGGCGATCCTCGCGCGCCCCTCCAGCGTCGCCCACCGGCGCCCGTCCACCTGGCAGACCGAGACGCGCGCCCCCTGCGCCCCCGCGGCCAGTACGTGCCCGACCTTCGCGCTGGACTTGTTGGTGATCACTCGAGCCAGGCCCGCCTCGGGGTCGTATGTAACCCCGACGGGCACGACGTGCGGGCTGCCGTCGGCCCGGAGGGTGGTGAGGGTGCACAGATGGCGTTCCCGCCAGAAGGTGAGGTACGCGGGGTCGGGATCGTGGGGGTCCACCGGGTATGCACTCATGGTCGGAAATGTATCCCCATCCGTGAGCGCCATGGCTTCCCCGGCTGTCCTTGAGTGGAATAGACTCAACTTTGTGTACGTTGGGCGAGTCAGTCCGTACATCAGGGTCGTATTGAGGAGGAGAACGCGAACGTGGACGCCGAGCTGACCAACAGGAGCCGGGACGCGATCAACGCGGCCACCAGCCGGGCCGTGTCCGAGGGGCACCCCGACCTCACCCCTGCCCACCTGCTGCTCGCGCTGCTCGGTGGCCAGGAGAACGAGAACATCACCGACCTGCTGGCCGCGGTCGACGCCGACCAGGCCGCCGTACGGGCCGCGGCCGAGCGCGTCCTCGCCGGCCTGCCCAGCGTGACCGGATCCACCGTCGCGCCCCCGCAGCCCAACCGCGAACTGCTCGCCGTCATCGCCGAGGCGGCCGACAAGGCCAAGGAGCTCGGAGACGAGTACCTCTCCACCGAGCACCTCCTCATCGGGATCGCCGCGAAGGGCGGCCCGAGCGGCGACGTACTCTCCCAGCAGGGCGCCAGTGCGAAGAAGCTGCTCGAGGCGTTCCAGAAGAGCAGGGGAGGCCGCCGGGTGACGACCCCGGATCCCGAGGGCCAGTACAAGGCGCTCGAAAAGTTCGGTACGGACTTCACCGCCGCCGCGCGCGACGGGAAGCTCGACCCGGTCATCGGCCGGGACCAGGAGATCCGCCGGGTCGTGCAGGTGCTGTCCCGGCGCACCAAGAACAACCCCGTCCTCATCGGCGAGCCCGGCGTCGGCAAGACCGCCGTCGTGGAGGGGCTCGCCCAGCGGATCGTGAAGGGCGACGTACCCGAGTCCCTCAAGAACAAGCGGCTCGTCTCGCTCGACCTCGGCGCCATGGTGGCCGGGGCGAAGTACCGGGGTGAGTTCGAGGAGCGGCTGAAGACCGTCCTCGCCGAGATCAAGGACTCCGACGGGCAGATCATCACCTTCATCGACGAGCTGCACACGGTCGTCGGCGCGGGCGCGGGCGGCGACTCCGCCATGGACGCCGGCAACATGCTCAAGCCGATGCTCGCCCGCGGTGAGCTGCGGATGGTCGGTGCCACCACCCTCGACGAGTACCGCGAGCGGATCGAGAAGGATCCCGCCCTGGAGCGCCGCTTCCAGCAGGTCCTGGTCGCCGAGCCGTCCGTCGAGGACACCATCGCGATCCTGCGCGGACTCAAGGGCCGCTACGAGGCCCACCACAAGGTCGTGATCGCGGACAGCGCGCTGGTCGCCGCGGCCACCCTCTCCGACCGGTACATCACCTCCCGCTTCCTGCCCGACAAGGCCATCGACCTCGTCGACGAGGCAGCCTCCCGGCTGCGCATGGAGATCGACTCGTCCCCCGTCGAGATCGACGAACTCCAGCGCGCGGTGGACCGGCTGCGCATGGAGGAGCTGGCCCTCGACAAGGAGACCGACCCCGCCTCCCGGCAGCGTCTGGAGAAGCTGCGCCGCGACCTTGCCGACAAGGAGGAGGAGCTGCGGGGCCTGACCGCCCGCTGGGAGAAGGAGAAGCAGTCCCTCAACCGCGTCGGCGAGCTGAAGGAGAAGCTCGACGAGCTGCGCGGCCAGGCCGAGCGCGCCCAGCGCGACGGCGACTTCGACACCGCCTCCAAGCTGCTCTACGGCGAGATCCCCACCCTGGAGCGGGACCTGGAGGAGGCCTCCGAGGCGGAGGAGGAAGCCGCCAGGGACACCATGGTCAAGGAGGAGGTCGGCCCCGACGACATCGCGGACGTGGTCGGCTCCTGGACGGGCATCCCGGCCGGGCGCCTCCTGGAGGGCGAGACCCAGAAGCTCCTGCGCATGGAGGAGGAGCTGGGCCGCCGTCTCATCGGCCAGAGCGAGGCCGTCCGGGCCGTGTCCGACGCCGTACGCCGTACCCGCGCCGGCATCGCCGACCCGGACCGGCCCACCGGATCCTTCCTCTTCCTCGGCCCGACCGGCGTCGGCAAGACCGAACTGGCCAAGGCCCTCGCGGACTTCCTCTTCGACGACGAGCGGGCCATGATCCGCATCGACATGAGCGAGTACGGCGAGAAGCACAGCGTCGCCCGGCTGGTCGGCGCCCCTCCCGGGTACATCGGCTACGAGGAGGGCGGCCAGCTCACGGAGGCCGTGCGCCGGCGCCCGTACAGCGTCGTCCTGCTGGACGAGGTCGAGAAGGCGCACCCGGAGGTCTTCGACATCCTCCTCCAGGTGCTGGACGACGGACGGCTCACCGACGGACAGGGCCGTACGGTCGACTTCCGCAACACCATCCTCGTCCTGACCTCGAACCTGGGCAGCCAGTTCCTTGTCGAGCCGCTGACCTCCGAGGAGGAGAAGAAGCAGCAGGTCCTGGAGGTCGTGAGGGCCTCTTTCAAGCCGGAGTTCCTCAACCGGCTCGACGACCTCGTGGTCTTCTCGGCGCTGAACAAGGAGGAGCTGGAGCGCATCGCCGGGCTCCAGATCGGCCGCCTCGCCAAGCGGCTGGCCGAGCGCCGGATCACCCTGGAGGTCACCGACGCGGCGCTGGCCTGGCTCGCGGACGAGGGCAACGATCCGGCCTACGGGGCCCGGCCGTTGCGCCGCCTCGTCCAGACCGCGATCGGCGACCGGCTCGCCAAGGAGATTCTCGCGGGCGAGGTCAAGGACGGCGACACGGTCCGGGTGGACGCCTTCGGGGCCGGCCTGATCGTGGGGGCAGCCGCGCAGTAGCCCGGACGGGCTGATTCTCAGCGGTCGACGGCGCCGGTCCCGGCGGCGCCGTCGTCACTGGCCGCAGCGGATACACACGCGTGGTGGTGGTGTCCGTGCCTTTGCCTGTGGGGGTTGCCACTGACCGCCCGTGATGGGGGAGGATGGCAGCATCCGTACGAAGGGAAATACACGGTGAGCATCGACCCGTCCTCGATTCCGAATTTCGGGGGCCAGCCCGAGCCGCAGCCCGGCGGACCGGCGGGCCCCGTCGTCCCGGATCAGGACCTCGTGAAGCAGCTCCTCGACCAGATGGAGCTGAAGTACGTCGTCGACGACGAGGGTGACCTCGCGGCGCCGTGGGAGGAGTTCCGTACGTACTTCATGTTCCGCGGCGAGGGGGACCAGCAGGTCTTCTCGGTGCGGACGTTCTACGACCGGCCGCACCAGATCGACGAGAAGCCGACTCTGCTGGAGTCCATCGACGACTGGAACCGCCGCACGCTGTGGCCGAAGGTCTACAGCCACACGCACGACGACGGCACTGTCCGCCTGATCGGCGAGGCACAGATGCTGATCGGCACCGGCGTCGCCCTCGAGCACTTCGTATCGTCGACGGTCAGCTGGGTGCGGGCCGCCATCGAGTTCGACAAGTGGCTCGTCGAGCAGCTCGGCCTCGAGCAGGAAGTCAACGAGGCGGAGAAGCCCGAGGACGACGACGAGGAGTAGTCCTCCCACCAGGTTTTACAGCGGCGTGTGCGCGATGACGACCAGGTACGCGCCGTAGGCGAACGAGAGCCCGGCCAGGGCGCCGACCACCAGGACGGCGTGCCAGGGCCGGGCTCTTGCCGTGCGCACCAGCGCCCGGGCGAGCGGCAGCAGCAGCGGGAACGCGGGCAGCAGGAAGCGCGGCTTGCACTCGAAGAACCCGGAGCCGCCGAGCGCGATCAGCAGCAGTACCCCGCTGTGCACGAGCAAGGGCAGCGGGGCACGGTCCGCGATCAGCAGTCCGTACAGCAGCACGGCCGCCGCCACGACCACCATCGTCATCGAAAACACGAAACGGTCGCCGTGCATCAGCAGATGCTGGACGAAGCGAAGCGCACCGGCGCCGAAGTCGAAGCGCGATCCCCACAACCGCTGCACCTCGAAATAGCCGCCGAGCGGATCTCCCTCGCGCCGGCCCACCCACAGCACATAGCCGCCCCAGCCGACCGGTGCGAGCGCGGCGCCCGTCCACAGCCTGTGGGAAACCCGTCCACGCCGCCGCCAGACCTCGCACGCCGCCGCGGCCAGCACCGCCGCGGCCACCGCGAGCCCGTTCGGCCGCGACACGCCCGCGAGCGCGGCCAGCGTGCCCGCCCACAGCCAGCGCCCGGTGAGCACCGCGTACAGCGACCAGGCGGCGAAAGCGGTGAGGACGGGCTCGGTGTACGCCAGGGACAGCACGATCGAGTGCGGGAGCAGGCCCCACAGCAGGACCAGCACGGTGGCGACGGCGCGGCCGTGCAGCCGGGCCCCGATCGCGTAGATCCCGCAGGCGGCGACCGCGGCGGAGGTCCAGGCGACCAGCAGCCCCGCCCCGCCGCCGCTCAGCGCGGTCAGTGTGGTGACCGCGCGGATCAGCCCCGGATACAGCGGGAAGAAGGCCAGGTCGCTGTGGACGACGGTGGGCCTGAAGTACTGGGTGCGTCCGTAGCCGTGCGCCGCGATCCCCAGATACCAGAGCGAGTCCCAGGACCGCCCGAGCAGGGCGAGGGGGCGCTTGCCGCCCGCCCAGGCGGTTCCGGCGAGCACGAGTACGCCGACGAGTCGCGCCGTCGCGAACAGCGCCAGCGCCTGCGCGAGAGGGGGCAGACCGTGCGCGGGGCGCGCCAGACGGCCGTGCCCCCCGTCATCGGGCTTCGGGGCGGCGGGGGCCGGAAGGGTACTGGCGTGGGTCACACCCGAACTGTGCGTCCCTTACGGGGTATTTGCGAGCTTTACACGCCTGGGCGGGTACGGTTCCCCCACTTCGGCGCGCCTTCTCCACCGTCCCGCGCCCCCGTGCTACCCGGCCGCCTTGAGCCGCTTCGCCGCCTCCTCCAGCACCTCGGTCCGCTTGCAGAACGCGAACCGCACGAAGGGCGCGCCCGCCTCCCGGTGGTCGTAGAAGACCGCGTTCGGGATGGCGACGACCCCGGCGCGCTCCGGGAGCGCGCGGCAGAAGGCGAAGCCGTCGGACTCGCCGAGCGGCCGGATGTCGGTGGTGATGAAGTACGTGCCCGCCGGCTGGAAGACCTTGAACCCCGCCTCCGTGAGCCCGGCCGCCAGCACGTCCCGCTTGGCCCGCATGTCTGCACGGAACGCCGCGAAGTACGTGTCCGGCAGTGCCAGCGCCTCGGCCACGGCGTACTGGAACGGCCCCGACGCCACGTACGTCAGGAACTGCTTGGCCGACCGTACGGCGGTGACGAGGTCCGGTGTGCCCGTCACCCAGCCCACCTTCCACCCCGTGAAGGAAAAGGTTTTTCCCGCGCTGCCGATGGTGACCGTCCGCTCCCGCATCCCCGGGAAGGACGCCAGCGGCAGGTGCTCGGCCTCGTCGAACACCAGGTGCTCGTACACCTCGTCCGTGATGACGAGGAGATTCCGCTCGACGGCGAGCTTCGCGATCTCCCCGAGCTCCTCGCGGGTCAGGACGGTGCCGGTCGGGTTGTGCGGGGTGTTGACGAGCAGCAGCCGGGTGTTGTCGGTGACCGCGTCGCGCAGCTCGTCGAGGTCGAGCCGGAAGCGCCGGTGGGTGACTCCGTCGCGGGTCTCCTCGTGCGGGCGCAGCGTGACCGGGATCCTGGTCCCGCCCGCCATCGCGATGCTGGCCGCGTACGAGTCGTAGTACGGCTCCAGGGCGATGACCTCGTCACCGGGCTCGACCAGCGCGAGCAGCGACGCCGCGATGGCCTCCGTGGCACCGGCCGTGACGAGCACCTCGCGGTCCGGGTCGTACGCCAGTTCGTACCGGTGCTTCTGGTGCGCGGCGATCGCCGTACGCAGCTCGGGCACGCCGGGGCCCGGCGGGTACTGGTTGCCGCGCCCGTCGCGCAGCGCCCGTACGGCCGCCTCCCTGATCTCCTCGGGCCCGTCCGTGTCGGGGAAGCCCTGGCCCAGGTTGATCGAACCGGTGCTCAGGGCCAGGGCCGACATCTCGGCGAAGATCGTCGTGCCGAACTCGGCGAGTCGGCGGTTGAGGAGGGGGCGGCGGCCGTTGGAGGTCATGCCGGTCATCCTGCGCCGAAGCTCTGGAGTTCCTCAACTTACGTTCACGGATGAGCACCTGCGACGGCGCCCAACCCGCCATCTCTGAGCAGGGGCAGAGCCGTCGACAACTGTCATCGTCTGTCGTCCTGGGCCACCTTCGGACGGCCCAGAGACGGCCCCGGATGGTGCCGGATCACGGCCTTTGGCGGCAAAGCCGCGCTTTAGGAGCGAGGTTGGTCGACGCGGTGGCTGATCTGCGAAATGAGCCCTCCACAGGGCGTGGGCTTCACGGCCTGAGGACGCTGCTGTTCCCCGTGACTCCCCGCTCGTTCTGGCACGGTTGTGGCACGCGTTCAGTCGCCCTGGAACCACAGGTAACTGCCGGGGGTGTTGGCGCACTGCTGTAATTGCGTTGCGAGGTCGTCCAGTGCAGCAACCTGGTGCTGATCGCTGCACTGTTGACGCAGACTGCTGATCTCGGTGAGTGCGACGGCGGCCTCTTGCTCGTTCATCAACGTGTCTCCGTACGGATCAACAGCGGTGAGCCGCCCAGGCACCCCTAGCAGTTGCAGGGAGCCGAGCGCATCGGCCAACGCGTCCCCATGCCCGTACGAGCTACGCAGAAGTGTTGCTCGGGATTTGCGCCAGTTTCGCGTTGGCCGTGCGGAGTGCAGCTCCAGGTCGATCCCCATGGGCCTAGTCTCTCGCAGGCTCCATGGGGGCCGTCAGCATTTGATCCGTAGCTCTCAGAGATCGGTCATTGGAGGTCTTACAGGCCGCCGTGAGGGCCATGGGGGCCGGTGCTGGGCGCTGCCGGTTGCTGGGGTTGCTGTACTTCGTTGCTGTACGGCATCACAGATCCACTCGGGTCTCCGTCTCCTGACTCCCCTGCCGCAACACGACGTTCCCCTTGATTCCCCGGAGGATCTGGCAAGCATCTGGCACGAGGTCGCATCCGTGCGATCGGGCGTCGGTGGATCTTGGTCCTGGCGTTCATCCTTACCCGAGCGTGGGGTTCGAGTTCTGAGTGTGTAGCTTCACGCCATGCCCTTCGCCTTCGTTCTCGTTTCCGGCATCTTCGGTGCTCTTGCTGCTCTGCTGGCAGTGATCAACGCCGTGCAGGTCTTCCTTGGCCGTCAACTCGTCAAGCCTTCGGCGAGCAGACGCTCCCGTCGACAGCTTCGGAGCGAGTCGGCCGCTGCTGCCGTAGCCATGGGCGGTGCTTCTTTGACGGCTTTTGGCTTTCTGGCGGGTGGCCTGTGGCCTGCGGCGGGCGCACTCGTGCTGTTGTCTGGGTGGACCGCTCTTGCCGTGGTTCGTAGGCAGTTCGCTGCCGTTGTAGCCGATGCAGCAGTCATAGGCGTGACGTCGGTAGACCCGGAATGACTGGGCGGCTCGGCAGGCCGCCGTCCATCGATTGGGGACGGCGGCCGTTACGGGCACTGGCTTTGAGGTCTGGCCTCATCCTTATCAGGTCGATCATGAGGGCACGACCGTCCTCGTCGTCCCCCGATGGTCGCCGAATCGCCGGTCGTGACGGTCCGGCATTGACCGCCATAGTTCGTGCTTGTTGGTGTCAGCCGTTGGTGTCAGACACTGAGGCTGCCTTGACAAGCGGGCACCTACTGCCGCTTACCTGCGAGCCCTCGCTGCCGCATCTGTCGAAGCGTGCGATCAAGAACATGGCACCGGCGGCGGGCGCCCAAAGGGTGGTGCTTCCCCGGACGTACAGCCGCAGGTCTTGGACCAGCAGGTACGCTCTCCGGCACGGGCACCAGCGGGCGCGGCGCCCTTGTCAGTGGGCCACGCTGCGAGGTTCGGCCAGCAAATCGTCGATCACCTGGCATCGAATCTCAGGGAAAGCCTCTGCATCGCCTCACGCATCGATGAGAGGGCTTCGGGATCTACGCCCTGGCACCGCTCGCGAGTAGCGGCATCTGGCCAGCGTGCGTACGCCACCCAGGTACCGTCATCGGCTTGATGCAGGCGTGATCCATAGCTGCCGCAGCGCTTATGGATCTCCTCTGTCATGCGGTGCCAACTCGACGCGAACTGCTGCTCTTTGCCCTCATGCAGCCGCCAACGATAGATCACCGCGAACATGACATACCTCTTCCAACACTCCGGGTAACCAGTGCTCCACGTGGAAACGGGATCAGGCGGTCCTGTCTGTTGATCATTCCTGCCGGGACTGAACTGTACTCACTGCCGCTACCTCACCACCCACTCTCCCCAGCTCCCATCCCGTCTGCCGTCGGCCCACACACCGTGGAGCGGGCGTGGTTCATGGCGTCCAGGTGGAGCGCGCCACTGTACGAACGACCTGGACGCCATGGGCCGCGTCTGCTCGGCTCTGCCTGGGTCGATGGCAGATGGGATGGGAGCACCCGCACGCTCGCCACACTCTGCCGGCACTCGCGTACGGCGCCTCCTCCATCCTGGAGCCTGAGCGCCCCCGCCGGAGGCTCGTTCTGACCTGCCTTCGATAGCTGATCGCCCCAGCCCCCGCCGACCCACCACTTCTCGGCCCGCGGGGTCCGGCAGGCCTCAGCCGTGGCGTACCTGTTTTTTGATCCCAAAGCGTCTTTTCGGGTTCGTGCGGATCATGCATGCCGGTCGTGGGGCGGGGCCGTGTCCTGGTGGGGCCTGGCGTTGGGGCATGGCGGGGATTCAGGCTCGGTCCGATGGATCGGTCTTCGGCGGGGTCGGAGTGTGAAACGGGGATCAACCCGTGGCAACTATGAGGTGGCGCGGGGCGGGGCCGGGGGGGCCCCCCCCCCCCGGGGGGGGGGGCGGCCCCCCCCCCCCCCCCCCCCCCCCCGCCCCCCCCGCGGGGGGGGGGGGGGTTGTTACACCGTTCGCCAGCCCGGCAA
>NZ_JBIWFN010000006.1:214880-319328 GCF_044763085.1 Streptomyces sp. NPDC096311
TTTCTTTGTTTTTTTGTTTTGGTTTTTTTTTTGGTTTTTTTTTGTGGGGGGGGGGGGGGGGGCGCCGGCCGCGGGCGGGGGGGGCCCCCCCCCCCCCCCCCCCCGGCGCCCGCGCCGGCCCGCAGTGCGGGCCGGTGGGATGTGATCCTCGTAGCGACGGCCGGAAAGCCGTGGGGCCAGCGCATCGGATGGCCGAAGGCCGAGAGCCCCCGCCCCTGCCTCATGGAGCCGTAGGCCGGCTGCCGGGGCCGAGGGATCGCTCCTGGGGCCGGTGATGCGTGGGGGAGCTGTGGAGCCTCGCGGTGGTGCGGTGGTGTCTTGTCATTCCAAGTGCGCCACGGCTGAGGCCTGCCGGACCCCGCGGGCTGTGGATGGGCGGGATCTCCCCCTCCCCCGCCCAACGGGCGGGGGCTTGATGAGGTAGAGAAACCTGTAACAGCTTAGCCAAAGGGCCTGGCTCGGCAGCGTGTCTCCGAGGTGGTCTAGCGGGTAAGCCCGTGGCTGGATGAGGTAGAGAAACCTGTAACAGCTTAGCCAAAGGGCCTGGCTCGGCAGCGTGTCTCCGAGGTGGTCTAGCGGGTAAGCCCGTGGCTGGCGTTGGCGTCAGCGGGGAAGAGCCCGAGGTTATGGGAGCGGCGTCGTCCGCTCATCCCGTAGTCGAGCCGCCGCCGTGTGGAAGGGCAAAGAGCCATTGCTGAGCCCGTACGAATCTACGGTCGTCAAACCATGGCTTCCACGTCGGCTTAAAGTCTCCGGCAGCCGTCAGTAGCCGTCGGCTGTGTACTGCCTCTACTTCGAACGCGGCCCCGTCAGGCGACTTTTTCAGCCGCCAGCGCTGGTGAGCTTCCGCGTGGGGCTCACACATCAACAGGTCTGGTTTCTGAGAGTCACGTGTGGAGTCGAGCGCGAGTCCGTTATCTGCTGAAACGATGAGAACTTCCCCTGGTACCCCACTTGGGCGAAGAAGCCACAGTTGCTGCCTCTCTGCATGCGGTGCCCACAAGTGAGGCTCTTCTCCCTGCTGGTTGCGCCACGCCGTGTCGAGGGCTAATCCGCAGTCACGCGCGATGATCAGGAACGGCCCAGCCGGATCGGTCCTTTTCTTCCGCCACGCTGGGAGAGTGATGTTTTCCACCCCGACGGAGATCCCGGGGAAGCCGATCCGAATGCTCACCATGCGCGGACGCTAGCAGCGCATGGCGCCAATCCGGCTGGTAAAGCTTGAAATAGGCAGACTGTGCCAGACGTAGTGACGATCGGTCACCTTACTGCCGGGTGCCGACGCTGACTCGTCACGCGTCGAAGTCGTACTCCAGGATGTAGGAGGCGGCATCGAGCGTCATTTCGTTGATCTCGACGGGGCGTCCCTCGTCCGCGAAGGCGGTCCGGCAGATGAGTAGGACCGGTGTACCCGCGGAGATACTCAACTGCGTCGCCTCGTGCTTCGTGGGCATGCGCGAGCGGATCTCTTCACGGAAGTGCACTGGCTTGTACCCAAGTTCGGCAAGCCGCGCGTACGTTCCACCAGGCCCCGTGTCCTCCTGAGTGATCGCCGACCCTGCGACCACCGAGGTGGGGAGATAGCTCGTCGCGAGCAGAACGGGCTTCCCGTCCAGGACGAACCGCCGACGTCGCACGCAGACGGTGTCCTCTTCCCCCAGGTCCAACACCTGCCCGATCGGTTCCGGTGCGGCTTCCTCCGTCACCGTCACTTGATCCACCACGAGTGTGCGGTTATCGATGTCGGCGGACCAGATGGACCGGCCGCTGCCCCACTGCTCCCGTGCGAGCCGCTGGATACCCCGACGCCTCAACGGGCGGAATGATCGAACGAACACGCCGGCGCCCTTGCGGGACTCGGCAATGCCTTCGTCCTTGAGCACACTCAAGGCCTGACGGGCTGTCATGCGGGCCACGCCATGCGCGGCCATCAGGTCGTTCTCTCCCGGAAGCCGATCACCCGGACCGTACTCGCCCGACTGGATCGCGCCGCGTAGAGAGTCCGCGATCCGCTGGTACTTCGGCCGACGGTCGTCGTCGGTGGTGGTCATTCCGGAGCCCTCCTCTCTTCTCTAGACAGCCTAGGCCATAGCTGCGGCCCCCGCTCTGTCGTGTAGCCCCAATCTCGCACCCTCAACATCTCTATACAGATTCTCTTGACGTCTCTAGAGACGTGTGCCTACTGGAGATGTCTAGAGAGGCCACCAAGGGGTGGCTTCCGAGAACTGAGGGATGTGCTCATGCCGTCGTTCAAGATCGACACTTCGACCGCCGTGGTGTTCGTCGCGACCGCGCCGACGCCGAAGCTCGCCAACGCCAAGACCGGTGAGCGGGCGATGGACCGGGAGACGGGTGCGGCCCTGTCGACCGTGGGCCTGCTGGTCTCGGACGAGGGGGAGGGGAACCTCTACCAGGTCACCATCCCGGAGACGGGTTACCCGGAGGGTCTGGCGCCGGGCCTGCCGGTCAAGGTCATCGGTCTGAAGGCGCGTGACTGGGAGAACGAGTTCAACGGCCAGAAGCGGCACGGGATCTCGTTCCGCGCGGTCGCCATCACCCCGGCGGCCTGATCATGGCCGACCTGGCAATGTGGCTGGAGGCCACGGGGGCTCTCGCGGGTGCCGGTGGTCTGGGCTACGCGAAGTTCCGCGCGCCGCGCGTGTACTGGTCGCTGGTCGGACTGCCGGCGGCCTGGGGGCGCTTCATCCTGTCCTACCGCTCGACGATGGATGTGTGCGGGCTGACGGTGCAGCCGTCGGGTCTGCGGGCGTTCATGGTCCGCAACGTCGCCCGGCGCGAGGTGCAGCCGGTGCCGCCGAGGATCCGCCGGGTCCGTGGCACGTCCACCGGTCTGCGGGTCACGCTGCGGCTCCCCGCGGGCCTGGAGCCGGCGGACGTGGTCGCCTCCTCGGAACGGCTCCGTCACGCCTGGGGCGTGCACTCGGTCACCGTGATCGAGACGAAGCCCGGGTTCGTGGAATTGCGGATGACCGGGTACGACGTGCTGCGCCGGGTGCGGATGCCGCGTAAGGCACAGCCTCACGACATGATCGTGCCGGTGGCGCTGCGGGAGGACGGAACCGCGTTCGTCCGCGACTACCGCAAGGTCCCGATGGCTCTCACGCTGGGCGCCAACGGGTCGGGTAAGTCCATGTATCAGCGCAACCTGGTCAAGGGGCTGGCTCAACTGCCGGTGGCGCTGGCGGGGATCGACTGCAAGCGCGGTGTGGAACAGTCCGCGTACGCGCCGCGTCTGTCGGCCCTGGCCACGGATCCGGACCGTGCCGCCGCACTGCTCGATGTCCTGGTGGCGGAGATGGAGTCCCGGTTCGACCTGCTGAGCCTGTATGGCGTCTCGGATCTGTGGGAGCTTCCGGAGAAGGTGCGGCCGGTGCCGATCGTGCTTCTCGTCGACGAGATCGCGGAACTCTTCCTGATCTCCTCGAAGAAGGATGAGGAGCGCCGCGAACGGCTGGTGACGGCGCTGATCCGGCTGGCGCAGATGGCCCGTGCCGCCGGGATCTACCTGGAGATCTGCGGGCAGCGCTTCGGCTCCGAGCTCGGCAAGGGCGCCACGATGCTCCGTGCTCAGCTCACCGGGCGTGTGGTGCACCGCGTCAACGACAAGCAGACCGCAGAGATGGGCCTCGGGGATGTCGCCCCGGATGCGGTCCCGATGGTCACGACGATCCCGCCGGACAAGGCGGGTCTGGCGGTCGCCGCGGACTCCTCCGGTGGCTGGTCCCGCATCCGTACGCCGATGACGACTCAGGCGGAAGCCATGGCGGTGTGCCGGGAGTTCGCCCACCTGGTCCCGCACCTGCTCGTCCTCGACCCGTTCCGTCCGCACGTTCCGGTCGGCCCCGCGCCTGAGGTCGTGCCGCCGCTGGTCAAGCCGGTGCCGGTCACCGAGTAGCACACCGTCCCATCCCGGTTGGCGCGACCGTTTCGCGCCGGGTCCCTACCCGAGCCATGCCTGAAACAGGAGGACCACCCGATGTGCGAGCACTGCGAGGACTTCCACCGCACGGTGCTGCTGCTCGGCTCCCTCGCCCTGTACGCCGACCAGTCCGGCGCTGACGACACCTTCATCGGCCTGGTCGGCCCGTCCCTGGCCGCGTCCCTTCCCGAGCCCCCGCCGGGCCTGTTCCCGCCCGGCTACGACCCCAACGCCGGCCCCGAGTACCCCGGCGGCTGGTGACCCGTGGCCACGAAGAAAGCGCCCCCGCGCCCCGCCCCGGCTCCGCCGAAGTGCGGTCCGTGCGAAGGCACCGGGGAGGTCGCCACCACGGTCCACGTGGGCCGCAAGCGCCGCACCGTCGGCAAACAGGCCGGTATCTGCCTGGCCTGCTTCGGCACCGGCGAAGCCACCACCGACTGAACCCGCCGTGGCCGGGCGGCCGGACACCGCCCGCCCCTGGCCCGACCCGCGAAGGAGGTGAGGACATGTCCCGTTCGATCCGACCGGACGCCGTACTCGTACAGGCCGTGATCGCCGGTGCGCTGTCCTTCGCCCACCTGCACGACCTTGCCGATGCCGCCGGACAGACCGGATGGAAGGCATGGGCCTACCCCATCAGCGTCGATCTGCTGCTCGTGGCCGCATGGCGCCGGCTGCGGACCGCACGCCGGGACCGGTCGGCGTGGACCTGGTTCGTGATCGCCCTGTTCGCCTCGCTCGGCGCGAACATCGCCACCGCCGGACTCCTCGACCTGCACAACGTCCCGGCCTGGCTGTGCATCCTCGTCGCCGGCTGGCCCGCGCTCGCCTTCCTCGGCGGCACGCTCCTGGTCCACGCACCCACCGACGCCCCGGCCACCGTCGAACCCCGTACACAGCCTGTGGATGAACAACCGGCCGTGACCGAGGTCGACATGCACCGCGCCGACACTCCGGCACCGCCCACCGCTCCGGAGCTTCCGGCCGCGCTGCCCGAACCCGCCGTGCCTGCGGTGACGGTGCCGGTCGCACTCCTGGACCACGCCCGAAAGATCGCCGAATCGCACCGCGCCACGACCGGAACCCCGATGGGCGCGGATGCTCTCTCCGCCCGGCTCGGACTGCCCGGCCCGATGACGGCCGCGATCGCTGCCGAACTCCAACTCACCTGACCAGAAGGGACAGACATGCCCGTCTACCGGCGCTTCCGCAACCTGATCCGCATCGGCCCGGTCGAGGTCGGCACCTACTTCGACGGACGCGGACGCAACCGGCACACGGCGGCCTGCACCGCCCCCGGCTGCGGCTTCTCCACCGACTACAACGACCGCTCGGCCGCCGAACTCGCCGCCCGCACCCACCGCTGCCAGCCGTAGGGGATTACCGCCATGAACGTTCCGCTCTGGCTCGCCCTGGTCGTCGTCGGATACCTCGGCGTCAAGCTCGTCCGCCCGCCCTGGTGGCTGGTCGCCGTGCTCCTGCTCGGTGGCTACCTCATCGCCCACAGCGTCCTCGGACCCGTCGTCGGCGCGGCCGTCAAGTAACCCGACCCGGAAGGAAACAGACCATGTTCACCCCGAAATACCCGACCCCCGACACCGCCCCGCCCCCGGTGGCCCCCGCACCGGCCACCACCGTCCCGGCTTCGGTTCCGGTGCCGCAGGCCCCGGCACGGCCCACCGTCCAGTTGACCCCCGGCACCGTCGTCGCCCTCGTCGGTGGCGGTACCGCGGTGGTCCTCGTCGTCGGCGCGGTCCTGGTCTCGATGCTCCTCGCGGTCGCCATCACGGCCATGTCGGTGGCCCTGTGCGCGGTCGTCCTCCGCTCGCTCCTGAGCGACGTCAACAAACAGCGCTAGCGGCCCCCGGAGCGGCCTAGGTCGCCAAACTTCCGCCGCTCCGGGCGCCTGACCTCTTCCTGATCCAACGGACCCGAAAGGGAAGCCTCATCATGCCTCAGCGCGCCCAGAACACGCCCGTCTGCCGTGACTGCAACGGCTTCGCCACCGCCGCGATCACCACCGGTACCCGCAACGGCGACGATTCCCGCGCCACCCTCCGCGTCACCTGCCCGGCCTGCAAGGGCACCGGCCGCACGGCCCCGGTCGCCGTCCTCGCCCGCGCCGGGAGGTGACGGCAGTGGCTCTCCTCGACTGGCGCTCCCCCGAGCACTTCGACCCCACCGGCGACAAGCCGTGCGTGATCTGCACCAAACCCACCCCGCTGCGCTCCGACCGGGGCAAGCCCGTCCACAAGGTCTGTGCCGAGGACTGGATCGACCGCCACCCTCCGAAGGAGGACAACCAGTGATCACAACGCCGCGATCACGCGTGCTGGACCTGTTCTCCCGCGCCGGTGCCGCCGGCAAGGGCTACGAGGATGCCGGGTTTCAGGTCGACGGCTGCGACATCGCCGATCGGCCGCGATACCCCTTCCCGTACCACCGGGGCGACGCGCTCGAATACCTCGTCCACCTGATCGTCACGGGGAACATCGAGCGGTACGCCCTGGTGCACGCCTCGCCCCCGTGCCAGGCCAAGAACACCTTGACCGTGGGCACGAACCACGCGCGCGGCTGGGGCGGCACGCACGAAGACCTCGTGGCCCCGACCCGCGAACTCCTCGACAGGACCGGCCTGCCCTACGTGATCGAGCAGCCCAACGGCCGCGCGGAGATCCGAAAGGACCTCTCCCTGTGCGGCGAGATGTTCAGCCTCGGCGTGCTGCGCCATCGGAACTTCGAACTCGGCCGCTGGTCCACCGTGCAACCGGCCCATCCGCGGCACCGGGGCTACGTGCGCGGCTGGCGCCACGGCGTCTACCGCGACGGCCCGTACATCGCCGCTTACGGCAAGGGCGGCGGCAAGGGCGACGTGATCGAGATGCAGCAGGCCATGGGCATCACCTGGACCGACGTCCACGAAAAACTCACCGAAGCCATCCCGCCTGCCTACACGAAATGGATCGGCACCGCCTTCCTGACCGCCCGGCAAGAGGTGATCGTGTGACCGACACCGCCACCCTGGCGGGTCTCGACCCGGCCACCCTCGGTGATGTGCTGAGGGTGGCCGGCTCGGCCGACTTCGACCGCTGGCAGGACCAGATCCGCCGTACCGGGGGCTGCTCCGACCCGATCCGACTGTCCGGCGCGACGAAGACGATCGACCCGACCACCAAGACCGTTCTCCACTCCTACAGCACCGAGCACGAGCCGGGCGGCATGCTCCGGGTGGCCTGCGGCAACCGCCGTGCCTCCCGCTGCCCGGCCTGCGCCTGGACCTACGCCGGCGACACCTACCACCTCATCCGTGCCGGACTGACCGGAGACCCGGACAAGGGCACCCCGCACACCGTGCGCGATCACCCCCGCGTCTTCGCCACCCTCACCGCCCCCTCGTTCGGGCCCGTCCACAACCGCCCCGGCAACCGGCCCTGCCGCTGCGGCCAACGGCACCCCGAGGACGCGCCCGAACTCGGCACCCCGCTCGACCCGACGACCTACGACTACGCGGGCGCCGTGCTGTGGAACAACCACGCCTCCGACCTGTGGCGCTACTTCACGATCTACCTGCGCCGCGAGATCGCAAAGCGTGCCGGCCTCACCCAGAAAGACGCCCGCGAACAGTCCCGCGTCTCCTTCGGCAAGGTTGCCGAATACCAGAAACGCGGGGCCGTCCACTTCCACACCGTGATCCGCTTCGACGGACCCGAAGGACCCGACACCCCGCCCCCACACTGGGCCACCCTCGACCTGCTCACCGAAGCGATCCGTGCCGCCGCTGCCCGCGTCGCGGTCGACGTACCCCCGGCCCAGTACCGGCCGGACCCTGACCAACCGGCTCGTACACAGCCGGCGCGCACGCTGCGATGGGGCACACAGCTCGACGTCCAGCGGATCAAAGCCTTCGGCGACGGCGAAGAACTCACCGAACAGGCCGTCGCCTCCTACGTCGCCAAGTACGCCACCAAGGCAGCCGAGACCACCGGTGCCGTGGACCGCCGGATCGGCAACAAAGAAGCCCTCGTGCTGCTCGACGTGCCCGACCACCCCCGCCGGTTGATGGAGGCCTGCCTCGACCTCCACGCGCTCTACCCGGACCGGAAGCTGCGGGACTGGGCTCACATGCTCGGCTTCCGCGGCCACTTCTCGACCAAGTCCCGCCGCTACTCCACCACCCTCGGCGCGCTGCGCCGGGTCCGCGCCGACTACCGCGCCGCCCAGCAACGCGCCGCCCTCGGCCTGCCCGACCCCGACGACAACCCGGAGGCCACCACCCTCGTGCTCTCCCACTGGAGCTACGCCGGCCACGGCCACACCCCCGGCGAATCCTGGCTCGCCGCCAACATCCGCCGGGACATCCAACTCAACCGCGAGACAGCACGCGAAGCCCTGGCCGACCTGGACGACTGGGAGGTGCGCGCATGAAGACGGCTCTTCCTGAGCAGTACCTGACCCCGGAAGACGTCGTGACGCTGCTGCGCCTGCCCAGTGTTGAGACCGTCTACCAGTGGCGACGGAAGGGCATCGGACCGCGAGGCTTCCGGGTTGGTCGATACCTCCGCTTCGACCCTGAGGACGTACGGGCCTGGGTTGAGTCCCTGATGGAAGGGGCCGCCTGATGGCCGGGCACATCCAAGACCGCTGGTACAAGACTGAGATTGGCCCGAACGGCAAGCCGGTCAAGGTCAAGTCCGACCGCTACAGCACGGGTATGCGTTACCGGGCTCGGTACGTCGGCCCCGACGGCTCCGAGAAGTCCAAGAGCTTCCCCGACGGCAAGAAGCGAGTTGCCGAGAAGTGGCTCAGCGCCATCGAGACGGACATGACGCGCGGTCAGTACACCGGCCCCAAGTCCGTTCGGATCACGTTCCGGGAGTACGCCGAGAAGTGGTTGGACAGCAAGACATCCAGCCCGATCGCTAGGAGGGAACTCGGCCGGCGCCTGCGGCTGCACGTCTACCCGGTGCTTGGCTCTCGGCCGATCGGGACCTTCCGGCCGGAGCACATCAGGGAGCTTCTCGCCGTGCTGGAAGCAAAGCCCGGCGTGGGCTCTTCCTACATCCGGAATATCTTCGCGGATGTTCAGTCGGTCCTGTCTGCCGCTGTTGACGACACGCTGTTGTCGCGCAACCCGTGTGGTGCACGGAGCGTCCGGCGGCCCAAGGCTGACGCGCATCCCGTAGTTCCGTGGGGTCCCGCTCAGGTGTTCGCCGTTCGAGCGGCCCTTCTGGATCGGTACCAAGCGATGGTCGATGTTGGCGCCGGATGCGGTCTGCGCCAGGGCGAGGTGTTCGGGCTGGCTGAGGACGCCATCGACGCTGACGGGCGCACGCTCCATGTGGTCCGGCAGATCAAGCACGTGGAAGGGCACCCGGTGTTCGCCCTCCCCAAGGGCGGTAAGAAGCGGGACGTGCCGCTGCCTGACGCTGTGGCGGACGCCCTCCGGGCCCACATGGACGCCTTCAAGCCCGTAGAGATCACGTTGCCGTGGGACGTGCCGGAGGGGCCGAAGGTGACCGCCCGACTGATCTTCACGGCTGAGCAAGGGGGCTTGGTGTGGCGCAGCAACTTCAACGGCAAGGAGTGGAAGCCCGCTCTCGCGGTCGCGGGCCTCATTCCGGAAGCGGATGAGAACGGCAAGTACGAGTCGGCGCGCGAGCACGGCATGCACGCCCTGAGGCACTTCTACGCCTCCGCGCTCTTGGACGCGGGCGAGAACATCAAGGCCGTCAGTGAGTACATGGGGCATGCCGATCCGGCGCTGACGCTGCGGGTGTACGCCCATCTGATGCCCGACAGCCGCGAGCGTGCCCGGCGTGTCATCGACACCGTGTTTCAGCGTGCCTCTCAGGAAGATCACGGCCCACAGACGGCCCAGTGAGTCTCGGACGGCCCCTGATCTGCTCTTCTATGCAGGTCAGGGGCCGTTGCTCCGAAAGAACCCTCTGAAGTTCCTCAACTCTGCTTTGGCCGGTGAGACGCGAGGGCATCCCCCAGGCACGCAAGAAGCGAGGCGCCCACGGGGGGTCGCTTCGGGGGAACGAAAGGAGGGTGACGCCATGTTCATCGGCTTCATCCTGGCGGTCGTCTTCATCCTGTTCGTCGTGTCGTTGCGTGCCGCCGCCCGCGGCCGGAAGAAGGTCGGGCTCTCGAAGAGCTCGTCGGGTTCGGCGCGGGGCCGCCGCTCGCGGGGCGGGTCCTCGGACAGCTCCGGCAGTTGGTGGGCCGGCGGGGCCGGGGGAGCCGCGTCGTCCTGCGGCAGCGGTTCGTCCGGCGGGCACCACGGGGGTCACTCGTGCGGCGGGCACTCGTCGTGCGGGGGCGGCTCGTCCTGCGGAGGCGGGTCGTCGTGCGGCGGGGGGTGCGGCGGAGGCAGCTGAGCCTCGCCGGGGGTGTGGGGCGCGGGGCGAGGGGAGGGGCCTCTGCCGCGGGCCGGTGGGGCTGGTCGCGCCCGCGCGGCGGAGCCGCGGATGTCACCGTCCCGCGCCCCTACGGCGCGCGCCGGGCGCACGCTGTGGTTGAACAGTTGAACTGTGGAGCCCTCGGGGGGATGGAAACCCTACGAAGTTGGGTAAAAATGCTGTGACGGCGCCACAGTTCATGATTCCCTCTAAACCACCAAAGCAGCCCTCGGATCGTCCCTTCCTCACAGGGCAGACCGGGCTGACCGGGCCGATCCCCCGGTACTGAGGTACCGACCGGGTGCGCCGGATCCCCACCTCCCTTTTTGCGTGCTAGCGGAGCCGACCCATGCTCACGACCCTGAACACCTCGTACACCGACACGCGCGCGGCCGACCTGGCTTGGGCGCTGGGGCGCGAGCCGCTCCCCGCGCTCGCCACCCTCGACCTCGAACTCGACGGGGCGAGACTGCAGTTGCGGCTCCTGGGCGCGTCCCACCAGGTCCTCTTGGAGGAGGAGCGGGGCAGCTGTTCGGAAACCGTCGCGTGCATCGCCGGCAGCAGCACGCCGCTTCCCCTCGGGGTGGCCAAGCGGGTCGACGACTGGGAGTACGAGTTCGCGGCGCGCGTCGAGACACTCTCCCGCGGGTCCTTCGCGGGGCGGGCGCAGGAGTTACTGGCCCTCGTCTCCGACCACCCCAACGGACTCGCCGGCGTCTTCCCCGGCAGCCCGCACGCCTTCACCGCGCTGCTCGCCCAGCGCCACGAGGGGCAGGTCCACTGGCGCACGTGGCACGCCTACCCGCAGGACGGCCAACTGGTGGCGACACGCACGAGGGTGGGGGTACGGGTGACGGCGGGGGTGCTGTGAGGGGGGCGATGCTTCGGCCGCCGTCTCGCCTGCGGTTTTGCCTGCCGTTTCGGCTGCCGACGAACTCGTCATCGGCGCCGGACGCCACACACCGGGACGACACTTCCACACGTGTGGGTGACGAAGCGTCGTGGTGGCGTGACGTAGCGTTCCACGCGTGATCGAACCGCACGCGCCTGCTCCCCCCGGCGCGCCGCCGCCCTGGCGCGTCCAGGGCCAGGCGCGGCTGCCCGTCCGCCCGGGCATCGGACGGTTCCTGGTCCTCGCGGGCGTGTTCGTCTGCGCGGCCTGTGGACTCGTGTACGAACTCGAACTCGTCGCCCTCGCCTCGTATCTGATCGGCGACTCGGTCACCCAGGCCTCCGTGGTCCTCTCCGTGATGGTCTTCGCCATGGGCATCGGCTCGCTTGCCGCGAAACGCCTGCGCCCCCGCGCCGCGGCCGGCTTCGGCGCCGTCGAGGCGGCACTCGCCCTGGTCGGCGGCTGCAGCGCGATGGCCCTGTACGCGGTCTTCGCGTGGACCGGCGACTGGGGCGGAGTGTGGACGAGCGGCTCGCGCTATCTCCTGGCGGCCTTCTCCCTCGCCATCGGCCTCCTCATCGGCGCCGAAGTCCCCCTCCTCATGGAGCTGATACAGCGCATCCGCCGCCAGGACCCGGGCGGTGCGGTAGCGGACCTCTTCGCGGCGGACTACGTCGGCGCCCTCGTCGGCGGCCTCGCCTTCCCCTTCCTCCTGCTCCCCCTCCTCGGGCAACTGGAGGGCGCGCTGCTCACCGGGACCGTGAACGCGCTGGCCGGCGGAGCCCTCGTACTGGGCCTGTTCCGCGGGGACTTGAGCCGGCGCGGACGCTGGTTCCTGTTCATCGCCAACGTCCTGGTCCTCGCGCTGCTCGCCGCGGCCGCCGCCCATGTCGACGACTTCGAACGCGCGGCCCGGCGCGCCGTCTACGGCAAGGACGTACGGGTCGCCCTGCAGACCGGCGTCCAGGAGGTCGTGCTCACCGGCGGCACGCACGGCCGCCCGCTCGACCTCTTCCTCGACGGACGCCTGCGGGTCAGCGGCCGCGACGAGCACCGCTACCACGAGGCGCTGGTCCACCCCGCGATGAACGGCCCCCACGCGCGCGTGCTCGTCCTCGGCGGCGGCGACGGACTCGCCACCCGCGAGGTACTGCGCGACCCGGGCGTGCGCCGCGTCGACGTGGTCGAACTCGACCCGGGGGTGGTGAGGCTGGCGCGCACCGACCCCGCCCTGTCGGCGCTCAACGCGCACGCGTTCGGCGACCGGCGCGTGCACGTGTTCACCGCCGATGCCTTCGGCTGGCTGCGCGGGGCCGTGTCGACGTACGACGTGGTCATCTCGGATCTGCCCGACCCCGGGATCACGGCGAGCACCAAGCTGTACTCGCAGGAGTTCTACGGCCTGGCGCGCCGCGTCCTCGCCCCCGGTGGCCGCCTGGCCGTCCACGCCGGCCCCGTATCCTCCCGCCCCCGCGTCTTCTGGACGGTCGAGTCCACACTCCGGGCGGCCGGCCTGCGCACCGCCCCCTACCGCGTCGGCGGCCGGGACTCCGGTTTCGCGGCCGGCCCCGACCGCACGGCGGGCGCGTCGAGCGCACCCCGCGACTGGGGCTTCATCCTGGCCTCCGTCACGGGCACGCCCCTGCGCCTCGACCCGCACGACCCACGCCTGCGTACGCTCACACAGCCGTCCCTCACCGCCGACGCTTACGCCGCGTGGCGTACCCGCGTACCCGGCCTGGCGCCCTCCACACTGGTCCATCCGCGCTACGCCGACTGAGACGGCGGACGGACGAATCCCCGGATACGAGGGTGCGGCGCGGGCCGTCCTGGGTAGGCTCGGCCGACATGGAGCATGAGGTGTTCGTTCCGGTTCAGGCCGAACGGCTGAGGGAGGCGCTGGCCGATCCCGTACGGGTGGCCCGGGCGGTCCCCGGACTCCAGCAGGACGCCGGGACGCCGCCCGTCTCCGGGCGCCTGAAAGTCCGCGTCGGCGGCCACACCATCACCTACCGGGGGGCCGTCCGGGTCACCGCAAGGGACGACGGTTCGTACGCCGTCGAGGGCGACGCCACCGAGGCGCGCGGCCGCGGCACCGTGAAACTCACCCTCACCCTCACCCTCGCCCCCTCCGACGGCGGCACGACCGTCACCATCACCGGGACCACCACCGCGGACGGCCGCGTGGCGGATCTTCCCCCCGACGCGGTCGCCGCGACCACGGGCCGCCTGCTGAACCGGTTCGTCGAAAACTTGGCGGAGGTGACGGAGACGCCACAGGCCGCGGCGGAACCCGAGCCGGAACGGGAGCAGGGACGGGAGCCGGAGGCTGAGCCGGAGCCGCAGGCCGAGGCCGAGCCGGAAGCGGAGGTCGAGCCCGCCCCGGAGGCCGAGCCCTCCGCCCACCTCTTCGAGGAAGAGGAACCGGCCCCGCCCGCCCCGAGCCGTGTGAACAGGGAGGATGCCGTGGCCGAGGCGGCGCATGCGCGGCGGACGATGATCGGCCGCAGCGCGGAGGAGGTGGACCACGCCCCGCCGCGTGGCCGCTACGCCCCCGTCCCGGCGCCGGAGACCGCCGACGCCCGCGCCACGCTCCGCTGGGCGGCCCCCGCCGCGGCCGTCGCCCTGGCCTCGGCCATTGCCGTCACCCGAGCCCTGCGCAAACGCCGCTGAAGCTCCACTCCTGGGGGCGACCCGGGGGCGGAGCCCGGGGGTCGGGAGGGGACGGACAGGGGCGGCGGGGGCGAACAGAGAATCCGGCCCAGTAGGGTCAACTGCGTGAGTAACGAAGACATCACGCTGACCGCGGGCGACGCGGAAGTGACCGTCACACCCGGCAACGGCGGACGGATCGGCAGTCTACGAATCGGCGACGCCGAACTACTGCGGCAGGGCCAGAAGTTCGGCTGCTTCCCGATGGTCCCGTGGTGCGGAAGAATCCGCGACGGCCGCTTCCTGGACGGCGCCACCATCCAGCAGATGCCGCTCAACGCCCCACCGCACGCCATCCACGGCACCGCCCGGGACAGCGCCTGGCGCACCGCCCGCACCGGCAAGTCCGAGGCTGTGATCACGTACGACCTCGTGGCCCCCTGGCCCCACCCCGGCCGCGTCACCCAGCTCTTCACCCTGACCGAGGACGCCTTCACGGTCACCATGTCCGTGGAGACGTACGAGGACTCGTTCCCCGCGCAGGTCGGCTGGCACCCGTGGTTCAACAGGAACCTCGGCCAAGAAGACGTCCAGGTCGACTTCACCCCGGCCTGGCAGGAGGAACGCGGCGAGGACCACCTGCCGACCGGCCACCGCATCGAGCCGAAGCCCAGCCCCTGGGACGACTGCTTCGGCATGCCCGGCGGCGTCGACGTCACGCTCACCTGGCCGGGGCAGTTGGAGCTGAAGGTCGCCAGCAGGCAGGAGTGGGTGGTGGTGTACGACGAGCAGGAGGCCGCCGTCTGCGTCGAGCCGCAGACCGGCCCGCCCAACGGGCTGAACACCCACCCGCGCCTGGTCACCCCCATCGACCCGCTCGAGGCGACCATGACCTGGAGCTGGCGGCGCCTCTAAGCTGGCGGACATGAGTGACGTACGCGGCGCGCTGCTGCAGCAGATCAAGGACAAGGCCGTGGTGCACGGCAAGGTGACCCTTTCGTCGGGCAAGGAAGCCGACTACTACATCGACCTTCGCCGGATCACGCTCGACGGTGTGGCCGCGCCGCTGGTCGGTCAGGTCATGCTCGACCTGACCGACGAACTCGACTACGAGGCCGTCGGCGGCCTGACCCTCGGAGCGGACCCGGTCGCGACCTCGATGCTGCACGCCTCCGCCGCGCGCGGGAAGACGCTGGACGCCTTCGTCGTGCGCAAGGTCGGCAAGGCCCACGGCCTCCAGCGTCGCATCGAGGGTGCCGAGGTCAAGGGACGCCGTGTCCTGGCGGTCGAGGACACCTCCACCACCGGTGGCTCGGTGCTGACCGCGGTGGAGGCGCTGCGCGAAGCCGGTGCCGAGGTCGTCGCCGTGGCCACGATCGTGGACCGGGACACCGGTGCCGCCGAGGCGGTCGCCGAGCAGGCCGGAGTGCCGTACCTCTTCGCCTACTCCAAGACGGATCTCGGCCTGGACTAGGGCCCGGCACGGGACCCCGCGGAACTCGGGGTCCCGTATCCCGGACAGGGTGTCTGGAGCATCCGGCCAAGTCTGGAAAGATGGGGCCGACGATGACGTCGCCCCCCTAGGTCAGGGCCGTAAGCACCAGTCCCGTCGTGCCGCAGCAGCGGTACGCAGACCCGCACATACAAGGAGCGGACAGATGCCCATCGCAACCCCCGAGGTCTACAACGAGATGCTCGACCGGGCGAAGGCAGGCAAGTTCGCCTACCCGGCCATCAACGTGACCTCCTCCCAGACCCTGCACGCTGCTCTGCGCGGCTTCGCGGAGGCGGAGAGCGACGGCATCATCCAGATGTCCACCGGTGGTGCGGAGTTCCTCGGCGGCCAGCACAAGAAGGACATGGTGACCGGCGCCGTCGCGCTCGCCGAGTTCGCGCACATCGTCGCCGCCAAGTACGACATCACCGTCGCGCTGCACACGGACCACTGCCCCAAGGACAAGCTGGACACGTACGTACGTCCGCTGCTCGACATCTCCGCCGAGCGCGTCGCCAAGGGCAAGAACCCGCTGTTCCAGTCGCACATGTGGGACGGCTCCGCCGAGACCCTCGCCGACAACCTGGCCATCGCCCAGGAGCTGCTCGCCAAGGCCGCCGCCGCGAAGATCATCCTCGAGGTCGAGATCACCCCGACCGGCGGTGAGGAGGACGGCGTCAGCCACGAGATCAACGACTCCCTCTACACCACCGTCGACGACGCGCTGCGCACTGCCGAGGCGCTCGGCCTGGGCGAGAAGGGCCGCTACCTGCTGGCCGCGTCCTTCGGCAACGTGCACGGCGTCTACAAGCCGGGCAACGTCGTCCTGCGCCCCGACCTCCTGAAGGAGCTGAACGACGGCGTCGCCGCCAAGTACGGCAAGCCGTCCCCGTTCGACTTCGTCTTCCACGGCGGCTCCGGCTCCACGGCCGAGGAGATCGCCACCGCGCTGGAGAACGGCGTCGTGAAGATGAACCTCGACACCGACACCCAGTACGCCTTCACGCGCCCCGTCGCGGACCACATGTTCAAGAACTACGACGGTGTCCTGAAGGTCGACGGCGAGGTCGGCTCCAAGAAGACCTACGACCCGCGCACCTGGGGCAAGCTCGCCGAGGCGGGCATGGCGGGGCGGGTCACCGAGGCGTGCGAGATGCTGCGCTCCGCGGGCAACAAGCTCAAGTAGTCACCCGGGTTCCCCCGGTCGCTACCCGGGTTGCCCCGGTCAGGACCGTACGAGTAAGGGCTCGGCACCCCCACGGTGCCGGGCCCTTCCGTATGCTCCGAAGTATGGCTGTGCCTCTGCGGAAAACATCGGGCGAGGGAGCGGGGCCGGGTCCCGATGTGCGGATCTCCAGTCCCACCGGCAAGTGGATCCTGCTGACCACCGTCCTCGGCTCCAGCATGGCCATGCTGGACTCGACGGTCGTCAACGTCGCGCTGCCCACGATCGGCCGTGACCTGGGCACGGGCCTCGCGGCACTCCAGTGGACCGTGAACGCGTACATGCTGACCCTCGCGGGCCTGATCCTGCTCGGCGGGTCACTCGGCGACCGCTTCGGACGGCGCAAGATCTTCGTGCTCGGCGTGGTGTGGTTCGCCTCCGCCTCGCTGCTGTGCGGCCTCGCGCCCACCGGCGGCGTACTGATCGCGGCCCGCGCCCTGCAGGGCATCGGCGGAGCCCTGCTCACCCCCGGTTCGCTCGCGATCATCCAGGCGTCCTTCCACCCGGACGACCGTGCCAGGGCCGTCGGCCTGTGGTCGGGCTTCGGTGGCGTCGGCGCGGCGGTCGGCCCGTTCCTGGGCGGCTGGCTGGTGGACGGTCCCGGCTGGCGCTGGGTCTTCCTGCTCAACGTTCCGGTGGCGCTGATCTGCGCCCCCATCGCCGTGCGCCACGTCCCCGAGTCGTCCGACGGCCGTGCGCACGGCCGGGGCTTCGACGTCCTGGGCGCCGTCCTCGGCGCCCTGGCGCTCGCCCTGGTGACGTACGCCCTGATCGAGGCCACGAGCGGTTCCGTACTGGTCTGGGTGTCGGCGGTCGGGGGCGTGGCGGCCGGTGTGGCCTTCGTGTACGTCGAGCGGCGCCGGCCCGACCCGATGATGCCGCCGGACATCTTCTCGTCGCGGCAGTTCACGGCCGTCAACCTCGTCACGCTGTGCGTGTACGCGGCCTTCGGCGGCTTCTTCTTCCTGACCGCGCTCCAGCTCCAGGTCGTGGCGGGCTATTCGGCCCTGGGCGCCGGTACGGCACTGCTGCCCACGACCGTCCTGATGCTGCTCTTCTCCGCCCGCTCCGGCGAGCTCGCCCAGCGCATCGGCCCGCGCATCCCGCTCACCGTCGGCCCGCTGCTGTGTGCGACGGGCATGCTGCTCATGCTGCGGGTGGGCCCGCACGCCTCGTACCTCGGCGATGTGCTTCCCGCGCTGGTGGTGATGGGCGCGGGCATGGTGACCCTGGTCGCGCCCCTGACCGCGACCGTCCTCGCCTCCGTGGACGCCGGGCGGGCGGGCCTGGCCAGCGGGATCAACAACGCGGCGGCCCGCGCGGCCGGACTGATCGCGGTGGCCGCGCTGCCCCTGCTGACCGGGATGGGCCCGGAGGCGTACCGCTCGGCGGACGCCTTCAACGCCGCCTTCCGGCGTGCGATGCCCCTGTGCGCCGGGGTGCTGGTCGTCGGGGCGGTGCTGGCCTTCACCACCGTGCGCCGCCCGGCCCCCGACTGCCGGCACCCCCAGTGCCGTACGCACGGCTGTGTGACGTCCCCGCCACTGGAGCCTTCGCGCCCGCGCCCGCCCCAGCCCGAGTGAGACCGGGAGGCGGGGCCGCCCGCCGTGGCTGCGGGGCGGCTGCTCGGGCACCGGGTACCCCGTACGGCACAACCCCCGGAGGGTGCCGCAGACTGGAACGTATGACGATTCACGAGAACCTCCTCGGGGGCCCGCCCCCGACTCACCTCCCCGACGACCCGCAGCCGCGCGAGCTCCTCGCGAACGGCACGGCGCCCGCGGACGTCGCCGCCAAGTACCCCACCTCCTCGCTCGCCTGGGCCCAGCTGGCCGACGACGCGTTCGAGCGAGGCAGTGTCGTCGAGTCGTACGCATACGCCCGTACGGGCTACCACCGCGGCCTGGACTCCCTGCGCCGGGGCGGCTGGAAGGGCCACGGCCCGGTGCCCTGGGAGCACGAGCCCAACCGCGGCTTCCTGCGCGCCCTGCACGCCCTCGCCCGCGCCGCGCAGACGATCGGCGAGCAGGAGGAGTACGAGCGCTGCAGCCAGTTCCTGAAGGACTCCTCGCCGACGGCGGCGCAGACGCTGGGCTGAGTCCTCCCAGGATGTACTCGCAGGTCATATGGGTCCGCCCGGTCGATGTGACCGGGCGGACCTTGCGGTTTCGGGTGACCATTGTGGAGGATGCCCGGTGGGGACCGGGGCCCCCGTGTCGAAAACGGCAGGGGCGGACCGCTACCCGGAGTACGCATCAGGAGACAGCGATGTCGTCCCAGCAGGCTCAGCCCGTCGAGGCTCAGGAGCCCGAGACCCCGCATCTCGACTTCCAAGGAACGACCCCGTACGAGGACTACGTCCAGGCGGACGTTCTGACCCACCTCCAGCACACCCTCTCCGACGACCCCGGAGAGATGGTCTTCCTGGTCACCACCCAGGTCATGGAGCTGTGGTTCACGGTCATCGTCCACGAGTGGGAGACCGCGGCGAACGCGCTCCGCGAGGACCGGGTGCCGGTCGCGGTGGCCGCGCTGAAGCGGTCCGTACGGGAGCTGGAGGCGCTGAACGCCTCCTGGCGGCCCCTCGCCCAGCTCACCCCCGCCCAGTTCAACTCGTACCGCTCGGCCCTCGGCGAGGGATCCGGCTTCCAGTCCGCGATGTACCGCCGGATGGAGTTCCTGCTCGGCGAGAAGTCCGCGTCCATGCTGGTCCCGCACCGGGGCGCGCCGCGCGTGCATGCGGAACTGGAGAAGGCACTGCACGAACCGAGCCTCTACGACGAGGTCCTGAGGCTGCTGGCGCGCCGCGGGCACGCGGTCCCCGAGTCCGTGCTCGTCCGGGACGTGTCCCGGCGTTACGAGTCCTCGGCGGAGGTGGAGGCGGTGTGGACGGCCCTGTACGCGGGCGACGAGCACGACGAACTCGCCCGCCTCGGTGAGGCGTTGACGGACGTCGCCGAACTGGTGTGGCGATGGCGCAACGACCATCTCGTCGCGACGCGCCGCGCGATGGGCGCGAAGACGGGCACGGGTGGCTCCGCCGGGGTGGCGTGGCTGGAGAAGCGGGCGCAGAAGAACGTGTTCCCCGAGCTGTGGACGGCGAGGTCTCATGTCTGAGCGGTCTGAACTGCGGTCTGAACCGCGGTCTGAACTGGGTATCTCCGAGCGGTCCGACCTGGGTGTCAGGGCCGCCGAGCTGGACGCGTCCGACGAACTCGCCAAAACGCGCGCACAGTTCGTCCTGGACGACGTGGTGTACCTCGACGGGAACTCGCTCGGCGCGCTCCCGGCGTCGGTCCCCGGCCGGGTCGACGACGTCGTACGCCGCCAGTGGGGCGAAATGCGCATCCGCTCCTGGGAGGAGAGCGGCTGGTGGACGGCACCGGAACGGATCGGCGACCGCATCGCGCCGCTGGTCGGAGCGGCCCCCGGCCAGATCGTGGTGGGCGACTCCACGAGCGTGAACGTCTTCAAGGCCCTGGTGGGAGCGGTCCGCCTGGCCGCCCTGACCTCCGACGGGCGTGACGAGATCATCGTCGACGCGACGACGTTCCCGACGGACGGCTACATCGCGGCGTCCGCGGCCCGCCTGACAGGCTGCGAACTGCGCCCCCTGGATCCGGCGGACGTCCCCTCCGCACTGGGCCCCCGCACAGCGGCGGTCCTCCTGAACCACGTCGACTACCGCACCGGCCGTCTGCACGACCTCCCGGCCCTCACCTCCGCGATCCACGACGCGGGCGCCCTGGCGGTCTGGGACCTGTGCCACAGTGCCGGGGCACTGCCGGTGGACCTCGACACCCACGGGGTCGACCTGGCCGTCGGCTGCACATACAAGTACCTGAACGGAGGCCCGGGCTCACCGGCGTACCTCTACGTCCGCGCCGACCTCCAGCCCCGTTTCGACTCTCCGCTCCCCGGCTGGAACTCCCACGCCGACCCCTTCGGCATGAGCCCCGCCTACGAACCGGCCCCCGGCGCCCTGCGGGGCCGCGTCGGCACTCCGGACATCCTCTCCATGCTGGCCCTGGAGGCCGCGCTGGAGGTGTGGGAGGGCGTCTCGATCGACTCCGTCCGTGCCAAGTCCCTCGCCCTGACCGACTTCTTCCTGGAATGCGTCGAGGCGTACGTCCCCCGGGGGCGCGTCGAGTCCCTGACCCCATCCCACCACGCCGAACGCGGCAGCCAGGTCGCCCTGCGCTGCGCGGACGCGGGCGAGGTGATGAAGCGCCTGATCGAAGGGGGCGTCGTGGGCGACTTCCGCCACCCCGACGTCCTCCGCTTCGGCTTCACCCCCCTGTACGTGGGCTTCGGGGACGTGGAACGGGCGGCACGGGTGCTGGGGGAAACGGTGACCTGACGACGAGCGGTTCCCCGCACGGTGCGGAGGCGGAGCCCCGCGGGGGGTTCGGGGGCGGCAGCCCCGCGTGGGTTCGGGGTTGAAGGGGCGGAGCCCCTGGGATGGGACGGGTAGGGGCGGCGGGGGCGATCAACCCCCGGCCGACCCCCACGCCGGTTCACCCCCCGACGACGTACACCCCCGCCACCGCCGCAGCGAACGCCCCCTCCGCCGCCCGCTCAGCAGCCCCCTCGTCCGGCACCACCCCAACAGTCAGCAACGAGTAGTACAACGGCGCCGACACCGCCCGTACGACCATCGCCGCATCGGTCCCCACGGGCAACTCCCCCCGAGCCACCCCCTCCTCGACACACGGCACCCACTCACTCACCCGCACGTCATAGAACCGCCGCAACGCCTCCGCCGTACGCACATCGCACGTCGCCGCGGCGATCACGGCCCGAAACAACGCCCCCTGCCGAGGATCGGCCAGCGTCCGCCGCACCAACGCGGCGTTGGCCCGCAGATCACCGCGTACGGACCCGGTCTCCGTACGCGGCGACGACTGCTCCGCCATGTCGCTCAGCAGATCGGCGACGAGCCCCGTCACCGACCCCCACCGCCGGTACACCGTCGTCTTCCCGACCTCCGCCCGCCGCGCCACATCGGCGAGATCGAGATGCGCGAACCCCTCCTCGGCGAGTACGTCCCCCGCGGCACGCAACACGGCCGCACGAACCCGGGCGGTACGCCCGCCAGGACGTACGGTGCCGGGTACACCAGGACCTACGGTGCCGGACTCGCCACGACCCACGGTGCCGGACTCGGCGGACATGACGGACTCCTTAGCAATGCCGTTCAAGTAACCCACCCAGCGTAACGAAACACCAGATCCGTTTACCCCTCACCGAGCGTGACATCCGGGTGTAGACGCACGTCACGGGCCTGATACCGTCCCCGCCAACGGCCGAATTCACTCCTGGTCCGCCAAATCCGTTTCACCGCTGAGAGGTTGGAGCATGCCGGACGACGCCGCAGCACGGGACGCCGCCGAGGAGGCCTCGGCCTTCTCCCACCCGCCGGTCGACCCCGACGTCACCGCCACGTACGGCGACCATCCCGACCAGGTGATCGACTTCTACACCCCGCGCGAGCCCGACCCCGAGGTTCCCGCCCCGCTGGTGATCGTCCTGCACGGCGGCGCCTGGCGCGCCCCGTACGATCGCCGCCACATCACCCCGTTCGCGGACTTCCTGGCCCGCCGGGGCTTCGCCGTGGCCAACGTGGAGTACCGCCGGGGCGCCGCGATCCCCGCGCAGGGCGGCGAGGGCCCGGTCGCGGGCCGCTGGCCGGACACCTTCGACGACATCGCGGCCGCACTCGACGCGCTGCCGGCGCTCGCCCGCGAGCACCTGCCGAGGGCGGACCTCCGCCGCACGGTGATCACCGGCCACTCGGCCGGCGGCCACCTCGCCCTGTGGGCCGCCGCGCGTCACGTCCTGCCCGCCGACGCTCCTTGGCGCACCGATCGACCCGCCCCGCTGCGTGGTGTCGTGGCCCTCGCTCCGATCGCGGACTTCACGGTCGCCGAGAAACTGAACGTCTGCTCCGGCGCCTCCCGCCAACTCCTCGGCGGCGAGGCCAGGTTCGCGGAGCGGCTGCCGTACGCCGACCCGGCGTTCCTGCTCCCCACCGGCATCGCCACGACCCTCGTGCAGGGTCGCACCGACGTCATCGTTCCGGAGGCGGTCGCCGAGTCGTACGCGGAGGCGGCGGCCAGGGCGGGCGAGGTGGTCGGCCTGACGCTCCTGGAAGAAGTGGGCCACTTCCCGCTGATCGACCCGGCGGCGGACGCGTGCGCGGTGGTGGCCGAGGAGATCGCCCAACTGGCCTGGTAGCAGTCGGAGTCGCTCAGGGTCAGGGTCCCCCGGTCATACCCGTAGTACCTGAGAGCTACCTCCAAGATGAGCTCCCTGGCGGGACGCGAACGACACGTCATGATCCGTAACTTCCCATCCAGAGGCGCCCGATGAGCGGGCGGACCGGTGGGAAGGACGCCATGGAGCTCCGGGGGAAGCCGACCGCGGCGGGAAGGGCGAAAGCCAACCGAACAACACCACCTGATCCGGCTCTTGAGCGGCCCGGCCCACCTCAGCCGTCCAAGCCACCCAGGCCACCCAGGCCACTCGAGTCGGCCCTTTCGACCCCGTCGGCGCACTCGACCCACTCGACCCACTCGGCTCAACCGGGAGAGTCCCCGCCCCCCACCCCCCGTGCCCAAGTCCTCCGGCGCCTGAGCCGCACCCTGCTCGCCGCCCTGGTCACGGCCGCCGTGGTCGTCCCCGTCTCCGCAGCGGCCCGCCCCCGGATCCCCGCCCCGGCCCCCGCCGCCCTCGCCCCGCCGACGACAGCGACGCTGGACAAGGCATACACGGCGAACCGGGCGAACGCCGCGGAGGCGTCCCGCATGGCCGCCGCCCACGGCGACCACACCCGCGCCGCCGCGGACCATGCCCTGGCCGCCCCCTCCCGCCGCTTCCTCACCTTCGACGGCCGCGGCCAGGGACTGGCCGTCGAGGTCCTCGGCGACCTCGCCCACGCCGACCGCGTCGCGGTCCTGGTCCCGGGTTCCGACACGACCTTGGAGACCTACGGCCGCTTCCGAGCAGGAGCGGCAGCCCTCCAAGATCGCCTCAACAGCTTCAACAGCCTCGACGGTCGCCACGAAACCCACGGAGCCCTCGGATCCACCTCACGTCCGCATACGGCAGTCATCGCCTGGCTCGGCTACGAGACACCGGGCACGGTCAGCACCACGGTCCTGACGACCGGCCGCGCCGACGACGCGGGCCCGCCGCTGAAGCGGTTCATACGCGAACTGCGGGGCGTCGTCGGCGAGAAGGCGCACGTCTCCCTGCTGTGCCACTCGTACGGAACGGTCGTCTGCGGCCGCGCGGCACGCGGGCTGGACGTGGACGACATCGCCCTCATCGGCAGCCCGGGCACCGGCGCGGACTCCGTGTCGGCACTGCGCACCTCCGCCCGGATCTGGGCAGCCCGAGGCGCCGACGACTGGATCGTGAGCGTGCCGCACGTCCACGCCGATCTCTTCGGCACCACCGTCGGCTTCGGCGCCGACCCGGTGTCCCCGGCCTTCGGCGCCCGCGTCTTCGCGGCGGGCACCGGCGGCCACAGCGACTACTTCAAACCGGGCTCCGTGTCCTTGGACAACCTCGCCCGGATCGTCCTCGGAGACACCTCGGAGGTAACCCGTGCGTAAGTCGACGGTTCATGAAGAGGCAGCCACCCGCCGAACGACCCATCCAGAGGCGCCCTCACAGAGCGCACCGAAGCGACGCACACCCCCCTCCACCCCCACACCCTCCTCTACCCCCACACCCCCCTCCACCCCCACGCACACGGCCGCCGCCCTGCGCACCGCCACCCACGCCATCGGAGACGGCGCCCGCCGTATCGACGCCGCCACCCCCGCGGAGCGGGACCGCGCGGTTGACGCCCTGCGCGCCTTCGCGATCCTCGGCGTGGTCCTGGGCCACTGGCTGGTGACGGCCCTGGTCGCGGACGGCGGCGCGCTGCACACGGCGAGCCCGTTGCAGCACATGCCGTGGCTGGCCCCCATGTCCTGGGTCTTCCAGACGCTCGCGGTGTTCTTCCTGGTCGGCGGCCATGTGGCGACGAAGGGCTACGCGTCGGCGCGGGCGCGCGGCACGACGTACGGACAGTGGCTGCGCGCCCGCCTCACGCGGCTCTTCACACCCGTGGCCGCGGTACTGACTCTCTGGACGGTGGCCGCCGTCGGCCTCCTCGCGTCGGGCACGGGAGTCGGCACGGTCCACACCCTCGTCAAACTCGCCCTGTCCCCGCTGTGGTTCCTCCTGGTCTTCGCGGGACTGACCGCCGCGACGCCCCTGCTCACCCGGCTCAACCCGCTGTGGCCGCTGGCCGTCGTTCTCCACGTGGACCTGATGCGCTTCGGACTGGGCGGCCCGCCCTGGCTCGGCTGGGTGAACGTGGCGGCGGGCTGGATGGTCCCGTACACGCTGGGCGCGGCCTGGACGCGCGGCGAGTTGGACCGCCGGCGTGCGGGCTGGGTGCTGCTCCTGTGCGGCGCGGCGGCGACCGTGGTGCTGGTGACGTGGGCCGGCTACCCGGCGTCGATGGTCGGCGTCCCGGGTGCGGCGGTCTCGAACCTGAACCCGCCGACGCTGGCCGCGGTCACCTTCGGCATGGCCCAGTGCGGCCTCGCTCTTCTGCTGCGCGAGCCGTTGCGCCGGTGGTTGCGGCGCCCCCTGGCGTGGGCTGCGGTGGCCCTGGTCAATCTGTCGGCGATGACGATATTCCTCTGGCACCAGACGTCCATGATGGCGGTCACCGCCGTGGGCCTGCTGGTGGGAAGGCTGCCCGGTCTGCACATGGTTCCCGACGGTTGGGGCTGGGTGGTGGCCCGCCTCGCCTGGCTTCCGGTCTTCGCCTTCGCGCTCGGCGTCTGCTGGGTCGCCTTTCGCTCCTACGAGCAGGGCCCGCGCCGCCGGTCCGGCCGTCCCTCCCGGGTCGTCCGCGTCCACCGTCGTGGTGGTCCGGCGGGGTCGCGAACGGTCCGCCGTGCCTAGGGTGATCACGTGACCAGCGCCGAGCCGAGGCCCCCGGACAGCCAGCCGATCCGCGTCCTCCTGCGCGAGGTCCTCACCGACCTCGCGTCACCCTCGGCGGCCCCACTGCCCCCGCTGTCCCGGCCCCGTTGGCTGCGCTGGCTGCCGCACGTGGTGCTGTGCCTGATCGCGTTCGTGCTCGCACTCGAGGGCGTGGCCGAGCTCGACGAAACCTATCGACTCGGGGTCCCGCTGGGTGAGGCGACCGGGGCCGCACAGGGCGTGGCGCTCGCCCTCGCCCTGCGGCGGCCCGTGCCGGCGTGGTGGCTGTCGCTGGGCGCCACGCTCCTGGCCGCCGCCGGGGCCAGGTCGCACATGATGGCGGACATCCCGGCGTCGCGCCCCGACTGGCCGTGGAGTTCACCCGCGCTGATCGCGCAGGCCTTGGTGCTCTTCCTGCTGGCACTGCGGCTGCCCGCACGAGTGGCCATCGGCGCGCTGTCCGTGACCGCCCTGCTGACGTACGTCATGCAGGGCCTGGTCGGCGGGCAGCTGTACCACTCGACGGGGTTCCTGGCGGTCGTCGTCTTCGCCGCGGTGGTCCTCCTGGGCATCGCCCTGCGCGGCCGCCGCGAGGCCCGCACCCAACTCGTCGCACAGGCCTCGCAGACCGAGGAGGAGCGCGCCCGCCGCACGCTCCTCGAGGAGCGCAGCCGGATCGCGCGCGAGCTGCACGACGTGGTCGCCCACCACATGTCGGTCATCTCCATCCAGGCCCAGGTCGCCCCGCACCTGGTCGAGAACCCCTCCGACGAGCTGAAGGAGAACCTCGAGGGCATCCGGCACAACGCCCTGGAGGCGCTCACCGAACTGCGCCGCGTCCTCGGCGTGCTGCGCTCCGAGAACCCCGAGGACCCCTACGGCCTCGGTGCGGGCACCGGTGCCGCCCCCAACTCCCCGCAGCCCACGCTCGACCGCCTCGACGCCCTCGTCGAGAACACCCGCGCCGCCGGTCTCCAGGTCACCACGGAGATCACCGGCGAGCAGCTCCCACTGCCGCCCGGCGTGGAGCTGTCGGCGTACCGGATCATCCAGGAGGCGCTGAGCAACGCCCTGCGGCACGCGCCCGGTTCGGCGGTCCGCGTCGAGCTGTGGCACTTCCCGCGCGGGCTTCAGGTGCGGGTGATCAACTCCAGACCCGAGCGTCCCGCCCCGCCGTCCCCGGGCGCGGGGCACGGGCTGCTCGGCATGCGGGAGCGCGCCGCGATGCTGGGCGGCACCCTCGTGACCTCCGAGACCTCGCACGGCGGATTCGTGGTGGCGGCCTTCCTGCCCCGCGACGGCGCGGTCACGGGCAACGCCCCTTCCACCGACCTTTCACCTTCCCCTTCCCCTTCCACCGACGTCGATCGTTCAGGCCGCACAGGAGACGAGAGCCCATGACGAGCAGCACCATCCGCGTACTGATCGCCGATGACCAGCAGATGGTCCGCCAGGGTTTCACCGTGCTGCTCAACACCCAGCCCGACATCGAGGTGGTCGGCCAGGCGGTCGACGGGCTGGACGCGATCGCCAAGGTCGCCGAACTCGCCCCGGACGTCGTGCTGATGGACATCCGCATGCCCGAGCTCGGCGGCATCGACGCGACCCGACGCATCACCGGCGAGACCCCGCACATCAAGGTGCTGGTGCTCACCACCTTCGACCTCGACGAGTACGTGTACGAGGCGCTGCGGGCCGGCGCCTCAGGGTTCCTGCTCAAGGACGCGTCCGCCGACCAGCTGGCCGAGGCGGTACGGGTGGTGGCGGCGGGCGACGCGCTGCTCGCCCCCGGGATCACGCGCCGTCTCATCGCCGAGTTCTCCCGCCTGGACTCCACACCCCGCGCCCCGCTCAAGCAGCGCGTGGGCGAGTTGACCGAGCGGGAGACGGAGGTGCTGGCCCTCATCGCGCAGGGCCTGTCGAACGCGGAGATCGCCGAGCGCCTGGTCGTCGCCGAGCAGACCGTGAAGACCCATGTGGGCCGCATCCTGGTGAAGCTGGGCCTGCGCGACCGCACCCAGGCCGCGGTCTTCGCCTACGAGTCGGGCCTGGTGCGCCCGTCCGGCTACTGAGCCCGGGGGATACCCGTAGTACCTGAGACGGATCCCGCAGGACCCTTCTCACTGGTGACGACCGCGACCCCGCAGGCGGCCTACCGTTTTGAACGTGACCGAGACGACCCAGACGCAGATGAAGCCGCCGGGCGGGGCCAAGCCCCGCAGCCCGGAGTTCCGGCTGGCCGCGGACGCCCTGCGCGGGCTGCGGCAGGACCTGTTCCACGACGCCTTCGCCTACCACCCGCTGCCGCGGATGCGGGTGGACGGTCCGCTCGCCCGACGCCTCCCCGAGCGCGTCAGGGAGTACGCGGCCTGGACTCCGCACGCCGTGGTCACGGCGTGCGGACTGCTCGCGATGGCCGTCGCGAGCACCACGCACCAGGGCGGCCCCGGCATCGAGAGCCTGGTGCCCAGCCTCCTCGCGCTGCTCCCGGTCCTGCTGACGCTCGTCCGGCCGGTCGGAGCCTTCTGGTTCTCCATGGCGGCGACACCGTTCGCGGCCGTGTTCAGCGGCAGGTGGGGCGACTGGCCTTGGCCGCCGGGTGCCTTCATCACCCACCTGGTGGTGCTGACGGTCGTGGCGCTGCGGACGCGGCCGCGCACCGCCGCCTGGATGTGGGGGGTGACCGCGTGGTACGGATTCATGTCCGAGTCCCTCTTCGGCGCCGGGCACATGGGGAGCAACGCGGCTCCGCTGCTGTTCCTCTCCGCCCTCGCCCTCCTGGTCGTCACCGTCCTGCATGTACGCCGCGCGGCCGAGCAGGAGGTCACCGCCCACCAGTCGGAGACGGCGCAGGAGCGCTCCAGGCGCACCCTCCTGGAGGAGCGCACCACGATCGCCCGCGAGCTGCACGACGTGGTCGCCCACCACATGTCGGTGGTCGCCATCCAGGCGGAGGCCGCGCCCTACCGGGTGGAGAACCCACCGCCCGAGCTGGAGCAGGCCTTCGTCACGATCCGGGAGAACGCGGTGGCGGCGCTCACCGAGCTGCGCCGTGTCCTCGGTGTCGTGCGGGCCGCGGACTACGAGGCTCCGGACGCCCCGCAGCCCACCCTCGCCGACCTCGGCGGGCTCCTCGCCAATGTGCGGGAGGCGGGTCTGAGCGTGGAGAAGACGGTCACGGGCGCGGTGCGCGAACTCCCGCAGGGCGTGGAGCTGTCGGCGTATCGCATAGTCCAGGAGGCGCTGAGCAACACCCTGCGGCACGCGCCGGGCGCGACGGCCCGCGTCGAGATCGGCTACGTTCTCGGCGGGCTCGGCCTGCGCATAGTCAACGGTCCCGCGCAGACCACGACCCTGGTGAAGTCCACCCACGGCGCGGGGCACGGCATCACCGGCATGCGCGAGCGGGTCACGATGCTGGACGGCGAGATGACGACGGGCGAGACGGACGACGGGGGCTACGAGGTGACGGTCTTCCTGCCGGTGCCGCTGCGGGCGGCGGAGGAATCCGGATGACGAACGGCACCATCCGCGTCCTGATAGCCGACGACCAGGTGATGGTCCGCGAGGGCTTCTCGGTGCTGCTCGGCGCGATGCCGGACATCGAGGTGGTGGGCGAGGCGGTCAACGGCCGGGACGCGGTCGAGCGGGTCCGTGAGCTCGGGCCGGACGTCGTGCTGATGGACATCCGCATGCCGGAGATGAACGGCATCGAGGCGACCCGGGAGATCGTCGCCGCGGACAGCGCCGCGAAGGTGCTGGTGCTGACCACCTTCGACCTCGACGAGTACGTGTATCAGGCGCTGCGCGCGGGAGCCTCGGGCTTTCTGCTCAAGGACGCCTCGGCGCGTCAACTCGCCGACGGGGTGCGGGTGGTGGCGGCCGGGGAGGCGTTGCTCGCCCCGTCCGTGACCAAGCGGCTGATCACCGAGTTCTCCAGGCTCTCGGACGCTCCGAGGCTCTCGGCCACGGCCCAGGCGGCCTACGGCGAGCTGACCGAGCGGGAGACGGAAGTGCTGGTCCTGATCGCCCAGGGTCTGTCGAACGCGGAGATCGCCTCGCGGCTGTTCGTCGCAGAGTCCACGATCAAGACCCATGTGAGCCGGATCCTGGTGAAGCTGGGCCTGCGGGACCGCACACAGGCGGCGGTGTTCGCGTACGAGGCGAGGCTGATCACCCCCAGGTGACCCGGGTGGCCGGCTGACCGGGGGAGCGCGGCGGCCGGGCCGAGGGCGGGGTACGGGGGTCCCCGCCGGCGGCTCGGCCGCCGGGACACCCCTGTTCAGCGGGGCCGAGTCGGGCTAGCGTCCGCCCATGGCAGCCTCGCACACCCCGCAGCCCTCGCAGTCCGCGCAGTCTCCGCAGTCTCCGCAGACACCGTCGGCCTTCGATCCTTGGAGCCCGGAGTTCGTGGCGAACCCGTACCCCGCGTACGCGGAGCTGCGGGAGCGCGGCCGGGTGCACTACTACGAGCCCACCGACCAGTGGCTGGTCCCGCACCACGCGGACGTGTCGGCGCTGCTGCGGGAGCGGCGGCTGGGCCGGACCTACCAGCACCGTTACACGCACGAGGACTTCGGGCGGACGGCACCTCCGCCCGAGCACGAGCCGTTCCACGTTCTCAACGACCACGGAATGCTGGACCTGGAGCCGCCGGACCACACGCGGATCCGACGGTTGGTCTCCAAGGCGTTCACACCGCGCACGGTCGAGCAGCTCAGGCCGTATGTGGACCGGCTGGCGAACGAGCTGGTCGCCGGCCTGGTGGCGGCCGGTGGCGGTGATCTGCTCACCGATGTCGCCGAGCCGCTCCCGGTGGCCGTGATCGCCGAGATGCTGGGCATCCCGGAGTCGGACCGGGCGCCGCTCAGGCCGTGGTCGGCGGACATCTGCGGGATGTACGAGCTGAACCCTTCCGAGGAGACGGCGGAGAAGGCGGTCCGGGCGTCGGTGGAGTTCACCGAGTACCTCCGGGAGCTGATCGCCGAGCGCCGCAAGGAGCCGGGCGGCGACCTGATCTCGGGCCTCATCGCCGCGCACGACGAGGGCGACCGCCTGACCGAACAGGAGATGATCTCCACCTGTGTCCTGCTGCTCAACGCGGGACACGAGGCGACGGTGAACGCCACGGTGAACGGGTGGTGGGCGCTGTTCCGCAACCCCGACCAGTTGGCGGCCCTGCGCGGTGACCGTTCGCTGATCCCCACGGCGGTGGAGGAGCTGATGCGTTATGACACCCCGCTCCAGCTCTTCGAACGGTGGGTTCTGGAGGACATCGAGATCGACGGCACGACCGTTCCCCGGGGCGCGGAGATCGCCCTGCTCTTCGGCTCCGCCAACCACGACCCGGAGGTCTTCGCGTCCCCGGAGAGTCTGGATCTCTCCCGCACCGACAACCCCCACATCTCCTTCAGCGCCGGCATCCACTACTGCATCGGCGCCCCGCTGGCCCGCCTCGAACTGGCGGCGTCCTTGGGTGCTCTGCTGGAGAAGGCGCCGACGCTCGCCCTCGCCGCGGAGCCGGAGCGCAAGCCGAACTTCGTGATCCGCGGGCTGGAGGGGCTCAGCGTCGTGCTCTGACCCATCGGCCGAGGGCCCACCATCCCAGGGCCCAGAGTCCCAGCCCGGCGGCTGTCCCGCCGAGGACCATCAGGGGCAGCTCGGCGTAGAGCACGCTCCAGTCGGGCCCCTGCTCGAACCGCTGGAACCGGCCGCGGCTGTGGGCGGCCCAGACCGCCAGCCCCGCGCCCGCGCCGACGACAGCGATCAGACAGCCGCCCGCAGCCTGCATCCTCTGCCCCATGCCCCTCATGGACGTGGTGCGGGGGCCCGGGGTTCCCGGGCCCCCGCACCAGGCAGGCGTGCGCCCGGCCTCAGGTGCTCATGTCCCTTCGCCGCAACGCCGCCAGACCCGTGGCGGTCAGGGCCAGCGCGATCGCCGTCAGGATCAGTACCGGCGGCCTCAGGTGCTCATGTCCCTTCGCCGCAACGCCGCCAGACCCGTGGCGGTCAGGGCCAGCGCGATCGCCGTCAGGATCAGTAC
This sequence comes from Streptomyces sp. NPDC096311, assembly GCF_044763085.1. Taxonomy (NCBI): domain Bacteria; kingdom Bacillati; phylum Actinomycetota; class Actinomycetes; order Kitasatosporales; family Streptomycetaceae; genus Streptomyces; species Streptomyces sp. NPDC096311. Next base: position 246,520 of record NZ_JBIWFN010000006.1, read on the forward strand.
CGGTGTCCATGCCATCTCCCCGCCCGGCAGCTTGGGGAGGTGGCCGAAGGGGGAGAGGTCCATGGCGGCCTGGGGGACGTTCAGGGCGGGGCCGATCCAGCCCAGCAGGAGGGCTACCCCGGCCGCGCCCCAGGCGCCGGGGGCCAGCTGGGGCGAGACCCCGTAGAGCAGGACCGCAAGCCCGCCCAGCGTCCAGACCGCCGCGACCTGGACGAGGCAGGCGCCGAGCACGGGCCGGAGCTCATGGCCGTAGCCGAGTCCGAGGCCGAGCCCGCCCAGCGCCATGATGAGCGCCGCGCCGCCGAAGGCGACGACCAGATGGCCGCAGGCCCACCGCAGCCGCCCCACCGCGTTCGCCAGCACCGGTTCCGCCCGCTGCGAGGTCTCCTCACCGTGCAGCCGCAGCACCGAAGAGACGATGTACAGCGCGGCCACCATCCCGAGCATGCCGACCATGGCCGCGAGGAACGCGTCCGTGATCCCGGACTGCCCGCCCATCCGTTCGATGATCTGCCGGGTCTTGTCGTTGCTCCCGACGAGATCGGCGGCCCCCTTCGTGATCCCGCCGAACGCGGCTCCCGCGGCGAGGAACCCGAGGCTCCACCCGAGCACGGCACCCCGCTGCAGCCGCCAGGCCAGCGCCCCGGCCGACCCGAGCCGCCCCTGCGCGGGCCCCGGCCGGGTCGGCAGGAAGCTCATCCCGACGTCGCGCCGCCCGGCGAGTTCGTAGGCGACCGCGCCCTGGATCACCACGGCCGCGACGAACAGCGCCGGCACCCACCACCGCTCGTGAGCGAAGGGGCGTTCGTTCTCCAGCCACCCCAGCGGCGACACCCAGGTCAGCACGGAGGAACCGTCGCTCGTCGACGAGTCGCCCGCCGCCCGCAGCACGAACGCCGCGCCCAGCAGCCCGCCCGTCAGCCCCTTGGCGAGCCGCGCGCTCTCGGTGAGCTGGGCGACGATCGCGGCCATGGTGGCGAAGACCATGCCGACGCCCCCGACGCCGAGCCCGAGGGCCAGCGCCCCGGCACCGCCCTGCCCGGCCAGCCCGCCCGCGATGAGCAGCGCGAGCACGCCGTTGGCGACGAGGGCGGCCAGCAGTGCCGCCGTCAGCGGGGCCCGGCGCCCCACCATCGCCGACGAGAGGAGTTCCTGGCGCCCGCTCTCCTCCTCCTCGCGGGTGTGCCGTACAACGACGAGCAGGCTCATGATCCCGGCGAACAGACCGGCATAGCCGCCGATGCGCCAGGCGGTGAGTCCGCCGAGCGAGTCGTCGAACACCGGCCCGTACGTGGCGCGCAGGGAGCTGTTGGTGAGCATCTGGCGGGCGAGCTCGGCGCGTTCGGCGGCGGTGCCGTAGACGGACTTCAGGGAGTTCGGCATGGACAGCACCAGCAGGCCGATCACGCCGACCCACAGCGGCATCATCAGCCGGTCGCGGCGCAGGGAGAACCTCAACAGCGTGCCGGTCCCGGCGAGTTGGCGGGAACTCCGGGCCCGTACCGCACCCCGTACGGCAGCGGTCGCGGTGGTCATCGCGCCATCGTCCCTTCGCCGTTCACCCGGACGTCGTCCTGGTAGTGCCGCAGGAACAGTTCCTCCAGGGTCGGCGGCGTCGAGGTCAGCGACCGTACGCCCGAGCCGGTGAGCGAGCGCAGTACGGCGTCGAGCTTGTCCGTCTCGACCTGGAGCCTGACCCGGTGGCCCTGGATGTCCAGGTCGTGCACGCCGGGCAGGTGCGCCAGCCCGTTGGGCGGTCCCGCGAGTTCGGCGGTGACGCTGGTACGGGTCAGATGGCGCAGGTCGGCGAGGGTGCCGCTCTCGACGGTGCGGCCCTTGCGGATGATGCTGACGCGGTCGCACAGCTCCTCCACCTCGCTGAGGATGTGCGAGGAGAGCAGGACGGTCCGGCCACGGTCGCGTTCCTCCTCGACGCACCGCTGGAAGACCTCCTCCATCAGCGGGTCGAGGCCCGACGTGGGCTCGTCGAGGATCAGCAGGTCGACGTCCGAGGCGAAGGCGGCGACGAGGGCGACCTTCTGACGGTTGCCCTTGGAGTAGGTGCGTCCCTTCTTGGTGGGGTCGAGTTCGAAGCGTTCGATCAGTTCCGCCCGGCGCGCCGGGTCGAGCCCCCCGCGCAGCCGCCCGTACAGGTCGATGACCTCACCGCCGGAGAGGTTGCGCCACAGGGTGACGTCACCGGGAACGTAGGCGACCCGGCGGTGCAGCTCCACCGCGTCCGCCCAGGGGTCCCGGCCGAGCAGCTGCGCCGCGCCCGCGTCGGCGCGCAGCAGGCCCAGCAGGACCCGGATCGTGGTGGACTTCCCGGAGCCGTTCGGACCGAGGAAGCCGTGCACCTCGCCGGCCTCGACGTCCAGGTCGAGACCGTCCAGCGCGTGTGTCCCGCCGAACGACTTGTGCAGCCCGGAGACGGTGATCGCCTTCGTCGTGGCCTTCGTCATTCCCTTGGCCCTGCCCTTCGTCATGCTTCAGAACGTACGCTTCTTTCAGAAATTTGTGAAGTTAACGAATTGTATAAACGCTCGGATACAATCGAGGGATGGCGGAGCCGGAGGCGGTGGGAGCGGTAGGCGCGGTGGGTCGGGACGCGGAGGCGGTCTCGCGGTTCGTCGAGCACTTCGCGGCGCAACTCGTGGAGGCCGGGATGCCCCGGATGCCGTCCCGGGTCTTCGGGGCGCTGCTCGCCTCGGACACCGGCGCTCTGACCTCGGTCGAGCTGGGCGAGCAACTGCGGATCAGTCCCGCGGCGGTTTCCGGTGCGGTGCGCTATCTGGCGCAGGTGCACATGGTGTCGCGCGAGCGGGAACCCGGTTCGCGCCGGGAGCGGTACCGCGTGCACAGCGACCAGTGGTACGAGGCGCTCACCAATCGTGAGGCGATCATCAAGCGCTGGGAGGACGCGCTGCGCGAAGGCGTCGCCAGCCTGGGCGCGGACACCCCGGCGGGCGGTCGGCTCGCGGAGACCCTTGCCTTCTTCGAGTTCATGGAGGGCGAGCTGGAGTCGATGATGGACCGCTGGCGGGTCCACCGGGAGCAGCACTTCGGCGAGGGCTGAGAGCCCTCGCCGAAGGAATGGGGTCGAGCGGCGCTCCGACCGCGCCCGTAGCGGCTACCGCTCCACGGTTCCTACCGCTCCCTGGTCTCCTCCAGGACCGTCCGCCCGAGCAGGGGGGCGAAGGGCGGAGCCCCTGGGGGCTCAGCTCGGCAGCGTAAGCCCCCACCCCCCTTCCCGAACCGTCCACGTCCGTGTCCGCACAGGCCCGGACACCAAAGAATCCGCCCGGTACCGGAAGTCCGCCCCGGACACCGTCACCCGCCGCCCCACCAACCGCAACGGCGAAGTCTCCGCCCCCACGGAAACCGGCCGAACCTCCACCTCCGCACCTCCGGCAACGCCGGGCGTCACGGACACCGCCTCGACTGGCTGATCCAGATCGACCAGGGTGACCCCGTCGACCTCGACCCGCAGCCGCGAAGGCCCTGGCCCCGGCACGGACGCCACACGCGTGGGCCGCGCCGCGAGCGTACGGACCAGAGACTGACAGGTCCGCAGCCACGCATGCCCTCCAAGCCCGGAAGCGCCACCCCCGAAACCCCCGAAAGCCCCGGAACCCCCAGATTCCCCGAAACCGCCGACACCGCCGACATCCCCCATGTCGACCTCCTCGGCATCCCTCATCCCCCCACCCGCCCCCACCGGCGGAATCCGCAACGTCCCCAACACCACCCCGTCACTCTCGTCGACCAGCAGATCGAGCCGCCGCTCGACCCCTTCGAGCACGGCCCGGGCCGCCGCGACGGCCCCGACGGGCACCCCGAGCGCCCGGGCCAGCGCCAGTACACCCCCCACCGGCACCAACGACACCCCACATCCGGCCAGCTCCCGCTGTCGGTGCAAAAGGGACACAGCGCGCAAGAGGGCACGGTCGTCGCCCACCACGACCGGTCGCCGGGAACCTCTCCGGGCCAGCGCCCGGGCAAATTCCTCGGGCCCTTCCGGCAGGCATACTTTCGTCGCCGCACCCGCGCTGAGCACGTCTTTTGCGATCCGTACAGACTCGCCGTCCGTCCGACGGGCGACCGGGTCGATGACCACCAAGAGCTGGTCGGAAGCCGCCACCTCGGTCATGCCTCGCTTCCTCGGGTAGCATCTTTGTGCAAGAGCCCCTTGCGCTATTGCGCCAGGGGCTTCGTCTATTCCGGGGCATCCGGTCCGACGGTCGCGGCCAAAGGAGGTCGCCGGCGTACGCAGCCGTATCGAAAACCAGCCGCGTACGTCCCCGACCTTGGACATGCCCCGCCCGGAAGGGGTGTACGCCTGTGCCCGCACTTGTGCTGCTCGGTGCTCAGTGGGGTGACGAAGGCAAGGGAAAGGCCACCGACCTGCTCGGTGGATCCGTGGACTATGTGGTGCGCTACCAGGGCGGCAACAACGCCGGCCACACGGTAGTCGTGGGCGATCAGAAGTACGCCCTCCACCTCCTCCCTTCCGGAATCCTCACACCGGAGTGCACTCCGGTGATCGGAAACGGAGTCGTCGTCGACCCGTCGGTCCTGTTCTCCGAGCTGAACGGACTGAACGAGCGCGGCGTCGACACCTCCAAGCTTCTGATCAGCGGAAACGCTCACATCATCACGCCGTACAACGTCACCGTCGACAAGGTGACGGAACGCTTCCTCGGGAAGCGGAAGATTGGTACGACCGGGCGTGGCATCGGGCCCACCTACGCGGACAAGATCAACCGCGTCGGCATCCGTATCCAGGACCTCTACGACGAGTCGATCCTGACCCAGAAGGTCGAGGCGGCCCTCGAGGTCAAGAACCAGCTGCTGACCAAGCTCTACAACCGCCGTGCCATCGAGGCCGGGCAGGTCGTCGAGGAGCTGCTGGGCTACGCGGACCGGCTCAAGCCGTACGTCGCGGACACGGTCCTGATCCTGAACCAGGCGCTGGAGCAGGACAAGGTCGTGCTCTTCGAGGGCGGCCAGGGCACGCTCCTCGACATCGACCACGGCACGTACCCCTTCGTGACGTCGTCGAACCCGACGGCCGGCGGTGCCTGCACCGGTTCGGGCGTCGGCCCGACGAAGATCAGCCGGGTCATCGGCATCCTCAAGGCGTACACGACCCGTGTCGGCTCGGGCCCGTTCCCGACCGAGCTCCTCGACGAGGACGGCGAGGCGCTGCGCCGCATCGGTGGCGAGCGCGGTGTCACCACCGGCCGCGACCGCCGCTGCGGCTGGTTCGACGCGGTCATCGCCCGCTACGCGACCCGGGTGAACGGTCTGACCGACTTCTTCCTCACCAAGCTCGACGTGCTGACCGGCTGGGAGGAGATCCCGGTCTGCGTGGCGTACGAGATCGACGGCAAGCGCGTCGAGGAACTCCCGTACTCCCAGACCGACTTCCACCACGCGAAGCCGATCTACGAGAACCTCCCGGGCTGGTCCGAGGACATCACCAAGGCGAAGTCCTTCTCCGACCTCCCGAAGAACGCCCAGGCGTACGTCAAGGCGCTGGAGGACATGTCCGGCGCCCAGATCTCCGCGATCGGCGTCGGCCCGGGCCGCGACGAGACGATCGAGATCAACTCGTTCATCTGATCCGTCCGGATCGTTCAGACCGTTCAGACCGTTCAGACCGTTCGGATCGTTCGGATCGTTCGGATGCAGTGAGAGGCCGTCGTCCCCAACCGGGGGCGGCGGCCTTCGCGTTCACCGGGGAATGTGTCGCCGACCCGTGTCTCATCACACTGTGTCAGTTGGCGTGTTCTTTGCCCGAGGTGCGTTGTGAGTGCCGTTCTTGACCGATTAGCTTCGCAGGCGAACCCACTGACCTGAAAGAGGTTCACCATGTTTTCGCGCTTTGTGAAGCGGGCGGCGATTCTGGCCGCTACATCGGCACTCGCCGTGGGGCTCGGCTCCGCGCCGTCGTCCGCCGCGGGGGAGCACGTCTTCACTCCGCAGCACCCGTCCTACAACGGCAATGACCCCCGGGGGAATTTCAGCGCTCAAATAAAATACAGCAACGGCAAGCTCCAGTGGGGGTGGCAGCTCAGCGCCGCCACCGCGGCACCCGCCACCGGTCTCATGAACGAGACCGCCGACCTCACCTGCAACGGCCGCAGGGTCGCTCACGACAGCCACCCCGGCGTCTCTCCGCGGTACTTCGTCCATGCCTCCGCGGCGCTGGGCAGCCACATGACGTCCTGCACATGGGATCTGAAGATTCACGAGACCTTCCCCATTGCGCGCGGAACGCGGACGGTCGACCTCGACTTCCCGTTCATCGTCACCCTCGTATAGCGGAAGTAGGATCTCCGCATGACGCTGGCGACGGTTCGTGAATGGGACGACGAAGAGGGCTGGGGAGTCCTCGATTCCGATGAGACGCCCGGCGGTTGCTGGGCGCACTTCTCCGTGATCGAGATGGCAGGATTCCGCTCTCTCACTCCGGGTCGGAAAGTCACCATGGAGTGGGAAGAGGGCGAGCAGGACGGTTATCAATACCGGGCCACCCGGATTGTCGCCGTCGATTAGTACGCGGTCCCCCGACGAGAGCGCCCCCGGCGCGGCTTCGGCCGAACCGGGGGCGCCGTCATGGCGCGGAGTGACCGTCAGGCAGGGCGAGCTGACCGTTAATTGACCTGGACATGGTCTGTTCCTGGTTCCCGACCGACCGGGACCCGACGACGATCTACGCGTGTAGTGCACTGAGTGCGCGCAGCGCACGTCATGCACCCAGCGCATCCGCAGTGCCCGAAGTCCCCGCACGACTCGCGCAGTTGCTCCCGTCAGCCAAGTCCCAGCCAGTCCCAGGAGACACGTATGCCCGTCAATCCCATGAACCGCCGGGAGTTCGTGAAGAAGTCGGCCGTCACCGGGGCGGCCGTCACGGTCGCGGGGGCTGTCGCCGCGACCCCGGCCCAGGCCCAGACCGCGGACCACAAGCCCGAACAGGCGCCCCGTACCTGGTCGTTCTCCATCCTGGGCACCACCGACCTGCACAGTCACGTCTTCGACTGGGACTACTACACGGACGCGGCGTACAAGGACAGCAAGGGCAACTCCGTGGGCGTCGCCCGCGTCGCCACCCTCATCAAGCAGCAGCGCGCCGCCAAGGGCGAGAAGCACGTCCTGCTCGTCGACGCCGGCGACATCATCCAGGGCACCTCGCTGGCGTACTACTACGCCCGCGTGGACCCCATCGTCGCCGCCAAGGGCAAGCGCGCCCCCGTGCACCCCATGGCCGTCGCCATGAACCACATGCGCTACGACGCCGCCGCCCTCGGCAACCACGAGTTCAACTACGGCATCGAGACCCTGCGCAAGTTCGAGAAGCAGTGTCACTTCCCGCTGCTCGGCGCCAACGCGCTGGACGCCAAGACCCTGCGCCCGGCCTTCCAGCCGTACACCGTGAAGCGCATCTGTGTCCCCGGCGCCCCGGACATCAAGGTCGGCATCCTCGGCCTCACCAACCCGGGCATCGCCCTGTGGGACAAGGACAACGTCTCCGGGAAGATGGCGTTCACCGGGCTCGTCGAGCAGGCGAAGAAGTACGTCCCGCGGATGCGCGCCCTCGGCTGCGACGTCGTGTTCCTCACCGATCACTCGGGCCTGGACGGCAGTTCGTCGTACGGCAGTGAGCTGCCGTACGTCGAGAACGCCTCGAACCTCGTCGCCCAGCAGGTACCCGGCATCGACGCGATCCTCGTCGGTCACACGCACGTCGAGGTCTCGTCGTACACGGTGAAGAACGAGGAGACCGGCAAGGACGTCGTCCTCTCCGAGCCGTACTGCTGGGGCATGCGCCTGACCGTCTTCGACTTCGAGCTCGAACTCCACCACGGCCAGTGGAAGGTGACGAGCACCACGGCGCAGACCCTCAACAGCAACACCGTCGAGGAGGACCCGGAGATCACCAGGCTCCTCAAGGCGGACCACGACCTGGTCGTGAAGTACGTCAACACTCCGGTGGGCACCTGCACCGCGGATCTCTCCGCGGCCGAGGCCTGCTGGAAGGACGTCCCGGTGATGGACTTCATCCATCAGGTCCAGATGGCGACGGTGGCCTCCGGCCTGTCCACCGCCGACGCCGCCCTCCCCCTGATCTCCGTCGCGGCGCCCTTCAGCCGCACCGCCGACATCCCGGCGGGCAATGTCACCATCCGCGACGTGGCCGGGCTCTACATCTACGACAACACCCTGTACGGCAAGAAGCTCACGGGCGCCCAGCTCAAGGACTACCTCGAGTACGCGGCGAAGTACTACTACAAGGTTCCGTCCGGCACGAAGGTGGACACTGCCACCCTCACCAACGCCAACAGCTTCTGGGACTACATGTACGACACCGCCGCCGGGGTCGAGTACGACATCGACATCGCGCAGGCCGAGGGCTCCCGCATCAAGAACCTCACCTACAAGGGCGTGGCGGTCGCCGACGACCAGGTCTTCGTCGTCGCCGTCAACAACTACCGCGCCAACGGCGGCAGCGGCTACCCGCACATCGCGGCCGCCGACATCGCGTACAGCTCCACCAACGAGATCCGCCAGCTGATGATCGACTACGTCACGTCCAAGGGCACCCTCGACCCGGCCGACTTCGCGGTCACCAACTGGAAGCTGACACAGGACGGGACGCCGGTGTTCACAGCCAGCTGACGGTCCATGAGAGCCCCACCGCCTGGTAACCGGTACCTGGCGGTCCCCGCTCGCCGCTCGTCGCCCGGCGACCGGCACATGAAGGCGGCCCAGGTCCCACCGACTCCGGTGGGGCCTGGGCCTTCCTTCGGGTCCCGGGTGCCTCAGCTGAAGATGATCATCGACCCTTGGGCGAGGCTGCGGGTCGCCGCCGCGTGCAGGCCGAGCCACACATGCCGCTCGCGCGCGAACGGACTCGCGTCGTACGGGGCGGGTGCGGCCGGTTCCTCCAGCTCCGTGGGAGCCATGGGCGGCTGCGGGGCGGCCGGCGGGTTCGCCGGGTCGATTCCGATCGACGGGGCCACGAACTCCAGCTCGCGCAGCAGCGTCTGGGAGGAGCCCAGGGGGCCGCCCCCGGCGAGGAGTTCGTCATTGGCGAGCGGGTGCGGGAAGTCGACCGGGACGTACGCGCCCGCGTGGTCGTAGTGCCACACGAGGTGCGACTGCTGGGCGTTCGTCTCGAACATCTCCAGCAACTGCTCGTAGTCGCCGCCCAGTTCGTCCACCGGGGTCACCGCGAGGCCGCACATCTGGAGCAGATACGCCCGGCGCAGGAAGTGCAGCGCGTCGTAGTCGAAACCGGCGACCGGGGCCACGTCGCCGGAAAGCCCCGGCATGTACGCGTACACCGGGACCGGCGGAAGTCCGGCCTCGCCCAGCGCTTTGTCGTAGAGCGCAAGCTCCTCGGCGAAGGGATTGTCGGGGGTGTGGCACAACACGTCGACGAGCGGGACCAGCCACAGGTCACATGCCAACAGACGGCTCCTCTAGCTCCTTGGGAAGCACGGTGGTCAGGGAAGCGTAATGGGTGGGACCCGTCCTCAGTCCCCCTCGTGCGGATCCCGTACCCACACCCCGAGCGCCCACCTGTCGCACCGGCGCACACGCCTCCCGCCACGACCTCACGTCGCGCTCATCCGTCGGCCAGTCGCTCGATGAGGGCGAGGGAGTGCTCGTTGTACGCGGCGACGATCGCGTGCGCCGCGCCCGGGTCGCGGCGGGCCAGCGCGTCCACGAGCTCCGTGTGGCCCGCCCACAGGTGGCCCTTCAGATCCTCCACCCGGCGCAGGTGCTGCACCGTGCACACCCAGGACTGGACGCGCAGCCGGTGCAGGAAGTCGGCGAGGTAGGCGTTGCCGAACAGGGCGCTCAGTTCGCGCCAGAAGCGCAGGTCGTAGCCGATGAGGATGTTCAGGTCGCCGGCGGTCGCGGCGCGCTGGGCCTCCTCGCCGCGGCGGCGGACCCCGGTGAGGGCGACGAGGGCGCGCGGATCGTCGGCCTGCGCCATGCCTGAGACGAGGAGACTCTTGAACATCCCGTCGGTGACGAGGCTCCGGGCCTCGATCATGCCGCGGTAGTCGTCCAGTGAGTACTCGTGCACGCGGAAGCCGCGGTGCTGGTCCGCCTCCAGGAGGCCCTGGGCCGACAGATCGACGAGGGCCTCGCGGACGGGGGTCGCGGAGACGCCGTACTGCTCGGCGATCTCCTTCACCGTGAACGCCTGCCCGGGCCGGAGCCGGCCTGCCAACACCTCGTCGCGGAGCGCGTCCGCGATCTGCTGCCGCAGGGTGCTACGGGTTACGGCGCCGTTGCCGCCGGTGCCGGGCATGGTCTCTCGCTCCCTCGTCGCATACGGGTGCACGTGCGTGCGCTTGTCTGCAAGCACGGTCACCTTACGCGGACGCGAGCCGCTCAGGGGCTGCAGGAGGCGGGTCCCGGCCCCGCCCCCGCCACCCGGCACATGCGGGGCGCAGCCCCGCTCTCAGGGGCGCGGGGAACCGCGCGCCCGGCCCCCCGCTCACCCGCAGCCGGCCCGCACGCCGCCCCGCGCGTCACACGGTGTGTTCGTCCGCCACCGACAACGCCTCGTCCAACGCCGCGAGCCCCTCCTTCGCTTCTCCCTCGGAGACATTGCACGGCGGCACCACGTGAGTCCGGTTCATGTTGATGAACGGCCACAGCCCCCGCGCCTTCGCCGCGGCCCCGAACGCGGCCATCGGCCCATTGGCCTCACCGGCGGCGTTGTACGGCACCAGCGGCTCCCGGGTCTCGCGGTCCTTGACCAGCTCCAGCGCCCAGAACACCCCCGTACCGCGCACCTCACCCACACTGGGATGCCGCGCGGCCAGCTCCCGCAGCCCGGGCTCGAGCACCGTCTCCCCGATCCGCGCGGCCTGCTCGACGATGCCCTCATCCTCCATCACGTTGATGGTGGCGACGGCGGCGGCACAGGCCAGCGGATGCCCGGAGTACGTGAGCCCCCCGGGGTAGGGCCGCCGGGCGAAGGTCTCCGCGATCGCGGAGGAGATCGCGACACCGCCGAGCGGAACGTAGCCCGAGTTCACGCCCTTCGCGAAGGTCATGAGGTCCGGCGTCACGTCGTAGTGGTCCGCCGCGAACCACTTCCCGGTACGCCCGAACCCCGCCATGACCTCGTCCAGGATGAAGACGATCCCGTACTGGTCGCAGAGCGCCCGCACCCCGGCGAGATAGCCCGGAGGCGGCGTCATGATTCCCGCGGTCCCCGGAATCGTCTCGAGGATGATGGCCGCGACGGTCCCCGGCCCCTCGAAGGCGATCGTGTCCTCCAGGTGCTGAAGCGCCCGCTCGCACTCCTGCTGCTCACTGTCGGAGTGGAAGGGGGAGCGGTAGAGGAACGGCGCCCAGAAGCGGACGACGCCCGCCGTGCCGCTGTCGTTCGGCCAACGCCGCGGGTCACCGGTGAGGTTGATCGCGGTGGAGGTGGCCCCGTGGTACGAGCGGTACGCGGAGAGCACCTTCGGACGGCCGGTGTGCAGCCGGGCCATCCGCGTGGCGTTCTCGACGGCCTCCGCGCCACCGTTGGTGAAGAAGATCTTGTCCAGGTCGCCCGGGGTCCGCTCGGCGATCAGCCGGGCCGCCTCCGAACGGGCCTCCACGGCGAAGGCGGGCGCGAACGTGGACAGGGTCGCGGCCTGTTCCTGGATCGCGGCGACGACCTTCGGGTGCTGGTAGCCGATGTTGGTGAAGACGAGCCCGCTGGTGAAGTCCAGATACCGCTTGCCTTCGTAGTCCCAGAAGTACGACCCCTCCGCGCCGGCGACGGCGAGCGGGTCGATGAGCTCCTGAGCGGACCAGGAGTGGAACACGTGCGCGCGGTCCGCGGCCTTCACGGCGGCGCCGACCTGGGGGTTGGGCTGAGGGGTCATGCGCCGAAGCGTAAATGTCCCCGGAGGGGGCGCGACATCGGCGTCCTGTCTGTGACCGGGGGCTTTCCACGACAGTCTGTCGGGCTTGGCCGCCGACAACAGGTCATTGACAGCATACTGTCGAAATGACAGCATGCTGACATGGTGCATGACCGCCACCACCGCACAGCCGCCCTCATGACCCGTGCGAGGAGAGAGCGATGAACGCGACGAGCGCGATGAACGACCACGGCAGTCCCGTCCACCTCGCCGTCTACGACACCTACGCCGACTGGGAGACCGGTCACACCACCGCGTATCTCGCCCGCGCCGGCCGCGAGATCCGGACCGTCGGCCCCACCCGGGAGCCCGTGACGACGATCGGCGGTCTCCGGATCCAGCCCGACCTCGCGCTCGACGAACTCCGCCCCGAGGACAGTTCCCTGCTGATCCTCACCGGCGCCGACTTCTGGGACACGTGCGACGGCCTCGCCCCCTTCGCCCGCAAGGCCCGTGCCTTCCTCGACGCGGGCGTGCCGGTGGCCGCGATCTGCGGGGCGACGGCCGGGCTCGCCCGCGAGGGGCTCCTCGACGACCGGGACCACACCAGTGCCGCGTCCTTCTACCTCGCCGCCACCGGCTACCGGGGCGGCGGGCGGTACGTCGACACCGACGCCGTCACCGACGGCAACCTCGTCACCGCCGGACCGACCGAGCCCGTCGCCTTCGCCCGGGAGGTCCTGCGGCTTCTCGGGGTGTACGAGGGGGAGGTCCTGGACGCCTGGTACCGCCTGTTCCACGACTCCGACGCGTCCGCGTACGCCGTACTGGAGAAGGCCTCGGGGGCCGCCGAGGAGGCCGCCCGATGAGCCGGGAACGGCAGAACCTCCTCAGCCGCGCCGCCCTCGGTGTCTTCCGGCTCAACGGCCAGTTCCTCTCCGTGGCGGACGAACTGGCCCGCCCCGCGGGGCTGACCGCCGCCTGGTGGCAGGTGCTGGGCGCGGTGCTCCCCGAGCCGCTTCCCGTCGCCGGGATCGCCCGCGTCATGGGCATCACCCGGCAGAGCGTGCAGCGCGTCGCCGATCTGCTGGTCGGCAAGGGCCTCGCCGAGTACCTGCCCAACCCCGCCCACCGCCGCGCCAAACTGCTGTCCCCGACCGCCGCCGGCCGCACCGCCGTCGCCGCGATCGGCCCCGGCCACGCGAGCCTTGCCGACCGGCTGGCGCGGGCGCTCGGGGAGGACGGCTTCGCCGAGACCGTACGGATCCTGGAGCGGCTGTCGGCGGTTCTCGACGAGATCGACCGGGCCGCGACGGACGTCACGAAAACGCCAGGTGCTGTTACTGAACCGTAGACACCGCCCCACCCACCTCCCGGTAGGGCCGCACTATCCTCGGCCTCGGGCGGTTGCACAGGCGCGGGGGAGGGCGGCACGACGATGGAGAAGCTGGGGGCGGGGGAGCCGCAGCGGATCGGGGCCTACCGACTGCTCGCGCGGCTCGGTGCCGGCGGCATGGGACGCGTCTATCTGGCCCGCTCCGACCGGGGCCGTACCGTCGCCGTGAAGCTGGTGCGCGAGGAACTCGCCGCGCAGGAGGAGTTCCGGGCCCGCTTCCGCCAGGAGGTGCAGGCCGCGCGCCGGGTCGGCGGCCTCTGGACCGCCCCGGTTCTCGACGCGGACACCGAGGCCGCCGTTCCGTGGGTCGCGACCGGATATGTCGCCGGACCCTCCCTCCAGACGGTCGTGGGCCACGACCACGGAGCGCTACCGGAACGTTCCGTCCGCATCCTCGCGGCCGGACTCGCCCACGCCCTCAAGGACATCCACGCCGCCGGACTCATCCACCGCGACCTCAAGCCCTCCAACGTCCTCGTGACCATCGACGGCCCGCGCGTCATCGACTTCGGGATCGCGCGCGCCCTGGAGACCGTCACCGACGGCGGCCTCACCCGCACCGGCGCCCTCGTCGGCTCGCCCGGGTTCATGGCGCCCGAGCAGGTCCGCGGCGACCGCCTCACGCCCGCGTGCGACGTCTTCTGCCTGGGCTCGGTCCTCTCGTACGCCGCCACCGGCGCCCTGCCCTTCGGGTCGGCGAACAGCGGGGTGCACGCGACGATGTTCCGCATCGCGCAGGAGGATCCCGACCTGGACGGCGTACCGGAGGGTCTCGCCGACCTCGTACGGCACTGTCTGCGCAAGGACCCCGCCGCCCGCCCCGGCCTCGACGAGATCCTGGAGCGCATCGGCGCGGAGGACACCGTCGTGGAAGGACGCTCCCGCGACCCGTGGCTGCCCAGCGCGCTGGTGGCCCAACTCGGGCGGCACGCCGTGCGGTTGCTGGACACGGAGAACCCGGACGAGCGCCCCGCACCGGCTCCGGCGCCGCCCACGCGTCAGGCCACCGCCCCGGCTCAGGAACCGGCCCCGGGATCCGCCCCGGCGGCCCTGGACCTGTCCAAGCCCTCGGCCGCACCCACCGCCACCCCCGCTCCCGAGGTCGCCCCGGAGCACGCCGCCACCCCGCCCCCGCCGGGAGGACCGGCCTCGACGGACCACCTCCCGAAGCTGATCGCGGGCGCCGACCAGACGCCCCCACCGGCCGCGCCGCCCGCCGCGCACCCGGCGTACGGCCATCCCCAGCAGCACCCCAGCCCCACGGGCCCGCCCGCGTACGGCCATCCGCAGGGCAGCTGGGGCGCGCCCGGCTCGTACGGCCCCACGCCGTCGTACGGACCGGGCATGCCCACCACGCCGTACGGCCCCGCGGGCGTCCCCGAGCCCGAGCCGCCGCGCAGAAGCGGCCGCTCCACCGCCGCCCTGATCGTCGTGGCGCTGGTCGTCGCGCTCGGCGCGGGCGGTTCCGTCTACGCGCTGATGCAGGGCGGCACGGCCAAGAGCACCGACGACGCGAAGGCGTCCTCGGCCGCGTCCACGAGCCCGACCTCCTCCGACTCGCCCCCGCCCTCCTCCACTCCCTCCTTCCCTTCCGATTCCCCCTCGCCCCAGGCATCCCAGGGCGGCACGATCCCGGAGGGGTTCCTCGGCACCTGGGACGCCTCCATCGTCAACGCGACGGGCCACAACACCCGCCGACTGACCATCCAGCAGGGCGCGGTGGGCGACAAGGTCCTCTCGCTCGTCGCGGACGGTCCGTCCGGCAGCAGCACCTACCACTGCGTCTTCCAGGCCGAACTGACCGCCGCCCCCGGCGCCGGCGGCCCCCTGGTGATCGGCCCCTCCGAAGTCACCGGTGGCGCACCGATCTCCTCCTGCTCCCCGGGCGCCGCCTCCGAGATCACCCTTCTGTCCGACGGCCGGCTGCGCCGGGTGAACACGGGCTCGGGCGAGTCGCTGACTTACACGAAGAGCGGCTGACGAAGCGTCAGTTCGGTTGAACGGCCGCTGAACTTCACCCGGCGTACGCCGTGTGTTCCCGCCTCGAGCCGTACGGTGACCGCACCTTGGGGTCGGGGGAGTGGCTCGCGATGGAGTGGCTGAGCGCAGAGAACATTGTGGCCGTGGGGACCGCCGTGATCGGTGTCGTCGTCTCCGCGGTGATGGTCTGGTACGAACGCCGGGTGCCGCGGCGCAAGCGGATCGGCTACCGGGTGCAGATGGACAACCCGATAGGCGACGACGTGCGTTCGGGGCGCGCCAACGTACGGCTCGGGCTGTTCGACGAGACGCCGGGCATGACGGACGCCACCCTCGTGCTGCTGCGGATCGAGAACGACGGTTCGCAGAGCATCGCCGGTGACGACTACACGAGCCGTGAACGTCACGGTCTGACGGCGGTGTTCACCGACCGCACGATCCGCGGTGTGTCGGTCACCCAGCCGCCCGGCACCGAACACCTCATGGACCACTTCACCCCCGCCGCGGGGCTCAGTTACGAGGACGGCGTCCTGCGCATCCCGCGCGTCCCGCTCAACCGGGGCGAGCACTTCAAGCTCCTCGTGCTGCTGTCGGGCGGGGACGTGGGGCGCGAGATACGGCTGATCGGCGGGCTGCGGGACGGCGAGGTCAGCCCCAACCGCAGTACGACACCGGACGACCAGCCGCCCCTCTTCAGCCGTGCGGCCCGGCTGATCACCGTGCTGCTGACGGTGTGTGTCGTCACGCTCGCGCTGATCGTCGTGCTGCGGGACGACTCACCGTCGCCGATGGGCTGCGAGAAGGGCACGCTCACCGTCACCGGCTCGACCGCCTTCGCGCCCGTGATGAGCGAGCTGGCGAAGAAGTACGAGCAGGACTGCGAGGGCGCCGACATCGTGGTCGACGCGCACGGGAGCACGGCGGGGGTGCGCGAACTCGGCGAAGCCGGCAAGTCCTCGAAGGGCGCGCCGCCCGTCATCGCCCTCTCGGACGGGCCGAAGCCGAGCGGGTTCCCGCAACTGCGCGAGAGCCGGGTCGCGGTCTCGGTCTTCGTCCTGGTCGTGAACGACGACCTGCCCGTGCGGAACCTGTCCCTCGCCGACGTACGCCGCCTCTACCTCGGCGAGATCAAGAACTGGAAGCAGCTCGGCGGTCCCGACCGCCCCGTGCTCCTCGTCAGCCGGGACGCCAACTCCGGAACCCGCCAGGTCTTTCAGCGCCGGGTCCTGGGCCGGGGCGAAATCGCCAACTCCTCCCTGGACTGCGTCCACAAGGACGACGCGACGGCGCCTGTGGTGCGGTGCGAGCTCGACTCCACCGGGCAGGTGCTGAGCACCGTGGCCGGGTTGCCCGGGGCGATCGGCTACAGCGAACTGAACCTCGCCACCGGATACAGGGGCCTGCACCAGCTCACCCTCGACGGACACACCGCGTCCGTGGAGGACCTGGAACACGGCACGTCCTCCTACCCGTACCGGGAGATCGAGTACGCCTACACCTACGGCCAGCCGCCCGCCGACTCCCTCGCCTCCAGCTTCCTCACCTACATCAGCCGCGGCAACGGCCAGGACGTCATCCGCACCCACGGCCACCTACCGTGCGGCACCCCGGTGGGCCTGAAAATCTGCGGCACCAACTGACTCCTTCGACCTACAGACCTACACCCCCCGCCCGCCCGAATTCGTTCGGCTGGCGGCCGGTGGGGGCTGGGCGCGCAGTTCCCCGCGCCCCTTGAGGGCGCCGACGCGCATCTTTCAGCCCGTCCGGCGTTTGAGGACGAGGCCGTTCAGGCCGATGCGGGGGTCCAGGGGGCGGAGCCCCTGGCGGGGTGCAGGGGCGGAGCCCCGCGGGGGCCCGGCGGGGTTGAAGGGGCGGAGCCCCTGGGATGGGACGGGTAGGGGCGGCGGGGGCGAGGGACCGAGGGAACGCTAGCGCGGCTCCGGCGGGCGCTGGCGAGGCATGTTCGGCCGGGTCCCCGGAGGCAACGGCAGCCGCCCAGCCGACGCACCCTCCGCCCGGGGAACCCCGGCCAACGACGACTGGATCCCCAGCGGCGCGGGCCCGGTCCGGAACTCCACCATCCAGTCCGTCGTCTCCACCCGCACCAACTCCGTCATGTCCTCCGAAAACCGGCGCAACACCCCCAGGCACCGATCCGCCGCCTCGCTGGCGGTCCCGTCCGTCGGCCCCAAAACCTCCCGCACACTCTCCGACGCCCAGTCGAACTGCAACACCTGCAACCGCCGCTGCACGGCCTGCGCGGTCGCCACGTCCCTTATCCATCCGGAGGTCACCCCGAAGAACCGGTCCCCGGCCACGCACGCGACCCCGAGCAGCAGCGCGAGATACCCCCAGGGGGCGACCCCGCCGACCACTCCGGTGAGATCCAGCAGGGGAAGCGCGGCCCCGGCCACCGCCCCCGCCGCCGCCCCACCCCGCAGCACCCGCGCCCCCCGCCGCTTCCACACCCGGTCCGCGAGATACCAGGACGCCGTGTCGAGCGCCCCCCGCTCCACCCACCGGTACAGCTCATGGAGCCGCTCGGCGGGCTCCCCCCAGTCCCCGAGCGGAAACGCGCGGCCGGTCAGATCACCCGGCCGGGTCCTCGCTGCCCCGTCGTCCCGTCCGTCCTGGGGCGGCCCCTCGGGCTGCATCTCCGGCTGGCTCACCCGGCACTCCCTACTGGCGAAGGACGACGAAGGACGAAGCTGGTGATGTTGGATGGCGCTGGTGACGTTGTGTCTGGTGACGTTGTGTGATGTCAAGTGACGCGTGGTGCCGAAGCGCCGCTCCCTTCCTACCGCCCAATGGGTGGCGATGGCCCGGGTTTCGCCTCTTTTCCGCCCGGAAGAGGGTCTTGCTCAGGTATAGGCTTCGAGATCGCCTCACTCGAAAGAGTGCTTGGGCGACGGCCCCGCCAACCACGTAGGCTCATGCTGAACGGGAAAACCCCGTCCAGACAGCCGTACGAACCAGGAGCTGATCGTGATTCCCGGTGGTGGCCAGCCCAATATGCAGCAGCTGCTCCAGCAGGCCCAGAAGATGCAGCAGGACCTCGCCGACGCGCAGGAGGAACTCGCGCGCACCGAGGTCGAAGGCCAGGCGGGTGGCGGTCTGGTGACGGCGACGGTGACGGGCTCGGGTGAGCTGCGCGCCCTGGTCATCGACCCGAAGGCCGTGGACCCCGAGGACACCGAGACCCTCGCCGACCTCGTCGTCGCGGCGGTCCAGGCGGCCAACGAGAACGCCCAGGCGCTCCAGCAGCAGAAGCTCGGCCCGCTCGCCCAGGGCCTCGGCGGCAGTGGCATCCCCGGCCTGCCTTTCTAAGACCGGCGGCGGCCAACTACCGTACGTACTGAAAGATTCCAGGAAGGGCGGCAGTCCGTGTACGAAGGCGTGGTCCAGGACCTCATCGACGAGTTGGGGCGGCTGCCCGGCGTCGGTCCCAAGAGCGCGCAGCGGATCGCCTTCCACATCCTGCAGGCCGAGCCGACGGACGTCCGCCGGCTCGCGCAGTGCCTCATGGAGGTCAAGGCGAAGGTCCGCTTCTGCGCGACCTGCGGCAATGTGGCGCAGGAGGAACTGTGCAACATCTGCCGCGACCCGCGTCGGGATCTGACCGTCATCTGTGTGGTCGAGGAGCCCAAGGACGTCGTCGCGATCGAGCGCACGCGCGAGTTCCGGGGCAAGTACCACGTGCTGGGCGGCGCGATCAGCCCGATCGAGGGTGTCGGCCCCGACGACCTCCGGATAAGGGAACTCCTCGCCCGTCTCGCCGACGGCACGGTCACGGAGCTCATCCTCGCCACGGACCCGAACCTGGAGGGCGAGGCGACGGCCACGTACCTCGCCCGCATGATCAAGCCCATGGGCCTCAGGGTCACCCGCCTGGCCAGCGGCCTCCCGGTGGGTGGCGACCTGGAATACGCGGACGAGGTCACACTCGGCCGCGCCTTCGAGGGGAGACGACTCCTAGATGTCTGACGCCACGCTGCACGCGACCAGCCAGGACCCCGACGACTTCGTGGTCCAGATCGCGGACCAGGTCGAGAGCTTCATCGTCGCCGTCACCGAAGTGGCGAAGGGCGACGAGCCGGACTCCGCCGTGCCCTTCCTCCTCCTGGAGGTGTCCCAGCTGCTGCTGGCCGGCGGCCGTCTCGGCGCGCACGAGGACATCGTCCCCGACGAGCGCTACGAGCCGGACCTCGGTCCGGAGCCGGACGTCGACGACCTGCGTGAGCGCCTCGCGGTCATGCTGGACCCGATCGACGTCTACTCCGAGGTGTTCGACCCGTACGAACCGCGCAGGGCCCCGGTGGCCTGCCGCATCTCGGACGACCTCGCGGACGTCATCACCGATCTGCGCCACGGCATGGCCCACTACCGCGCGGGCCGCACCACCGAGGCCCTGTGGTGGTGGCAGTTCTCCTACTTCTCCAACTGGGGGTCCACCACCTCGGCGGCTCTGCGCGCCCTCCAGTCCCTGGTGGCCCACGTCCGCCTGAACCAGCCCCTGGACGACCTCAACGGCCTCGACACCGACCAGGACCTCGGCGAGGAGGTCCTCGCGGAGGAGGCGGGCCGGGTCATGGCCGAGGAGATCGGCGGACCGCTCGGCATCAGGTCGTCCAAGTAGCCCCGGCCGGGGTCAAACGGCGGGCCAGTGCGCCCGGGTGAAGGCGGCGGCGGAGGTCAGCGCGGCGTCGGCGTCGTCGAGCAGCGCGGCGAACCCCTGGAAGACGTGCGGGACCTGGGGCCAGACCTGCAGCTCGACCGCCACGTCGTGCTCGGCGGCGCGGGCGGCCAGTCGTACGGCGTCGTCCAGCAGGATCTCGTGCGAACCGACCTGGATGAGCAGGGGCGCGAGCCCCGTCAGGTCGGCGAAGACCGGGCTGGCCAGGGGCGTGGCGGGGTCGGTCTCGCCCAGATAGTCGCGGGCGCGGATCTGCAGTCCCTTGGCGGTCAGCGCGGGATCGACGTCGGCCTTGCCGGTCAGGCTGTCCCCGGACAGGGTCAGATCGGCCCAGGGGGAGAAGACCACGGCCGACGACGGCTGCGGCAGCCCCGCGTCCTTGAGCGCGACGAGCGTGGCCATCACCAGCCCGCCGCCCGCGGACTCACCGACGAACGCGACCTCGGAGCTGGGTGTCCCGTCCGCGAGCAGGGCGCGATAGGCGGCCACGGCGTCGTCGACGGCCGCGGGGAACGGATGCTCCGGGGCCAGCCGGTAGTCCACCGACACGGCACGGACCCCGACCCGCCGGGCCACGTCGGCGGCCAGGCCCACGGAGTCGCCGGCCGAGCCGAGTGCGTAGGCGCCGCCGTGGAAGTAGAGCACCACGGCCGAAGAATCATCACCCGGAGTCTTCACGGTGACGACCGGTATGCCACCGAGCCGCCCCGGGGTGGCCGTGACGTCTTCGGGCAGCGGCACGGACGCGATCATCTCGTGGAAGAGGGCGCGCTGTTCGCCGAGTTCACCGCCGATGTCGAACGGGGCGTGCCGCAGGAGCTCATCAAGAGCCTGGCGTTGCTGCTGAGTCATGAGGGACCTCTCATCGGTGAGCGGGGCGGGGCGGGCGTCGGTCAGCGGGGCGGTCCCAGAACGATCTGTCCGTACGTGTCGGTGGCCTCGGCGAGCAGCTCCGGATCGATCTGGAAGCCCTCGGGCCGAGGCATGGCCAGATCGCGTCCGGCGTGCCGGAACATGCCCTCGATGCCGCCCGGGGTGCAGATCATCAGCAGGTCGGCGGTGTCGGAGGTGATCCGGTAGCCGTGCGGGACGTTCTTGGGCAGATAGACGATGCCGCCCTCGGACAGCTCCATCTCCTGATCGTCGGACCAGACCAGCGCGGTCCCCTTGATCAGCATGAAGACCTCGTCCTCACGGGTGTGCATGTGGTACGGCGGCGCCTCGCCCTTGTTGACGCTGAACCGCCCGACGGCCAGCTGCCCGTCGGTGGCCGCGCTGTCCAGCAACACGGCGAAGACACCGCCGTCGAGCCACTCGAGCTTCTGCTGCTGATCGGCCTGCGCGAGATAAGCCATGCTCATGACCAGTCTCCTCTTCGCTCATGCTACGAATTCGAAGCACATGGCGACCTTACGGCTGCTTCGAATTCGCAGCAAGTAAACTCTTGGTCATGCCGCACACCCCGCCCCCCGATCCCGAGCGACTGGATCCCGAGCAACTGGCCGCCTACTTCGCCCTGATGGAGGTCAGCAGCCTGCTCCAGCACGCCGTCGACCAGCAGCTGCGCGACGAGGGCGGCCTCAGCTACACCCAGTTCCAGATCCTCGCCGTGCTCGGGCAGGCCCCCGAGGGGCAGCTGCGGATGACCGACATCGCCGACCGCCTGGTCCACAGCCGCAGCGGGCTGACCTACCAGGTGGCCCAGTTGGCCAAGGCGGGACTGGTCACCAGGGCACCCTCGGCGGACGACGAACGCAGCGTCAACGTCACCGCCACCCCGCAGGGCCAGGAGCTCCTGGGCCGAGTGATGCCGGGCCACGTGGCGGTCGTACACAGGCTCCTCGTCACACCCCTGAACCGCTCCGACATCACCACACTCAGCGACGTACTGGGCCGGGTCCGCACCCACATGCGCACGACCCCACCCCGCTCGGCAGCCCCCCGCCGCAAGCCCCCAACACACTGACCCCCACAGCCACCGACCACCCGAGTCCGCCACGCGACCCGAGTCCGCCACGCGACCCGAGTCCGCCACGCGACGCGAGTCCGCCACGCGACGCGAGTCCGCCACGCGACGCGAGGCCGCCCTGCGACCCGAGTCCGCCCTGCGACCCAAGTCCGCCCTGCGACCCGAGTCCGCCACGCGACGCGAGGCCGCCCTGCAACCCGAGTCCGCCCTGCAACGCCAGGCCGCCCTGCGACGCGAGGCCGCCCTGCGACGCGAGGCCGCCCTGCGACGCGAGGGGCCGTGGCGGTACGTCGCAAGCCCGTCGCTTACGTCCGGATCGAGCAGCGGCTCCCATGCCCGGCCCACGTCTGATCCAGCGGCGACGGGCTCGACGTACCGCCACGGCCCCGCCCCACCCACCGGCACCAGGCGCACCCACCACCGACACCAGGCGCACCCACGACGGGCACCAGGTGCACCCACGACGGGCACCGAGCGCACCCACCACAGGTCACCCCAGCCCCCACACCCCCTTCCCCAACGTGGTGAGCCCACCGATCAACGCCAGCAACAGCACCAGCATCCGCGCCCGCTGCTCCGGCACCCGTTCGGCAAGCACCCTCCCGACCGAGGCCCCCACCACCATCCCCGTCACCACGACCCCCCACCGCGCCGACCCAAGATGCGGAACGCCGTTCGAGGCCACCGAGAAGGCGTTCACCACCACCCCGTAGAACAGCGCGTTCGGCACGAACTCCCGTACCGTCCACCCCGCGTTGAGCGCGTACAGAGAGACCGGCGGACCCCCCACCCCCGCCGCGGAGTTCATGAACCCGCCCGCCGCCCCCGCGGCCACCGCGCCCCGCGTGCCCCGCAGCGCGGGCAGCCGGGCGCCCCGCATGACCACGACCACGGCCACCGTCACCAGCGCGCCCATGAAAACCAGCAGCTCGGCGGGCGGCAGCCGCCGTGCGACCCAGCTGCCCACCGGCACGGTGAGCGCCGCCGCCAGACACAACGGCACCATCGCGCGCGGCCGCACCCGCCGCCACCCACCGGCCAGCCCCACGACGCAGATCGCCCCGGCGACGCAGTTCGCGAGGACGACACCCTGGGCCGGCCCGAGCAGCAGCACCAGCGCCGGCACGGCGACGAGCGCGAAGCCCATCCCGGTCAGCCACTGCACACAGGACCCCAGCAGCACGATCCCGCCCAGCATCAACTCGCCCGTCACCCACGCCCCTTACCCCGACCTGCACCCCTGCACGCCCGTCACCATCCCCTCGCACAGCGTGAGTTGGCCGGGAGTTGGATCAGCCCTGCACGTCCGCTGGACGGCTCCTAACCAGCGCGAAGAGAGGCTGGAGTCGCTCCCGCAGCAAGCGGAGCACCCCCACCGCACTGGAGTTCCCATGAAGCGCCGGATACGCAAGCGCGCCGCCGTCATCACCGCCTCCACCCTCGCCGCCGCGACCGTCGTGGGCCTCGGCATCAGCACATCGGCCGGCGCGGCCCCGCAGAAGCCGCCCACCAAGGCACAGATCGCCGCGCTGTTCGACGGCTGGAACGCCGCGCTGAAGACCGGCGACCCGGAGAAGGTGGCCGACCGCTACGCCTCCGACGCCGTCCTGCTGCCCACCGTCTCCAACAAGATCCGCGACACGCACGCCGAGATCGTCGACTACTTCGAGCACTTTCTCGAGAACAAGCCGGTGGGCAAGAAGACCGAGACGATCGTCAACGTCCTCGACGAGAACTCCGCCATCGACACCGGCCTGTACGAGTTCACGCTCACCGACCCGGACACCGGCGCCAAGCGCACCGTCGAGGCCCGCTACACGTACGAGTACGAGAAGCGCGGCGGCAAGTGGCTGATCGTCAACCACCACTCCTCGGTGATGCCCGAAGGCTGACGGCCACCCACAGCCCGCCGCCGGGCGCGTCGCGCAGGGCCACGGTCCCGCCGTCGTCCGCCACCAGCTGTTTGACGATGGCGAGGCCGAGCCCGGAGCCGGAGCGCCCGGTCAGGCCCTGGCCGCGCCAGAAGCGGTCGAAGGCGCGGGCCTTCTCCGCGTCGGACATGCCGGGGCCCTGGTCCAGCACCGAGAGCACCACCTCGTCGGGGCGGACCGCCACCTTCACGGTGATCACCGAACCGTCCGGGGAGACCTCCAGGGCGTTCGACAGGATGTTGTCCAGCACCTGGTCGAGGTGCCCGGGACTGGCCAGCACGAGCGACCGGCCGCCGAGTTCCCCCTCCTGCGCGATGGTCACCCCGCGCTCCTCGGCGGCCGGCCGCCACACCGCGAGCCGGTTCTCCACCAACTCCCGCAGCGGCAGCGCCTCGGCCGCCGAGACCTTCGCCTCGGCGCGGGCGAGCACGAGCAGTCCGTTCACCAGTCGGCTCATCCGGACGACCTCGGCGGTGGCCTGGTCCACGTCCTCGCGCACGAACGCGTCCTCGACCCCGTCCGCGATGTTGTCGAGGGACAGGCGCAGCGCCGTGAGCGGGGTACGGAGCTGGTGGGAGGCGTCGGCGACGAAGATCCGCTGGGAGTCGATGAGGGTGTCCAGGCGTTCCGCGCCCGAGTTGAGGGTGCGGGCCAGGCGCTGGGTCTCCGGCGGTCCGGTCACTGGCGAGCGCGCGGTCAGATCCCCGTCGCCGAACTTGCTCGCCATCTCGTTGAGCTGCCGCAGTGGCCGGGTCAGCCGGCGTGCCACCAGCGCGCCGAGCCCGGCGGCCACCGCCAGCACTCCGACGGCGAGGATCGCCCGGAAGCCCCAGATCCGCCACAGCCGGGCGGTCAGATCGGAGGTGGGGTACGTGACGCGCACCGCGCCCACGATGTGGTGGTCCCTGATCGCCGGAACCGTCACCCGCAGCGCGCCGTCGCCCCAGCGCGCCGTGTCCGTCCCGTCCGTGCCGGAGGCCGGGAGCACGTCCACGTGGCCGGGCGTCCGGTCGGCGTACGCGGTCGCCAGCCGGTTCAGCGCGGCCCGTGAGGCGGGGTCGCCCTGCGCCAGCATCAGCGCCATCGTGTTCGCCTCCCGGCGCACCGAGGCCTCGGTGTCGCCGCGCAGCTGCGCGGTCAGCGTGAAGGCCACCGGCACGGTGAACGCGGTCAGCGCGACGGCCACCAGCAGGACGTAACTGACGATGAGCTGCCGGATCATGAGCCGGGCGCGCCCTGCTCCGGAGCGGGGGCCGAGTCAGAGGACGAGGCCGTCGTCGAGGCCGTCTTCGAGGGCGAGGCCGTTTTCAAGTCCGGCACGGGATCCCGTACGACCTCCAGACGGAATCCGACCCCCCGTACCGCCTCGATGGTGATCGCCCCCGCGAGCTTGCGCCGCAGTGCGGCGACATGGACGTCGAGCGTCTTCGTCGGGCCGAACCAGTTCGCGTCCCAGACCGCTTCCATGATCTGTTCGCGTGACATCAGCGCGCCGGGCTCCTCGGTGAGGAACGCGAGCAGGTCGTACTCCTTGGGCGCGAGCGCCACCTCGACGCCGTCGAGGCGGACCCGGGCGGCCTTGCGGTCGACGGTGAGCCGGGACCCGTACCGGTCGGGTCCCGCCGACGTCTCCGTACGGGGCCGGACGCGCCGCATCACCGCCCTGATCCGCGCGATGACCTCCCGTACGCCAAAGGGCTTGGAGACGTAGTCGTCGGCGCCTATCTCCAGGCCCACCACCCGGTCGGTCTCGTCGCTGCGCGCGCTGATCACGATGATCGGCACGTCACCGCGGGTCCGCAGCGCCTTGCAGACGTCGAGGCCGTCGGTGTCGGGCAGGCCGAGATCGAGGAGGACGACGTCGTACGGGCCCGGGTGGGCCAGCGCCGCGTGGCCGGTCGTCACCCACTCGACCTGGAAGCCGTAGCGCAGCAGTCCCCGACGCAGTGACTCGGCGACCGGCTCATCGTCTTCCACCAGGAGTACGCGCACAGCCGAACCTTAGTGCTTGAGAGTTAAGACATGGCGGTGTCGTGTGACACGGGGCACTTTCCGGAGTGGCGGGGCGTGCGGGCGGGCAGGTGCCGCTCGGAGCGGCCGGAGGGACCCTGCCGAAACCGGTGGATCTGACGACTCCGGTGGACTCCCGGTGGACCTTGACGGTCCGGAGTGATCACGTCGTGGGCGGGACATCTCACGATTCGACACTCCGGAAGGGAAATCCGGCCGCTCGTTAGACTGAGCCGACCGCAGTTGTGCGGTACAGAGACGGATTGAGCGAGGAGCGCACGTGGGCCTTGTCGTGCAGAAGTACGGAGGCTCCTCCGTAGCCGATGCCGAGGGCATCAAGCGCGTCGCCAAGCGAATCGTGGAAGCGAAGAAGAACGGCCACCAGGTGGTCGTGGTCGTTTCCGCGATGGGCGACACGACGGACGAGCTGATCGATCTCGCCGAGCAGGTATCTCCGATGCCCAGCGGACGAGAGTTCGACATGCTGCTGACCGCCGGAGAGCGGATCTCCATGGCCCTGCTGGCGATGGCGATCAAAAACCTGGGCCACAGCGCCCAGAGCTTCACCGGCAGCCAGGCAGGCGTCATCACCGACTCGGTCCACAACAAAGCGCGGATCATCGACGTCACGCCGGGCCGTATCCGGACGGCGCTCGACGAGGGCAACATCGCCATCGTCGCGGGCTTCCAGGGCGTCTCGCAGGACAAGAAGGACATCACCACGCTCGGGCGCGGCGGGTCCGACACCACGGCCGTCGCGCTCGCCGCGGCGCTGGATGCCGAGGTCTGCGAGATCTACACCGACGTGGACGGCGTCTTCACCGCCGACCCGCGGGTGGTGAAGAAGGCGAAGAAGATCGACTGGATCGCCTTCGAGGACATGCTGGAGCTCGCCGCCTCCGGTTCCAAGGTGCTGCTCCACCGCTGTGTGGAGTACGCCCGCCGCTACAACATCCCGATCCACGTGCGCTCGTCCTTCAGCGGGCTCCAGGGCACCTGGGTCAGCAGTGCACCGATCAAGCAAGGGGACCAGAAGGTGGAGCAGGCCATCATTTCCGGTGTCGCTCACGACACCTCCGAGGCCAAGGTCACGGTCGTCGGTGTCCCGGACAAGCCGGGCGAGGCCGCCTCGATCTTCCGCGCCATCGCCGATGCCGAGATCAACATCGACATGGTCGTGCAGAACGTGTCCGCCGCCTCCACCGGCCTGACGGACATCTCCTTCACCCTCCCCAAGACCGAGGGCCGCAAGGCCATCGACGCCCTGGAGAAGGCGAAGAACGTGATCGGCTTCGACTCGCTGCGCTACGACGACCAGATCGGCAAGATCTCGCTCGTCGGCGCGGGCATGAAGACGAACCCGGGTGTCACGGCCGGCTTCTTCGAGGCGCTGTCCGACGCGGGGGTGAACATCGAGCTGATCTCCACCTCCGAGATCCGCATCTCGGTGGTCACGCGTGCCGACGACGTCCCCGAGGCCGTCCGCGCGGTGCACACCGCCTTCGGACTCGACTCCGACAGCGACGAGGCCGTCGTCTACGGAGGCACCGGACGATGACCGTCCTCTCGTACGGCGGCACTGGTCGGCGCTGATGACCAGGCCGGCAGGACCGACGCTGGCGGTCGTGGGTGCGACCGGGGCCGTCGGCACGGTCATGCTCCAGATCCTGTCCCAGCACGCGGACATCTGGGGCGAGATCCGTCTGCTCGCCTCCCCGCGCTCGGCCGGCCGCAAGCTGGCCGTGCGCGGCGAGGAGGTCGAGGTGATGGCGCTCAGTGAGGCCGCCTTCGACGGGGTCGACGTCGCGATGTTCGACGTACCCGACGAGGTGGCCGCGCAGTGGGCGCCGATCGCCGCGGCCAAGGGCGTCATCGTGGTCGACAACTCGGGCGCGTTCCGGATGGACCCGGACGTGCCGCTGGTCGTCCCCGAGGTGAATCCGCACGCCGCGCGCGTGCGCCCGCGCGGGATCATCTCCAACCCGAACTGCACCACCCTCTCCATGATCGTGGCGCTCGGCGCGCTGCACGCCGAGTTCGGCCTGCGCGAGCTGGTGGTCTCCTCGTACCAGGCGGTGAGCGGCGCCGGGCGCGCGGGCGTCGACACCCTGCGCCAGCAGCTGTCCCTCGTCGCCGGTACGGAACTGGGGACCAGCCCCGGTGACGTGCGCCGGGCCGTGGGCGACAACACGGGCCCCTTCCCGGAGCCGGTGGCGCTGAACGTCGTCCCGTGGGCCGGGTCGCTGCGCGAGGACGGCTGGTCCTCGGAGGAGATGAAGGTGCGGGACGAGTCCCGCAAGATCCTCGGGCTGCCGGACCTGCCCGTGGCCGTGACCTGCGTCCGCGTCCCGGTCGTGACCACGCACTCCCTCACCGTGCACGCCCGCTTCGAGGGCAAGGTCACCGTGACCAAGGCCCGCGAGATCCTGGCCACCGCGCCCGGAGTCGTCCTGTTCGACAACCCGGCCGCCGGCGAGTTCCCCACCCCCGCGGACGTCGTCGGCACCGACCCGACCTGGGTGGGCCGTGTCCGCCGGGCCCTCGACGACCCGACCGCCCTCGAACTCTTCGTCTGCGGCGACAACCTCCGCAAGGGCGCCGCCCTCAACACGGCCCAGATCGCGGAACTGGTGGCGGCGGAGCTGTTCTAGACAGCCGCGTCAGGGCGCGGCGTGCGCGCGATCAACCGGATCAACCGGATCAACCGGATCAACTGGATCGACCGGATCCGAAGGCTGGAGGGGCGACTGCCGTAGCCGCGAACCGATTTTGGTGGCGCGGCTCCGGGCGTCGTCCTGCCCGGCCGGTGGGTTTCCCTGCTCAGGGTGTCCAGGGGGCAAAATCTCCCTGGCCATGTCCGGATTCGTTTGTAGGATCTGTGTCAGTTGTGTGGCCGGAATAATGGTCCGGACCACTTGTCCAGGACCCGCTTGGCGTTCGAAGATTTCCCTCCCCGTTCTCCGCAACCGTGCGGAGGGCGGGGAGCGTCTTTGCGGTCGCCCTGAACGGGTGTCCGGGGACGGCACGGCATAACGGGGCATAGGGGATGAGCTAGTACGCATGAGGGCATTCAATGCACTGCCAGGTGCGCTACGGGTCGCGTCGGCGGGCGTTCCGGCACATGGTCCGGCGGGCGTTGCGAGGTGCGTGGGGGCGGGTCTTGTGGAGCGCGTGGGGGCGGGCGTTGTGCGGTGCGTGGGGGCGGGCGTTGTGCGGTGCGTGGGGACGGGTGTCGTGGGGCGCGTGGGAGCGGTCCCTTCGGCCGGTGTGAACCCTGGAGCGAATGTGATGCCTGTCGCGTACAACCCTGACGGGGGTAGGCGTGTCCAACTGGCGTGGCAGAGGTTCTCGAATTCACCGCGGTACAGACCAGGGGCACGCCCCTGCGTCCACCCCGCCGACTCCGCAGCCCCGGCGTGCCCGGCGGCATGCCGGTGATCGCGCCCATGCCCGCAGCGCGGCCCGCCCGCATACCGAGTCAGCGCGACGGCGCTGAAGACAGCATGGCCGCCGGCACCACGGTCGACCATCTCACCGAGACCTACCGCGCCCACTACCGGTCGCTGCTGGGCCTCGCGGCACTCCTGCTCGACGACACCGCCTCCTGCGAGGACGTCGTCCAGGAGGCCTTCATCCGTGTGCACTCGGCGCGCAAACGCGTCCGTGACCCCGAGAAGACGCTCGCGTATCTGCGTCAGACCGTCGTCAACCTCTCGCGCTCCGCGCTGCGCCGGCGCATCCTCGGCCTCAAGCTCCTCTCGAAGCCGATGCCCGACATGGCGAGCGCGGAGGAGGGTGCGTACGACCAGCTGGAGCGCGACGCCCTGATCAAGGCGATGAAGGGCCTGCAACGCCGTCAGCGCGAGGTCCTCGTCCTGCGCTACTTCGCGGACATGACCGAGGCCCAGGTCGCCGAGACCCTCGGGATATCGCTCGGGTCGGTCAAGGCGTACGGCTCGCGCGGCATCGCGGCGCTCCGTGTCGCCATGGAGGCCCCGGCATGAGCCAGCGACGCGACCACCACGATCGACACGAGCCCTACGAGTGGCATGAGCCGACACACCGGACCACGCCCGCCGAAGACGAGCACGAGCACGAGCAGCAAGCTGGGAACGGAACTGTGAACGACGGCCCCGACGCAAACGGTCCCCACCCGCAGGGCCTGGACGCACAGGGCCCGCACGCACTGGGCCCCGACACACCGGGCCCGGACGGGTCCGGTTCGGACGAGCTGGGCCCCGACGGGTTCGGTTCGGACGAGCTGGCGCTGCGCCGGCTGCTGCACCAGGCCGTCCAGGAGATCGAACCCACTGACGGCACGCTGGAGCACCTGCGCCGCGCGGTACCCGCACGACGGGCCCGCAAGCGTCAGGCCATCGTCGGCGTGGCCGCCGCCGCGCTCTTCATCGGCACCGCCGTCCCCGCCCTCGTGCACGTCTCGAACGCCTCCGGGTCGAACGCCGACCCGTCCATAGCGGGCAACAGCTCACAGGCCCAGGGCGGCACCAGCCAGGGCAAGGGCCCCGACGGCGGCGAGAGCTCCGTGGGCGGCAGCTCAGGCACCTCCAAGGACAAGGGCAAGGGCGGCAGCCAGACTGGCACGCCCGACAAGGGCAAGGGGACGAACACCGGGTCGGCCACGGGCGGCCCCGATCCCTCGACCTCGGCCGCGATCTCACCCGCGTGCACACCGGCGCAGCTCGGCGGAGCCACCAGTACCGTCGGCACTCCGGACGCCACCGGCGCGGTCTACGGCTCCTTCACCCTCTCGAACGTCTCCGCCACCAGTTGCACCGTCAGCGGCGCGGGCACGCTCGGCACCCTCGCCCAGGGCGCCGCGGACTCGGCCAAGATCAGTGTGGTGACGCATGTGGCGGGCGACGCGGCCACCGGGCTGCCCGACCCCACCACGGAGGTCGCCTCGGTGGTGCTGAAGCCGAGCGCCTCGTACGTCGTGAAGTTCGCCTGGGTGCCCTCGGAGACCTGTCCGACCACCGGCGGCGGCCAGCCCTCGCCGACCCCGACCACCACCACGGACGGCGCCACCAGCACGGGCGGCACCGCCACGGACACCGGTGGCACCGGCACCTCGACCCAGCTGGTGACGGAGGACGGCGGACTGGCCGACGGCAGCGTCACCGTGTCGTACACGGCGGAGACGGGCGCGGCGACGGCCACGACGACCGTGCCCAACGCGTGCGCCGGGACGATCTACCGGACGGGGATGTTGTCGGCGTCCTGAGGGGCGTCGGCGGCACCTGCTCGGGCGGTGGCATCGGATTCGGCCGTGGCTTCGGCATCGGATTCGGCCGTGGCTTCGGCGTGGGTGGTGGCTTCGGTGACCGTGGCGTCTTCTTCGTCATGGTCCGGGACGAGTCCCAGCTCCGCGTCCCGGGCGAACTCCGCTTCGCGGCGCAGCAGCCGGAACCACATGAAGACCACGAAGCCCGCGAAGACGAACCACTCACCGGTATAACCGAGGTTCTGGAACGCCTTCAGGTCCAGGCCGGTGCCCTGAGGCTCGGTCGCGGGCACCGCACGCATCCCGCTGTCGGCCTTCGCGAGGGTGATCCAGGCGTCGTACACCTCGTACGGCACCAGGTTCACCAGTGACGCCGAGCTGATCGCGCCGGTCTGTCCCGCGGGCAGACCCCCGGCGGCGGTGACACCGTTCGCCCCCGGGCTCTCGGAGGCCTGGAGCGCACCCGTGACGGTGACCTCACCGGTCGGGGCGGCGGGCGCCTTCGCCGGGTCGGCGGCTCCGGGCAGCCAGCCCCGCACGACGGGCAGGGCCTTGCCGCCGTCGACGCGCAGCAGCGTCAGCACGTAGAACCCGCGCTCGCCGTCGAGCTCGCGCCCCGGCACGAGGAGCTGCTTGCCGTACCGGCCGGTCGCGGTCGCCTGCTTCCCGGAGGTCTCCGTGCTCACGGGCAGCAGCCGGGCGAGCGGACGGGCCGCCTCCGTCCTGGCCGCGGCAGCCTGCTCACCGGCCGCGCGGTGGTCCTGCACCCGAGCCTCGAACCGGCTCAACTGCCACGAACCCATGAAGATGCAGAAGGGGATGGCCAACAGCACGAAGACGTTGATCCCCCACCAGCGGGGCGTCAGCAGGAACCGGTACACGACCTCAAAGGTACGGTGCCGCGCACGACGCCGAGGCTTCGGGGCCCCTCCTGCCGGTGCTCTTTCGAAGTTCGTTCGAAGCGATCGGCGAACTTATCCACAGGCTGGGGACCTCGCCAGCGCGGGGTCGGTCGGGCCAGGCACTATGGGGCCATGACTGAGAGCAACGGGTCCATCGAGCAGCAGCAGGCAGCCATGCCCGATTGGGAGAAGCGCTTCCGGGCGCCGCGGGTGTCGCTGCCCGACTGGGCGGAGGACGCCCCGCACCGCGCGCTGTTCGTCTCCAACGCGACGGGGACGTACGAGCTGTACGCGTGGGACCGCGGGACGGGGGAGCAGCGCCAGGTCACGAACCGGGCGAACGGTACGACGGACGGGGTGCTCTCCCCGGACGGCGAGTGGATCTGGTGGTTCGACGACAAGGACGGGGACGAGTTCGGCATCTGGCGCCGCCAACGCTTCACCGCTCCCAAGAGCACGGATACCGTCGACGGCGACGGCGGCCCCGATGCCGATACCGGTGCCGGTGACGGTGTTGCTGAGGCCGACGCCCCCGCCGCTCCGGGCCTGGAGCCCTCCTACCCCGGGGGCCTGGCCATCGGCAGGGACGGCCGGACGTCGGTCGTGGGCCGCTCGACGGACGAGGACGGCTCGACGATCCACGTGGTCCGCCTCGGCGAGGAGCCGGTGGAGATCTACCGCCACCGGGAGTCGGCGGGCGTCGGCGACCTCTCGCACGACGGCTCCCTGATCGCCGTCGAGCACACCGAGCACGGCGACGCGATGCACTCGGCGCTGCGGGTGCTGCGCCCGGACGGCTCGACGGTCACCGAGCTGGACGACACCAAGGGCGGCACGGTCGAGCTGGGCCTGGAAGTGCTCGGCTTCGCCCCCGTCGACGGCGACACCCGCCTCCTCATCGGCCATCAGCGGCGCGGCCGTTGGGAGCCGCTGGTGTGGGACGTGGCGACGGGGGAGGAGACGGACCTGGCCTTGGACCTCCCGGGCGACGTGGCGGCGGAGTGGTACCCCGATGGTTCGGCTCTCCTCATCGCCCACAGCTTCGAGGCCCGCAGCGACCTGTGGCGCTACGACCTGGCGTCCCGCGAGCTGGTCCAGGTGCCCACCCCGCAGGGCACCGTCTCCGGGGCGACGGCACGCCCCGACGGAACCGTGGAGTACCTGTGGTCCTCGGCGGCCGAGCCGTCCGTGGTCCGCTCGACGACGGGCGAGATCGTCCTCGATCCCCCCGGCCTGAAGTCCCCGGGCTCGGTCCCCGTGGAGGACGTGTGGGTGGAGGGCCCCGGCGGCCGTGTCCACGCGCTCATCCAGAAGCCGGTGGGCACGACGGGCCCCCTGCCCACCGTCTTCGACATCCACGGCGGCCCGACCTGGCACGACAGCGACTCCTTCGCGGCGGGCCCGGCGGCCTGGGTGGACCACGGGTACGCGGTGGTCCGGATCAACTACCGAGGCTCCACGGGCTACGGCCGCGAGTGGACGGACGCCCTCAAGCACCGAGTCGGCCTGATCGAACTCGAAGACATCGCGGCGGTCCGGGAATGGGCGGTGACGTCGGGCCTGGCCGACCCCGCCCGCCTGATCCTCACCGGCGGCTCCTGGGGCGGCTACCTCACCCTCCTGGGCCTCGGTACGCAGCCGGACGCGTGGACCCTCGGCATCGCCGCCGTCCCGGTCGCCGACTATGTGACGGCGTACCACGACGAGATGGAAGCCCTGAAGGCGATGGACCGCACCCTCCTCGGCGGCACCCCCGAGGAGGTCCCCGAACGTTTCGAGGCGTCCTCCCCCCTCACCTACGTCGACGCGGTCAAGGCCCCCGTCTACATCTCGGCCGGTGTCAACGACCCCCGCTGCCCCATCCGCCAGATCGACAACTACGTAGCCCGCCTCACCGCCCGCAGCGCCATCCACGAGGTCTACCGCTACGACGCGGGCCACGGCTCCCTGGTCGTCGACGAACGCATCAAACAGGTAAAGCTCGAACTCGACTTCGCCACCAGACACCTACCCCAGTAAGAGTCCGGAGGCGGTGTCGTTCGGCGAGGGCTGGGGCGCAGTCCCGAGGGCGTCCGAGGGGCGTCCTTTGGCGGGGGCTGGGGCGGAGCCCCAGGGATGGGACGGGTAGGGGCGGCGGGGGCGAAGAAAATCCCCCCATCCCCCATCCCCCATCCCCCATCCCCCCATCCCACTCCCCGCGCCCGAACGAGAACCGGCACCAGCACGACCGCCGGCACCGGCATCAGACACCCCCGAGACAAAAACCTACGTACCCGCTGATTCCCGTCGCCGCCGCCCCAACAACTCCGCCAGCCCCCTCCGAGTCGCAGCCAGCACCACCCGATCCTCCGCCCGAAGCACATACGTAGAGGGAAGATCCCAGACCAGCCCGGAACCACCCCGCTCGCCCCCACCACCCCCCACGGCGGACACCGGCTCACCACCCCGCCGTCCCCCCGACGCGGCCGTATCCAACGCAAGCACCCGCCACGCCCCCGCCCGAAACGCCTCCCCCACGGTCCGCCCCTCCAACTGCGGATGCCCACCCACCACGATGGCCGCGAACAGCAACACCCGCCGCTCCACCGGAATCGCCCCGAGGATCTGCCGCCCCATCATGGCCCCGGCAAACGCGGGCGCCGCCAGATGCGACACGCTACGACTCCGGGTCAGCGCCTGAGGGTGCGCGGCCCGCAGGGTCCGGTACACGGCGGTGGCGAAGTCGTCGTCGTACAACCGCAGCACGACCCGAAGATCGGGCCGCACGCTACGGGCGTACAACGCGGCCTCCAGATTCGTCGTGTCCGCACTGGTCAACGCGAGCAGCGCATGCGCCCGATGAATCTTCGCGGCTTCGAGCACACCCTCCTGAGTCACATCCCCCAACACCACCGGCACCCGCAAGCGCCGCGCCAGCGCCAGCCCCCGCGCCTCCGGATCGGCCTCGACGCACACCACCGGAATGTTCAGTTCCCGCAGCCGCGTCAGCACGCGCGTCCCGATCTTCCCGACCCCGAGCAGCACCACATGCCCGGACAGCCCCCGCGGCGGCTTGCGCAACGCGGACCCGCTGCGGAACGTACCGAGCGCCTCCAGCACGGCGGCGAGCAGCACAGGCAGCAGCAACAACCCGACGAGCCCGGAGAAGAGCTGAAGAATCTGCCGCCCGATGGGCTCACCGATGGCGGGATTGTTGATGGCGAAGAGATCGAGCAGCGTCAGATAGGTCGCCTGCAGCGGGGGCTCCCCGGTGACGACCATCGACGCGACCGCCAGCCCGACCACACACCCCACCAGCCCGGCGAACGACCAGCGCAGCCGCCGCGACAGCAGCGAGCCGAAGGGCACGACACTGCGCCCGGCGGACGGCGCGGACGCGGCGTACGACACCGTCTCCAGGACGACGGTCCCGCGCCCGGTGGCCGCCGCCACGGCCCGCTCGTCGGGCAGCAGCCGAGGCCCCTGCGACCCGCTGCTCTCCGAACCGTCGGCCCCGGCAGGGTCGTTGGTGGTCGCGGACAGCAACGCGAGCGTGCACAGCCCGGGATCGGCGACCTCGCCGGGCCCCGGCGGCGGCCGCTCCACCGCCCGCAGCATCAACCCATCGGTCTGGACGACCTTGCTGGTCCCGGCGACGGCGGTCGCGGCGAGCGCGGGCGCGGCGGTGTCGGCATCGGACAACACGGTGGTGGAGGCATCGAACCCGAGCCCCCCGCTCCCGCCGCCACCGTCTCCTTCACCATCGGCCACGGCCATGGCCAACGCCGAAGCCTGATCGAGGAGTTCCTCGATGTGCTGCCCGAGGCGCCGGTTGTAGAGCCGTATGACGAGCCGCAGCCGGGGATTGAGGCGGCGCGCGGTGAGTGCGGCCCGGATGTTGGTCTCGTCGTCGTCATGGACGAGCGCGAGGGCGGCGGCCCGTTCGACACCCGCCTCGGCGAGTACGGACTCGGTGAGTTCGGTGGCCTCCAACACCCGCTCGGAACCGGTGGGTTCGGCCGTCCGGTGGGGCGGCCCCTCCCCGTTGCCCGCGGCCCGGTTCACCGCCGCGGACATCCGGTCGAACAGAGTCGAGGCCCGCACCCGCCCGACCACCGGCGGCCGCACACTGCGCTGGGTGGGCGGCACGACGAGGGTCACCCGTTCGCCGTAGACACCCCGCAGCTCGGCGGCCAGCCGGTGTGCCAGGGCGTCGTCACCGGCCACCACCATGTGCGCGGTCGTGTCGGTCGACGGGCTTTGATACGGAAGGGTCCCCACGAGGGAGAAGAGTGCCGCACTGGGAGGTGTGGTTCCAGAGGGCGGCCGGCGAACCGGCTCGCCTCAGCGACGCGTACGGGCCCGTGCCTCGCGCGGCGGCCGGACGAACTGCAACTCCAGCGCGACCGGAGGTTCGGCGACCCCCGGCCCTCCGGCCGTCGCCCAACTCACCAGCTCCTCGGTGCAGTCGTCCCCCATCGCGAACCCGATCCAGGTCGCCCGAGCACCCCGGCGCCGCGCGTCCCCCGAAGGCTGCACGACCACGACATTGGCCTGGTCGCAGGGTCCGAGACAGTCCACGGTCCGCACCACGAACCGCCCCCCGGACGCCTCGGCCCCGGCCCGCAACCGCTCCAGCTGCCAGGTGTGATCGTCGTCGGGATACTTCCGCGGATCGCCGCAACAACACCCACGGCAGACGACCAGCGTGCAGGGCCGCGACGCGGCGGCACCGATCGCCACCGTACGAGACCTGCCGGCCGAGGCTCGGTTCAACGGATCGGCCCTCCTTGTCGAACGTACGTCTACAGCCGCAGACGATAGTTGACGATCCGTCGCGAGGTCCGTTGTCAGTGTCCGCGGCTATGGTCTCTCACGCGCGGTCGGCTTCCGGGGGTTCCAACTCTGAAGGGAATGGTTGCATCCCCGGCCTGTCTGGGGGCGGCCCGGAGATTCGTCCGGGACCCAACCGACGGTCGGGCTTCGTCGATGGCCAGGAGGCAACCTGCCAGCGCCGACCGCGCACCACTGATCCACTCCTGCCGGTGCCTTCGGATCGACGCCGGGCTCGGTGTCGCGCGGAGCGACTCAGGCGTCGCCGTCAGCAACAGTGACGCGCTGCTGGACACCCTGACCGCGCTGGGACACGAGCCGCAGGACGCCGCTGTCTCCACATACGCGCCGCTGTCTCCCGTCCCCTCCGAAGCCGAATGTCCCAGACGAGCCCTGACTCACGGCCGCTGGACTTTCGTCCGGCTCCGAGGCGCGAGATCCTGGTACTCCGACCGTGGACCAGCGAACAAAGGCGGGCTGGTGCGCCTCTCACGCGTCGTAAAGCCCACTTCATGGTCATACGGCCCTCAGCGCGGCGGGTACCGTCGCGCCTTCCCGAAGGAGGCCGGGCGATGAATCTCCCGCCGCACCGTGACCACAGAAGAGCGACAGCACCTCCGCGGCTCCCCGGCCGGGCCAGGAACACACGACGACTGAGCGCTGCCGCCGCCGTGGCGGCGATGCTCCTGGTGGGCTGTGACACGGGCACCCCCAAGGCGTCCCCGCACTCCAGTGGTCCCGGTGTGTCTCTCGCCCCGTCCGCCGCGCGTTCTCCCTCCTCTTCGACCTTCGCTCCGGGCCTCACCTCCGCCGCCACCGCGTGTACCAACACCACGAAGCTGGCCGGGTGGTCGAACCGTCGGCTGGCCATGCTGACCATCGCCGTCCCGGTGTCGGAGACCTCGGTGTCCGGCGTCACGTCCGAGGTGAGCGCCGGTGTGGGCGGTGTGCTGCTGTTCGGTAGCAAGGCGCCGTCCGACCTCGGCTCCCGGCTGACCACTCTGAAGTCTCATGTGCCCGGCCACCTGGGCCTGTTGGTGATGACCGACGAGGAGGGCGGCGGTATCCAGCGCATGTCGAACCTCGTCGGGTCCCTGCCCTGGCCCGCGTACATGGGCGCGCACTGGACCCCGGCCCAGATCCAGCAGAACGTCACGAAGGTCGCCAAAAAGATGGCGGCCGCCCAGGTGAACATGGACCTCGCGCCGGTGGTCGACGTCGACGGCAGGAACGTGGCCCCCAGCAAGACCAATCCCGACGGGTGGCGGTCCTTCAGCGGCAACACCTCGGTGGTCTCCAAGGCCGGTGTCGCGTACATGAACGGGTTGCGCGCCGGAGGCGTGATACCCGTCGTCAAGCACTTCCCGGGCCTCGGCGGCTCCACTTACAACTCCGACTTCGGCCCCGCCCGCACCCTGCCGTGGTCCACTCTGCAGAAGGTGGGCATCCCGCCGTTCACAGCGGCCATCAAGGCCGGGGCCCCGGCCATCATGGTCTCCAACAACATCGTGCCGGGCCTGGGCACCAATCCTGCGAGCCTGTCACCCACCGCCATCAGCTCCGAGCTGCGCGGCAAGATGGGATTCAAGGGGCTGGTGGTCACCGACTCGCTCAGCGCCAAGGCGATCTCCGCCGCCGGCTTCAGCGTCCCCGCCGCCGCCGTCCAGGCCCTGCGCTCGGGCGCCGACATGGTCATGTTCGACCTGGGGGGCAACGTCAGCTCCCAGACGTCCTCGATCGCCACGGCGATCACCAATGCGGTGGCCAGCGGACACCTCTCCCGCAGCCGCCTCATCGACGCGGCGGGCCACGTCCTGGCCGTCCGGCACGTGAAGCTCTGCTCCTGAGCCCGGCCGAAGCTTCCTGCTGCAGAGCTGGGTCTGGGGTTGGTTGGACGCGGGCTACGGTCTGGGAGGTAGCCGCACTTCGCTGCCGTACGGCCGCACCGGCACCTCAGGAGCTGTGCCCGGACTCCGGGCGAGCATCATCAGACACAGGCCGCCGATGCCGAATGCCAATCCTCCGTAGAAGAGCACGTCGCCGCTGTGCGGGGTGAAAATGATCGTTTGGTCCATGAGCTGCATGGCGAAGAAGAGGCCGAGCATCAGCTGGCCCCAGCCCCAAAGGCGTGGCCGTGCAATCGAGCCTCTGAGCCAGGGGAACAGCCAGGCCGTTGTCACGGCAGCCAGGCCGGGGCCGAAGCAGATCGCCAGGGCCAGGATCGCCACTGCCCATTCAAAGGTGTCCATGACCGAAAACCCATCCCTCACCACGTCGGCTCTGCGACTCGCTCCAGCAGCGCAGAGAGCATGTCAGGCCAGTCATACGACGGGAATGGACAGCGGCGATTGTTGGCGTGATCTTCACCCGGGCTGGGCGAAATTGAGCAGGTACTGAAGCGACGAGGGAGTGTCAGGGCACGATGATCACGAACCCTCCGTCGTTGAAGAAGCGGTGGTGGTTGTCGAAGCGGTGGTCGAAGCGGTGGTCGAAGCGGAACCCGTGGTCGCCGAAGTGGTGGTCGAAGCAGCGCCCGCCCCAGTCATCCTGGCCCCCGCACCAGTTGGTGGTCACCTGAGTGTGCACGGCAGGGGCTGCTGCTGCGGCCGTGCCTGCTGTGCCGATCGCAGCGCCGCCGGCCATCAGAATGCCGACCGCGGACACTGCGGCGAGACGCCTCGTGCGTCGTATTCGCATGATGGATGCACCTTCCTCCATCGTCTCGCGCAGCTCTCAGCGGCACGAGAGGGGCAGCCGCAGCCGAAAGGGAGGAGCGGCACGGTCGCAGACGTCGCCTCGCACAGACGGGAGCACGTCTTGCAGCCAAGATCTCCTCTGCACGGGAACCAGCCGACCGGGACGTATCCCCGGGCTGCGGCTCTCTTATCAGTACGTTGACGGCGCCCTTTTGGATTGCCGCGTCGGCCGAAAGCCCACGAAGGGACTGGGACGGTCCGCGGGTGGGAGTTCGCTGTCGGCGGCACCGCTGATGCGGACATCCCGGTCCAAATCTAGACTGGCGAGGGCGTAGAAAGCACTGGATTAGGGAGATATGAACCATGGCTAAGCGAGGGAACAAGCGACGCAGCCGCAAGAAGAAGAAGGCCAATCACGGCAAGCGTCCCAACGCCTGAGCCGACCGAGCAGAGAGCCGCGGGGTCCCATGTCTTCGCTGCCCGGATCGCGGTCAAGGACTGGGATCCGCAGCGGTGCGGGAGCACGGCAAAGAGCCGGACCCGACGAGAGACCGAGGCCGGCTCTTGAAAACGGGGTGCCTTTCCGCGGTCGCGGTTTCCCGTGTGAGCTCACTGAGCGGGGAAGGCGAGCCGCAGAACGATCTCACCGTCGTCCATCTCCCCGGTGGGCTCGAACCCGAACTTCTGGTAGAAGGGCCACGGTTCGCCGTCGCCGGGCTCGTAGCTGGTCAGCAGCTCGGTGGCGCCGTCCGCGCGAACCAGGGCGGCGATCTCCGTGAGTGCCTCTCGGCCGATCCCTCGTCGCTGGTACCGCTTGTCGACGAGGAGGCGCCAGAGGAAGTGCCGCCCTTGGAAAAGGCCGGACGGCGGCTTCCACGACAGCATCACGAAGCCGACCGGCTCGTCGCCTCGGTACACGGCGCGATACCAGGGATTGGCCTCCGGTTTCCTTGCCGCGTCCTTGAGCGACTTGGACACGGAGGCGACGAACTGCTTCTGGTCACGTCGGACCCGGAGGGCGCGTACGGCATCCCGGTTTGCGTCGGTGATCTCCCGTAGGTGCACACCTGGGGACCTCATGCCACACCCCTTCCGCAATCCGGCAGCCGCGCCATCCGAACCGACGTGAAGAGCCGCCACCGGACGGCATTCCCTTGTGCGTACGTGTTATCGGGGACGCCAGGTCGGACGTCTTCGCAGCGTATGCGACACGGGTGATCTGGAGCGGGACTGGCACGCCGGACTGTGACCGCGTCCGAGGACCCCCTGCCGTGGGTCGGACACCGCCCCAGTTCGGAAGATCGCGTAACCGCGCTGGACCTGACCTGGCAAGACGCCGAGCTGCGAGTCTGCCCCTGACACCGGCCGCGCCCGACCGTCTACCACCCCGCCCGCGTCACCAGGACTCGGCCTGCAGGAACAGCGTGATCACCTCCGCGAAGAACCAGATGCAGAACACCAGACACGCAAGCCACAGCCCCCACAAGACCCAGCGGACCTCTCGTCGTATGCGCATGAGCGGATCATCCCCCTCGCGGCCCTGCCCCCGTCACCGGCCCGGTTCTCCCACCACTCACCCAACCTCCCATCCCGTCCGCCGTCGACCCACACGCATGCGGAGCGGGAACGAGCAAGGTCAGGGCGGCGAACGGCTCGCCCCCGGCGACAAGTGGGACGAACACGGGCTCGTCTTCTCCTCGGCCGTGGGCAAGCCGCTCGACGCGACCAACCTCCGTCGTGCCTTCCACCAAGCGCTCAAGGATGCCGACGGGACCAGCGCCGACGAGCGGACGCTTCGGGAGCTCGGGCACAGCTTCGTGTCCCTGCTCTCCGACCGCGGCGTCCCGCTGGAAGAGATCTCCCGACTCGTCGGTCACTCCCTCACGGCCGTGACCGACGAGGTGTACCGGAAGCAGATCCGACCCGTGATCCAGACCGGCGCCGTGGTCATGGACGGCATCTTCAGCGCCATCCCGCACCGCTAGTAGGCACGCGGGAATCGATCGTCACGCCAGACAGACCCGCAGCAACGCCAGAGGACCCTTACCGATCCGGTAAAGGCCCTCTGAACTGCTATCCAGCTGTCGGGGTGGCGGGATTTGAACCCACGACCTCTTCGTCCCGAATGAGGGTCGGGCGTGATCATCACCGGTTGGTTTGCTGTTTTGGCTGGTCAGGGCGTTGGGGTGGGATGGTCTCGGGTGGTCCCAGAGGGGCTGGGGGAGCAGGTTGGCTCCCAGATGGCTCCCAGCTATGCCGCCCCTTGGCGGACCATCAGCCGTGCAGCGCGCCCACCGTGGCTGTCCATGAGCGCCGACCCCAATGATGCTCATGCACCGCACCCGACTCCACCGTCACCGACCGCCTCGCGCCGTCTCACAGGTCCGTGACCGACAGACCGTCCATCTCCGCCTGTGCGGCCAGCGTGTCAGGGTGGTCCTCGCCGAGGACCCGTGCGCGGTCGTCCCGGACCTCGCGCAGCAGGGCCATGGCGCTCTCGACGTCCCCCTGCCGCGCGACGACCTGGGCCCGTCCGAACCGGGTCCTGATCACCTCGGGGTGTAGCGGGTTGCCGTAGCGGGCCAGCCGCTCCTCCAGCAGAACGTCCAGTTCGGCGAGCGCTACGGTCGGGTCACCCAGCTCGGCCTTGAGCATGGCCATGTTAAAACGGGTGATCAGCGCGGCGGGATGGGTGTTACCGAGTGCCTTCCGCTGGTCCTCCAGCAATTCCTCGTGCAGCGCCAGCGAGCCCGCCGGGTCGCCCAGTTCCCAGGTGTAGCGGGCGATGTTCAGCCGCGCGAGCAGCGTGTTGGGGTGGTCCTCGCCGCGGATGCGCCGCACGTCCGGCAGCAGTGCACGGAAACCGTCGAATGCTTCCTGCCGACGCCCGGACTCACCGAGGAACTTGTAGATGTTGAATCGGCTGAAGAGCACCTGTGCGTGGTCCTCGCCGAACACCGCGATCCGGTCCCGCAGTAGTTCCTCGTGCAGCGCCAACGCCGTGTCGTACCGGCCCAGCATGCCGTGCCAGTACGCGATGTAGTGGCGGCTCTCCAGCACTGCCTGGTCCGCCGGCGCGAGCACGCGGCGCTGATCTTCAAGCAGTTCTTCGTGCAGCCGCAGACCACGCGCCATGTCCCCGCCCCGGCCCGTCCAGTACGCGATGTCGTGCCGGTTCTTCAGGGTGCGAGGGTCGTCAGGACCGAACACCCGGATCTGGTCGGATAGTACGGCGTGGTGCAGCCGCAGAGCCTCGGCGAAATCGCCGGTCTCGCCGGTCGCGTACGCGATGCGGTACCGGGCCTCCAGCACTCGGGCGTCGTCGTCGCCGAGCACGCGGCGCTGGTCCTCCAGGAGATCGCGATACAGTTCGCGGCTGTGACCGTAGGCCCCAGCCTTGCCCGTCCAGTAGGCGGCCCGCTCCCGGGCAAGCAGTGTCACCGGCGAGTCGGCACCGGGTCGCTCCGCCAGCCGGTCCCCCCAGGCCGCCCACCGGGCCCGGTTGACCGTCGCCTCGGCCGCCGGGCGCCGTTCCAGACACTTCAGTAGCCGGTCGTACAGCGATGGGTTGCGCGCGGCCGCCTGCCACAGGTGTTCTGGCTCCGCCTGCTCGGCGTAGGCGTGCAGGGGGTCGTCGGGCGAATGCTCGTCCATGGGGGCCATGGTCTCAAGCGCCCGGCAGAGGGCCTGGTGGCCGGCCACCACGTCGTCCTCCTCCTGCACGTATTCGATCAGAGAAGGGTGGTGCACGCCGAACAGTTCGATTCCGGCAGGGTGCGGCGATTGCACCACCAGTCCCGGCACCAGGTCCAGAACCTGATCCAACGCCTCGTCGTCCATGGGACCGCCCAGCTCGGCGGACGCCCGGACGAGCAGTGGGCGGGGCAGCGTGGGGCTCGACCCGGCGGCGGCGGTCACGACCAGGACGGCGTCGAGCCACCCGCCACGCCCGCCCGGGACCTGCGCCTTCTTGGCGAGCAGCGTCTCCCGGTACATCTCGGTGAAGGACACCTGACCTGTCCGGGCCAGCGGGCCGCTCTCGCCCAGCACCCGGGTGACCTGCCAGTTTCCGTTCGCCTGCTGGAGAATGACGTTCTGCGTGCGCCCGGCCGCATGCTGGGCCGCCCGCAGGTACGCCCGTAGCTGCTCCTCCCCGGGCGCGGGGACCGGCGCGCGGTGCCAGTCACCGGGCAGCGGCACCCCGTCCCGGACTGTCGCCACGACGCCGAACCACTTCGGCGCCGCATCGGCCAGCGCGGTCAGCTCGCGGACAAGCTCAGGGCGGTGCGGAGCGTCGACCTGATCGAGTCCGTCCACGATCACGCGCACCGGGTCGCACGGTTCCATCTGCCCGAGCGGCCCGCCGATCTCGGCCACTGCACGCGGCAGCAGCGTCCGCTCGCCTTCCGGCACACGGGCGTTGTACGCCTTCTTCCCGTCGGCGAACCCGGGGAGGTACTTCTTCAGCTGGTCGGACAGCAGCGACCACACCGAGCCGGAGGTCCAGCGGGTGGTGTCGAGGCGGATGAGCCCGCAGACGGCCGGGGCACGGTCCGCCTCCTCCGGCGGGAGCAGCTCCGCGCGGCACAGCGCGGAGGCGAGCGTGGTCTTCCCAGTACCCATAGTGCCGAGCACGGCGACCAACCGGTTCCGGCCGACCGCCTTGACGAACTCCCCCAGCTCCGCGGGCGGCTGGAAGTGCCGCAGCGGCGGCATGAGCACTCCTCCGTCGACCGACCCCGCCAGCACGCTCAGCTCCCGCTGGTACGCCACGTTGCGGGCGAGCCAGGTGTCGTACGGGGCCTCGGGAGCGCCCCCGCCACCGTCGTACGAGGTGGCCTGCGGCACCTGCCGTTTCAGGCGGGCCTCCACCGCCTGCCGCACCGGCCGGGTGCGCAGGATCTGTTCGAGTCGGATGTCCCCCTGCCGGATAAGCCCGTTCAAGGCTCCCGAGAATTGCAGTCCGTACGAGACCCGGCCATCCGAGGAGGTCAGCACCTCGATCCGCCGGCCGGTCTGCATGGCGGGTTTAAACCACCTCTGCGTCGCGAAGAGCCCCGCATACCCCGATAGGCACGCGTCGATGACGACTGTCAGCTCACGGACGCCGCCGTGGCGCCGCACCAGATCGCCCAGCCCGGAGGGGAGATCGAAGGCAGTCTCGGGACCGGGCACATCTGGGGTGGAGTGGACCGGGAAGAGAAACT
This sequence comes from Streptomyces sp. NPDC096311, assembly GCF_044763085.1. Taxonomy (NCBI): domain Bacteria; kingdom Bacillati; phylum Actinomycetota; class Actinomycetes; order Kitasatosporales; family Streptomycetaceae; genus Streptomyces; species Streptomyces sp. NPDC096311. Next base: position 291,246 of record NZ_JBIWFN010000006.1, read on the forward strand.
CGCCCTCGCGGACGACGTGGCCGTGCCCGAGGAAGCCCAGCACCAGGGGCGCTCCGGCGGCCGACGCTCCCTCGAATGCCTCGGCCAGGGCTGAGGTCACCTCCGTAACCGTCTGCGGGTTCATCAGCAGGCCGTCGCCAAGGGCTGGTTCGCAGTCACCGCGCAGTGGGTCCAGCAAGAGCCCCGTCAACTCCGTCGCACAGGGCTCCAGTAGCTCTAGCCGACTCGCCGGCTTCCGCTCCCGCGCGTCCCAGTGGGAGGCGATCACCAACGCTCTGCGTTCATCCGTCACCCTGGCATTATCGGCACAGAGGATCGGGCAACTAATGCTCAATCTAGGATTAGTTGGCCGCGCGGGCAGGGCACGGCGTCAAGCGGACGGAGACAGATGGCTGAGTTGGTCATGGTGCACGGCATTGGCCCCGACGAGGAGACCGAGGAGCAGCTGCGTGGTGACTGGATGCGCACGCTGGCACGGACCCTGCGGGACAATGGCCGTGCTGAGCAGGCCGCCCGGCTGGAGGACGGCTCCGTCTCGGCTGCGATGGCGTACTACCGCCACCTGTACGCCCGCTACGTGCCGCAGGACGACTGGGACATGCCGCTGCCCGACCCGATGGCAGCGACTGGCGAGGACGTCGCCGTCGACATCATGGACAACATTCAGCAGCACGCGTCCGATCCGGCGGCCCGCGCCGAAGCCGCCCGCGCCTTGGACGAACTGCGCGCCGAGGTCGGCCCCGAGCAGGGTCCGGCCGAGCTGCTGCGCATGTTCGTCGCGATGCTGGGGCGGCTCGGCCCGGTTGCCCGCTCCGGTTTCGCGGCGCTGAGCAGCACTGGCGTGTTCCACCTCGGACAAGTTGCGGCCTACCTGGACGACGAGACCGTCCGCGAGGGCGCGATCGAGGCCGTGCTGTCCCAGGTGGCTCCGGACACCAAGGTGGTACTTGCGCACTCGCTGGGCACCATCGTCGCCTACGAGGCCCTGCACCGGCTCGAACAACCGTTGCCGCTGCTGATCACTTTCGGGTCGCCGCTCGGCCTGCGCTCCATCATCCGTCGGCGGCTGCGCCCACAGCCACTGCGCTCACCAGGCCACCTCAAGCGCTGGGTGAACGTCGCCGACCGCGATGACTTCATCGTCTCCACGCTGCGGCTGCGGACCGTGTTCCCAGACAACGACGCCGTGCTGGAGCGCACCCGGTTGGTGAAGAACCGCAACACCAACCCGCACGCGGCCGTCGAGTACCTCAAGCATTGGGAGACTGTCGAGCCACTCGCACAGCTGGTGTGACCCGCGCCGGGGCTTCGGCGGCGGCAAGCTGACACCACACGTACGTGCCCCGGTTGCCGCTTCTGATTTCAGGCGGAGACTCGCCCTGTCGACGGTTGATCCCGGCGATCTTGCGGGCGCGCCCTTGGGGGCCAGCTTCCGAGTCGACTTCTCAATCGGCCCCACAACCACTCAGGGACCCGACCCGCGATGCGGATCAGGCCCCTGACCTGGTACTTCACTGTCGGGGTGGCGGGATTTGAACCCACGACCTCTTCGTCCCGAATTAGGCCCTGGAAGATCGCCTATCTGTGCTCTAGGTCAAATGTGCAGGTCAGGACGTTGGGGAGCATCGGTCTTCGTTGGTACCTCAGGGATCCTGACGCAAGATCATCTCCAAGAATTCTCCAAGGCTCACTCACGCTCACTGCGCGCGATGCAGGAGCCGGCGTGTGGTCCGCAGATCCGTGGTCCGCTGGCCGCACCGCCCGCCTCGGCATGAGGCACCGCGAGCCTTGGAGGTTAGGCACTTCTACGCGGGACTGGAACGGCGATGTATAGCTGCCGGAGTCCCTGCATGGCGGCATGGAACGCAGCCGCGATTTCGCGCGCCTTCTGCTCGCTCTCGATCGCCCATATGGAGATGTAGTCAGGTGCAATGTTGGCCTGCGTCACCGTGCCAGCAGATACCAATACTTCAACCGCGGACTGCAGGACTGCCACTGCCTCGTCCGGGATGGTGGGCCCACTGCTGGCCAGAGCGTCAAGCTCCACTTTCCAGCGCGATCCCTGGCGAGCGATGCACACAAAGATCGCGTCGTTGGTCTTGGCGCTTCTGTAGGCCGCGTGGTGAGCATCCGGTTTGGTGCAGTCGGGGATGAGTGCAGCGGGGAGAGGCGTTACAGGCGTCGGCATGCTGACATCGTCGGAGGCGCACACACCGTTAATCAGGCGAACTCCCGCCATCGCAACCGACCCCACGCCGCCTGTACGGGCCGTCGATGACCTGAACTGAGAGAGCTCCCGGTCGCGACTAGAGGGCCCAGCTCTGCTTCCTCAGCGACTCGCGTCGCCGAGGAAGCGGTGCTGCTTGCCGGTCCTTTTCGTTGGCCATGGCGTCCATGGTGCCCACGTCGGTCCCGCCGCACGCGTGGCTTCGATCGCCACGGCCAGGCACCGCTAGCCGACCACCTACGCATTACGAGTTGTCAATGCATGTTCCCTAGTGATCCATGCACGTCCGCTCGTCGGTTGCGTTACAGGTCAGGCGACGTGCCGGACGTTCACGGACGGACGTGGACCGCACGGGATTGAGCAGCAATCGAAACTAGAACTGAGACTGGCCTTCCACCGTCGTCGGTGACCTGCTCGTCAGTTCGGAGGGGAGGCAGGTTCGCGGCGCCCTGCGGTTCGGCGGCGTGGATCCTCGCATAGCAGCATTGGCGGCAAGCAGGAACGGCGGACAGCATGCCCCAGAGCCCGACGCATGGGGGCGTCGACTGACCCCTTGTGCAACGCGTCGACGTAGCACCCGTCCAGCCGCCGGCCTTCACCTCTGCAGCGGTGCGCGGCGACAAGTATCTGGACTAGTCACGCTCGAAGGGCGATTTTCCCAGAGTTGCACACTGGGAAATGAAAGAAGTTGTAGAATCTCCCGCCAGTAGACCTCTCCCAAAAATCCCAAGAATCGGGGGACGCATTGAAACTCCATGACTGGCAGATCGTCGTTAGAAGCTTCGCGCTTACCTGGATCGTACTCCCTTTGTTCACTTACGGTATATCTATGTATTTGAGAATGCTGGCGAGATATTTCAAGCCGTGGAGACGCCCAGGGATATTCCCACTCGTTCCCATTCCGATACCTCAAAGGAGACGACACATCAAAACCCGCGTACGCCACGCGGTTGCCACGCTACGTTTTCTAGGGGAAGCGCCCGAGAGAAGCACAAAGTCATACACCCAGGCATACAGGAGAGCAGACTCTGTATACGTGTGGTTCCAAAGAACCCTTTACCTCTTCCTGGTCTCCATGGCGATATTGTTCGGATTCTCTACGGCAATTACTGGAACGAAAAACCCCCCGAGTGCAACTAGTCAGAAATACTCCTGGGACGATCTGAATTCCCTTGTGGTCTACGCAGGTTTGGTCATAACGTGCCTCACGGCGCTAGTTGCATTTCACTTTACGATGCGCTATATCGCTTTCCTGGTTGCTGACCTCGGTGCGATTCGGAGATGTTTCGTCGTATTCGAAGAGGCCTATCAGATAGTCAAGGGGTCGGGCAGCATTTTGAGCCTTGACGATCTCGCCAAAAAGTTTAGCGACGAGCTGTCCAGCTTTGCCAGGGCCAAGTGGGGGTCTGCGCCTCAGGAACAATACCGTAATGTAACTCTCCACATTACAGCCGTGCAGCACGAGCTTAGGAAGGTTACCGACGATGTACTCATGCGCGGCACCGAAGCTCTGCCGCAATTTGTCCGAGTCCATAAACACGTGCTAGACCGTTTGATTGATGAGCGATGGATGTCCCTTTTGGATGTACCTAATTCCACTGAACCGAGCCCTTCTCTTATAGACCCAGTAGATACAAAGCGCGATCGACGCGACTCATGGATCATCATCCTGGGAGCTGCGGCCGCTGCCCTTGTTATCGCTCTGGGCGCAGCTGTTGGCGTGCAACCTACTGTTTCGATCCCAGCAGCACTGGTGTTCCTGATGGGGCCAGCGGCTCTCTGGGGTAGTAAGCGTCTGGGCATAGGCCCGAGAGATTTCATGGGATCGCTTAGAAGTTCATACAGCGGTGGCACACAAGATGCCTCGTCGTCCCAGCAACCGCAAGGGGGCCCAGCTAGTCCCGGCTCTATTTAGAAAACAGGCCCGCCCACCGTTACCTTTTTGCCGCGATGAACAAAAGAATCGGTAGAATCACCACGCGCAGAATGCAATCGCCGCGTCGTCGCCAGACTTATAACGGGGCCACCGCCGCCCCGTCGGGTCCATCGCTTTCACCTCGCGCACGGTATCCGGGAAGCCTGGAAAAGTTCGCGACGTGGTCATCCTTCTGCACCGAGAGGACGCGTACGAAAGCAAATCAATGAGGGCTGGCGAGGCTGACTTGATTATTGCGAAGAGCCGCAGCGGTCCAACCGCGAAGGTCGCAGTAGCTTTCCACGGTCATTATGCACAGTTCGTCGACATGGGTAGATAAGTAGTGGGCTGCTCAGCGGGGCATGAATCCGGGCTTGTTCTCGGCGACCGCATTCGCAATCTCGTCTGCCGTCACCGCGAGGTGCCCGAGTGGGAAGCAATTGTGGGGGAAAAATGTGGAAGCTGAATGGATCGCGAAGCCAGTTCTATGTCGATTGCGGAAGGCCTGAAGAAAATTTTTGGAAGACCTTGTTCGAAGAGGCTGGGCGACAGGATCTTATGCAGAATTTCTCGGATGGAAGCCCGAGAGTTCAAATTGTCCTGAACTTCAAGTGGTTGCCACGGAGTTGGTAAACCTGGCTCCCATAGAGTGGCGGGCCACAATGAAGAACACTTTCGTGGCCCGCGCCTTCAAGGGAGATGCCAACGCGGAAGCTTCCTCATTCAGAAATGCCGGAATTGTAGAAATAAATCATGGTCTAACTATGGCGGCCATGATCTATAGCACGCTTTTCTGTCATTTCTATGAATCCGTACTGTCGGCTGCCACGGAGGTGGACTTTTCGGATGAGGATGAGGAAATTACTCAGATGATTGTGGATGAGCTTGAGCGGTCTGCATTCGAGCCCATCCTGATTGCAGATCAGTCGGTCGGGAAGTGGGCGACGGAAGGAAACGTCTACGCGGCACACCCCTTGCTCATTGAGCTACCTGTCCGGCGAACAGAGAATGATTATCACACGTTGGTCACTGCTGCCGAAACTTTCGTCGTCGCTCACGAATTCTGCCATCATATGCTGGGGCACACTGACGAGTATTTTCGGCATGCTGGTGGAGCTAAGAAAGTGGTCTACCAGTGGCTTTCCCAAATTGACGCCGACGGAATAATGGAGAAGCTTAATAGCAGTCAGAAACAGGAAGTGGAAGCAGATGTGGCTGCTTTTCTGCTCACCTGTGGTCTTCTCTCGGAAGGTGGAAGTCGCCCTCGCGTATATCGAGCGGTCGGAGGTTCGATGATAGCCCTGGTCGCCCTTGCGCATGTTAATCAATCTTGGGTTTCTGAGGGCGTAAGCAGTACCCATCCGGGCGTTCTTGAACGCTATGAGATTCTTGCCAAGATTATAAAAGAAATAACGATGCGCCTACCCATTGGTGAGGAGGGTAAAGGTCACCCTATAGGGTTCCTTATTCAATTCCGAGGATTCATTTCAGTAGTCCTGCAAACCATTTCTTCGCGCATGGGGGGTGATGTTGACCCGCCTAGTTTGCTCAATATTTTTTCATGGATGATTGACCTTGAGGCAGAATTTAAAGAGGAGCACAAGGATTACCATCGAGGTGAAGTCGAAGATTCCTAGCGCGTTAATTTAAGTCTCGGTGGTCGCGCAGCACCCCCTCGGCGAAGGACAGGGAGCGAGGCACGCACTTACTTTCCGCTGAGACAGGACAACCGCCCGCGGCGACGGCACGGCCGTAAACGAACCCTGACTGTTTGTCCGGGTCGCGTTCCATCGGGCCTCTCACACTCAGGGGGACCTCCCCCTGAGTGGTGGACACGCTGATACTGGATCTGCTTGATCCGGAGGAAGCGGGAAGACCGCCGATGGCGATGAAGGACTACTCGGACGAGTTCAAGGCCGATGCCGTGGCCCTGTACGAGTCCACACCCGGGGCGATCTACAAGAGCATCGCTGCTGACCTGGGCGTCAACCGGGCGACCCTGCGTGAGTGGGTGCTGCGGGACCGCGAACGCCGTGGCATCACCGCCGCGGTTGCGAAGCCGGGCGCCCAGCCTCGGGAGGCGGTGCCGTCCGCTGATCCGGACGAGCGGGTACGGCAGTTGGAGGCCCGGGTGGCCGAGCTCGAGGCAAGTGAGCGCATGCTCGCCACCGAGCGGGACATCCTCCGCAAGGCGGCCAAGTATTTCGCCGGAGAGACGAACTGGTGAGGAGCCGCTTCCAGTTCGTTGACGACCATCGCAACACCTACGAGGTGAAGCGGCTCTGCCAAGTCCTGGACGTGAACCGGTCCAGCTACTACAAGTGGCTCGCCGGCGCCGAGGCCCGGGCTACCCGGCAGCGGGAGGACCGGACCCTGGCCGAGGAGATCCGCGAGGTCCACGGCGAGTCCGGCGGCGCTTACGGCTTCCCGCGAGTGACGGCCGAGCTCCGTGAGAAAGGGCGGCGGGTCAACGAGAAGCGGATCGCCCGGATCATGCGGACGTTCTCCATCACCGGCATCCGCCTGCGCAGACGCGTGCGCACCACCGTCCCGGACCCGGCAGCCTCACCGGTCCCGGACCTGTTCCAGCGGGACTTCACCGCTACCGAGCCGGGGCGCAAATATATGGGCGACATCACGTATCTCCCGCTCGCAGGCGGGGAGTTCCTCTATCTCGCGACCATGCTGGACTGCTTCAGCCGCAAGGTCGTCGGCTGGTCCATCGCCGACCACATGCGCACCGGCCTGGTTGCCGACGCACTGCGGATGGCAGCCTCGACCCGTGGCCGCCTGGACGGCGCCGTGTTCCACTCCGACCACGGAGCGCGATACGGATCCCGGGCCTTCGCCGACCTCTGCGACCAGCTCGGGGTCACACGGTCGATGGGTGCGGTCGGCACCAGCGCCGACAACGCGGCCTGCGAAAGCTTCCACGCCTCCCTGAAACGCGAGACCCTCCAGGGCGCCCACGACTACGGCGACTCCGACACCTGCCGCAGGACCGTCTTCGCCTGGCTGCCCCGCTACAACACCCGCCGCCGGCACTCCGCCAACGGCCACCTCAGCCCCAACGAATACGAACACCGACACCACACCGCTAAACTCACGCTCGCCGCGTGATCAATAACCGCGTGCCCACCTTCCCGGGGGAAGGCCCACCGGCGGCACATCGAAGAGCACTTACTCCCCGCATTCGAGGACTCCGCCGTTGCTGACATCCTGAGCACCGACATTGCCGCCTGGGAGAAGCACGAACGCGCGGTGCCTTATGCGGCATCCAGCGTCAAGACGTGGCGGGCGACACTGCACCTGATCCTTGCCGATGCTGTTGACGAGGGGCTGCGCGACTCCAACCCGGCAACCAAGCGCCGCGGACGAGGGAAGCGCGCCGGCCGCTCACGTAACCGTGGCCCGGAGAAGGCGGTCACGACCGCACTTGGCATCCTGCTGCTCGCCGAGAGAATGGCGCTGCTGTCCGGCCGCGACGACGAGTTCGTTGCCGGCATCATCAAGGGCTACACCGGCATGCGCTGGGGCGAAATCGTGGGCCTTGAGCCTGAGTTCGTCCGGCCGAAGGGCATCCGCGTGGAGTGGCAACTCTATGAACTGGACACCGGCGAACTGCACCGCTGCCCGCCCAAGGACGACTCCTACCGCGACATTGACACTCCGGATTTCCTCGCCTCCCTGCTTGCTAGCCACATGGCCCGGACAAGACCGAAGCCTTGCGAGTGTCACGGACTGGCCTACGTATTCCGCGGCCATGGAACCGCCAACGGGTCCGCAAGTCGTCCCGGGGCGAAGCTAGTCGACGTGGCGCGCCGCTCCGGCGTGTCGACCGGCACCGTCTCCAACGTCCTCAACCGCCCGGATGCCGTGGCGGAGCCGACTCGTCTGAAGGTGCTGGAAGCTGTCAGCGATCTCGGATACATCCGCAACGCGGCATCGGGGGAGTTGGCTGCTCACTGGCGGCGCTCCGGTTTCGCCACGTGGCTCTTTCGGCCGGCCGCGACAGGGCGGTACTCGGGGCGGGGCAGTCAGGAAGAGCGGCCGGTGCCCGTCGTTGCCGAGCCTTGGCCCGGCATCCCGGCCCGCGGGCGGGGAGCCGCCAAGCGGGCTGAGGCGTGCTGGGTGCCGATCGCCCCGGGACTCACCCCGCACGGGTTGCGCCATACGCACAAGACCCTGATGAGGGAAGTGGGGACCCCCCCGAAGCTTATGGACGAACGCATGGGCCATGAGGACGGCTCTGTCCAGTCGCGCTATGACCACATCACGCCAGGGATGCGGCAGGCGCTGATGACTGCGCTGACCGGGATGTGGGAGGAAGCGTTGGATGCGCGTCGGACGATGAGTCTCGGCTCGCCCGTGGCTGCTCTGGATGCGGCGCTGAAGGCTCGCTAGCGGGCGCCGATCTGGAGGCAGATTCCAAGATCTTCTCCAGGATTTCTCCAGAGAGCCCCCGGAGAACGAGGCAGGCCCGGTGCTGATTACTCAGCACCGGGCCTGACCTGCGATTTAGCTGTCGGGGTGGCGGGATTTGAACCCACGACCTCTTCGTCCCGAACGAAGCGCGCTGCCAAGCTGCGCTACACCCCGATTGTCGCTGCTCTCGCGGCGACGTCGTTTACTTTAGCCCACCGGTGGCCGGAGACGAAATCCGGTTTCCGGGGCGTCGGCCGCGGCGGCGGAACGGGTCGGGGCGGACGTGGTCCAGGGCGATGACGAGGAGAGCGAGGGCGTAGAAGGCGACGCCGAGGATCGCGGTGTTGCCGAGGATGCCCACGTAGCCGTGCCGGTCGACGTCCACGAAGGGGTAGAGGTAGCGCGCCGGGGTGCCCGGCGGCAGCATCTCTCCGCGGACGAGGGAAAAGGCCAGGTAGGCGAGAGGGTAGACAAGCCACGTCGTCGCATGCCGGACCGCGAACGGGGCCGGGCGGGTCAGCAGGAGCCAGTCGATCACCGCGGCGATGGGGATCACTGTGTGCAGGATCTGGTTCGACACCGCCTGCCAGCCGGCGTGCCGGGCGATACCCCCGATCATGGAGAAGCCGCTGGACGGGTCCGCCAGGATCAGGTGGTAGACCAGGCCGGTGATCGAGATGTAGAGCAGCGTGCCGCCCATGAGGACCGCGGGCAGCGGGCGACGCGCTGCCCGTGCCCGCCGGGCCGAGGCGACGAAGACCACCGCCACCAGCAGGTTGGCCTGGATGGTGAAGTAGCTGAGCACGTGGAGCGGACTGCCCAGGCGCATCTCGATGGCCACGCCCAAGGTCGCCACGAGGGCGACCAGGAGACGGAAGACGGCCACGACCGGGCGGCGCACGGGGGCCACCACTGCCGTCGCCGGGACGATGAAGGGGTTCGGCGGGGGGATGCCCGGTATCGCGGGCAGGTCGGGTATGTCCCTGGGGATCGGGGCGATCATGCTCTCACGCTAAGCGCGTGGGGCGAATCGGGCGATATGGGTCACCCGGGTGGGTGACGGCCGAACGCGGACCCGCTCCCCACCAGCATCGAGATCGACATCGACATCAACGCTCTGATCGACCCGATCGACCTGCCCGGCGCGATCGACCCCAACGCCCCCCGGCGTCCCGGACGACCCCGACGACACCAACGACCCGATCGACCCGTACGGCGCCGTCGCCCCGGGCTCCGCTTCCGCTCGCGCCCTCGCTCGACCACCACACTCCGGCCGACCCGCATCCGTCCGGTCCACCGCCGTCCGACCTGCTGCCGAGTGACCTACTCCCGAGCGACCAGCGTCAGCAGTGACGCCTCCGGCGGGCACGCGAACCGTACCGGCGTGTAGCGGTTGGTACCGCAGCCCGCCGAGACGTGCATGTACGACGTCTGCCCCTCCGCCGTGTGCGTGGACAGGCCCTTCACGCGGTCCGCGTCCAGGTCGCAGTTGGTGACGAAAGCGCCGTAGAAGGGGAGGCACAGCTGACCGCCGTGGGTGTGACCGGCCAGGATCAGGGGGTAGCCGTCCGCCGTGAACGCGTCGAGCGTACGCAGGTACGGGGCGTGGACCACGCCCATCGAGAAGTCGGCCGACTCCGACGGGCCGCCGGCCACGCGCGCGTACCGGTCCCGCTTGATGTGCGGGTCATCGAGGCCGGTCAGCTCGATCTCGGCGCCTTCTATCTTGAGCGTCCCCCGGGTGTTCGTCAGGTTCAGCCAGCCCGCCGTGTCGAAGCCGTCGCGCAGGTCCTCCCACGGGTTGTGGATGACGCCCACGGCCGGCTTGTTGCCGTTCAGACCGTGGCGGCCCTGGGACTTCTCCAGCAAGTACAAAGCGGGGTTGCGGAGTCTGGGGCCGTAGTAGTCGTTAGAACCGAAGACGTACGCACCGGGGAACTCCATCAACGGGCCGAGGGCGTCCAGGACTTCGGGGACGCCCTCCTGGTCGGAGAGGTTGTCCCCGGTGTTGATGACGAAGTCGGGGCGCAGCCCGGCCAGGGAGCGCAGCCAGCGCTGCTTCTTACGCTGACCGCTCACCATGTGGATGTCGGAGACCTGGAGGACTCGGAGCGGCCGCATGCCTGGTGGCAGGACCGGGACCGTCACCCGTCGGAGGCGGAACGAGCGGGCCTCGAAACCCGCCGCGTACAACACTCCGGCGGCGCCCACCGCCGTGATTCCCAGGGGTACTCCGTATCGCGCGCGCATACGTCCATCGTGTCAGACCCCGACAGCCCCGCTTGCCGCCCTGTGGACAACCCCGGATCTGTGGACAGCCTCGCGCCCATCGACGGCGCGTCCCGGGGCACGGCACTGAAATCAGCAGGCGACCGCCGCACCACACCTGCGACAATCAACGGCATGACCACGCTCAAGTCGAAGCTGCAGGAAGACCTCAACGCCGCCATCAAGGAGCGCGACGAGCTCCGCTCCGCGACGCTCCGGCTGACCCTCGCCGCGATCACCAAGGAGGAGGTCGCGGGCAAGACGAAGCGCGAGCTCTCCGACGACGAAGTACAGAAGGTGATCACCCGCGAGGCGAAGAAGCGCCGCGAGGCCGCGGACGCCTTCGCGCAGGGCGGGCGTCCCGAGTCGGCCGAGCGGGAGAAGGCGGAGGGGGAGGTTCTCGCCGCGTACCTGCCCAAGCAGCTGTCCGACGAGGAGCTCCAGCAGATCGTCGGGCAGGCCGTCGAGGAGGCCAGGGCGGCGGGTGCCGAGGGGCCGCGCGCCATGGGCCAGGTCATGAAGATCGTGAACCCGAAGGTCGCGGGGCAGGCCGAGGGCGGTCGTGTCGCCGCCGTGGTCAAGCAGCTGCTCGCGGGCTGAGTCCGAGAGGGACCGGAACCAGTAGCAGACGCTGAACCTGTACCTGTACCCGTACGAGTGCCTGTACCTACCTGTACCTGTACCCGCACGAGTACCTGCACCCGCACCACCCCGCTCACCAAAAGCCGTCGGCCTCGGCGCTCCCGACAGAGGGAGCGCCGAGGCCGACGGCTGTGCTGTGCCGTTCTCTGTCAGCGGCCGTGACGGGGCGGGTTACCCGTGACGACCCCCGTTGCCGTTCTGACCCTGAATGAAGCCCGAGGGGATCGAGAACGTGGGCGTCGGGAATCCGCCACCGTTCGTGTCACCTGTGCCGCCGTTGGCGCCACTGATGGTGTTGCCGCTGATGGTGTTCCCGTTGATGGTGTTCCCACCGTTGTTGTTGCCGTTGTTGCCGTTATTGCTGCCGTTGTTCCCGTCGGTTGGGCCATGGCCGTCGTCCTTGGGCTTCTCGTCGGGAATGTCGACGAGGTTGAAGGACGGGGAGTCCTTGCCCGAGAGGGCGCCGGTCATGGCGTCCTTCCAGATGGGGCCCGGCACCTGACCGCCGTAGACGAGGTCGTGGTAGACGCCTCCGATGCGGATGCCCGTCATCTTGACGTTCTGCTTGGGGCTGCCGACCCAGACCGCGCCCGACAGGTTCGGCGTGTACCCGACGAACCAGGCGTTCTTGCGCTCGTCCGTCGTACCCGTCTTACCGGCGTTGTCGCGGTCGGAGAGGCCGGCCTGCTGACCCGTACCGGAGTCGATCACGCCCTGGAGCAGCGTGTTGACGGTGTCCGCGGTCTTCTCGGACATGGCCCGCGAGCAGGTCGACTTCGGGACCTCGAGCGACTTCTCCCTGCCGTCGGCCTTCTGGGTGATCGACTCGATGGCGATCGGCGTGCAGTACATGCCCCGAGAGGCGAAGGTGGCGTAGGCGCTCGCCATGGTCAGCGGAGAGATGCCCTTGGAGCCGAGGGTGATGGCGGGCACCTCGGGCAGCTTGTCGCCGTTGCCCTGCACGACGTGCAGCTTGTCGGTCATCTTCACCACGGGGCAGATGCCGATGTCCGAGATCATCTGCACGAAGTAGGTGTTGACCGACTTGGCCATCGCCGTCTTCAGTGCGTACGGACCCTTCTCCTCTGTGCTCTCGTTCGACAGCTTCTCGCCGGTCAGGTTGGTCCAGGGCTTGCTGCTGCACGTCTGTACGGGGCTGGGGTAGGCCATCTCGTACGGCGACGGGTACTGCTGGGTCGCCGGCCGGCCCTCCTCCAGCGCGGCCGCGGCCACGAACGGCTTGAAGGTCGAACCGGTCGGGAAGCCGTAATTCGAACCGCCCATGTCACGGTCGACCGAGTAGTTGTACTCCGTCTCGTTCTTCCCGTAGCCGTACGGCCTCGATTGGCCCATGCCGACGATCTTCCCGGTGCCCGGCTCGACCAGGGTGGCCGCCGTGGCGACCGAGTCCGACTTGTTGACGTGGGACTTGATCGAGGACTGCACCGACTGCTGCGCCTGCGGTTCGAGCGTCGTACGGATGGTCAGGCCGCCCTGGTTCCAGAGCTTCGCCCGGGCCTCCTTGGTCTTGCCGAAGACCGGGTCGGTGAGGAACACGTTCTCCACGTACTTGCAGAAGAAGCTCGCGCCCTTGACCGCCGTGATGCAGCCGTTCTTCGGCTGGCTGACCTTCAGACCGAGCTTCGCCTCCTTGGCCTTGTCGGCCTCCTGCTGGGAGATGTCGTGCACCTCGGCCATGCGCTGCAGCACGGTGTTGCGGCGCTTGGTGGCCTCCGCCTCGTCGTTCACCGGGTCGTACCGGCTGGGCGACTGGACGATGCCCGCGAGCAGCGCGGACTCCTGGAGGTTCAGGTCCTTGGCGGGTTTGGAGAAGTAGCGCTGGGCGGCGGCCTCGATGCCGTAGGCCTGCTCGCCGAAGAACGTGATGTTCAGGTAGTTCTCGAGGATCTTCTTCTTGCCGAGCTTCTCTTCCAGCTGGATCGCGTACTTGAGCTCGCGAACCTTGCGGCCGAGGGTCTGCTGGGTGGCCTGGGCGACCTTCGTCGGGTCGTCGCCGGCCTCCTCCACGAAGTAGTTCTTCACCAGCTGCTGGGTGAGCGTGGAGGCGCCCTGGGCGACCCCGCCGTTCTGCGCGTTCTGGTTCAGGGCGCGCAGGACGCCCTTCAGGTCGATCGCGCCGTGCTGGTAGAAGCGGGAGTCCTCGATCGCGACGATCGCCTTCTGCATGTACGGCGAGATGTCCTTGAGGTCGACCACCGTGCGGTCGCGCGAGTAGACCGTCGCGATCTGACCGCCCTTGCTGTCCAGGATGGTGGTGCGCTGACTCAGCGCGGGACTCTTCAGGTTGTCGGGAATCTCGTCGAACCCCTGGACGGAACCCTTGGCCGCGAGACCGAGCGCGCCCGCTGCGGGCAGCGCGATTCCGGCCATGACTGCTCCAGCGAGCACGCTGACACCGAGGAACTTGGCGGCCTGCTGCGTTGGCGACAGACCACCGCCCGAGCGCTTCTTTGGCATAGGGGCAGCCTACGTTCTCATTCGCCGGACACGCGTATATGCCTTGGCCTAAGCTGCTCTCAACTGTCACAGCAGTATGGCCACGTATCAATACGTCCGGCGACCCCGAATCGTTCCGGAGGTTCCCCAACTTTTTTGGGGAGGTCGTGTCCGAATCAGCCTCATGCGTCACCTGGCGTCCGTTGTGACTCAACTGAACTGTCCCGCTTTGCCGGGATACTCACGTATGTCCGCCGCTCACTCCCCCGGGTGATCTGCCGCTTACGCATAGTCCGTTCGGGCCATTCAAGATTGGGCCCGCAGGGGGTGTTGCGCTGTGCCTGCCTTCCGTAACGTCCTCAACTGGCGGCGGTGAATATGCCGCTGCCGCCGTGGGGGAGCCTCGATTCGGGAGAGGACGGCGCCGGTATGGGCTGGGTAACCGACTGGAGTGCGCAGGCGGCCTGCCGCACTACCGATCCGGATGAACTGTTCGTTCAAGGAGCAGCGCAGAACAGGGCGAAGGCAGTGTGCACCGGATGTCCGGTACGCACGGAGTGCCTCGCCGATGCGCTCGACAATCGCGTCGAATTCGGCGTGTGGGGTGGCATGACGGAGCGGGAGCGTCGCGCATTGCTGCGCAGGCGTCCCACCGTCACCTCGTGGCGTCGCCTGCTGGAGACCGCGCGTACGGAGTACGAGCGCGGCGCGGGCCTGCTGCCCCTCGACGAGGAAGAGGTGTACGAGCGCTACGCGGCGGTGGGCTGAGGGCGCCACGGAGGGCGTCCCGCGGGGCTACCTCGGCCCGCGCCGGACCCACCCGCCGCCTCAGACCCACTCACCGCCTCGGACCCACTTGCGTCAGGCCATCTCGGGCTTGCCGCCTCAGGCCACCTCGGGTCGGTCACGAGCTCATGACATGAACTCATGACCATGAACTCGTGACCACGAGTTCTGACTCAGACCTGGCCCCGGGTCCGTGGACGGCGCCACTCAGGCGTCGGTTTCAGGCAGCTCCGGCCGGTTGGCCGCGAGCCGGTCTCCGATGTTCCGCAGTCCCGCGAGATCGTGTACGTCGCCGGGCAGTGCGGCCACTTCGGCAACCGCCACCTCCGGGTGGAGCGCGGCGAAGCGGTCACGCGTGCGCTGCTCGCGGGAGAGCAGCTGCATGCGCTCGGCGTGCAGCCTCAGCAGACCTGCGGTGAATTGTTCGACGGTCCGGTGCGCGTGCGGCGGCGTGTCGGTCCTGTCCGTGGCGTCTGCGCTGTCCGTGGCGGCGGGGGAGCCTTCATCGGAACCGTCGGAGCCGGCTGGACCTTCGGAGCCGTCGGGAGCTGATGTCTCGGAAGCGGGAGATTCTGAACTGCCGTACGTGTCGGGAGAGTTACGAAGTCCAGCTTTCCCGCCCTCCTGATCCACAATGCGGGCGTCGTCAAGATTTTCTACAGCTGTGGTTTCAAGATCTTCCGCGGCCTCGGCATCGAGGTTCTCGGCGGCGGCCAGCGCCCGCTCGGCGGAGAGGTGGGCGGCACCGCTGCCGTGCACCCGGTTGAGCACGAGACCGGCGAACGGCATGTCCTCGGCCGCCAGCCGCTCCACGAAGTACGCGGCCTCGCGCAGCGCGTCCCGCTCCGGGGCCGCCACCACCAGGAACGCCGTCCCGGGCGCCTGGAGCAGCTTGTACGTGGCGTCCGCGCGCGTGCGAAAGCCCCCGAACGTCGTGTCCATCGCCGCCACGAACGTCTGCACGTCCTTCAGGAGTTGTCCCCCCAGCAGCTTCCCCAGGGTGCCGGTCATCATCGACATCCCGACGTTCAGGAACTTCATCCCCGCACGCCCGCCCAGCTTCGCCGGCGCCGTCAGGAGCCGGATCAGCCGTCCGTCGAGGAACGACCCGAGCCGCTTGGGCGCGTCCAGGAAGTCGAGCGCCGAGCGGGACGGCGGCGTGTCGACGACGATCAGGTCCCACTCGTCCCGGGCCCGCAGCTGCCCCAGTTTCTCCATCGCCATGTACTCCTGCGTGCCCGCGAAGCCCGCCGAAAGCGACTGGTAGAAGGGGTTGTTCAGGATCACGGCCGCGCGCTCGCCGTCCGCGTGCGCCTCGACGATCTCGTCGAACGTGCGCTTCATGTCGAGCATCATGGCGTGCAGCTCGCCGCCCGCGGAGTCGTCGATGCCCTTCACCCGGCGTGGGACGTTGTCGAGGGAGTCGATGCCCATCGACTGGGCGAGGCGGCGCGCCGGGTCGATGGTGAGAACGACCACCTTGCGGCCCCGCTCGGCGGCGCGCAGCCCCAGGGCCGCCGCCGTGGTCGTCTTGCCGACACCGCCCGAGCCGCAGCACACCACGATGCGGGTGTCGGGGTCGTCGAGCAGTGGGTCGAGGTCGAGTACGCGGGCCGGGTCCAGACTCATGAGATCCCTTGAGTGCGCAGTTCCGTAGCGAGCTCGTACAGGCCCGCCAGGTCCATTCCCTCGGCGAGCAGGGGGAGTTCGTGCAGCGGGAGGCCCTGCTCGGTCAGGACGGCCCGCTGCTCGCGCTCCAGGGTGTGCCGTTCGGCGTACTCCTCGGCCTGCTCCAGGAGGGGCCCGACGAGCCGCTCGGCGTTCCCGCCGCGGCGGGCGCCGCCGAGCCCCGCCGCCGAGAGCGACTTGGCGATGGCGCTGCGCGCGACGGCGCCCGTGAGCTCCAGGTCGACGTCGTCCAGGAGAGCGGGCCGCACCATGTTCACGATGATCCGTCCCACCGGCAGCTTCGCCGCCCGCAGCTCGGCGATGCCGTCCGCGGTCTCCTGGACGGGCATCTCCTCCAGCAGCGTCACCATGTGCACCGCCGTCTCCGGCGACTTCAGGACGCGCATCACGGCCTGCGCCTGATTGTGTATCGGCCCGATCTTGGCGAGCCCCGCGACCTCGTCGTTGACGTTCAGGAAGCGGGTGATGCGGCCCGTGGGTGGCGCGTCCATGACGACGTAGTCGTACGCGAACCGCCCGCTCTTGTCCTTCCTGCGGACGGCCTCGCACGCCTTCCCCGTGAGGAGCACGTCCCTGAGACCGGGCGCGATGGTGGTCGCGAAGTCGATGGCGCCGAGCTTCTTCAGGGCCCGGCCGGCGCCGCCCAGTTTGTAGAACATCTGGAGGTAGTCCAGAAGGGCCAGTTCGGGGTCGATGGCGAGGGCGTACACCTCCCCGCCCCCCGGAGCGACGGCGATCTTCCGCTCCTCGTAGGGCAGCGCTTCTGTTTCGAAGAGCTGCGCGATGCCCTGTCTGCCCTCGACCTCGACGAGGAGGGTGCGCTTGCCCTCGGTCGCGAGGGCGAGCGCGAGGGCCGCGGCTACCGTGGTCTTGCCGGTACCGCCCTTGCCGCTGACGACCTGGAGCCTGCTCACGTCTTCGAGCCTAACCAGTCCGCCGCCGTACTACGCAGGAGGCTGTGGACAACGTGCGCGCGAGGCCCCCCGCGGCAACGACTACAGTCGGCGACATGACCAAGTGGGAATACGCAACCGTGCCGCTGCTCGTCCATGCCACGAAGCAGATTCTGGACACCTGGGGCGAGGACGGCTGGGAGCTCGTCCAGGTCGTGCCCGGGCCGAACAACCCCGAGCAGCTGGTGGCCTACCTGAAGCGCGAGAAGTCGGCATGAGCGGCGCCGTTGAGGCGAAGCTCGCGGAGCTCGGTCTGACGCTGCCGGGCGTCGTTCCGCCGCTGGCCGCCTATCAGCCCGCCGTGCAGTCCGGCGTGTACGTCTTCACCGCGGGGCAGCTGCCGATGGTGGACGGCAAGCTTCCGCTCACCGGCAAGGTGGGTGCGGAGGTCACGGCCGAGGAGGCCAAGGACCTGGCCCGCATCTGCGCGCTGAACGCGCTGGCCGCGGTCAAGTCCGTCGCGGGCGACCTCGACCGCATCGCGCGTGTCGTGAAGGTCGTCGGCTTCGTGGCCTCGGCCTCGGACTTCACCGGCCAGCCGGGTGTCCTGAACGGCGCGAGCGAGCTCCTGGGCGCGGCCCTGGGCGACAAGGGCGTCCACGCCCGCAGCGCGGTCGGCGTGGCCGTCCTCCCGCTGGACGCCCCGGTCGAGGTCGAGATCCAGGTGGAGCTGACGGAGGCGTAGGCGGTCGGGACCGGCGGCGGTCTTCTTCGCCCCCGCCGCCCCCGCCCCCGGCCCGGGGATCCCCTGGGCCCCTCGAACATTCGCCCGGCTCGGGATAGCCTCCGGCCATGGCGAATGGGCAGTGGTATCCACCGGAGTGGCCCGAGCGGATCCGCGCGCTCGCGGAGGGCACCCTGATCCCGGTACCCCCCAAGCGCGCGGCCACCGTCATGCTGCTCAAGGACACCCCCACCACCCCCGTGGTGCACATGCTGCGCAGACGCGCCTCCATGGCCTTCGCCGGAGGCGCGTACGCGTATCCGGGCGGCGGCGTGGACCCACGCGACGACGAGCACCAGATCCACTGGGCGGGCCCCACACGCGCGTGGTGGGCGAACAGGCTCGGCACCGACGAGACATCCGCCCAGGCCGTCGTCTGCGCGGCGGTCCGTGAGACGTACGAGGAGGCCGGTGTCCTGCTGGCCGGGCCCACCCCGGACACCGTGGTCGGCGACACCACCCGCGAGGACTGGGAGGCGGACCGCGCGGCCCTGGTCGCCCGCGACCTCTCCTTCGCCGAGTTCCTCGACCGCCGCGGACTCGTGCTCAGGTCCGACCTCCTGGGCGTCTGGACCCGCTGGATCACCCCGGAGTTCGAAAGCCGCCGCTACGACACCTGGTTCTTCGTGGCAGCCCTCCCGGAGGGCCAGCGCACCCGCAACGCCTCCACGGAGGCCGACCGCACGGTCTGGATCCGCCCCGCGGACGCGGCGGACGGGTACGACAAGGGCGAGCTCCTGATGATGCCGCCCACCGTCGCGACCCTGCGCCAGCTCATCCCGTACGACAGCGCCGCCGACGTCCTCGCCGCCGCGCCCACCCGTGATCTGACCCCCGTCCTGGCCAAGGCCCGCATGGAGAACGGCGAAGTCGTCCTCGCCTGGCCGGGCCACGACGAGTTCACCAAGCACATCCCGACCGGTGGAGCCCCCGCATGACCGACGCCGCAGCCCTCCCAGGCCAGCCGCGAGGCGGGGTCCTCTCCGGCTCCGCCACCCCGCGCGCCGTCAACGTGCTCGCGCCCAACGCGTCCGCGATGACCCTGGACGGCACCAACACCTGGATCGTCTCCGAGCCGGACTCCGACCTCGCGGTGGTGATCGACCCAGGGCCCCTGGACGACGTACATCTGCGCAATGTCGTGGACACAGCCGAGAAGGCGGGCAAGCGGGTGGCGCTGACCCTGCTGACCCACGGGCACCCCGATCACGCCGAGGGCGCCGGGCGGTTCGCGGAACTGACGGACACGAAGGTGCGGGCGCTGGATCCGGCGCTGCGGCTCGGGGACGAGGGGCTGGCGCACGGGGACGTCATCGCCGTGGGCGGGCTCGAACTGCGTGTCGTACCGACCCCGGGCCACACCGCCGACTCGCTGTGCTTCCATCTCCCGGCCGATCGGGCGGTCCTGACGGGTGACACCATCCTCGGCCGCGGTACGACCGTCGTGGCCCACCCCGACGGCCGTCTGGGCGACTATCTGGACTCGCTGCGGCGCCTCAGGTCCCTGACGGTGGACGACGGCGTGCACACCGTGCTGCCGGGGCACGGGCCCGTCCTGGAGGACGCCCAGGGCGCGGTCGAGTTCTACCTCGCCCACCGCGCTCACCGCCTGGCCCAGGTCGAGACGGCGGTCGAGAGCGGCTACCGGTCGCCGGCCGAGGTCGTCGCGCACGTGTACGCGGACGTGGACCGCTCGCTGTGGCCGGCGGCGGAGCTGTCGGTCCGGGCGCAGATGGACTACCTCCGGGAACACGGCCTCATCTAGGCGCCAGGGAGCGTCCGGGCGGCCGGTGGGGGCCCGTGCGATACCAGGGATGCGAGAAGGGCCCCGCTGTGCAGCGAGGCCCTTCAGGTGCGTCGAAAGCCGATGCGCGGTGCGGTCAGCGCGAGCGCTTCGCGAGGCGCTCCACGTCCAGCAGGATGACCGCGCGGGCCTCCAGCCGGAGCCAGCCGCGGCCCGCGAAGTCGGCGAGCGCCTTGTTGACCGTCTCGCGGGACGCGCCGACCAGCTGGGCCAGCTCTTCCTGCGTGAGGTCGTGCACGACGTGGATGCCCTCCTCCGACTGCACGCCGAAGCGGCGGGAGAGGTCGAGGAGCGCGCGGGCCACGCGGCCGGGCACGTCCGAGAAGACCAGGTCGGACATCTGGTCGTTGGTCTTGCGCAGGCGCCGGGCGACGGCGCGCAGCAGCGCGGCGGCCACCTCGGGCCGCGCGTTCAGCCAGGGCTGGAGGTCGCCGTGGCCGAGGCCGAGCAGCTTGACCTCGGTCAGCGCGGTGGCGGTCGCCGTGCGCGGGCCCGGGTCGAACAGCGACAGTTCGCCGATGAGCTCACCGGGGCCCAGGACGGCCAGCATGTTCTCGCGGCCGTCGGGTGAGGTGCGGTGGAGCTTCACCTTGCCCTCGGTGACCACGTAAAGGCGGTCACCGGGGTCGCCCTCGTGGAAGAGAGCGTCGCCGCGTGCGAGGGTCACCTCACTCATGGAGGCGCGGAGCTCCGCGGCCTGCTCATCATCGAGCGCCGCGAAGAGCGGGGCGCGCCGCAGAACGTCGTCCACGAGTTCTCTCCTTGTCGACCTGCTCAGGGGATCTTGCTCCCCCGTGATACCAGGGGAGCGTGTTCCCCATCTTGCTGGACGGTCCAAACAGTGTGATCAGTCACAAGTCTGCCGCACTGGCGTGCCGGGCAGTGCGGCAGGGGGCCAATTGGGGGCTGATCTTCTGGGTCCGGGGCGGATGTCGGTGGGGGGCTTTAGGCTGGCTGGGTGTCCAAATCGCCGGTGAGAGCACAGGCCAAGGGGGCTGGGCGGGTGGTTGTACGTCGCGATTCCGCTGTGGGCGAACAGAGTTCCGCCGAAAGTATGAAAACGACAAAAGCGACAAAACCGACGCCGGTGAAGCCGGTCGCGAAGAAGGTCGCGAAGAAGGCTGCCAAAAAGGCGACAGCCACGACCGGGAAGACGACAGGCGTGGCCAAGAAGGCGGCGGCCTCGATCACGAAGGCGTCGGCTGCTTCCAAGAAGGAGGCACCGGCCAAGAAGGCGGTGCCTGCCAAGACGGCCGCCAAGACGGCCGCCAAGACGGCCGCCAAGACGGCCGCCAAGAAGGCGGCGCCTGCCAAGAGCGTGGCCAAGAAGGCCGCCCCGGCCCAAGCCGCCCCCAAGAAGGCGATCGCCGAGTCCCACGCCGCTCTCGTGCGCCGCGCCCGCCGCATCAACCGCGAGCTCGCCGAGGTGTATCCGTACGCCCACCCGGAGCTGGACTTCGAGAACCCCTTCCAGTTGGTGATCGCCACGGTCCTGTCGGCCCAGACGACCGACCTGCGGGTGAACCAGACGACGCCGGGGCTCTTCGCCAAGTACCCCACGCCTGAGGACCTCGCCGCCGCGAATCCGGAGGAGGTCGAGGAGATCCTCCGGCCGACCGGTTTCTTCCGGGCCAAGACCAAGTCGGTGATAGGGCTCTCCAAGGCCCTCGTGGAGGACTTCGGGGGCGAGGTCCCCGGCCGCCTCGAAGACCTCGTCAAGCTCCCCGGCGTAGGCCGCAAGACCGCCTTCGTCGTCCTGGGCAACGCCTTCGGGCGCCCCGGCATCACCGTGGACACCCACTTCGGCCGGCTCGTGCGCCGCTGGCACTGGACCGACGAGACCGACCCGGACAAGGTCGAGGCCGCCGTCGGCGCGCTCTTCCCGAAGAGCGAATGGACGATGCTCTCGCACCACGTGATCTTCCACGGCCGCCGCATCTGCCACGCCCGTAAGCCCGCGTGCGGCGCCTGCCCCATCGCCCCGCTCTGCCCCGCCTACGGGGAAGGCGAGACGGACCCGGAGAAGGCGCGCAAGCTCCTGAAGTACGAGAAGGGCGGCTTCCCCGGCCAACGCCTCAACCCGCCGCAGTCCTACCTGGACGCAGGCGGCATCCCGGCACCCCCACTGGGCGCCGGATGACGGAACGAACACGGCGCCGCCCGGCGTTGGGGAGAGCAGAACGGGGGTGGCGATGACGCACGCGAGCAACACGCACAGCAGGCACGACGAGCCGGACACACGCCGCACGCAGAACGAGCGGGACACACACCGCACGCAGAACGAGACGGGGACGCACGGCACGCAGAACGAGACGGGCTCTCACCGCACATACGACGGACCCGGCGCACACCACCGCACCCACGAAGGCCCCGACTCGCACAACGGCCGGGTCGTGGTGACCAAGGACGGTCTGCCCGCCTGGCTCGACCCGGTGGTGCACGCCGTGGAGACCGTGGAACCGCTCCAGCTGAGCCGCTTCCTGCCGCCGGCGAACGGCGCGGGGCGCCAGTCCGCCGTGCTCATCCTCTTCGGCGAGGGCGCCCGCGGCCCGGAGCTGCTGCTGATGGAGCGTGCCAGCTCCCTGCGCTCGCACGCGGGACAGCCCTCGTTCCCCGGCGGCGCCCTCGACCCGCAGGACGGTGACCCGAAGGCCGACGGGCCGCTGCGGGCCGCGCTGCGGGAGGCCGAGGAGGAGACCGGGCTCGACCCGAGCGGCGTCCAGCTCTTCGGCGTGCTGCCGAAGCTCTACATCCCGGTGAGCAGCTTCGTGGTCACCCCGGTCCTGGGCTGGTGGCGCGAGCCGACCCCGGTCGGCGTGGTCGATCCGGCCGAGACGGCCCGGGTCTTCACGGTCCCCGTGGCGGATCTCACGAACCCCGCCCACCGTGCGACGACCGTGCACCCCAGCGGTCACCGAGGTCCGGCATTTCTGGTCGAATCGGCCCTGGTCTGGGGCTTCACCGCGGGGATCATCGACCGTCTGCTGCACTACGCGGGCTGGGAGCTGCCCTGGGACCGCGAGAAGCAGGTCCCGCTCGACTGGCGCGCATGACAGGGTGGCCCCCGTGAACGTGCTGGACATCCTGTTGCTGGTCGCCGCCGTGTGGTTCGCGATCGTGGGCTACCGCCAGGGCTTCGTCGTCGGCATCCTGTCGGTGATCGGCTTCCTGGGCGGCGGCCTCGTCGCCGTCTATCTGCTCCCCGTCATCTGGGGTGCCCTGACAGACGACTCCAAGGTGAGTACGACCGTCGCCGTGGTCGCGGTGATCGTCGTGATCGTCTGCGCCTCCGTCGGCCAGGCCCTCACCACCCACCTGGGCAACAAGCTGCGCCGGTACATCACCTGGTCCCCGGCCCGTGCCCTGGACGCGACCGGCGGCGCCCTCGTCAACGTCGTCGCGATGCTCCTGGTCGCCTGGCTGATCGGTTCGGCTCTCGCGGGCACGACGCTGCCGACGCTCGGCAAGGAGGTCCGCGGCTCCAGGGTGCTCCACGGCGTCTCCGGTGCCCTGCCCTCCCAGGCCGACACCTGGTTCGCCGACTTCTCCTCGGTCCTCGCGCAGAACGGCTTCCCGCAGGTCTTCAGCCCGTTCGCCAACGAACCCATCACCGACGTCCGGCCCCCCGACCCGGCGCTCGCGAACAGCCCCGTCGCCCTCCGCGCCCAGAAGTCCATCGTCAAGGTGATGGGCACCGCGCAGAGCTGCGGCAAGGTCCTCGAGGGCAGCGGCTTCGTCTTCGGCAACCGCCGCGTGATGACCAACGCGCACGTGGTCGGCGGGGTCGACGAGCCCACCGTCCAGATCGGCGGCGAGGGCAGGAAGTACGACGCCAAGGTCGTCCTGTACGACTGGGAGCGCGACATCGCCGTACTCGACGTACCGAACCTGAACGCGCCCGCGCTCCAGTTCACCGCCAAGGACGCGGCGAGCGGCAACAACGCGATCGTCGCGGGCTTCCCGCAGAACGGCGCGTACAACGTCCAGCCCGCGCGCGTGCGCGGCCGCATCACGGCCAACGGCCCGGACATCTACCACCGCGGAACCGTGCGCCGCGACGTCTACTCGCTCTACGCGACCGTGCGCCAGGGCAACTCGGGCGGCCCGCTGCTCACGCCCGACGGCAGGGTGTACGGAGTGGTCTTCGCGAAGTCCCTCGACGACGCCAACACCGGGTACGCGCTCACCGCGGACGAGGTCCAGCCGGACGCCACCAAGGGCCGTACGGCCGATCAGCAGGTGGACAGCGACAGCTGCGCGCTCTGAGAGCGAAGGGTGACGGGCCGCTCCGGGAGCGAAGGGTGACGGGCGGCGGCGTGCGGGGCCTCAGCCTCGTGGGTGACGCAGCCGTACCGAAACCCAGCGGGCCCGGCGGCGCAAAATGCGCGGGATCCCCACGTGGGGGTCCGCGCCCGGCAACTGCGGGGTGCCCCTCTGATGGGAGCTCAGGCCCGTCGCCGAGCGGCGGTTGCGTGGTGCGTCACTGTAGTCGTGCGTCCAGCCCATACCTCGACGTCTGCCCCTGCCCCAAGGTCTATAACCTCGCCCGAGCCCCCCAATTGGCCTATGCGCGAGGCATTTGGCTGTTCGTAGGACACGCGTTCGTGTCCGCATACCGGGCAGGCCACGGGCCGCAATCGGACAGTCACCGACGGGTCACCGGTCAGGCTCGGGATCCTTCAGCCAGTTGACCAATTCGGTCGAAAACGCCACCGGGTCCTCTTCGTGGGGGAAGTGCCCGAGACCGTCGAACAGCCGCCAACGGTACGGTGCTTCGACGTACTCCCCAGAACCCGCCGCACTCCGCGTCCGCATCACCGGATCGAGCGATCCGTGCAGATGCAGCGTCGGCACCCGGACCGGCCGCTTCATGCGCCGGTTGAACTGGATCCCGTCCGGTCGTGCCATCGAACGGACCATCCACCGATAGGGCTCGATCGAACAATGCGCCGTCGACGGGATGCACATGGCACGGCGGTACGTCTCCACGGCCTCGTCGTCAGGCTGTCGCGGCCCCGACCAGTCCCGTACCAGACGACCCACCAGGGCGCCGTCGTCGGCGACGAGTTGGCGCTCCGGGATCCAGGGCCGCTGGAACCCCCAGATGTACGAACCCGCCGCCGATTGCTTGAGGTCGGAGAGCATGGCCGAGCGCCAGCGCCGCGGGTGCGGCATGGACGACACGGCGAGCCGGCGGACGAGCTTGGGGCGCATCACGGCCGCCGTCCACGCCAGATAGCCGCCCAGGTCGTGTCCGACCAGCGCGGCGTCGGGCTCACCCAGGGACCGTACGACCCCGGTGATGTCGAGCGCGAGGTTGGCGGGGTCGTAACCGCGCGGCGTGCGGTCGCTGCCGCCGACGCCGCGCAGATCCATGGCCACGGCCCGGAAACCCGCGTCCGCGAGCGCCACCATCTGCCGGCGCCAGGTCCACCAGAACTGCGGGAAGCCGTGCAGCAGCAGGACGAGCGGCCCGTCGCCCATCTCGGCGATGTGGAAGCGCGCGCCGTTGGCGGCGACGTCCCGGTGGGTCACTTCTCTCCCGCCGGGGATGTCGAGCCGCACGACTGAGGTGGGTTGCGCCGAAGGTGTGGCGGGGTCCGTCATGACGTCGAGCGTGCCACAACCTCGACCGCGTCACTCACAGGGGCGGTCCGGGGGTGAGGTTTGGCGTTCTGGAGCACACCCGCGGTCTCCTTGACCGAGGCGGCGACCTTCTGCGGGCCCTTGCCCTTTTTCGCCTTCTTCGCGAAGACCAGGCCGATCAGCGCGAGGGCGCCGGCGACCAGCACGTTCGCGGCGAACGACAGGACGAAACAGATCGCGAGATTCCAGTGGCTCCAGGTCCGGATGCCGTATGCCAGGGCGAAGTTCAGCATCGGGAGGGAGAAGATCAGCACCGCTCCGGCCGCGGAGAACGCGCCGCCGCTGGCCGCGCCGCGCTTGACGTCCCGCTTGAGCTGCGCCTTCGCCAGTGCGATCTCGTCGTGCACCAGTGCGGACATCTCGGTCGTCGCCGAGGCGAACAACTGGCCGATGCTGCGTTCGGCGCCGACCGGGCTGCCGTCGGGTGCGCTCATCGCGGACTCCCTCTTCTGTATGTGCCTGCTCTGTACGGGCTGCTCTGTACGGTCCGGCTGCCAACGGTGCCGGCACGGTCCCGACCATCCGGCCCTGACCGTCCCGTTCTGCTCAGATCATGCCGGACCGTGGTTCTCCTCGCTTGCCCCGCCCGCCACTTCGGCAAGCCTTCGGTGCTCGGCGGCCTTCCGTTCGTGGATCTCGGCCATCCGCAGGTGGTACGCCGGGTTGTTCTGCTCGTAGATGTCGGGGATGCCGTCGCTGTCCTCGTCGAGCTCCTCGGCCTCGTACAGCGCACGGTACTTGGCGTTGCGTACCTTCAGCAGCGCCGTGGCGAGTACGGCGGCTATGAGCGAGCCGATCAGTACGGCGGCCTTGACCTCGTCGGTGAGTACCGGGTCGTTCTTGAAGGCGAGTTCGTCGATGAGGAGGGAGACGGTGAAGCCGATTCCGGCGAGGGAGGCGACGGCGAAGACGTCGGGCCAGACGAGGTCCTCACTGAGCGAGGCCCTGGTGAACCGGGCAGCCAGCCAGGTCCCCCCGAAAATGCCCACGGCCTTCCCGACGACGAGCCCCAGCACGACACCGAGTGTCTCGGGCCGCGTGAACACGTCACCGATCGCCCCGCCGGAGACGACGACCCCGGCGCTGAAGAGCGCGAACAGCGGCACGGCGAGCCCGGCGGAAAGGGGCCGTACAAGATGCTCGATGTGCTCCCCGGGTGAGTGCTCCTCGCCCTCGTGCGGGTGACAGCGCAACATCAGCCCCATCGCGACGCCGGAGATGGTGGCATGGACGCCGCTGTTGTACATCAGCCCCCAGATGACGAGCGCGAGCGGCACATACACGTACCACCCGCGTACGCCCTTGCGTAGCAGTACCCAGAACACGCCGAGCCCGACGACGGCCCCGCCCAGCGCGCCGAAGTCGATGTGGTCGGTGAAGAAGATCGCGATGATGAGAATCGCGAACAGGTCGTCGACGACGGCGAGGGTGAGCAGGAAGGCGCGCAGGGAGGACGGCAGGGAGGTGCCGATCACAGCGAGTACGGCGAGGGCGAAGGCGATGTCGGTGGCGGTGGGTACGGCCCACCCGACGAGGGATCCGCCCCCGATCGCATTGGTGAGGGTGTAGACCAGCGCGGGTACGGCCATTCCGCACACGGCCGCGACGACGGGCAGTATCGCGGCCTTCGGGTCGCGCAGTTCCCCCGCCACCAGCTCGCGCTTGAGTTCGATACCGGCGACGAAGAAGAACACGGCCAGCAGTCCGTCCGCCGCCCAGTGCTGAACGGACAGGTTCAGCCCGAGCGCGGAGGGCCCGAGATGGAACTGACTGACGCTCGCGTAACTGTCCCGCAGCGGCGTGTTGGCCCACACCAGCGCGGCAACCGCCGCGACGAGCAACAGCACCCCACCGACGGTCTCGGTCCGCAACGCATCCGCGACGAAGTTCCGCTCGGGCAGGGACAGGCGCCCGAGGAGCTTGCGGTTGTTGGCGCTGGGCGTCGTCGCCACGGCGGGACCTCCGGGTAGTTACGGCTGTTTACTGACGGCCGCCACACGGGATCGCTGACGACACCGCCGACCAGACTTCCCGGCACACCCTGAGGCCACTACTTTACCTTGCCATTACAGCGAGATACTTCGTGTTACGGACATATGGTGCGCAAGGGGGTGAGTGGTCGCGCAGATATGCCGGGGCGCGCCCCGGCACCAACGAGGGCTGGACGTGATGGCGCACGGCCGCGCCGCACGGACCTGCGAGAGCCTGACCGGGACGCGGCGCGGGGGAGCGAGCCCATGGCCGGGTGGCGGCCGCGACGCGAGGCCATGCGGGGCGGGGCCTCACCGGGCACGGAGGCCGGAGCGGTGGTAACCGGCTCGACAAAGACCTCACGAGCCCTCAGACCCAGCACGCCCCAGGAGGAGACCTCCCAGTGCCTCGCCGCCGCGGGGAACACGGCCGGGGCCGGGCACCAGGCCTCAGCGGGGCCACGCAAGCGCGGGGTGGTCAGGGGGTGCGATCCCCGCCGGGGTGCCGGGGCGGAGCCCCCGGGTGGGTTACGGACGCAGGGCGGGGCCGAGCGATGTCGGGGGCGCGGGGTCCCAA
>NZ_JBIWFN010000006.1:319428-471902 GCF_044763085.1 Streptomyces sp. NPDC096311
CGATGAGGCGCCGACGGGGGCCCAGCGCTAGGGGTACGGCGGAGTCGTGGGTGCCGCGGTGGATCCCTGTGTGGGGTGCGGGCGCAGGGCGGGGCCGAGCGATGTCGGGGGCGCGGGGTCGCAACGATGAGGCGCCGACGGGGGCCCAGCGCTAGGGGTACGGCGGAGTCGTGGGTGCCGCGGTGGATCCCTGTGTGGGGTGCGGGCGCAGGGCGGGGCTGAGCGATGTCGGGGGCGCGCGATCCCAACGATGAGGCGCGGCGGCCTTGTGGGTGCGAGGGCAGAGCCCCGCGTGGGGTGCGGGCACGGGGCTCAGCGATGGCGGCACCGCGGCGTTGGGGGGTGCGAGGCGGAGCCCCGGGTGGGGTGCAGGGGCGGAGCCCCGCGAGGTGGGGGTGTGGGGGCGCGCAGGGCCCCCACACCCAAAAGGGGCGGGTGGGTGGGGGAACCCTCAGTCCTCGCTCGGTGCCGCCGGCAGCTTCGCCTGGATGAGATCCATCACCGTGGAATCCGTCAACGTCGTGACATCCCCGAGCTCCCGGTTCTCCGCCACGTCACGCAACAACCGCCGCATGATCTTCCCGGACCGGGTCTTCGGCAGCTCGGCCACCGGCAGGACCCGCTTCGGCTTGGCGATCGGACCGAGCGTGGTGCCCACGTGGTTGCGCAGCTCCGCCACCAGACCGGCGTCCTCGGCCGAAGCCGTCCCGCGCAGGATGACGAAGGCGACGATGGCCTGGCCGGTGGTCTCGTCCGCCGCGCCCACGACCGCCGCCTCGGCGACCGCCGGGTGGGAGACGAGCGCCGACTCGACCTCGGTCGTCGAGATGTTGTGCCCGGACACGAGCATCACGTCGTCGACCCGTCCGAGGAGCCAGATGTCCCCGTCGTCGTCCTTCTTCGCGCCGTCCCCGGCGAAGTACTTGCCCTCGAAGCGCGACCAGTACGTGTCGAGGAACCGCTGGTCGTCGCGCCAGATCGTGCGCAGCATCGACGGCCACGGCTCGGTGAGCACCAGGTACCCGCCACCCCCGTTGGGAACCTCCCGCGCCTCGTCGTCGACCACGGTCGCCGAGATCCCCGGCAACGGCCGCTGCGCCGACCCCGGCTTGGTCTCGGTGACCCCCGGCAGCGGCGAGATCATCATCGCGCCGGTCTCGGTCTGCCACCACGTGTCCACGATGGGCGTCCGGTCACCGCCGATGTGCTTGCGGTACCAGACCCACGCCTCGGGGTTGATCGGCTCACCCACGGACCCCAGCACCCGCAGACTGCTGAGATCGAACTTCGCGGGGATGTCGTCCCCCCACTTCATGAACGTACGGATCGCGGTGGGCGCCGTGTAGAGAATCGTCACCCCGTACTTCTGCACGATCTCCCAGAACCGCCCCTGGTGCGGCGTGTCCGGCGTCCCCTCGTACATCACCTGCGTCGCACCGTTCGAGAGCGGCCCGTACGTGATGTACGAGTGCCCGGTGACCCAGCCGATGTCGGCCGTGCACCAGTACACGTCGGTCTCCGGCTTGAGGTCGAAGACGGCGTGGTGGGTGTACGAGGCCTGCGTGAGATACCCGCCCGAGGTGTGCAGGATGCCCTTCGGCTTCCCCGTGGTCCCGGAGGTGTAGAGGATGAACAGCGGCTGCTCGGCGTCGAAAGCCTCCGGCGTGTGCTCGGCGGACTGCCGCTCGACGATGTCGTGCCACCACACGTCGCGGCCCTCGGTCCAGTCGACCTCCTGGCCGGTACGGCGGACCACCAGCACCTTGTCGACCCCGTCGACCCGGTTCACCGCGTCGTCGACGGCCGGCTTGAGCGCGGACGGCTTGCCGCGCCGGTAACCGCCGTCGGAGGTGATGACCAGCTTGGCGTCCGCGTCCTGGATGCGCGTGGCGATCGCGTCCGCGGAGAATCCGCCGAAGACGACCGAATGCGCCGCGCCGATCCGTGCACACGCCAGCATCGCGACGACGGCCTCGGGGATCATCGGCAGATAGACGGCGACCCGGTCGCCCTTCCCGACGCCCAGCTCGATCAGTGCGTTGGCGGCCTT
This sequence comes from Streptomyces sp. NPDC096311, assembly GCF_044763085.1. Classification (NCBI taxonomy): domain Bacteria; kingdom Bacillati; phylum Actinomycetota; class Actinomycetes; order Kitasatosporales; family Streptomycetaceae; genus Streptomyces; species Streptomyces sp. NPDC096311. The sequence continues at coordinate 321,479 of NZ_JBIWFN010000006.1, forward strand.
GCTCACCTCGTCCTTGAGCTCGGCGTAGGTGATCGCCCGGCTGTCACCGGGCTCGCCCTCGAAGTGGATGGCGACGCGGTCTCCGTGCCCCGCCTCCACATGCCGGTCGACGCAGTTGTACGCGACGTTCAGCTTCCCGTCGGCGAACCACTTCGCGAACGGCGGGTTCGACCAGTCCAGCGTTTCGGTCGGCTCGGTGGCCCAGGTCAGCCGGCGGGCCTGCTCGGCCCAGAAGCCGAGCCTGTCAGCCTTGGCCTGCTCATACGCCTCCGCGGTGACATTGGCGTTCGCCGCCAGGTCGGCGGGCGGCGCGAACCTGCGCTCTTCCTTCAGCAGGTTGGCCAGGCTTTCGTTGCTCACGACATCTCCCTTTCCCAGGGTGTCCGTTGTGTCCCAGGCCACAGCTCATCAGACCGGGGGCCTCGATGACAAGGGCCGACCTCAAATTGGTTTAGACCTATTGAGGAGCTGGGGCCCCTTCAGGACTACGCACCCGGCATGCATGGGGTACGCACTCCGAGCCACGTACGGACAGACACGCGGGTTCATCCGGCAACCATTCCCGCCACCACTCCCCTCATGTGGATGCCATGACACATGCGACGCCCGGGCGTGTCGCGCCCCCTCAACGTCCGCCCCCTCAACGTCCGCCCCTTCCACGTCCGCCCCTCGACGCCCGGCGCCTCACACCTGGCCTGCACGCCCGACCCCCGCACCGGACCCCCGCACCAGGCCCCCCCGCACCCGGCCCCCGGCAAGGGGCCCCGGCGGGGCCCCGCAAGGGTGCCCCGCGCCCATACACCCGCCTCATCCCTACACGCGGCGTGGCGCGCACCCCCGCCGAGCGGGGCCGCGCACCACGCCTGGGTCACACGGGTGGCGAGGTCAGGCGGGGTGCCGCAGATCCTCCGTCGCCCCCACGTGATCGAAAAGCTCGCCGTCGTCGCGTTCGACCAGCAGATACGCCTGCGCCTCCCCGACGTGGAAGTACATCCCGTGCAGCTCGAGCGCACCCTCCCGCAGGGCCCGCGCCACGGACTCGTGCGCCCGCAGATGCTCCAACTGCTGCACCACGTTGGTCAGACACAGCTGCTCCACCGCGTCGGCCGGCGCCCGCCCGGCGAGCCGGGCCCAGGGACGGTTCTTGGCGGCCATCCGCTCCAGACTGGGCACCCCGTGCCGCAGCCACCGCTTGAGCGGGGTCTGCGCCCCGTCGGGCTCCGCGTTCAACAGCGCCTGCATGGCCCCGCATCCGGAGTGCCCGCACACCGTGATGGATCGCACATGCAGCACGTCCACCGCGTACTCGATCGCCGCGGCCACCGAGTCGTCCCCGCTCTCCTCCCCGGGCCTCGGCACGAGGTTGCCCACGTTGCGTACGACGAACAGGTCGCCCGGTCCGCTGGAGGTGATCATCGACGTGACGAGCCGCGAGTCGGCACAGGTCAGGAACAGCTGCGACGGCTGCTGCCCTTCCCGCGCCAGCCGTGCCAGTTCACCCCGCACCAGGGGCGCGGTGTTGCGCTGGAACGCACTGATTCCACGAGCCAGTTGATGCCCGCTCTGCCCGCCGCGGCCATCGCGCCCGGCGGCATCGGACGCGCCGTCCGCGCCGTCCGGCCCCTCCGACCCGTCTGCCGGGCCCGCCCCACCCGACCGGTCGTCGGCGGATACGGGCTGCGGACCGGCGGAGGGTTCGCAGTGGTGGTTGCGCCATGGCGTCCAGGGGCGGCAGCGGCAGTGGGAGGGGCCCGCGGGCTCGGCGATCCGGGTGCTGGTCCGCCCGGTCAACTCGACGGTGCCACCTCGCGCGACATGCGCGTTCTGCCAGTCCTGAAGGGACTCGTATGCCGCGTGGTCCATGAACGATCCGTCCAACTCCAGGACCACATGCGCCCCTTGGGGTACCAGGTGCAGGGCGCGGCTGAGCCGAGGCACCGCGAGGAACGTCAACTGCCCTCGTACTCGTACGTGATGGACTCCTCCTCTTTCTTCATGCGTGATGCGCGTGCGGGCGAGGCGGTGCAGGGCGACGGTGACGGCCACGGAGACCCCCAGCACCACGCCCTCGAGAACACCGAGGCACACGACGCCGAGCGTGGTGACGACGTACACCAGCACTTCGCGGTGGCGGGTGACCGTGCGGATGTGGTGCAGGGACACCATCTGGATGCCGACGGCCATCACCAGGGCGGCGAGCGATGCGAGGGGGATCAGCTCCAGGATCGGGACCATCAGCAGCGCGGCAACTACTACGAAAACGCCGTGCAGCATCGTGGAGTTCCGGCTCACGGCACCGGCTTGCACATTCGCCGAACTGCGCACGGCGACCCCGGCGACGGGCAGCCCGCCGAGCGCGCCGGAGACGACATTGGCGGCGCCCTGACCGAGCAGCTCCCGGTTCAGGTCGGAGCGGCCCACCCGGGCCTGCTGCGCGGGCCGCCTCGCCACCAGCTTGTCCACGGCCACGGCGCCGAGCAGCGACTGCACACTGCACACCAGAGTGACAGTGAGGACGGCGGCGGCGATTCCGAGCACCGGCCCCTTGGGCAGCCCGGCCAGCGCGTGACTGCTCCAGGACGGCAGGTCGACCTTGGGCAGGACCAGCCCGGTGAGTGAGGCGGTCAGGGTGGCCCCTGCGACGGCGACGAGCGCGGCCGGCACGGTGCGCAGGACGTGTCCGACCCGTCCGGGAATCCGTGGCCAGGCGAAGAGGAGCGTCAGTGTCAGCACGCTCATCGAGACCGCCCCGGGGTGAACGTGCGCCAACTGGTGGGGTAGCGCGCGCAGGTTGTCGAGCACGGAGCTCTGCGGGGTGCCGCCCAGCACGATGTGCAACTGGGCGACGGCGATGGTCACACCGATGCCGGCGAGCATGCCGTGCACGATCGCGGGGCTGACGGCGAGCGCCGTGCGGGCCACGCGCAGGCATCCCAGGCCCAGCTGGGCGACTCCGGCGAGGACGGTGATGGCGCAGGTCGCACGCCATCCGTAGCGGTGGATGAGGTCGGCGGTGACGACCGTGAGCCCGGCGGCGGGCCCGCTCACCTGGAGCGGTGAGCCGCCGATCCGGGCCGCGACGATTCCGCCCACGGCGGCGGCGACGAGGCCCGACTGGAGCGGCGCGCCGGTGGCGAGCGCGATGCCGAGGGACAGGGGCAGGGCGATCAGGAAGACCGCGATCGAGGCCGACAGATCGGCGCCCGCGATACGGAATCGGCGGGGCGGGGTCGGTGGGGGGCTGTGGGGTTGGTGGATGCGCCTGGGCCGAGTCGAGTCGGCGGCGCGGGTGGGGACGCAGGCAGACATTCCCGTCTCCTCCGGGGCAGCGCGGTCGCGGAACAGGTGGTCCCCGTCCAGAGAGGACGGGGGCAGATCGCGGCCGTGGGTCACGGCGTGCAGCGGCGGGACTTTCAAAGCTCGGTAAACGGATCGTAATCCAGAGTAAAGCCCTCATGCGGACTTTAGTGGCAAATGGGGCAGCAAATCACTCGCGTGGGTGAAGCGGGCTTTTTATCGGCTTGTCGTATTTATTCGCTCTCGGCCTCGTGCGACCTTGACGGCGCTGTCGGCATTTCGCCGTACAGCACCCTAGAACGCCCAAAGCGGCGTTGCTCTGACAGAAGGAAGAAGGTGGGCGGAGATGGCCGCCACCCAGAGGATCGCCGCGGGCGTAGCAGTCGCCGCGGCCTGCGCCACGGCGCTCGCCGGTTGCGCCACCGGCTCCAAGGAAGGCACGCACGGCGCGAACGAGGCGGCGGGGGCCCCGGCACCCCGGAGTGCGGTCCGCCTGATCGGTGACGGCTCCACCGCGTACACCGGAGCGCAGCCGCATCTGCCCAAGCCCGAGCGGTTGAAGCCCGGTCAGAAGCCACCGCAGTTCGTGGTCTTCTCGTGGGACGGCGCCGGCGAGGACAGCCAGAAGCTCTTTTCGCACTTCCGCAAGGTCGCCAAGGACAACGGGGCGACGATGACCTACTTCCTGAGCGGCGTGTACCTGCTGCCGGAGGACAAGCGCGAGCTGTACAAGCCGCCGGAGCACTCGCCGGGAAGCTCGGAGATCGGCTTCAATGACGAGAAGGGCATCAAGGACACCGTCGAGCAGCTACGCGGTGCGTGGCTGGAGGGCAACGAGATCGGCACGCACTTCAATGGCCACTTCTGTGGTGCGGACGGCGGTGTCGGCGAGTGGTCGGTCGCGGAGTGGAAGAGCGAGATCGCCCAGGCGAAGGCGTTCGTGAAGTCCTGGAAGACCAACGCGGCCATGAAGAACGCGGCTCCGCTGCCCTTCGACTACGACAAGGAGCTCATCGGCGCCCGCACGCCCTGCCTGGAGGGCCAGAAGAACTTCATGAAGGCGGCCCGGCAGCTGGGCTTCCGCTATGACACCAGCGGCGTCAACAACCAGGTCTGGCCCAAGAAGAAGAACGGCCTGTGGGATCTGTCGATGCAGTTGGTCCCCTTCCCCGGGCACACCTTCGAGCAGCTCACCATGGACTACAACTTCATGGTCAACCAGTCGGGCACACAGACCCAGGGCGACCCCGACAAGCAGGAGTACTGGGGCAACCAGATGCGTGACGGCCTGCTCAAGGGTTTCGACCGCGCCTATGACGGCAACCGCGCGCCGCTGATCATCGGCAACCACTTCGAGTCCTGGAACGGCGGCACCTACATGCGTGCCATCGACCAGGTCGTGGAGAACGTCTGCAACAAGCCCGACGTCCGCTGCGTCTCCTTCCGGCAACTCGCCGACTGGCTCGACGTCCAGGACCCGTCCACGCTGGACAGGCTGCGCGGCCTCAACGTCGGAGAGGTCCCGAAGCAGGGCTGGGCGTCCTTCCTGTCGGGTCGCCCCGCCCCGGCTCCGAAGGGCATCCCGGGGGCGCCGGCCCTCAAGCCGTAGCCACCAGTCCCTCTCCCAGCACGAAACCGGGGTCGACCTGCGCCGCCAGATCGGCCCCGGTCCTCTCGTTGCCCCAGCTGCCCGCGTTCTTCAGGTGGAAGTGCACCATCTGGCGCGTGTAGCGCTCCCAGTCCCGCAGCTCGTACGTGGCGTCGGCGGCGGTCCGCAGGGTGCGCAGGGAGCGGCGGTTGGCGTCCTCCAGGAGCTCGAACCGGGGTGGGCGGCCCTTCTCCATGGCGCGCACCCAGTCCGAGTGCCCGACGGTGACCAGGAGGTCGTCACCGACCTCGGCGCGGAGGAAGTCGATGTCGTCCTGGCCCTGCACCTTGTTGCCGACGACCTTCAGGATGACTCCGAAGTCGCGGGCGTACTCCTTGTACTGCCGATAGACGGAGACCCCCTTCCGGGTCGGCTCGGCGACCAGGAACGTGATGTCGAAGCGGGTGAACATGCCGGACGCGAAGGAGTCGGAGCCCGCCGTCATGTCGACGACGACGTACTCGCTCTGGCCGTCGACGAGATGGTTCAGGCAGAGCTCCACTGCACCGGTCTTGGAGTGGTAGCAAGCCACTCCCAAATCGGCCTCGCTGAACGGGCCGGTGACCATCAAACGGACGGCGCCGCCGTCGAGTTCCACCGGCCGCGCACAGGCGTCGTACACCGGATTGTTCTCGCGCACCCGCAGCAGTCGGGACCCCTCACCGGGCGGGGTCGTCTTGATCATTGTCTCGGCGGACGTGATCCGCGGATTGGAGCCGCGCAGGTAGTCCTTGATCAGCTTTAGCCGCGGGCCCATGGCGGGCAGCCCGGCGGCCACCGCCTCGTCGAGGCCGAGGGCGGCCCCCAGGTGTTGGTTGATGTCGGCGTCCACCGCGACGACCGGCGATCCCGAGGCCGCGAGGTGGCGGACGAAGAGGGAGGACAGGGTCGTCTTGCCGCTGCCACCCTTCCCCACGAAAGCAATTTTCATGTTCACCAAGGGTAGTGGGACGATTGCGTACGGTGCCCCGGCGACGTGAAGAAGACCACTCCTTCGTGGGGTGGGCCGCCGGGGTGCGTAGGGTCGTACTCATGAGTACGACAGGCGCGACCGCCGATCCGCTCGCGGCCCTGGGCTCGCTGCCCGGCGTGGCCGAATCCGTCGATTCCGTCCGCAAGGCGGTGGACCGGGTCTACGGACACAGGATCATGCGGCGCCGCAGCAACGAGATCACTTCCGAGGCCGCACTGCGGGGCGCCCGTGGTTCCGCGGCGCTGTCCGGCGCCGACTGGGCCCTCGAAGAGGTACGCCGCCGCACCGACTTCAGCGGTGACGACGAGGCCCAGACGGTCGGCGCGGCCCTGCGGCTGACCGCCGAGGCGGGCCAACTCCTGTCCATCTGGCGACAGTCGCCCCTCCGGGTGCTGGCCCGGCTGCACCTCGTCGCGGCCGCGGGCCAGGAGGACACCGTCGGCAGGCCCCGCCAGGACGGCGAACCGGTCGACGAGCCGCTCGTCGAGCTGCCCCTGCCGGACGCGGCCGAGGTGGCCGGCCGACTCGAAGGGCTCTCGCAGCTGATCATAGCGGGTGGTTCGGCGCCCGCCCTGGTGAAGGCTGCCGTCGTGCACGGCGAACTGCTCGCCCTGCGCCCCTTCGGCACCCACAACGGCCTGGTGGCACGCGCGGCCGAGCGCATCGTCCTGGTCGGCAGCGGCCTCGACCCCAAATCGGTCTGCCCGGCGGAGGTCGGTCACGCCGAGCCGGGCCGCGCGGCTTATCTGGCGGCACTGGAAGGCTATGTCTCCGGCACCCCGGAGGGCATGGCGACCTGGATCGCCCACTGCGGCAGGGCGATTGAACTGGGAGCCAGGGAGTCGACAGCTGTCTGCGAGGCGCTTCAGCGGGGCGCGGCGTAAGTCCCTGGACAGGGTTGCGGCGGTACGAGTTTTCGTACCGCCGCTGGCATGCTCACCGGGTTACCAAGCGTCCTCGATATGTTGCCCATCAGGTCGGGAACTCCTGCCCGTCACCTGGTGCGGCTGGCCCGTAATCGACGGGTCGACGTCGCGTGGGTGCTCGATGTCCATGCGCGGTCCGTGGGGCCTTGGTTGCGTTTGAAGGTGATCCTTTCGGATGTCCTTGGTCTCGCGGGCCGTTAAACCCTTTCTACTCCTGGTCCAGAGGAAGCGGAACCCCTGACTGTACTTCTTTACTTTTAGGTTCAAATGGGAGTGAATCGGGACGTAGATATGCCGCACGCGCTCGCGTGACGCGCTCACATCACTGTCGCGCGCCGTTTGCTCGTGTACCAGACGAGTCCCGCGGTGGCCGCCGCCGCTCCTATCGCGGCCGCCGCGACGAGCGCCGGACGCGGCGGCACCGACAGCGTGGGCAGCCGCTGCTTGAGCCGGACCGGCCGGTGGAAGTCCAGAATCGGCCACGAGCGGGCAAGCGCCTCGCGTCGCAGCGCACGGTCCGGATTCACCGCGTGGGGATGGCCGACGGCCTCCAGCATCGGAACGTCGGTCGCGGAGTCGCTGTAGGCGTAGCAGCGCGCGAGGTCGTACCCCTCGGACGTGGCCAGCTCCTTGACCGCCTCGGCCTTCGTCGGCCCGTACGCGTAGTACTCCACTTCTCCGGTGAAGCAGCCGTCCTCGCCGACGACCATGCGCGTGGCCACCACCCGGTCCGCGCCGAGCAGCTCTCCGATCGGCTCGACCACCTCCGCCCCGGACGTGGAGACGATCACGACGTCGCGTCCGGCGGTGTGGTGCTCCTCGATGAGGGAGGCGGCCTCGTCGTAAATGATCGGGTCGATCAGGTCGTGAAGCGTCTCGGCGACGATCTCCTTGACCTGCTGGACGTTCCAGCCCCGGCAGAGCGAGGACAGGTATGCGCGCATCCGCTCCATCTGATCGTGGTCCGCGCCGCCCGCCATGAAGACGAACTGGGCGTATGCGGTGCGCAACACGGCCCTTCGGTTGATCAGCCCGCCTTGGTAGAACGACTTGCTGAACGTGAGCGTGCTCGACTTCGCAATGACCGTCTTGTCCAGGTCAAAGAAAGCTGCCGTGCGAGGCAAGGAGTGGTTTTCCACGGGCCCGAGCATATGCGCCCACCATTCGGGCTAGTGTGGGGCGCGTGGGTTTGCCTGAGAGGGCTCTCGGGTACACCATGGAAGTCACGGATCGTTCGCGACCGTGCTAACCCGGTCCGACTCCTCCCCCCCCGAGTCGGCCGTGGGGACGACCCCCGCTCTCCCCCCCCGGCGGGGGTCGTCGCATGTCCGGATGGGTTTTTCCCCTCTTTCGCGCGGCCCCGGGCCCCCGTTGTCACCGCTGTGGCCGCCCCTTTCACGTACCCATGATTCGTCACTCTACGTGTCCGTGAGGCTGCTCTGTGGAAGTCACAGGCGACTCACCGGTATGGGTGAAGGCGATATTCACAACCACTGAGTTGTCCACAGTTATTGACCAAGATCCACACGATTTTCTGGATCGCTGCACCGTGATTCCAGCGCGTCCCGCTCGCCGCGAGTTCCTCGCGGCACGTTCATGGCGGGTTCCGTTTGTCGGACGCGTTTGGCCGGTTCGTATCGGCCGTTCATATGGAGGCCGCTTGCCGGTTCTTCACACGAGCGGGAATCGCGGGTCCGCAGAGGACCTTGCGAGCACCGCGCAAGGAGCAGCGAAGGGGGCTGGAGATCGTGGCGGGAGCCATCACGCACGACCTGCCGCCCGCCGCCGACGGGCGGCAGGGCGGACCATTGATCGTCACAGAGGACGCCGAACTCCTCGACGACCTGCTGCGCCTGTGCGCCGCGGCGGGCGCGAGGCCGGAAGTCCACCACGGGGTGCCTGAGGGCCGCGGCAGCTGGGAGGCGGCACCGCTCGTCCTGGTTGGCGACGACGCGGCGCGGCGCGTACGCGGAGCAGCGCGCCGGCGCGGAGTCGTGCTGGTCGGCCGGGATCAGGACGACTCCGGCGTCTGGAAACGGGCTGTCGAGATCGGAGCCGACCACGTCCTGATGCTTCCGGACGGCGAGCAGTGGCTCGTCGACCGCATCGCCGACGTGGCCGAGGGAGTCGGCCGACCCGCGCTCACCGTCGGCGTGATCGGCGGTCGCGGCGGGGCCGGAGCCTCCACGCTGGCCTGCGCGCTCGCCGTCACCTCCGCGCGCGAGGGACGCCGCACCCTTCTCGTGGACGCGGATCCCCTGGGTGGCGGACTCGACGTACTCCTGGGCGGAGAGGCCGCCGAAGGCCTGCGCTGGCCGGCGTTCGCCGCCTCCCGCGGCAGGGTCGGCGGCGGCGCCCTGGAGGAGTCCCTTCCCGAACTGCACGCGCTGCGCGTCCTCAGCTGGGACCGCGGCGACTCCGTCACCATCCCGGCGCAGGCCGTCCGGGCGGTCCTGGCCGCCGCCAGACGGCGCGGCGGCACCGTGGTCGTCGACCTGCCCCGCCGCGTCGACGAAGGAGTCGCGGAAGCCCTTGCCCAGCTCGACCTCGGACTGCTGGTCGTCCCCGCCGATCTGCGCGCCGTCGCGGCGGCCAAACGGGTGGCGTCCGTGGTCGGCATGGTCCTGCGTGATCTGCGCGTCGCGGTCCGCGGCCCCTACGCGCCGGGTCTCGACGACCGTGAGGTGGCTCGCCTGCTCGGACTGCCACTGGTCGGCGAAGTGCCCGCGGAGTCCGCGCCGCTGGACGCCGGTGTGCCACCCGGGGGAGCGGCGCGCGGGCCGCTCGCCCGGTTCTGCATGGCCTTCTGGCAGCGGGTTCCGGTGGAAGGCGGGGGCGTATGAGCCGGGAGGCGGGCACGGGGACCGGCACGGGACTGCTGGACGGCGTACGGCAGTGGCTCGCCGAGAGCGGTTCGGAACCGACTCCCGCGCGCGTGGCACAGGCCCTGCGCGAGCAGGGGCGAGTGCTCGGAGACGCCGAAGTCCTCGGCGCCGCCGAGCGGTTGCGCTCCGAGCTGGTCGGCAGTGGGCCGCTGGAGCCGCTGCTCGCCGACCCGTCGGTGACCGACGTCCTGGTGTCCGCGCCGGACCGGGTGTGGGTGGACCGGGGCGGTGGCCTGGAACTGACGACCGTCTCCTTTCCGGACGCGGCGGCCGTACGACGCCTCGCGCAGCGCCTCGCGGCCGTGGCCGGGCGAAGGCTCGACGATGCCCGCCCCTGGGTCGACGCCCGGCTTCCGGACGGCACCCGCTTGCACGCGGTGCTGCCCCCGGTGGCCGTCGGCTCCACCTGCCTGTCGCTGCGGGTCGTACGGCCGCGCGCGTTCACCCTCGATGAGTTGGTGGCGGCGGGGACAGTCCCGCCCGGCGGGGACCGGGTACTCAGAGCCCTGCTGGACGCCCGGCTGTCGTTCCTGATCAGCGGTGGCACCGGAAGCGGCAAGACGACCCTGCTGAGCGCGCTGCTGGGGCTGGTCGGTGCCGGGGAGCGGATCGTGCTGGCCGAGGACTCGGCGGAGCTGCGGCCCGACCATCCCCATGTGGTGCGCCTGGAGGGGCGGCCCGCCAATCAGGAGGGCGTCGGACTCGTGGCGCTGCAGGACCTGGTCCGTCAGGCCCTGCGCATGCGACCGGACCGGCTGGTGGTCGGGGAGGTGCGCGGACCGGAGGTCGTGTCGCTCCTGGCGGCGCTCAACACGGGCCACGAGGGCGGCTGTGGAACGGTGCACGCGAATGCGGCGGCGCAGGTACCGGCTCGGCTGGAGGCCCTGGGCACCGCGGCAGGGCTCGACAGGGCCGCGCTGCACAGCCAGTTGGCGGCGGCGCTGTCCGTGGTCCTGCATCTCGTACGCGACCGGGCCGGGCGGCGGCGGATCGCCGAGGTGCATGTCCTGGAGCGCGATGAGACGGGGTTGGTGGTGACGGTGCCCGCGCTGCGGTGGGGCACGGAGGCGTTCGCGTACGAGCGGGGGTGGGAGCGGCTGCGGGGGCTGCTCCGGGACGGGACCGAGGGGAGTGGGCTGTGATGACGCGGGCCGGTGACATCTCGGTGGGGGCGGCCATGGCGTGTGCCGGGGCGGCGGCCTGGCTGATGGGCGGCTGGGACGCGGGGGCACGCAGGGCGCGGCTGCTGTGCGCGGGTGGCGGGGTGGTCGCCACCGGACCGCCGACGTGGGAGCGGGCACGGGCCGAGTGGCGGCGGCTACGCGGGCGGCTGCGTCCCGAAGGGTGGTCACTGGTCGCCGGGCTGGTGATCGCGGTACTGGGCGCGTCCGTGCTGCCGCTGTTCCTCGGGGCGGCCGGGATGCCGCTGCTCCGCCGAGTACGGCGGGCCGGGGAGGCGCGGCGCGCGGGGGAGCGTCGGGGTGAGGCGGTGATCGCCCTGTGCGGGGCGCTGGCCGGCGAGGTGCGGGCCGGGCATCAGCCGGGCGAGGCACTGCGCAGAGCCGCGCGCCACTCGGGCGGGCTCGGCGAGGCGCAGGCGGTGGTGCTGGCGGCGGCGCGGTTCGGCGGTGATGTGCCGGGCGCGCTCACCGACGCCGCACGGCAGCCGGGGGCCGACGGCCTGGTGGGGCTCGCCGCGTGTTGGCGGGTGGCGGTGGACCGGGGTGCGGGCCTGGCGGCGGGACTCGACCGCCTGGAAGGGGCCCTGTGCGCGGAGCGGGACCAACGGGCCGATCTGCGGGCTCAATTGGCGGGATCGCGATCCACGGCGGTGATGCTCGCGGGGCTGCCCGTACTGGGCCTTCTGCTCGGTACCGCGCTGGGCGCCGACCCGCTGCACGTGCTGCTGCACAGCGGGCCGGGTCTGGGCTGTCTGGTGGTCGGTGGGGTGCTGGAGGGCGTGGGGCTTTGGTGGGCGCTGCGCATCGTGAGGGGAGCGGAGGCGGCATGAGCGCGGAAGTTGTCCACATGCTGGGGGAGCTCGTGTGCGGGGCGCTGGCGCTGGGGTGGCTGCCGCGAGCGCTCGGCGCGACGCGGCGTGAGCGAAGGGCGCGCAGAAGGCTGACCGAGCTGCTGGCTCTGGAGAGGACGCCCGAGAGGCGGCACTTCGCGGTCCGGGACGTCGTGCGGCGGTGGCTGCCGGTGGCGGGCGCGGTGTGCGCCGGCTGGGTGCTGGTCGGGGGGCTTGCCGGGATTGTGGTGGGGCTGCTGGCCGGGTTCGGGGCCTGGCGGTGGCGGGAGCGACGCGGACCGGGGCCGGTGGAGGAGTACGACGTGGCGCTGGCCGCCCGGCAACTCCCTTTGGCAGCCGACCTGGTCGCGGCCTGTATCGCGGCGGGGGCGGACCCCGTGGTCGCGGCGCAGGCGGTCGGCGAGGCCCTGGGCGGACCGGTGGGGGAGCGGCTCGCGCGGGGCGCGGCGGAGGTGCGGCTCGGGGGCGAACCGGTCGAGGCATGGCGGAGGTTGGCGTCGCTCCCGGGCGCGGGGGCGCTGGCACGGCTGCTGGAACGGGCGGGGGAGTCGGGCGTACCGGCGGCCGTGCCGGTCGGGCGGCTCGCCATGGAGGCCCGCGCCGAGCGGGGCCGCGCCGCGACGGCGCGGGCGCGCCGGGCGGCCGTCATGGTCACCGCGCCCGTCGGGCTGTGCTTTCTTCCCGCGTTCCTCGCGATGGGCGTTCTGCCCGTGGTGATCGGGCTGGCGGACGGGGTGTTGGGAGGGGGTGGCGGATGACGGGCGGCGACGTGCGGTGAACGACTGACGACCAAATGACGACCAACAGGTTCGAACCTTACGGGGGTTGAGATGGGCAAAACGGTGGGCGTACGGATGCGGGCGTGGTTGTTGGGTCTGGCGGCGCGCAGGGACGCGGGAATGGTCACCTCCGAGTACGCGGTGGGAGTCCTCGCGGCGGTGGCCTTCGCGGCGGTGCTCTACAAGGTGGTGACGAGCGGCCAGGTAGGCGCGGAGTTGCAGGGCATCGTGGGGCGGGCGCTCAATGCGCCGATGTGAACGCGGGACGGCGGGCCGGGATCGGAGCCGCGGCCGGAGTCGGAGTGGGGGCCGGAGTCGGAGTGGGGACCGGGGATTCGTGACCGCCGAGGCCGCCGTGGTGCTGCCCTCGCTGGTGCTCGTCGGAATGGCGCTGGTCTGGGCCCTGCTCGCCGCGTCGGCGCAGATCCAGTGCGTGGACGCGGCCAGGGCGGGCGCCCGCGCGGCGGCCCGCCAGGACCCGCCGGACACGGTGCTGGCGACGACCCGCCGCGCGGCACCGCGCGGCGCCAGGGTCACGGTGACCAGGGAGGGCGACCTCGTCCGGGTCACGGTCGAGGCGAGCGCGCCGGGACCGGACGGACTGTCACTGGAGCTCAGCGACGAGGCCGTGGCCCTCGCGGAGGAGACGGTGGGGGTGGTGAGGGGATGAGGGTCCGGAGCCGCGGACACGTCGCGTGGACGGCCGCTTGGAACAGATGGCACACCTACCGGATCCGTTGCTCGGACAGAGGATCGGCCACCGTCTGGACCGTCGGGGCGATCGCCGTGCTGTGTGTGGTGTTCGGGGCCGTCCTGTCCATGGGACAGGCGGTCGTGGTCCGGCACCGTGCGGCGGGGGCGGCCGACCTGGCCGCGCTCGCCGCGGCGGACCACTGGGCGGACGGCGGCACGGCGGCCTGCGCCCAGGCGGACCGGGTGGTGCGATCCCAGCGTGCCCGGCTGGTGCGGTGCGCCGTGGCGGGCGAGATCTCGGACGTCACGGCCGCGTCGGGCGCCGGCCCCTTCGATGTGGAGGTCAGGTCCAGAGCCGGTCCCGCGAGACCACAGGAGCCGGCGCCTAGACCTCCGGCGCCCCCCGCAGCAGCTCCGTGAGCAGCCGCACAGCGCCCCGTTTGTGCAGCGGCTCGTTCCCGTTGCCGCACTTGGGGGACTGGATGCAGGACGGGCAGCCGGCCTCGCACTCGCAGGACGCGATGGCCTGCCGGGTGGCGGTGAGCCAGGCGCGGGCGGTGTGGAAGGCGCGCTCCGCGAACCCCGCGCCGCCCGGGTGGCCGTCGTAGACGAAGACCGTGGGCAGGAGCGTGTCGGGGTGCAGCGGGAGGGACACGCCGCCGATGTCCCAGCGGTCGCAGGTGGCGAACAGCGGGAGCATGCCGATCGACGCGTGCTCGGCGGCGTGCAGGGCGCCGCCGAGGATCTCCGGGCTGATCCGGGCCGCGTCCAGCTGGTCCTCGGTGACCGTCCACCACACGGCGCGCGTGCGGAGCGTACGAGGAGGGAGGTCGAGTTTCGACTCGCCCAGCACTTCGCCGGTGATGACACGACGACGCAGGAAGGAGACGACCTGGTTGGTGACTTCGACGGAGCCGTAGCACAACCTGCCCTCGCCCCAGGGGACTTCGATGTCAGTCTCCAGGACGGAGATGGACGTCGTGTCGCGGGCGACCGTCGAATACGGCGGGTTGGCCTCCTCGACCAGGGCGACGGAGTCCTCGAGGTCCAGGTGCTTCACCAGGTACGTACGGCCCTGGTGGAGGTGGACCGCGCCCTCGTGGACCGTGGTGTGCGCGGAGCCCGCGTCGACCGTGCCGAGCAGCCGCCCGGTCCCGGCCTCGACGATCTGTACCGGACTGCCGCCCTCGCCGCGGATGTCGGTCAGGTCGGCGGCCCGCTCCCGACGGGTCCAGTGCCACGCCGTCGTTCGCCGGCGCAGCAGCTTCGCGGCCTCCAGCTGTGGCAGCAGATCCGCGGCGGCCGGGCCGAAGAGCTCCAGATCCTCTTCGGTGAGGGGGATCTCGGAGGCGGCGGCGCACAGGTGCGGGGCGAGGACGTACGGGTTGTCGGGGTCGAGGACGGTGGATTCCACCGGCTGGTCGAACAGGGCCTCGGGGTGGTGCACGAGGAAGGTGTCCAGCGGGTCGTCGCGGGCGACGAGGACGGCGAGTGCGCCCTGCCCCGAGCGGCCGGCGCGGCCCGCCTGTTGCCACAGGGAGGCCCGGGTGCCCGGGTAGCCCGCGATGACGACGGCGTCCAGGCCCGAGACGTCGATGCCGAGTTCGAGGGCGGTCGTGGCGGCGAGGCCGAGGAGTTCGCCGGAGTGCAGGGCGCGCTCCAGGGCGCGGCGTTCCTCGGGGAGGTAGCCGCCGCGGTAGGCGGCCACGCGCCGGGCCAGTGAGCGGTCGATCTCGGCGAGGCGATCCTGGGCGATCACCGCGATCAGCTCGGCGCCGCGGCGGGATCGTACGAAGGCGACGGAGCGCACGCCCTGGAGGGTCAGGTCGGTGAGGAGGTCGGCCGTCTCGGCGGTGGCGGTACGCCGAACGGGTGCTCCCTTCTCGCCGTGCAACTTGGTGAGCGGGGGCTCCCAGAGGGCGAACACGAGTTCGCCGCGAGGGGAGGCGTCGTCGGCGATCTCGACGACCGGGAGGCCGGTCAGCCGACGGGCGGCGACCGAGGGCTCCGCGGCGGTCGCGGAGGCCAGCAGGAAGACGGGGGAGGAGCCGTAGCGGGCGCACAGGCGGCGCAGCCTGCGCAGTACCTGGGCCACGTGGGAGCCGAAGACGCCGCGGTAGGTGTGGACCTCGTCGATGACGACGTACTTCAGGGCGCGGAGGAAGGAGGACCAGCGGGGGTGGGAGGGCAATATCCCGCGGTGCAGCATGTCGGGGTTGGTCAGGACGTAGTTGGCGTACTGGCGTACCCACTCGCGTTCCTCGAACGGAGTATCGCCGTCGTACACGGCTGGGCGAACCGCATTGCCCAAAGGTTGTGAAAGTTCCTTCACCGAACGGCGCTGATCGGCTGCAAGGGCCTTTGTGGGGGCCAGATAGAGCGCGGTGGCCCCCCGGCCGTTCGGAGCCTCGGAGCCGTCCAGGAGGGCCGTCAGGACCGGTGTGAGGTATGCCAGGGACTTTCCCGAGGCGGTGCCGGTGGCGACGACCACGGAGTCGCCGTCCAGGGCGTGCTCGGCGGCCAGCGCCTGGTGGGCCCAGGGGTGTTCGACGCCCGCGGCCTGCACCGCGGCGATGACCTCCGGACGGATCCGGTCGGGCCACACGGCATGGCGACCCACCCGCGGGGGCAAGTGCTCCGTATGAGTGATGCGCGAAGCCCGGCTCGGCCCCGAGGCGAGCCGGTCCAGGACAGTGCCCGGATCGGGGCGGGAAGCGGTGTCCGTCGAGGGTCGATCGGATCGATGATTCTTGGCCATCGGCACCGAGTGTGTCACTGGCGTGACGGACAATGGGGCCAAGGCGTCGTGCACGCCTGCCGGTAAGTGATTGAATGCCATCGCGGCTGGCGAACCGTCCCGGGGGCTCTGCCGAGGTGTCCCTTGGGATGACCGCTCGATAGCAAGGTGCTGGAGGATCCGTGGACCTGTCCCTGTCGACCCGTACCGTCGGCGATCGTACGGTCGTCGAGGTCGGTGGCGAAATCGATGTATATACCGCGCCCAAGCTGCGCGAGCAGCTGGTCGAGCTGGTGAACGACGGCAATTTTCACCTTGTCGTCGACATGGAGGGCGTGGACTTCCTCGACTCCACCGGGCTCGGCGTGCTGGTGGGCGGCCTGAAGCGTGTGCGTGCCCATGAGGGTTCGCTGCGACTGGTCTGCAACCAGGAGCGCATTCTGAAGATCTTCCGCATCACCGGTCTCACCAAGGTGTTCCCCATCCACACCTCGGTCGAGGAAGCGGTAGCGGCCACCGACTGACCCCGTCTCCTGGGCGTCACGAGTGATGTGGTGTCCGAGACGGTAGAAGCAATGGACGGGGGGCTGGGCCTCGGCGGCCCGGCCCCCTGACAGCACGCCCGTAGTTGAGGGGGATGCATGGCCACCGTTGAACTCCGCTTCAGCGCGCTGCCCGAGCACGTCAGGACCGCCCGACTGGTGGCGGCAGCGGTGGCGCGCAGGGCCGGAGTGGACGAGGCCGTCCTCGACGAGGTCAGACTCGCCGTCGGCGAGGCCTGTACTCGTGCCGTCGGACTGCACCAGAGCAGCGGCATCTCGGCGCCGGTGCGGGTGACGTTGATCGAGGAGGAGAAGCAGTTCTCCATCGAGGTCGGCGACGAGGCGCCGCGTTCGGCGCCCGGTGAGACGGCACCCGGTGCCACGGGTGATCCGGACACGGATGCCGAGGAGGACGAGATGGGCCTCGCGGTCATCAGTGGCCTCGTCGACGATGTCGAAGTCACCGCCGGTGAGCATGGTGGAGTGATCAAGATGAGCTGGCCGACCACGCCGCCGGCCGCGCTCGTTCCCTGATCGCACCCCCGCAACACACTCGAAGGGCCCTGCTCAGCAGGGCCCTTTTTGTATGCCCGCTCCCGGCCGGGGCCCGCCCCCGCCTTTCGTGAATTCATTCACGATCAATCACGCGATTATTGGATCAAGCGTCAACGCTTTTGGGGCATTACTTCTTTTGGGTTCCATGGAGACCCGTCGATCATTTGCTGATGGGCATGTGAAGGCGAATTCCGTTTACCGGGCACTGTTTTGATCAGGTTCCGGTACCTACAATCCGTCCACATCTTGAGCTCAGCCCAAGCGTCAAGGAGGACGAATGGCGGGGCTTTCTACCCCTCATCAGTTTGACCATCCCACAACCTTCGCAGCCGCAGTACTGACCAATGACAATCGCTTGATCGTGATGGTCATCGGCGCCGTGGCCCTGGCGGCCCTGGCGGTCGCCGGGGTGCTGGTACGGCAAGTGCTCGCGGCCGGCGAGGGCACCGACAGCATGAAGAAGATCGCGGCGGCGGTCCAGGAAGGCGCGAACGCCTACCTGGGGCGGCAGATGCGCACGCTCGGTGTATTCGCCGTCGTGGTGTTCTTCCTGCTCATGCTGCTGCCCGCGGACGACTGGAATCAGCGCGCCGGACGATCGATCTTCTTCTTGATCGGCGCGGTGTTCTCGGCGACCACCGGTTATACCGGTATGTGGCTCGCCGTACGAAGCAACGTCCGCGTGGCCGCCGCGGCAAGGGAAGCGACTCCCGCCAAGGGCGAACCCGAAAAGGATCTCACCGCCGTCTCGCACAAAGCCATGAAGATCGCTTTCCGTACCGGCGGCGTCGTCGGCATGTTCACGGTGGGGCTCGGTCTGCTGGGCGCCTCCTGTGTGGTGCTGGTGTACGCGGCCGACGCGCCGAAGGTCCTGGAGGGCTTCGGTCTCGGCGCGGCGCTGATCGCCATGTTCATGCGTGTCGGCGGCGGCATCTTCACCAAGGCCGCCGACGTCGGCGCCGACCTGGTCGGCAAGGTCGAGCAGGGCATTCCGGAGGACGATCCACGCAATGCCGCGACCATCGCCGACAACGTGGGCGACAACGTCGGCGACTGCGCCGGCATGGCCGCGGACCTCTTCGAGTCGTACGCCGTCACGCTCGTCGCCGCGCTGATCCTCGGCAAGGCGGCGTTCGGCGACTCCGGGCTCGCCTTCCCGCTGATCGTGCCCGCGATCGGCGTTCTCACCGCGATGGTCGGCATCTTCGCGGTGGCACCCCGACGCTCCGACCGCAGCGGCATGTCCGCGATCAACCGCGGCTTCTTCATCTCCGCGGTGATCTCGTTGGTGCTGGTGGCGGTGGCCGTCTTCGTCTACCTGCCGTCGAAGTACGCCGACCTCGACGGCGTCACGGACGCGGCGATCAAGGCGAAGGACGGCGATCCGCGGATCCTGGCGCTCATCGCGGTGGCCATCGGCATCGTGCTGGCCGCGCTCATCCAGCAGCTGACCGGCTACTTCACCGAGACGACCCGTCGTCCCGTACGGGACATCGGCAAGAGCTCGCTCACCGGCGCGGCCACCGTCGTCCTGGCCGGTATCTCCATCGGTCTGGAATCGGCCGTCTACACCGCCCTGCTGATCGGCCTCGGCGTCTACGGGGCCTTCCTGCTCGGCGGTACGTCGATCATCCTCGCGCTGTTCGCGGTGGCGCTGGCCGGAACCGGCCTGCTCACCACGGTCGGCGTCATCGTCGCCATGGACACCTTCGGTCCGGTCTCCGACAACGCACAGGGCATCGCCGAGATGTCCGGCGACGTCACGGGCGCGGGCGCCCAGGTGCTCACCGACCTGGACGCGGTGGGCAACACCACCAAGGCCATCACCAAGGGCATCGCCATCGCCACGGCCGTCCTCGCGGCCTCGGCGCTCTTCGGCTCCTACCGGGACGCGATCCTCACGGCCGCGAACGACGTGGGCGAGAAGGTCTCCGGTCCGGGCGCGCCGCTGAACCTGATGATGGACATCTCGCAGCCCAACAATCTGGTGGGCCTGATCGCGGGCGCGGCAGTCGTCTTCCTGTTCTCGGGCCTCGCGATCAACGCGGTGTCCCGGTCCGCGGGGGCCGTGGTCTACGAGGTGCGGCGGCAGTTCCGCGAGCACCCCGGGATCATGGACTACACGGAGAAGCCGGAGTACGGGCGGGTCGTCGACATCTGCACCAAGGACGCCCTGCGGGAGCTGGCCACTCCGGGTCTGCTCGCCGTCCTGGCGCCCATCGCCATCGGCTTCACGCTCGGCGTCGGCGCGCTCGGTTCGTATCTGGCGGGCGCGATCGGCACCGGCACGCTGATGGCGGTCTTCCTCGCCAACTCCGGCGGTGCGTGGGACAACGCGAAGAAACTCGTCGAGGACGGCCACCACGGCGGCAAGGGCAGCGAGGCCCACGCCGCCACGGTGATCGGCGACACCGTCGGCGACCCCTTCAAGGACACCGCGGGCCCCGCGATCAACCCGCTCCTCAAGGTGATGAACCTGGTGGCGCTGCTGATCGCACCCGCGGTCGTGAAGTTCTCGTACGGCGACGACAAGAACCTCGGTATGCGCATCCTGATCGCGGTGCTCTCGATCCTCGTGATCGTGGGCGCGGTGTACATCTCCAAGCGGCGCGGGATCGCCGTGGGTGACGAAGACAACGCGGAACGAGTGTCCAAGCCTCACGACGCCGCGGTGGTTTCGTAGCGTTCGGGTCTTTGGGCAGGTCCCCGTGGGCGGGCGGCACGCAGCGACGTGCCGCCCGCCCGTCGTGCGTGTATGTCCAGACCTGTGTCGTGAGCCTTCTCTCGTATGGAGCAAATGGCTGCAATAGAGACTAAATCGGAAATTCGCCATAGGGGCGGCGCCCATGCGGCGTGTAAGTTCCGGGGCCGAGAGCCACGGAAGGGACCAATCCGGTGAACAAGAAGCTCACGGCCGCACTGTCCGGCGGTGCGGTACTGGTGCTGGCGCTGTCGGCATGCAGCAGCGGCGGCAGCAGCAAGGACGACAAGCTGGACCCCTGGGCCAAGCAGGTCTGTGACGCGGTGCAGCCGCAGGTCCAGAAGATCGCGGCCGCCAACACCGCGATCCAGAAGGAGACCACGGACCAGAGCGCACCGGCGGACGTGCAGAAGGCCGACTCCAAGGGCTTCCAGGACATCTCCGACGCCTACAAGGCGATGGCGGCTGCCATCGAGAAGGCCGGCCCGCCGGACGTGGACAGCGGCAAGACCAAGCAGGAGAACGCGGTCAAGGAGCTCAATGCCCTCTCCGCCTCCTACGCCGATCTGGGGAAGCAGTCCGACGCGCTGAACACGAAGGACCAGGCGAAGTTCGCGGATGGTCTCGACGGCGTCGCCAAGCAGCTGGAGAAGCTCAGCAAGACCGGGACCGACGCCCTGAAGGAGCTCGAAGCGGGCGACGTCGGCAAGGCGATGGCCAAGCAGGTGAGCTGCAAGTCCGCCTCGGCGTCCGCGTCCGCCTCGCCGGCGACCACCCAGGGCTGACCCGCCGAGGAGCGCCCGGAGAGCGACCGCGGAGCGGGATTCGGTCCGGCACCCGGAAAGAGCCCGGTACGCGCGCGTACCGGGCCCG
Organism: Streptomyces sp. NPDC096311; assembly: GCF_044763085.1. NCBI lineage: Bacteria > Bacillati > Actinomycetota > Actinomycetes > Kitasatosporales > Streptomycetaceae > Streptomyces > Streptomyces sp. NPDC096311. The sequence goes on from NZ_JBIWFN010000006.1 coordinate 342,120, forward strand.
TGGCGCGTGCCCTACGGCTCCCGGCACAAGCCCACGGTTCTCGGAGACGCACGGCCCATGGGTCCCTGTGCAAGCGCCTCACGGCTCCCTGCACGACCGCCCCCACGGTTCCTCGTACAAAGCCCCCAGGACCCCTCGTGCGGGCTTGTCCACATTCGCACGGGCTCTGTCCACAGGTGTACGTCCCTTTCGGCGGGAACGGACACAATGGGGGACGTGAGTCACACCAGCCTGTCACCGTTGCCCTCGTCCGACCGCGTCGATGTCGCCGCTCGGCTGCGGGACGCCCTGCTCGGCGCCTCGTTCACCGCCGACGGCCTGCTCGATCTGCTCGGTGCCCCCGCGTACGCGGCGCTGGCGCGCAGCGAGACCGTGCCCGCGCTCCGGGCGACCCGCGGGGACACACCGCTGGAGACGCTCGTACGGCTGTTCCTGCTCCAGCAGCCCGTGCCGCACGCGCGCGTGGCGGACGTGCTGCCGGTGGAGGACTGCCTGGAGAGCGGCTGGCTCACCCGGGCGGGCGCGGACGAGGTCGCCGCGACCGTGGACATCCGGCCGTACGGCGGGCCCGGCGGCGAGGACTGGTTCATCGTGTCCGACCTGGGGTGCGCCGTCGGCGGCGCGGGCGGCATCGGCAGCCGGGAGGAGAGCGTCGTCCTGGGTGTGGGCGGCGCGTCCACGACCCTGGCCGGCATCACCGTCCGTACGCCCGTCTCCTCCGCGCTCGACCTCGGCACCGGCTCCGGGATCCAGGCCCTGCACGCCGCGCAGCACGCCACGCGCGTGACCGCGACCGACCTCAATCCGCGCGCCCTGCACATCACCGCGCTCACCCTGGCGCTCTCCGGTGCCCCGGCGGCCGATCTGCGCCAGGGCTCCCTCTTCGAACCGATCGCGGACGACGAGACGTACGACCTGATCGTCTCGAACCCGCCCTTCGTGATCTCGCCCGGCGCCCGGCTCACCTATCGCGACGGCGGGATGGGCGGGGACGATCTGTGCCGCACGCTCGTTCAGCAGTCGGGGGACCGGCTCAACGACGGGGGGTATGCGCAGTTCCTGGCCAACTGGCAGCACGTGGAGGGTGAGGACTGGCAGGACCGGCTGCGCTCCTGGGTGCCGCGCGGCTGTGACGCCTGGATTGTGCAGCGCGAGGTGCAGGACGTCACGCAGTACGCGGAGTTGTGGCTGCGCGACGCGGGCGACCACCGCGACGACCCCGCCGAGTACCAGGCGCGGTACGACGCGTGGCTGGACGAGTTCGAGGCCCGCAAGGTCAAGGCCGTCGGCTTCGGATGGATCACGCTGCGCAGAACGGCGGCCGCCGAACCCTCGATCACGGTCGAGGAGTGGCCGCACTCCATCGAGCAGCCGCTCGGCGAGACCGTGCGCGCGCACTTCGACCGCGTCGACTACCTGCGGGCGAGTGACGACGCTGCCCTGCTCGCAGGGCACTTCAGGCTCGTGGCCGAGGTCGTCCAGGAGCAGGTCGGGCTGCCCGGCGCCGAGGACCCGGAGCACGTGGTGCTGCGCCAGCACCGCGGGATGCGCCGGGCCACCAAGGTGGACACGGTCGGCGCGGGCTTCGCGGGCGTGTGCGACGGCACGCTGAGCGCCGGGCGGATCCTGGACGCCATCGCTCAATTGGTCGGCGAGGACCCGGTGTTGCTGCGTGACCGGACGCCCGCGCAGATCCGGCTGCTGGTGGAGCAGGGGTTCCTCGAGCCCGCGGAGTGAAGGGCTGAGTCGCATGTGCCTGTTCTGACGGGATTGCACAATATTGATCAGGATTGGTAGGTAAAAGGGCTCCTGTCAGTGGTGCGTGCGAAGCTACCTTCAAGAGACAAGCTCCATGCGTCCTCGGGGGAGGCGCGCTGTCTCGGGGGAGGCGCCATGGCAGGGGAGACGCCGGATCAGGGCGAGGGCAGGATCATCGGCGGCCGGTACCGGCTGCTGCGGACGCTCGGCGCGGGCGGCATGGGGAGGGTGTGGCTCGCGTACGACGCGGAGTTGGCCTGCGAGGTCTCCATGAAGGAGATCGCGCTGCCGGACGTGCCGATGGACGCGGCGGAGCATGGGCAGCGCGTGGCCCGGGCGCGCAGCGAGGCCCGGCATGCGGCGCGGCTGCGCGGGCATCCCCATGTGGTCACCGTGCACGACGTGGTGGTGCACGAGGGACTGCCGTGGATCGTCATGGAGTACGTGCCGGACGCGGTCGATCTGCAGGCGGTCGTACGGCAGTCGGGGCCGCTGTCGCCCGCTCGGGCCGCCCGGATCGGGCTGGCCGTCCTCGACGCGCTCTCCGCCGGACACCGGATCGGGATCCTCCACAGGGATGTGAAACCGGCCAATATCCTTCTGGCGCCCGACTCTTCGGGTGATCCCTACGCGCGCGTACTGCTCACCGACTACGGGATCGCGCTCCGGCCCGAGTCCCGCGAGCCCCGGCTCACCGCCACCGCCGGCATCCTCGGCACGCCCGGCTATCTCGCCCCCGAGCGCGCCCGCGGCGAGCCGCCCACCCCGGCCGCGGACCTCTTCTCCCTCGGCGCCACGTTGTACGCCGCCGTCGAGGGCCGTGGCCCCTTCGACCGGCCTGGTCAGTACGCGACACTGACGGCCCTGCTCGGCGAGGAACCCACTCCGCCCGTCCGAGCGGGTGAACTGACCTCCGTGCTGCACGGACTGCTCGTCAAGGACCCCATGCGACGGTCGTCGCCGGAGGCGGTCGCACGGGGGCTTGAGCGGGTGGTGCAGGCGGCGGCGGGCGGAGCGTTCGGGCCCCTGCCGGGGTATCCCGCGGGGCTACCGCCGGGGTACGTCGTGGGACCGTCGCCCGGGTATGCCGCCGGGGCGCCGCCCGGGTTCCTTGCCGGGGCACCGCCCGGGCATGTCACGGGCTCGCCTCCGGGAACCCCTCAGCTCCCCGGGGTTCAGCAGACCCCTGGCGTCCCGCAGACCCCTGGCGTCCCGCAGACTCCAGGCGTTCCGCAAATCCCGGGCGTCCCGCAAATCCCGGGCGTCCCGCAAATCCCGGGCGTCCCGCAGACCTCGGGCGTCCCGCAAGCCCCCGGCGTTCCACAGACCTCAGGCGCGCCCTCGACCCCGAACACCCCGTACAACCCGACCCCGTACAACCCGACCCCGTACAACCCGAACGCCCCGTACAACCCGACCCCGCACAACCCCAACACCCCGCACACTCCACCAGGCGGCCCGGCCGCTCCCGGTGGCCCGTTCGGACCGCCCTCCGGGACCCCGCCTGCGTACGGCCCCTGGCGTCCGTCCACTCCCAGCGGCGCGTACGAGTGGAATCCGTACGCCGGGACCGGTGCGCCCACCCGGTCCACAGCCGGTCCGCCCCTGTCGCCGGAGCGCCGCAGGAGGCCCCTGGTCCCCGTCGTCGCCCTCGTCGCGGGCGTCCTTCTGGTGATCGTCGGCGGCACCTGGGCCGCCGTCTCACTCACCGGCGACGGCGGCGGCACGAAGGACGCGACCGCGAAGAAGCGCCCCACAGCGAGCCCGTCGTCGGGACCGACGGGACCGGTGTTTCCGTACGGCGAACAGGTGGGACTCACCAAGCCGTTGCAGGTCGGCGACTGCGTGAAGGCGGTCTGGTCGGGACCCGCCTTCAAGTCGGCGGTCAACCTGGGCGTCGTGAACTGCGCCAAGGACTGGCCGGACGGGCAGGTCGTGGCCGTCGACACGGCCGACGACTACGCCGACGCCCTCGCCCATGGCGCGCAGCGCTGCACCAGCCAGAGCACGGCGACGGCCGACGCCCTGCCCGACGTAGGTGTCTACGCCGTCGCACCGACGAAGGACGGGTTCGGCGCGGCCAAGGGCGGTACGGCATGTCTCGTGCTCGGACGCCGTGTCGCGATAGGCGGCGAAGTGGGGCGGTTCCGGGACGCGGGGGTGAATCTGTGGCCCACTCAGATGGCCACCGGGGACTGCTGGAGCTACGCGGAGAAGGGCAAGAGCTTCGATGCTCGCCTGGCGGACTGTGGTGAGCCGCACACCGACCAGGTGATCGGCACCGCGCAGGCCGCGGCGGGCATGGACTACAAGAAGGCCCTCGCCCAGGGCGGCAAGCTCTGTACCAACAAGTTCGCGTCGAGTTGGGCGTCCGACACGGAGCACACCGTCTCCGGGTGGCTGGCCAGTGAGGAGGAGTGGAATCAAGGATTCAACAAAGTCCTGTGCACCGTGAGACGGGCCGACGGAACGCGGACAAGCGAGCGGATACCCGATCCCGCCACGGTCTGAGCGGTCCATGGGGCGTCGTCTTCCCCGCGTTCACCGCAGGTTCGCACGTCGGCTTCCGGGGAGTGGCAACCTCCCCACCCTGGGGCTTCGGGGTGGAAGGACATATCAATGGAAAGCGGACCGGCGATCTTCGTGGGGGCGGTGTTCGTCCTGTTCGGAGGCGGACTGCTGGTCTGGACCGCGGCGCGGGTACGGCAGGGCGAGCCCGTCGCCGTCGGTGTGAACCGCGTCGCATCGGCGACACTCGCAGGTGTCGCCGGAGCTGGTGCGCTGGCGCTCGGGATGTGGTGTTTTACGCGCGCGTGAGAGGCGGCTCTCCGGTAACTGAGAGGTCACGCTCCGGATAGGCCCGAAAGGGCTGCTGGACACTCCGGGCGGCAGGAATGGCGGTAGTCGGGTTACCGTTCGAGTGGCCGTTGCGGGCTTTTCCCGTTTGACACGGGGGCGGGATGTACCGTCACACTCCGCAGCGTCAGCATGACCCGACCCCCGGGACCAAGGCCTGGGGAGACCCCCTGCGTCGACCGGAGAGAAGAGCGAAGTTGTCCCCGACCAGCGACACCGCACACGGCGGCCGCCGACTCGTCATCGTCGAGTCGCCTGCCAAGGCGAAGACGATCAAGGGCTATCTCGGCCCCGGCTATGTCGTCGAAGCGAGCGTCGGGCACATCCGCGACCTCCCCAACGGCGCCGCGGAGGTGCCGGAGGAGTACACCGGCGAGGTGCGCCGCCTCGGCGTGGACGTCGAGCACGACTTCCAGCCCATCTATGTGGTCAACGCCGACAAGAAAGCCCAGGTCAAGAAGCTCAAGGACCTGCTGCGCGACTCCGACGAGCTCTACCTCGCCACCGATGAGGACCGCGAGGGCGAGGCCATCGCGTGGCACCTCCAGGAAGTGCTCAAGCCCAAGGTCCCGGTCAAGCGGATGGTCTTCCACGAGATCACCAAGGCCGCGATCCAGGCCGCCGTCGCCAACCCGCGCGAGCTCAACCAGAAGCTCGTCGACGCCCAGGAGACCCGCCGCATCCTCGACCGCCTCTACGGCTACGAGGTCTCGCCGGTTCTGTGGAAGAAGGTCATGCCGCGGCTGTCGGCGGGCCGCGTGCAGTCCGTGGCGACCCGGCTCGTCGTCGAGCGGGAGCGCGAGCGCATCGCCTTCCGTTCCGCCGAGTACTGGGACCTGACCGGCACCTTCGGCACCGGCCGCGCCGGTGACGCCAGCGACCCGTCCAACCTGGTCGCCCGTCTGACCGCGGTCGACGGAAAGCGCATCGCCCAGGGTCGCGACTTCGACTCGCTGGGCCAGATCAAGGGCGCGAACACGCTCCACCTGGATGAGACGAACGCCCGTGCGCTCGCCGCCGCCCTCCAGGACACGAACTTCGCGGTCCGCTCGGTCGAGTCCAAGCCGTACCGCCGCTCGCCGTATGCGCCGTTCCGTACGACGACCCTCCAGCAGGAGGCCTCGCGCAAGCTCGGCTTCGGCGCGAAGGCCACCATGCAGGTGGCCCAGAAGCTGTACGAGAACGGCTTCATCACGTACATGCGTACGGACTCCACGACCCTCTCGGAAACGGCGATCTCCGCCGCCCGAGCCCAGGTCACGCAGCTCTATGGCGCCGACTACCTGCCGGCCCAGCCGCGGACGTACGCCGGGAAGGTCAAGAACGCGCAGGAGGCGCACGAGGCGATCCGTCCCTCGGGTGATCGTTTCCGCACCCCGGCCGAGACGGGCCTGACCGGCGACCAGTTCAAGCTGTACGAGCTGATCTGGAAGCGGACCGTCGCCTCCCAGATGAAGGACGCGGTCGGCAACTCCGTCACCGTCAAGATCGCGGGCAGGGCCTCCGACGGCCGCGACGCCGAATTCAGCGCGTCCGGCAAGACGATCACCTTCCACGGCTTCCTGAAGGCGTACGTCGAGGGCGCGGACGACCCGAACGCCGAGCTCGACGACCGTGAGCGCCGTCTCCCGCAGGTCACCGAGGGCGACCCGCTGTCCGCCGAGGAGATCACGGTCGACGGGCACGCCACCAAGCCCCCGGCCCGCTACACCGAGGCGTCGCTGGTCAAGGAGCTCGAAGAGCGCGAGATCGGCCGCCCGTCGACGTACGCGTCGATCATCGGCACGATCCTCGACCGCGGATACGTGTTCAAGAAGGGCACGGCACTCGTGCCGTCCTTCCTGTCCTTCGCCGTGGTCAACCTCCTGGAGAAGCACTTCGGGCGGCTCGTCGACTACGACTTCACGGCCAAGATGGAGGACGACCTCGACCGCATCGCGCGGGGCGAGGCGCAGGCCGTGCCGTGGCTCAAGCGGTTCTACTTCGGTGAGGGCGACGCCACGGGCGCCGCCGAGGCCGGCAACGGCGACGGGGACCACCTGGGCGGCCTCAAGGAGCTCGTCACCGACCTGGGCGCCATCGACGCCCGTGAGGTGTCGTCCTTCCCGGTCGGCGAGGGCATCGTGCTGCGTGTGGGCCGCTACGGCCCGTACATCGAGCGCGGCGAGAAGGACTCCGAGAACCACCAGCGTGCGGACGTGCCCGAGGACCTGGCCCCGGACGAGCTGAGCATCGAGCTCGCGGAGGAGCTGCTCGCCAAGCCGAGCGGCGACTTCGAGCTCGGTACGGACCCGGAGTCGGGTCACCAGATCATCGCCAGGGACGGCCGCTACGGCCCGTACGTCACCGAGGTGCTCCCCGAGGGCACCCCGAAGACGGGGAAGAACGCCGTCAAGCCGCGTACCGCGTCACTCTTCAAGTCGATGTCGCTCGACACGGTGACGCTCGGCGACGCCCTCAAACTGATGTCCCTGCCGCGCGTCGTCGGCAAGGACGCCGAGGGCGTGGAGATCACCGCGCAGAACGGGCGCTACGGGCCGTACCTGAAGAAGGGCACGGACTCGCGCTCCCTGCAGTCCGAGGACCAGCTCTTCACCATCACCCTCGAAGAGGCGCTGGAGATCTACTCCCAGCCCAAGCAGCGCGGGCGCGCGGCCGCCAAGCCGCCGCTCAAGGAGCTGGGCGAGGACCCGGTCAGCGGGAAGCCCGTCGTGGTCAAGGACGGCCGTTTCGGGCCGTACGTGACCGACGGCGAGACCAACGCGACCCTGCGCTCCGCCGACAGCGTCGAAGAGATCACTCCGGAGCGCGGCTACGAGCTGCTGGCGGAGAAGCGCGCCAAGGCTCCCGCCAAGAAGACCGCGAAGAAGGCGGCGGCCAAGAAGGCTCCGGCCAAGAAGGCCCCTGCCAAGAAGACGGCCGCAAAGAAGACGACGACTTCGAAGACGGCTGCCAAGAAGGCTCCGGCCAAGAAGGCCGCTGCCAAGAAGACGGCGGCTTCGGAGAACTGAGGTCCGGGCTCGCGGCCTCCGTCAGGTCTCGCGGTCCCTGTCAGGTCGCGGCCTCTGTCAGACAGATGCAGATGTGGACGCCCCTACACCTTTCGGTGTGGGGGCGTCCACATGTTCGGGCACCCCTACGGGCAGTCAGTGGGGCCGGATAGGCTTGCAGGATGACGCGAGCCGAGCAGCCAACGGCCCACACTCCGGCCCCCGACGACGCCCTGGTCGCGGATTCCCGCGAGCGCGCCGTCCGCGCGCTGCTGCGCCGACCCCAGCTGAAACGGTTGTGGAGCGCCCACCTGGTAGGCGGTGTCGGTGACGCCCTGGCCCTGCTCGTGCTGGTCATCCTCGTCCTCCAGGCGGCGATCGCGGAGGGTTCCTTCGGCGGTGGCTACCGCGGGGTCGCCCTCGCCGTGGCGGCCGTCTTCGGGGCACGCATTCTGGCCACGCTGCTCTTCGGAGCGATACTCCTCGGGCCGCTCACCTCGCTGACGTCCCAGGAGGGGCCGCTCGACCGGCGCTGGACCATGGCCGGAGCCGACGGACTGCGCGCCGTGCTCATGCTCATCGCGCCCCTGTGGATCGACTGGACCCCGGACAACGCACTCGCCGCCCTCCTCGTCCTCGCCTTCGTGACCGGCGTCGCCGAGCGCTTCTGGACGGTGTGCCGGGAGAGCGCGGCGCCCGCGCTGCTGCCCGCGCCGCCGCTGGAAGGCGCCACCGTGCGCCCGCTGCCGGACCACCTGGACGCGCTGCGGCGCCTGTCACTGCGTACGGCCTTCGTGGCAGTGCCGATCGCGGCCGCCACGCTCGTCGTGGTGTCACTCGTCAGCAACCTGCTGGGTGCCGGGATCGCCTGGTTCGACCAGCACCAGGGGGCGCTCGCCTCGTACGTCGCCGCCGGACTGTTCGCCGCCTCGCTCTCCGTGCTCACGTCCCTCGAACTGCCCGACACCCGCACCCCGCGTGCGCGCTCGCCCCTGGAGGGCCTGCGCCGCCCCAGGACGGGCACGGGCGTCGACAACGGCCGTACCGGCGCGATCCCGCTCCTGGTGCTCGCCTGCGCGGCCGTCGCCGCGGCGATCGCCGCCGCGGTCGCCGTCTCCGTGCTGCAGGCCAAGGACCTGGGCGGCGGACCGGTCACGTACGGCCTGCTGGTGCTGGCGCTGACCGGGGGTGTCGTCATCGGCATCCGGACGGCCCCCTCCGTGCTGCCGTCGCTGTCGCGGCGCAGGCTGCTCTCGCTGGCGATCGCCTTCACCGGGATCGCGCTGCTGGCCGCCGGTCTGGTCCCGGACGTCACCACGGAGCTGCTGATCGCCGGCCTCGCGGGCATCGGCGCGGGCGTCACCGCGAACACCGGGCACGCACTGCTCGACCAGGAGACCGAGGAGTACCGGCGGGCGCGTACGACGGAACACCTGCACGCGGTCGTACGGGTCTCCGTGGCGCTCGGCGCCCTGCTGGCGCCCGTGGTCGCCGCGGCGATCGGCCCGCACCGGCTCGAGAACGGCAAGTTCGTGTTCGCACACGGAGGCGCCGCCTTCACACTGATGCTGGTGGGCGCCCTGCTGCTGCCGGTCGCCGCCCTGGTGCTCGCCAAGGTCGACGACCGCTCCGGAGTGCCGCTGCGGCACGACCTGCTGGACGCGCTGCGCGGCGGCGACGACCCGGTGCAGAACTCCACCACGAACGGGTTCTTCATCGCCCTGGAGGGCGGCGACGGGGCCGGGAAGTCGACGCAGGCGGAAGCGCTCGCGGAGTGGATCCGCGCCAAGGGCCACGAGGTCGTGGTGACCCGCGAGCCGGGCGCCACGCCGGTCGGCAAGCGGCTGCGGTCGATCCTGCTGGACGTGTCGTCGGCGGGCCTGTCGCACCGCGCGGAGGCGCTGCTGTACGCCGCCGACCGCGCCGAGCACGTGGACACGGTGGTGCGGCCCGCGCTGGAGCGGGGTGCCGTCGTCATCTCCGACCGCTACATCGACTCGTCGGTGGCCTACCAGGGGGCCGGCCGGGACCTGTCCCCGACCGAGATCGCCCGCATCAACCGATGGGCGACCAACGGACTGGTGCCGCATCTGACGGTGCTCCTCGACGTCTCCCCAGAGGCGGCGCGCGAGCGCTTCACGGAGGCGCCCGACCGGCTGGAGTCGGAGCCGGTGGAGTTCCACACGCGCGTGCGCTCCGGTTTCCTGACGCTGGCCGCCGCCGACCCGGGCCGGTACCTGGTCGTCGACGCCGCCCAGGAGCCCGAGGCGGTCACCACCGTCGTCCGGCACCGGCTCGACGTGATGCTGCCCCTCTCCGAGGCCGAGGTGAAGGCCCAGGAGGAGGCACGCAAGGCGGCCGAGGAGGAGGCTCGGCGCAAGGCCGAGGAAGAGGCCGCCCGCAAGGCCGAGGAGGAGCGACTGGAGCGCGAGCGCCAGGAACAGCTCGCCCGGCTGCGTGCGGAGGAAGAGGAGCGCAAGCAGCGCGAACTGGAGGAGGCGCAGCGGCGCGAGGCCGAGCGCCAGGCGGAGGAGGCCCGGCAGCGCGCCGAGGAGGCCCGCCGCCGGGCCGAGGAGGAGCGGGCGCGGCTGCTGGCCCAGGAGCAGGCCCAGGCCGCCGAGCACGACCGGCTGCGCAGGCTGGCCGAGGAGCAGGCACGGCTGCGGGCCGAGGCCGAGGAGCGCCGCCTGGAGAAGCAGCGCAAGGCCGAGGAGGCGTTGCTGCGGGCGGAGGAGGCACGACGGGCGGCGACGGAGACGGCGGCAGCGGCAGCGGCGGCGGCCGCCGCCACGGCGGCTTCGACGTCTGCTTCCGCTTCTCCTTCGGCTGCGGCTTCAGCGCCTACGTCGGCTCCCGCTTCCGCTTCGGCGCCTGTGGGTTCTGGTGAGCCGGCGGCCGCGGGTCCCGTGGCCGACAACGAGACGACGGTGCCCACGCCGGTCGTGACGCCCCCGAGCACCTCGGGCGGCTCGGTGGACGAGACGACGGTGCTGCGGCCCGTGCGCTCCGGAGAGAGCCGCGAGGGTTCCCGCTCCGACTCGGAGGAGACGGCCAAGCTGCCGAAGCCGCCCGTGCCCGAGGAGGCGGCCGAGAGGACGGCCGTGCTCCCGCCGGTGGTTTTGGGGGCCGCGGACGAGACCGCCGTACTGCCGCCGGTGGCGCCGGGCGCGGCCGACGAGACGGCGGTGCTTCCTCCGGTACGCGACGGGGACGCGGGTGCCGCCCCGGATGCCGGTGCGGGTGATCCCGCGAACCGGGTGCCGCCGGGCTTCTTCCGGGACGAGCGGCCCGAGCCCCGGCCCGAGAGGGCCGGTGACCGCACGCGCGAGCTGCCCCAGGTCAATGCCGAGGGCGCACCGCGTCGCCGCCCTCGTTCCGACTGGGCGGAGGAGACCCCGCTCGACGACCTCCCGACCCTGGCGGACGAACTGCTGGGCCCGCGTGACGACGACGAGCAGGACGACGGGCGCGAGGGACGGGGCGGTCGCCGCCGTCGCTGAGGTCCGGGGCCCCGTTGTCAGTGGCGACCCGCACAATGGACGCGGCAAGGCAAAGTGCGACGAAAGGGCGGTGCCCCGTGCCGGTATGGGACGACCTGGTGGGCCAGGACAAGGTGAGCGAGCAGCTCGCCGCCGCCGCTCGTGACGCCGACGCCCTCGTCTCGGCGGTCGCCGCGGACACCCCGCTCCCCGAGGCGTCCAAGATGACGCACGCCTGGCTGTTCACCGGTCCGCCCGGCTCCGGGCGTTCCACCGCGGCGCGGGCCTTCGCGGCGGCGCTCCAGTGCGTGAGCCCCGACCGCGCGCTGGGCGGAGTCCCCGGCTGCGGCTTCTGCGACGGCTGTCACACCAGTCTGATCGGGACGCACGCCGATGTGCAGATCGTCCGCACCGACCTCCTCTCCATCGGTGTGAAGGAGACCCGCGACCTGGTTCGCCGCGCCCAGATGTCCCCGGCGACCGGCCGCTGGCAGGTCATCGTCCTGGAGGACGCGGACCGCCTCACGGAGGGCGCGGGCAACGTCCTTCTGAAGGCCGTCGAGGAACCGGCCCCCCGTACGGTCTGGCTGCTCTGCGCGCCCTCCATCGAGGACGTCCTGCCCACCATCCGCTCCCGCTGCCGCCTGCTCACCCTGCGCACCCCGCCGGTGGACGCGGTCGCCGACATCCTCGTCCGCCGTGACGGCATCGAGCCCGCTGTCGCGGCGGCCGCGGCCCGCGCGACACAGGGGCACATCGGGCGCGCCCGCCGTCTCGCCACGGACCAGCGTGCCCGTGAGCGCCGGGCCGCCGTCCTCAAGCTCCCGCTGCGGGTCGACGACATCGGCGGCTGTCTCAAGGCGGCCCAAGAGCTGATCGACACGGCCTCGGAGGACGCGAAGCAGCTCGCCGAGGAAGTCGACGTCAAGGAGACCGAAGACCTGAAGGCGGCCCTCGGCGCGTCGCAGGGCGGCCGCATGCCGCGTGGTACCGCGGGCGTCATGAAGGAGCTGGAGGACCGGCAGAAGCGCCGGAGAACGCGTACGCAGCGCGACAGCCTGGACCTGGCCCTCATCGACCTCACCGGCTTCTACCGCGACGTCCTCGCCCTCCAGCTCGGCTCCCGGGTGGCCCTCGCCAACACGGAGGCCGAGGATGTACTCGAGCGCCTCGCCCGCGGCAGCTCGCCGGAGGCGACCCTCCGCCGGATCGACGCGATCGCCGCGTGCCGCGAGGCGCTGGACCGCAATGTGGCCCCGCTGCTGGCGGTGGAGGCGATGACGATGGCGCTGCGGGCGGGCTGAGCCGAAAGGCTCGAAGGCGCGGTCGGGCCGAGGACCCGGAGCTGACAGCGACCGGCGAACAGCCGACAGCCGACCGCGACCGGCCAACTGCCGATAGTGACCGCGACCGGTCGGCAGCCGGCAGTGATCGCGACCGGCCGACAGCCGGGGCCGTGCCGAGGAGCCGGAGTGAGGAGCTGAGGCGAGGTGTGGGGAGCAGGAGTTGAGTCGCAGTGTTGACGCCATCACTCGTACGAGGCACATCCACGACTGTTGGTGATCAGGACGTCGCGCAGGGTTACGCTCGCGAGATGTACTCCAGGTACTTCAGGCGCACCCCTCGGCCGCCCCGGTCCCGTCGGCCGAACCGACCCCGCGGTGCGATCCGCGCGATGCGTACCGTCCGTGCGGGCGGCGTGCTGCTCGCCGCCACGCTGCTCGTCTCCGCCTGCTCCACGGGGAGTTCGACCAGGACGGCCACGACGTCGGCGGACGCGGTGCTGGCCGCACTGCCCCGCGCCACACCCTCCACGCTGTCGTCGTACTACAACCAGAAGCTGACCTGGCGCAGCTGCGGCGTCTCCGGCTTCGAGTGCGCCACGATGAAGGCGCCGCTCGACTACGCGAAACCGGCCTCGGGCGACGTCAAGCTGGCCGTGGCCCGCAAGAAGGCGACCGGCCCCGGCAAGCGCATCGGCTCGCTGCTGGTCAACCCGGGCGGGCCGGGCGGCTCGGCGGTGGGCTATCTGCAGTCGTACGCGGGGATCGGCTACCCGGCGGAGGTCCGCGCCCGCTACGACATGGCCGCGGTCGACCCGCGCGGGGTGGCCCGCAGCGAGCCCGTCGAGTGCCTCACCGGCCACCAGATGGACACGTACACGGAGACGGACGTCACCCCCGACGACAAGAAGGAGACGGGTGAACTGGTCGACGCGTACAAGAAGTTCGCCGAGGGCTGTGGCCGGCACTCGCCGAACCTCCTGCGGCACGTGTCCACGGTCGAGGCGGCCCGGGACATGGACATTTTGCGCGCGGTTCTGGGCGACCGGAAGCTGAACTACGTGGGGGCGTCGTACGGGACGCTCCTCGGGGCGACGTACGCGGGCCTGTTCCCGGACCGGGTGGGCCGCATGGTCCTGGACGGCGCGATGGACCCGTCCCTGTCCGCACGCAAGCTCAACCAGGACCAGACGGCGGGCTTCGAGACGGCGTTCCAGTCCTTCGCGAAGGACTGCGTGCGCCAGAGCGACTGCCCGCTGGGCGGCCCGGGCACGAGCCCGGACCAGGTCGGCAAGAACCTCAGCGCCTTCTTCAAGCAGCTCGACGCGAAGCCGATCCCGACAGGCGACGCGGGCGGCCGCAAGCTCGGCGAGGCGCTCGCGACCACGGGTGTGATCGCGGCCATGTACGACCAGGCGGCGTGGCCGCAGCTGCGCCAGGCGCTGACCGCGGCGATGAAGGACAAGGACGGCGCGGGCCTGCTCGCTCTCTCCGACAGCTATTACGAGCGCGACGCCGACGGCAAGTACGCGAACCTCATGTTCGCCAACTCGGCCGTGAACTGCCTCGACCTCCCGCCCGCCTTCTCCACGCCCGACCAGGTGGAGAAGAGCCTTCCCGCGTTCGAGAAGGCGTCCCCCGTCTTCGGCGACGGCCTGGCCTGGTCCTCCCTGAACTGCGCGTACTGGCCCGTGCGGCCCACCGGCGAGCCGCACCGCATCGAGGCGAAGGGCGCGGGCCCGATCCTCGTGGTCGGCACCACCCGGGACCCGGCCACCCCCTACGCCTGGGCCAAGGCCCTCGCCTCCCAGCTCTCCTCCGGTGTCCTCCTCACCTACGTCGGCGACGGCCACACCGCGTACGGCCGTGGCAGCGTCTGCATCGACTCCACGATCGACCGCTACCTGCTCCAGGGCACCCCTCCCGCGAAGGGAAAGCGCTGCGCATAGCCCTCCCGCACGCCCCGGAACCAGTCCTCCCGGGGCGTGTACGGAGCACCCCCGGAAACTGTGTAGACTTACCGACGTTGCTGATCGCACCATAGTGCGGACAGCGCGCCGCCTTAGCTCAGATGGCCAGAGCAACGCACTCGTAATGCGTAGGTCTCGGGTTCGAATCCCGAAGGCGGCTCTGTGGAAGCCCCAGGATTCTCACTCGCCGTGACCTGGGGCTTTTGCTTTTTTCGGAGCCGGTGGTGGGGTACGGTGCCGAATTCTTGCCGAGCGCCTCTCACACCGCTCCTCTCGCGCCGCGCTCGTGAACCGTTCCCGGCCGAGTTGCGGCTGACCCGGTCACAGCGAGTACGAGAGGGATCACGAAGTCCTTCGCGCCGGGGCATGTCGACGCTCAACGCGTTCGGGATCGTGTCGGCGGTGTGGCGGCTCCGCTCGCGGTAGGGCTCGACGTTCTCGTTGAGGGCTGGCGCCGGTCTCGGATCGAGGACGATCCTGACTGCGTACCGGACGCACCGTTCGACTGGGCCTGAGCGGTCGTCGTCGGGTCGCCCTGACACCGGCGGACTGCTCTGGGCGGGATTCTTAACAGCGCTGCGGGCGGCGGCAGTTGAGGTCCTCGGACGGTTGCGTAAACCCCCTTGCTCCCGTGTCGGGGGCAGGCGCTAGAGTCCGATGCGTTGCGTGATGTTCACAGCAACTGTACAAAGAGCGCGGCCGGCCTCCGGATATCCGGGGCAGCGAGGCCGCGCCATTCCCGTGGGGGGAATCCAGCAGTGAGAACACGCTCTTTGGTGTCGGCGGCCGTGTCCGCCGCACTGGGCGCCGCGCTCCTCGCCGCGCCGTCGCTGGCGTACGCGGCCGACGGTGACACGCCCGGGCAGGACCCGGCGGCCACCGCGACCACGAACCCGACGGCAGATCCGACGTCGACGGACACGCCCACCACCGCCCCGTCCGGCACTCCTTCGGACACCCCGAACCCGTCCGACCCGCCCACCGGCGAACCGTCGGACACCCCGACCCCGTCCGATCCGACCCCGTCCGACCCGCCCTCCGGCGACCCGACGCCCACCCCGAGCGGCAGCGCGCCCGCCGACGGCACCGGCGCCCCGGTGTTCGGCAGCGTCGGCTCCGACTCTTCCGACGCCGGCTACCTGACGGTCGCCGTCTCCTCCGATTCGGCGATCACCGAGGTGTCCGCCGACCTGACCGAGATGCGCGGCGCGAACCCGGCGACCGTCGCGGTCACCGGCTTCACGCTCGTCTCCGGCACGCCGCAGGACGGCGTCTGGCGCTCGCCGCGCATGTCGCAACTGCCGTCGTACGGCAGCTACGACGTGACGGTCAGCGCCCAGGACAGCGACGGCGACAGCACCTCGTCGGCGCACGCCACCACCGTGGACGTCGAGCCGAAGCCGGTCTTCGCCGATCGCAGCATCAGCCCCGCCGTGCTGGACGTGGAGCACACGCACGTCCAGCTCAGCGGCCGCGTCTCGCTCTTCGACCCGATCACCGGCGACACCTCGCCGCTGGTCGGCAAGCAACTGAGCGTGATCGCCGAGAACGCCTTCAGCACCGTCACCGCCGCCGACGGCAGCTACGCGGTCGACGTGGCGCCGAAGTTGAACGGCGACAACGCCACGTCCGTGCCGGTCTCGCTCTCCTTCTGGATCGCCAACCCCGACGGCACGAGCACCTATGTGCTCGTCGACACGAAGACCCTGCCGGTCGTGGTCAGCCCGAGCCGGATTCGGCTGGACCACTCCAGCGTGAAGATCAAGTTCGGTGCCAAGGCGTCCTCGTCCGGTGTCGTGGAGTACCTGTACGACGGCACCTGGCGCCCGGCCAAGGGCGTCGCGCTCGAAATGGACTACTACGCCAAGGCGACCAGCGGTGCCGGCGGGCGCTTCACGCTCACCGACCCGTACATCCCGTACGACGACAGCACGTACACGGTCGAGACCAGCCGCGACAGCTACCTGGCCGACCCGTATCTGACCGCTTCGCACACGCAGTTCAAGGTCGACGTCATCAACCGGACGAACATCTGCTTCTGTTCGAGCTGGATCGACGAGTACTCCGACCTGCACATCCAGGGCAGCATGAACAGCAGCAACGGCAAGGTGCCGCCGAACCGGAAGCTGTACCTCCAGCAGTCGGCCGACGGCAAGACCGGCTGGAAGTCGCTCGGCTGGTTCAACACGAAGTCCGACGGCACCTTCAACCTCGACGGGTATGTCGCGGTGCCGAAGGGCTACTGGCGGCTGTACTCGGCGGGGTCGTCGGACTACCAGTCCGGCTACTCCAACTCCGTGCACTTCAACCGCACCGCCACCCGGATCACCGGCTTCAACGCCGGTCCCGAGCCGGTGCGCAAGGGCCACACCGTGACCACCACCGGCACCTTGCAGCGGCTCAGCGGCACGAAGTGGGTGGCGTTCGGCAAGCAGCGCGTCTACATCCTCTTCCAGGCCAAGGGAAAGAAGTCCTGGACGCAGATGGGCTCCGTCAAGGCTGACTCGCACGGCCACTTCACCGCCCGCTTCACCGCGAAGCAGGACGGCACCTGGGTCGGGGTCTACCTCGCGTCCGGCTCCTACGTGGACGCCGAGAGCTACCACGACTACGTGGACGTGCGCTGAGTAGCCTTTTCTGACGATCACCACGAAGGGCGCCCCGGGAACCTCCGGGGCGCCCTTCACCTTTACGGCGGCGTGGCTACGCGCCGCCAGGAGTCCCGCCTCCATCCGGGGCGGTGAAAGCCCGTGAATGATCACCATGCCCCATGTCAGTCCGGGCGTGGGCCCGCGTCTCGCGTCACCTCGCGGAGCAGCGGGCGGCTTGCCGCGCTCGCGGCGGCCAGGCCGGTGAAGCCCAGGGCCAGGCAGGCGGCGAGGAGGGTGACGCCGCGGGCGTCCAGGTGTGGGGTGCCCCCGGCGAATGTCAGGGGTGCCGCGCAGAACAGGCCGGTGAGTACCGCGCCGCCCGCGAGCACCGCGCCGGGCAGCACCGACTCCGTACGCCTGGCCGCGTCCAGGACCCGCAGCGGGGTGCCCGCCAGATGCAGCAGGCCGTAGGCGCGGCGGCGGTCCAGGACGGACGAGGCGGCCGTGATGCCCGTGGAGGCGATGGCGATGGTGAAGCTCGCGCCGAGCACGGCCAGCGTCGAGAGGTGGAAGTCGTGGTCGAACTGCCGTGACTGCCAGTCGACGTCCGTGCCGGTGATCGGGTACTGGCCGGGTACGAGGCCGGTGAGCGCGGCGCGTGCCGCGTCGAGCCGGGCCGGGTCCGTGATCACCGCGGTGACCTGGCGTTCGGCCCCGGTGCCTGTGCCGGTGGCGACCCAGTTGGTGTTCGTGCCGACGGTGGCGTCGATGTGCGCGTGCTTCAGGCGGGCGTCGGCCAGTTGTCGTACGGCGGCGACTCGCTCCTTCGGTACAGACAGCGAGAGTTGGCCGGGGCTGCTCCAGGGCGAGCCGCCGGCGATGCTGAACAGGGCGAAGAAACCGGCCACGAAGCCCGCCAGGGTCAGCCCGGACACCGCACGCCACACGGACTTGGGGTCGTCGAGCAGCCGGCGCCCCGCCAGGAGCGTCGTGGGGCGCCGTGCCAGACCGGTGACGAGGCCGCCGAGCACACCGACCGCCCAGGGGCCGATGACGGACAGCGCGGCGAAGACAGCGGCGCAGCAGTACACCACCGTGTTGACGTCCGCCCCCTTGTCCTTGGAGATCTGCCAGTAGCCGATCAGCACGGCGACGAACAGGAGCGCGCGTACGGCTTTGATGCGGGGAGCGCGGGATCGGCGTACGACCCCGAGCGGGCCCACGACCACCTGCCGCAGCCCGGCCAGCGCGCTGACCGTCACCATCAGCACCACGCCGGCGAGCACGGCGAGCAGCACGGGCGCGCCCACCCACAGGTCGGAGGCGTACCAACTGCCACCTGCCACGGGGACCTTGGCCGCGAACGGCAGCAGTGCCGCGTAGCCGAGCGTGCCCGCGAGGGCCCCGGCCGCACCGGTCAGCACCGCCTCGGCCGCCGCCATCCCCGCGATCCGCCCCGGCGCGGCACCCACCAATCGCAGCATGGCCAGCCGCGCGTCGCGGCGCGAGACGGACAGGCGGGCGGACGAGGCGCCGAGCACCAGCAGCGGCACGATCACCAGGACCGTGGCGAGCTTCGTCAGGTCCTGGTACTGGGCGGTGACACCGTCCGTCGTGCGCCTTCCCGTGAAGTCCGCGACGGGTGTGGGGGACATGATGTCTCCCGGGCGGCGTGGGTCGGTACCGCGCCTCGTCGTCATCGCCGGGTCGTCGGCCCGGCGTCCGACGACTGCCACCTTCTCGCCGGGCCTGGCCAGTGCGGCGCGGCCGAGGGTGCCCGTGGTGGTGGCCCTGCCCGGCAGTCTGCCGAGCGCCGGTGAGGTCCATACTTCGCCGGGCTCGGGAAAGCGCGACATGCCAGGAGGGGCGGGTGCCTCGGCTTGCCTGCCCGGCAGTGCGGCGATGTCGACGACAGTCACGGGCTCGCCGTTGATGAAGGTGGTGCCTACCGCTTGTACGGCCACCGCGCTCGAGGGTCCGGCCTTGGCGGGGGTGCGCCAGTCGGTGTGCGCGGCGCGTTCGCCGAAGCCGAGGTTGGCACCGACGCACAGGAACAGCAGCGTGGTGCAGAGTGCCGAGGCGGCGACGGAGAGTCCCACGCCGAGATGGCCGTGCCGCCCGCCGCCCCGCAGCAGTCGCCAGGTCAGGGTCCAGGTCGTACGGTCCAGAACCCGCGTCGGCCCCATCGTTCTCGTCGTCCCCGTCCCCGTCCCCGTCCCCGTCCCCGTCCCCGTCCTCGTCCTCGTCCTCGTCCTCGTCCTCATCGTCCTCATCGCGTGACTCCGGCGGTACCGGCGCCGACGGAGCCGGAGACGGACGGGCCTGTCTCTCGTACGATCCGCCCGTCCCGTACCTGCACCGTGCGTTCGCACCAGCGGGCGACCAACTGGTCGTGGGTGACCACGACCAGCGCGGCGTTCTGCGCCCTGGTGACCTCCACCAGCATCCGGATCACCTCCTGCCCGGTCGTCTGGTCGAGGGCGCCCGTCGGTTCGTCGGCGAAGACGACCTGGGCGCCCCCGACCAGCGCCCGTGCGATCGCCACCCGCTGGGCCTGGCCGCCGGACAGTTCGCCGGGGCGGCTGTGCTCCTTGCCCTCCAGGCCCAGCGGCGCGAACCACCGGCGTGCGGTCCGCTCGGCTTCGCGACGGGTCATCCCGCCGAGCATCAGCGGGAGGGCCACGTTCTCCACCGCCGGCAGTTCGGGCAGCAACTGTCCGAACTGGAAGACGAATCCGAAGCGGGTACGGCGCAGCTCGCTGCGGTCCGGCTCGCGCAACTGGTCTATGCGCTCGCCGTCCAGCAGGACCTGGCCGCTGTCCGGGCGCTCGATGTTCGCGAGGCAGTGCAGCAGCGTCGACTTGCCCGACCCCGAGGGGCCCATGACGGCCACGGACTCGCCCGCGCCGACGGCGATGTCCACCGCGTCGAGCGCGCGGGTGGATCCGAAGGACTTGGACAGCCCGATGCCGTTCAGCACGCGCGGCGGAGACGTTGTGGGGTTCATGCCCTCCAACATGGGGCCCTGGCAAAGGGCGTCGCCTCGGCCGACCGACCGGTTCGCCACCGCCGCGTCGTTCTTTCGGCCGAGGCCGTACGACAAGAGCCGCCCCTACGCTGCCAGTTGTGCGAGACCGAGACCTGAAAGACGTACGAGACGTGAGAGACGCACGAGACCTGCGAGATCGAGACGATCAGACGCCTCTTTCCCGGCTGTCCCGCCGCACCGCCCTCACCGCGCTGACAGTGGTCATGGCGCTGCTGTGGCTGCTCGACGCGGTCGGCATCGAGGGCACCGCCGGGCTCGAAGGGAACAGTGTCTGGTGGAGGGCGGTCCCGGGCCTCGTGGCAGCCGTCGCGCTGCTGCTGCCGGGCAGCCCCTCGGCGCTGACCTGGGGCGCGGGTGCCGCGGTGCTCACCTCCTGGGTGACGACACTGGCCCTCCTCACGTCCGTGACGCCGACGTTCGCCGGCTGGGGCCTGCTGGAGACGCTGTGCCTGCTGCTCCTGCTGGTACGCGCGGCGAAGGACATACCGCAGCCCTGGCCGGCCGCCGCGCTGAGCACCGCACTCGGCGTCGCCGTGATCGCGGCACCGATGCGGCTGGACGAGGGCGGCGTCGTCTTCTCCTTCCTCCTGACCTTCCCCACGGGCGGCGCCGTCGGCCTCGGCTGCTATCTGCGCAGCCTCGACGAGCGCAGGAGGCGCGCCGTCGCCGACACCCGCCAGAGCGAACGCCTCGAACTCGCCCGCGAACTGCACGACTTCGTCGCCCACCACGTCACGGGCATCGTCGTCCAGGCCCAGGCCGCCCGTGCGATCCGCGACATCGCGCCCGAACAGGTGGACCCGCTGCTGCGCAGCATCGAGCAGGCCGGGTCCGAGACCCTGCAGTCGATGCGCAAGCTCGTCCGTGTGCTGCGCGAGGACGACGCACGGGTGGTGCGTCCCGGGGATCTCTTCGCCGAACTGGGCGAACTGGTCGCCGCGTTCGCCGAACGCGACGCCCCTGCCACCCTCCAGGTCGCGGCCGAGGCCCGGCAGGCGCGGCCCGACCCCGAGGTGGAGACCTCCGTGCGGAACGTCGTGCGCGAGGGGCTGACGAACGTACGCCGTCACGCCTCGGGTTCACCGTCCGTCTCCGTGCGGGTCGGCCTGTCGGGCGGCGAGGCGGGGGCCCGGCGGCTTCGGGTGGAGGTGCACAACGCGCCGTCGCCGCGGCGGACGGCGCCGAACGCCGAACCGCTCGGCGGACGTGGTGGTCTCGGCCTCGTCGGGCTGACCGAACGTACGGAGGCCGTCGGCGGAACTCTGCACGCGAGCCGGGCCGAGGACGGGGGGTGGAGGCTGACGGCGGAGTTCCCCCTGCGCGGCGCTGTGACAGGATCACCCGCATGACCGACGCCAGCGGATCCAGCGGATCCAGCGGATCCAGCGGTTCAGCGAGACGTATCCGGGTCCTGATAGCCGACGACCAGGAAATGGTGCGCACGGGCTTCCGGCTGATTCTCCAGACACAGCCCGACATCGAGGTCGTGGGCGAGGCGGCCGACGGTGCGGAGTGTGTGGAGCTGGCCAGGAAGCTGCGCCCCGACGTGTGTCTCGTCGACATCCGGATGCCGAAACTCGACGGCCTTGAGGTGACCCGGCTGCTCGCGGGCCCGAAGGCCGTCGACCCGTTGCGGGTGGTGGTCGTGACCACCTTCGACCAGGACGACTACGTCTATGGGGCGCTGCACGGCGGTGCCTGCGGGTTTCTGCTGAAGGACGCGGGCCCCGGGCTGCTGGTGGAGGCCGTACGCGCGGCGTCGCGCGGCGACGCGCTGGTCTCGCCCGCCGTGACCGTACGGCTCCTGGAGCGGATCGGGGAGCAGCGGTCCGCTGCCGCCCGGACGGAGGTGTCCTCAAGTCCGTTGACCGGGCGGGAACTTGATGTGGTCCGGCTGGTCGCCGACGGGCGGACCAACCAGGAGATCTGCGAGGAGCTCTTCGTCTCGCTCTCCACGGTCAAGACCCATATGGCGAGCATCCAGGCCAAGTTGAAGCTGCGCAACCGCGTGGAGATCGCCGCCTGGGCATGGCGCTGCGGCGTGGTCGGCGACCGCTGATCCGGTCCCCGCGCCACGCCGCTTCTCGGTCTACCACTTGTTCTGCTTCGACCTTCTTCTGCTTCGACCGTTCTCCTGCCTCGACCGTTGTTCTGCTTCGACCGTTGTTCTGCTTCGCCCCTTGTCCTGCTTCGACCCCGTTCTACTTCGACAGGCCGTAGTCGAAGCTCACCCTGTCGCCCTTCACTCCGGTCACGGAGATCAGCATCGTCTTGCTCTCGCCCTTGAAGACAGCGGTGCATTCCACGGTGTCGTCCATCTTCGAACGCAGCCCCCGCGGGCAGCTCACGGACTGTGGGCCGTCCTGGACGAAGGGGATGGCGTAGTTCTCCTTGGCCAGCTTCTCGACCTCGGTGCGCGGCACCGTGTGATCCGCTCCGCTCGCGGTGGCGACCGAGGAGTTGTCGAACACGCGCCATGCCACCACGACGCCTCCCGCCAGTACTGCGGCCACGGCCAGGGCGATGACGATGCGCTTCATGGGGTGCTCCTCGGTTCGTGTGGTGGCCGGTCCCTACCGGCTGCTGTCCTCAGAGCCTCCTCCGGCGCCCACCCTTGCCGCCTCGGCACAACGGCCGGTTGCGAGGCCCGGCCTCGGCCGAAAGAACGAGGACCGTTCGCCGTCCCACTCATGGGGCGACCTTATGGCGCCGACATTCCTGCCGGCTGGCGGACCGTCAGTCGGCGTTCGCCTACGTCAACGAGCACTGGACCGACCTGAGGCCTCGGCGGTCGGCCGTAAGGATGGCCGAGAACCAGCAGGTCCAGCACCTTGTCCGCGGATCCCCACCGTCCTTCGCCTGTAAGAATGGCCGACCGTGACGATTCGTGTGCTCATCGCTGACGATCAGGAGATGGTTCGCCGCGGTATGCGGCGCATCCTCGAGAGCCAGGCCGACATCGAGGTGATCGGCGAGGCCGCCGACGGTGCGGACGCGCTGGAGACGGCCAGGCTGCTGCGACCCGACGTAGCTCTCCTGGACGTCCGCATGCCACGCATGGACGGACTCGAGGTCACGCGTCACCTGCTCGCCCCGGCAACCGGGTTCCAGGGCAAGGTCGTCATCGTGACGACCTTCGACCTGGACGAGTACGTGTATCCGGCACTGCGCTACGGCGCCTCGGGCTTTCTGCTCAAGCGGTCCGGACCGACGCTGCTCGTGGAAGCCGTGCGTGCCGCGGTCGCCGGTGACAGCCTGATCAGCCCGTCCGTCACGGTACGGCTGCTCAGGCACGTCACCGGTCCTGACTCCGGTGCGCCGGCCCGGCGCGAGACTCCCGTCGGCCCCCTCACCAAGAGGGAGATCGAAATCGCAGGGAAGGTCGCCGAAGGGCTGACGAACGCCGATATCGCGACGGAGATGTTCATTTCACCGGGCACGGTCAAAACGCACGTGGCCAGCATTCAGCGAAAACTCGGCGTGCGGAACAGGGTCGGAATCGCCGTACGTGCGTGGGAGATGGGATACGCGACGAAATGCTAGCCACACATCGTCATTCTCGGTAGCACGAGGGACGGCGGCATACCCAAGGCAAAGACCTGGGTGATGAACGTGTGCGTCGAACAGCCGGAGGTGCGTCGCCGGCCCGGCGGCGGACGACGAAGACCGCGTCGGTCCGGTTGTCTGCCTGGGCTGCTCAGGTGTCTGCCTAGGCTGATGGTCATGGCAACGAGCGGCGCGGCACTGGGACGTTGGCGGAGCTTATCGTTACTGGCGGCGGTCCTGTGTCTGGGACTGCCGGCCCTGCTCGGTCCGCCCAGCGCGCTGCTCCCCGCCGTGTCGGCCGTCGTGGCGGTGTCGGTGCCGCTGCTTCGCTGGCCGTGGGGAAGGGTCACCGAGAACACCGCCGCACTGGTCGTCATGGCGGTCTCCCTCCTCGTGGACGTGGGGTACGTCGGCAAGCAGGGCCTGACCCTGCTGTGGATGCCCTTCGAACTGGTCGGGTTGCTGGTCCTCACCGGGCGTCTCATCCGGCGGTCGGGGCCTCGGTACGTCGTCCCCGCCGGACTCGTGGCCGTCCTCACGACGATCGCGCTGCCGCTGCGCTTCACCCTGCGCAACCCGCAGTCGGGAACGAACGGTTCGGTGATCATGGTGCTGGTCACGCTGGTGCCGGCGGCCTGCGCCGTCGGCATCGGCGGCTATCTGCGCGCCACGGACCACCGCCGACGACGGGCGGTGCTGCAGGCCCGTCGGGAGCAGCGCCTCCACATGGCCAGAGTCCTGCACGACTTCGTCGCCCACGAGGTGACGGGCATGGTGCTGGAGGTGCAGGCCGCGCAGGCGTCGGCCTACGAACCGGATCAGCACCAGGCGCTGCTGAGCCGGGTGGAGCAAGCAGGTCTGCGCGCCCTGGACTCGATGGACCGCACCCTGCAGACCTTGCGCGAGGCGGAGGAGGTGCACGAGGGCGCACCGGGACAGGAACCCGCTCAGCCGCCGACCCGGGTGTACGGCCTGGCGGACGTGCCCGACCTGGTCCGCAGGTTCGCCGAATCCAGCTCGGTCGCCACCGAACTGGACCTCGCGGAGGAGCCCGTCGGGACGCTCCCGCGAGAAGTCGACGAGACCGCGTACAGCCTGGTGCTGGAATCCTTGACCAACGTCCGGCGCCATGCCGCCTCGGCCCGCCTGGTCAGGGTGACCGTCGGGCATACGGACGACGCCCGGCTGCGGGTGTCCGTCACGAACGACGGCGGGAGCGGCAAGCCGCTGCACCCCCACCGCGAGGGCGGTGGCACGGGGCTGGTCGGGCTGGACGAGCGCTTCCGGGTCCTAGGCGGGACACTCGCGGCCGGCTCCTTCGGCGACGGCTGGCAGGTCACGGGAATCCTGCCGCTGCCCGCCGGTACCGCGGCGGCCCGCTGAACCACCCGGTCGGTCACGGCCCCCGCGCGCTCCTGGTCACCGAATATCTGCCGAACGGCAGATGTCTGCCGGGCTCAGAAAAACCATGCTTCAGAGGTCTACTGAGCTATCCGGAGGTTCGCGTGTTCTCTCGTGGTTTATCAAGGAGCGTCCTGGCAGCCATTGCCCTGACATCGGTGGCCGTTGTCACGGGCTGCGCCAATGCCGACGATGCGACACCCGAGAAGAAGACCTTCTCGTTCGACGGGAAGACGCTCAACGTGCGCTCTCATGGCATTCCCACGGACCTCGTCGTGAGCGACCGCGGGGACGTGAGGGTCACTCGGTGGTTCGACGTTCAGCCCGGGGCCAAGCCGCACTCCAGCTGGAAGCTCACGGACGGCACCCTGGACCTCCAGGCGGGCTGCGCACGGTTCGCCAACTGCGATGTGCGCTTCCGGGTCGAGGTACCGAAGTCCGTGAAGGTGCTGCGCAACGGTCGCGCCACGAAGTTGAAAGGCGCGCGGGCGGCTGTCTCGGCGCCGCTGGCCGGTGTCAGGGACTTCGGGGCGTAGGGGGAGACATCATGCTGGAACTCATTGACATCACCAAGACCTACCGGGGCGGCAAGCGGGCCGTGGACGGGATGACCATGCGGCTGGAGACCGGAATGCTCGGGCTGCTGGGCCCGAACGGAGCCGGCAAGTCGTCGCTCATGCGGATCGCCTCGACCGTGACCCGGCCGACCAGCGGCCAGGTTCTCTTCGACGGCACCGATGTGGTGGCCAAGCCCGACGTGCTGCGCCGCACCCTCGGCTACCTCCCGCAGGACTTCGGCGTGTACCCGAACCTCACCTCGCGGGAGTTCCTCTCCTACCTCGCGGCCGCCAAGGGCCTTTCGGCCCGCTCGTCCCGCGCCCGCATCGACGAGCTGCTGGAACTGGTCAACCTCACCGAGGCGGTCAAGCGCCCCCTCGGCAAGTACTCCGGCGGCATGATGCGGCGCGTGGGCATCGCCCAGGCGCTGCTCGCCGATCCGAAGGTGATCATCGTGGACGAGCCCACCGCCGGTCTCGACCCCGAGGAACGGGTCCGTTTCCGGAACCTGTTGAGCGATCTCGCCGCGGACCGGGTCGTCATGCTGTCCACCCACATCGTTTCCGACGTCGAGTCGGTGGCCTCGGACATCGCGGTGGTCGCGAACGGACGACTGCAGCGCCGAGGATCCCCGGAGGACCTCCTCGCAGCGGTCGAGGGGCGGGTGTGGGAGGTCCTCGTCGACCCCGCGGACGTCCCCGTCATCCAGAAGCGGCAGATCGTCAGCAGGATGATCCGCACCTCGAGCGGCGTCCGGGTACGTCTGCTGACCCACGTACCGCCGTACGCCACCGCCGAGCGGGTCGACCCCGATCTCGAGGACGCCTACCTGGCCATCGTGAACCAGGCCGCGCAGCCGTCCGCGCCGCTGGCCGCTCCCGCCGAGCCCACGGGATGGCAGTGATGCTGGAAGTACTCCTCAGGCTTGCGATCGGCGACTTCTGGGACCGGGTGCGCCGGCCGGCGTACGCCGTCATCCTGATCGCCGCGGTCGGGCTGGGCTATCTCGCCACGCCGGCCAAGGAATCCGGCTGGGTGGTCATGCAGGTGGGTGCCTACCGCGGCACCTACAACAGCGCGTACATCGGCATGGTCGTCGCTCTCGCGGGCACGGTCTGGCTCTCGCTCGGCGGGTTCTACGTCGTGCGCAACGCGATCTCGCGCGACGAGGCCACCGGTGTGGGCAGGCTCCTGGTGGCGACGCCGCTGCGGACCTGGGCGTATCTGCTCGCCAAGTTCCTCAGCAGTGTGCTGGTGCTGGCCTCCATGCTGGGCGTCCTCGTGATCACCGCGGTGGTCATGCAGCTGGCGCGCGGGGAGATCATGACGGTCAACCCCGTGGAACTGCTGAGTCCCTTCGTGGTGATCGCGCTGCCGCTGATGGCGTTCACCGCGGCCGCGGCTCTGCTCTTCGAGGCCATCCCGCTGCTGAGGGCGGGGCTCGGCAACGTCCTGTGGTTCTTCATCTGGGCGTTCATCGCGATCGGCGGCCAGTCCCCCAACGCCCCGCTCGGCGGCATCGGTGTCCACAGCGTCGTCCAGTCGCTGGGTGCGGGCATGAAGGCGCAGGGCATCGACCCCGACAAAGTGGGCGAGTTCAGCCTGGGGCTGACGTTGGTGGACAAGCCCCTGAAAACCTTCGTGTGGCACGGCTTCGACCCGAGCCCCGCGTTTCTGCTCAGCCGGTACGCGCTCCTCGTGATCGCCGTGGCGCTCGCGCTGCTTCCCGCCCTGTGGTTCCCCCGGTTCGACCCGGCCCGGTCCGCAGGCCTCGTGGCCCCGGGAACGGACACCGCCACCACGCCGGACGGATCCGGGACACCCGCCGTGGTCATGCGGGACGACCAGACGGTGGAGCGTTCCGCCGGGTTCACGAATCTGCCCCGCGCTTCCGTGAAGTACGGAAATCCGGGACTGCGTCTCCTGGTCGGAGAGATCCGTATCCTCCTCCAGGGCACCCCCTTGTGGTGGTGGGCCGGTGTCCTCCTCCTCACGCTCGTCGCCCAGATGGTCACGCCCGCGACCGGCGTCACGCGCTTCCTGCTTCCACTGGCCTGGATCTGGCCGGTTCTCATCTGGTCCCGTCTGGGCACCCAGCGCCATGAGTACGGAGTCGAAGCCATCCTCGGCGCCTATCCCGCGGCGCGCAGCCGGATGGCCGCGGAATGGGGAGCAGGCTTCCTGCTCACGGTGGTCGCGGGCATCGGTCCCGCAGTGCGCATGGTCACCGGATCCGACACCCAGGGCCTGGTCCACTGGTTCCTCGGGGCGCTGTTCATCTCGTCCTTCGCGCTCGTCCTCGGCACGCTCAGCCGGACCCACCGCCTGTTCCAGTTCGCCTATCTGCCCCTGTGGTACGGCACGGTCAACGGGATCGCACCGGTCGACTTCATGGGCGCGATCCGGGCCGACGACGGCACCCCGGCCGGCATGTCACCGGCGTTCCTCATCGTCAGTGTGGGCGTGATGCTCGCCACCGTCTTCCTGTCGAGCGCGGCACGTCGCGCAGCGGCGTGACCACATGGGCGACTCGCTGTGGATCTATCCCCTGCTGGGCGTCATCACCGTGCTTGCCACGACGCCCGACGGCGTAGACGAGCAGGTCGCCGGCGAAGGCACCCGTGAGCACAACTGCCATGACCAGTACGAGATTCAGACGGCCCGTTGCGGCGAAGGCCCCTGCCGTGGCCGGTGGGGCGGAGTTGGGGACCAGCGGCAATCTCGGATTCGGCATAGGAGGCATGGAGCGGTTGGCGGCACTGCCCCTTCTCCTGTGGACCCTCACGGCCGGGGCCCTGGGACTGCTCCACCGGGCTCGTACCGGTGCGGCGTCGCTGGAGCCGGACATGCCGCGGGTGGCCCGGGGAGTCTGACGTCCCAGGGCCGCGCGAAGCCGTCCCGAGGCCCTGACCTGGGGAAACAAGAAACCGCAGGTCAGGAGTCCGACCTGCGGTTTCTCTGGTTCTGGTTCTGGTTCTGGTTGGGTCAGGCCTTGGCCTCGACCGCCTCGGGGGCCGCGCCCTGGGCGGGTTCGGCCTGCGGCCGGGTGGTCGTGCGGCCATCCGGGATGAGGAAGGCGACGATCGCGGCGGCGATGCCGACGCAGGAGCCGATCAGCATGGCGACACGGAAGCCGCTCTCGGACGGCAGGGAGACCGGGCCGAACTTCGTGGTCATCTGGGCCAGGACCACGGCCATCACGGCGGCCGAGACGGAACTGCCGATCGAGCGCATCAGCGTGTTGAAGCTGTTGGCCGAGGCGGTCTCCGACTGGGGCACCGCGCCCATGATGAGCGCGGGCATCGCACCGTAGGCGAAACCGACGCCCGTGCTGCAGACGATGGTCACGGCGAGCAGGCCCAAGGCGGAGCCGTTTCCGATGAGCGGCAGGGAGATGCCGTAGCCGAGGGCGATGACCAGGGCGCCGACGGTCAGGGTGATCCGGGGGCCCTTGGCGGCGGAGAGCTTGGCGCCGACCGGGGAAATGATCATCATCATGAGGCCGGCCGGGGCCATCCACAGGCCCATGGCCAGCATCGACTCGCCGAGGCCGTAGCCGGTCTCCTTGGGCAGTTGCAGCAGCTGGGGGATCACGAGGGACTGGGAGTACATCGCGAAGCCGACCAGGATCGAGGCGGCGTTCGTCATCAGTACCTGCGGACGCGCGGTCACCCGCAGGTCGACCAGCGGCTCGGCGCTGCGCAGCTCCCACCAGCCCCAGGCCAGCAGCAGGACGATCGCGGCGGCGAGCAGGCCGAGCGTGGTGACGCTGCCCCAGCCCCAGTCCGCGCCCTTGGAGACGCCGAGGAGCAGGCAGACCAGGGCGATGCCCAGGCCGATGGCGCCGAGCAGGTCGAAGCTGCCCGAGGCGGTGTTCTCGCGGCCCGCGGGCACGAAGAACCAGATCAGCGTGGCGACCGCGAGGGTCAGCGCGGCGACGACCCAGAACAGCACGCGCCAGCTGGCGTTCTCGGCGATCGCCGCGGAGAACGGCAGGCCGAGCGCGCCGCCCACACCCATGGACGCGCTCATCAACGCGATGGACGAGCCGAGCTTCTCCGCCGGTACGACGTCCCGCAGCAGGCTGATGCCGAGGGGCACCACGCCCATGCCGAGGCCCTGCAGACCGCGGCCGGCGATCATCGGGACGACCGAGGAGGACAGGGCGCAGACCACGGAGCCCAGGATCAGCGGGACCAGGGAGGCCAGAAGCATGCGCTTCTTGCCGTACATGTCACCGAGGCGGCCGGAGACGGGGGTGATCACGGCCGCCGCGAGCAGCGTGGCGGTGACGACCCAGGAGGCGTTCGAGGCAGTGGTGTCGAAGAGGGTCGGGAGTTCCCCGATCAGTGGCACCACCAGTGTCTGGGTGATCGCGGCCACGATGCCGCCGAAGGCGAGGATGCCGACAACACCGCCGGAGCGGGCTGCGGGCTGGGAACTGTCCACGGGTACTCCCTGTTGCTCATTCCGGGCTTGTCGCTGTGCCGCGCATCCGGGCCTGCGGGGGATCCGGGCCTGCCGCGTCTACGGGCCCGCCGCGTCGCCGGATCACCCGGATCACTCGGATCGCGGGCGAGGCGCACGAGAGTTGCATGCTGCACGTAATGTGCACCATGCACGTCAAGTGCATCATACACATCGCGGTGGTATACCTGGCGGGAGGTAGCTTTCCTGTAGGGGAAGCGAGCCGGGAGCCGAAGGATGCCTCGCGTGGACAAGCCACTTGACCTGCTGGAATTCGAGACCATGCTGCTCGGGCGCCACATGCACATGCTCAACCCGCGGGGGCGCGGGGTGAGTGAGGAGCGGCTGGACCGCAGCGCGTACGTCCTGCTCAGCCGTATTCAGGTGCAAGGCCCGATGTCCATCGGTGAGCTCAGAGAGGCCTTCGGTCTGGATGCGTCCACCCTCAACCGGCAGACCGCCGCGATGCTGCGGGCCGGGGTCGTCGAGCGCATGCCCGACCCCGAGGGGGGTATCGCCCGGAAGTTCGCCATCACCGCGGAGGGCAGGCGCCGACTGGAGGCCCACCGCGCCGAGAACCTGGACGGTCTGGAGAAGGTCATGACCGACTGGGATCCCGAGGACGTGGCCGAGTTCGCCGCCTATCTCAGCCGTTTCAACCGCGACATCGAGCGTCTCGACGGGCGTCCCTGGCCGCGCGGTTGAGCGGGTGAAGGGGCGGGCGGGGACTCGGGGCGGGCCGGAGAACCGGCCCGCCCCGGTGTGGTTCCGAACGGCAAGCACGATGAGAGCCGCGGGGGCGAGCGCCGTCCCCAAGGACCGGCGGCCGAACCCCCGGGTGTCCGGCACGCCAAGGGGGGTATCC
Source organism: Streptomyces sp. NPDC096311 (assembly GCF_044763085.1). Lineage (NCBI taxonomy): Bacteria > Bacillati > Actinomycetota > Actinomycetes > Kitasatosporales > Streptomycetaceae > Streptomyces > Streptomyces sp. NPDC096311. The sequence goes on from NZ_JBIWFN010000006.1 coordinate 372,933, forward strand.
GGGGCACCGACCGGGGTGTCTGGGACGCCGCCCCGGGTATCCGGGGCACTGGCCAGGGTGTCAGTGACGCCGGCGGGGGTGTCCGGGGCGCCGGCAGGGGTGTCTGCCTGGCCGACCGGGGTGTCCGCCTAGAGGTGTCGACCGGGGGGTCGGTCGAGATCGGCGTCAACTCCCCCGTCCCCTTTGTTGGTTGATCCTTCACCCTCGGGACACCCCGCACCGCTTGAGCGCTCAACGAGTCGGGTGAGGGTGATCCGGGCATGCCAATGAAACCGCTTGCCCCACCCCCCTCGCGGTCCCTCAGGAGGACGCAGTGCAGAAGAGCTCGCGCGTACGCAGGGCCTCTCTCATCCTCGGCAGCGCCGTCGCGCTGGTCGTCGCCTTCCCCAGCAGCGCGCTCGCCGCCCCGCCCAAGGCCCTGCCCGCCAACGCGGACGACTTGGAGAAGACCTGGCAGCCGGCGTACGACTACGACACGGACGGCTGCTACCCCACGCCCGCCATCGGCCCCGACGGGACCATCAACGGCGGCCTCAAGCCCTCGGGTTCACCCAGCGGCGAGTGCCACGACACCTCGGACCTCGACAACACCAACGGTTACTCGCGCGAGAAGTGCAACAACGGCTGGTGCGTGATCCTCTACGGCCTCTACTTCGAGAAGGACCAGGCCACGATCGGCGGGCACCGCCACGACTGGGAGCACGTGGCGGTCTGGGTGCAGAACAACCAGGCCAAGTACGTCTCCACGTCCGCGCACGGCGACTTCAACGTCTACAGCGCCGACCAGGTCCTGTGGGACGGCACGCACCCCAAGATCGTCTACCACAAGGACGGTCTGAGCACCCACGACTTCCGGCTCGCGAACTCGGGCGACGAGCCGCCGGAGAACGGCTACCACACCTGGCAGTATCCGGCCCTGGTCGGCTGGAACGGCTACCCGGCGGGTCTGCGCGACAAGCTGAGCGCCTACGACTTCGGCAGCGCCAACTTCGGACTCAAGGACGCCAACTTCGCCGCCCACCTCACGAAGGCCATGGCGGCGGGCATCTCGTTCGACCCCAACGCCTGACCGGTCGGGGATTTCCTTCTGCGTCCCTGTCACATCTCCGCCTCCGGGCGCGTCAGGGAGATGGCGCCACCCACGTGGCCCGGTAGCGGTGTGGCGGGTGTGACGGGGACGAGAAGGAGATGACGACATGGCTGTTCTGATGGTGCGTGCCACGGTGAGGCTCGAGTGCGTCGACGCGCTCGAAGCGGCGCTGCGGAAGATGTTCGCCGCGATCGAGACCGCGCGGCCCGAGGGCGTGCGCTACGCCTCGTACCGGCTCCCCGACGGAGTCACCTACCTCGCGGAACTCGAGATCGCGGACGGGACCGAGAATCCGCTCTCCGCGATCCAGGAGTTCCGTGAGTTCCAGGCGGGTCTGAAGGACTGGCTGGCGGCCCCGCCGTCCGCCGAGCGTTTCGAGGTGCGGGGCGCGTACGCCGCCTGAGGCCGCGCGGGTGTGCGTCCGGTAAGAGCCGACACGAGTCGGTAAGAGTCGGTGAGAGTTGCCGGGACTCCGGGCGCGCACCCCGTGTCGTGGCCCCCGCACCGAGTAGGTTCCGGGCAGGTTCGCCCCTGACCGCGCGGAAAGCAGGGGCGGGAAGGGGCCCGGTGTGAGTACGTCCCGTACGGCCGGCGGTGGCTACTCCGGTACGCCGCTCGCCAAGAAGATCGGCGTCAAGGCCGGTCAGCGGGTACGGCTGGTGCACCGGCCCGAGGGGTGGGAGATCCCCGGACTGCCGGAGGGGTGTGCCGTGTCCGGGGGCGACGGGGCCGCGGGGGCCGATGTCACCGTCGTCTTCCACCGGTCCCTGGGGGAACTGGTCGCCGAGGCTCCCGCGCTGGTGGGCGGCCTCGCCGATCACGCGATGCTCTGGATCGCCTGGCCACGCAGGGCGGCCGGGCACCGCAGCGACCTCACCGAGAACGCCCTGCGCGAGATCTTCCTGCCGTTCGGAGTGGTCGACGTGAAGGTGGCCGCGCTGGGGGAGGACTGGTCGGGACTGAAGTTCGTACGGCGCAAAGAGCTTCGTACGACGTGAGTAAATGCGGAGAGCACGGGGAAACGCGGCGTACGTGAGGGAGACTCCGGGTGAACGGCTAGCATCGCGGGCAGAGTTGTCGGCCTGGGATGGAGTGGTGTCGTGTCGGAGGGTCCTCGGATCGCCGTTGCCGTCGTGACCATGGGGAACCGGCCCGACGAGGTCGACGCGCTGCTCACCTCGGTGGCCAAGCAGGACGTCGCGCCCGCGCGGATCGTGATCGTGGGAAACGGGTGTCCGCTGCCCGAGTTCGCCGAGCGGCTGGGACTGCCCGGTGAGGTGACCGGCATCGAGGTCGAGGAGAACCTCGGCTGCCCGGGCGGGCGCAACGTGGGCCTCGCCCGCCTCAGGGAGTTCGCGGACGTGGACGTCGTCGTCGAGCTGGACGACGACGGGCTGCTGGTCGACGCGGATGTGCTGCGCAAGGTGCGGGACCTGTACACCGCCGATCCGCGCCTGGGCATCGTCGGCTTCCGCATCGCCGACGAGCACGGGGAGACCCAGCGCCGGCACGTGCCCCGGGTCGGGGCCAAGGACCCGATGCGGGGCGGTCCGGTCACCGGGTTCCTCGGCGGCGGACACGCGCTGTCCATGCCCATGCTCGCCCGGATCGGGGACTGGCCCGCCGAGTTCTTCTTCGCACACGAGGAGACGGACATGGCCTGGCGGGCCATCGACGACGGGTGGACCGTGCTCTACGAGCCCGAACTGCTGCTCCAGCACCCCAAGACCTCGCCCGCCCGGCACGCCATCTACTACCGGGTCACCGCCCGCAACCGGGTCTGGCTCACCCGTCGCAGGCTGCCCCTCCCGCTCATCCCCGTGCACCTGGGAATCTGGATGCTGCTGACGCTCGCACGGACGCGGTCGCTCGGCGGGCTGCGGGCCTGGTTCGGCGGCTTCGCGGAGGGCCTGCGGCAGTCGGGCGGCGAGCGGCGGCCGATGCGGTGGCGGACGGTGTGGCGGCTCACGCGGCTGGGACGCCCGCCCGTCATCTGACGGCGAGCGGCAGGACGGCCGGGGACGGACGAGGGCCCCGGTCGCTCACCTCCGACGACCGGGGCCCTCTCTGTCCCCGGATCCGGCCACGGCGGCGACACTCCCCCGAGTTACGCGTCGTACGCGCGCACCGTCGGGCCAGATCCGATGCAGTGATCCCATCAGCCCGCGCCAACGGATCGCTAACATGTCGCCAACGGGTTTCCATCCGGAAACCCGGAAACCGGAAGTCGGTCGGCGTGAAGTCGTCGCAAGAAGGCGCGAAGTCGCCATGGGTGTGGTCGGTACCGGTCTGAACCGGTCGGGTCGGTCGCACGGAAAGGCAGTGGGGCGGGCTATGCGGTACGGGCTGCGGTTCGGGCTGCTGGGGCCTCCGGTGTTGTACGACGCCGACGGCGAGGTCCGTTCGATCGGCGGCGGCAAGATGCGCGCCCTGCTGGTCGCGCTGCTCCTGGAGCCGGGCCGGGTCGTCTCGGTGGACGCGCTCAAGGACGCGCTGTGGGGTGGGGCGCCGCCCGCGTCCGCGCAGGCCTCGTTGCAGAACCACGTCACCCGGCTGCGACGGCTCCTCGACGATCCGGAGCGGCTGCGGGCCATGCCGCCCGGGTATCTCCTGCGGGTCGGCGAGGGTGAGTTGGACGTGCGCGTCTTCGAGTCCCACGTCACGGCCGCGCGCGCCGCGCACGCCGGGCGCGACTGGGAGCGGGCGCTGCGCGAGGCGCTGGCGGCGCTCGTGCTGTGGCGCGGCACACCGCTCGGCGGGGTCCCGCCCGAACTCGGCGGACACGCGCTCGTCCAGCGCCTGGAGGAGGCGCGGCTGCTCGTCCTGGAGTGCCGGTACGAGGCCGAGTTGCGGCTTGCGGGGCCGGGGGCCGGGGGGACCTTTGCGGGTGAGGGCGCCGGTGACAAGGCGCATGCTGGGGGCACTGGTGGTCCCGGGGTCGGCTGGGTTTTCGGTGACACCGGGGATGGCGGTGACATCGGGGATGGCGGTGACATCGGGGACGCCGGGGTCTCCGCCGACGCAAAAGCAACGGAAGCCACCGGTGCTCACAACACCTCCAACACCTCCAACACCTCCAGCGCCCCCGGCGTCACCCGACTCGCCGCCCTCGCGCCCGAGTTGTCCGCACTGGTCGCCGAGTACCCCCTGCGTGAGGCCTTCCACCGACTGCTGATGCTCGTACTGCACCGCACCGGACGTCAGGCCGAAGCCCTGGCCGTCCACCGCGACCTACGGGCCCGCCTGGTGGAGGAACTCGGTGTCGAGCCCGGGCCCGCGGTGCGCGCGGCGCATCTGGAGATCCTGCGTGCGCGGGCGGGGGAGAGCGACGCGTCCGCACCCGACCGGGACGGGAACGAGAACGCGGACGGAGACCGCGCGGAGCAGGCCGCCCCGGCGGAACCGGCCCCGCCCCGGCCCGCCCAGCTCCCGCCTCCGCCCGGGCACTTCACCGGCCGCGCCGACGTACGCCGGGAACTGAACGTGGCCCTCGACACGGCCCGGCACCCCGGCCCCGCCGCTCCGGCCGTCGCCGTCATCAGCGGGATGGCCGGAGTCGGCAAGAGCGCCCTGGCGCTGCATGTGGCACACGGCCTGCGGGAACGTTTCCCCGACGGCCAGCTGTACGTCAACCTGCACGGCGCCACGCCCGGAATGACCCCCCTCACCCCCGGTCAGGCGCTCGCCGCGCTGCTGCGCGACCTCGGTGCCGAACCGCGCCGTATCCCCGAACACCCGGACGCCGCCGCCGCGTTGCTCCGCTCGATGCTGGCTCCGACGCGCACCCTGATGGTGCTCGACGACGCCGCGCACGCCGCTCAGGTACGGCCGCTGCTGCCCGCGGGCGCAGGGTGCGCGGTGATCGTGACGAGCCGTTCACCGCTCACCGCGCTGGACGGCGCGCGGCGCTTCCCGCTCGCGCCGCTCTCGATGGAGGACAGCGCGGCGCTGCTGCGCGCGGTGTCCGGGCGGGTGGACGGCCTCGACAGTGCGCACCCCCTCGTCGAGCTCACCGGCCGGTTGCCGCTCGCCCTGCGGGTGGTCGCGGCCCGCCTCGCCGCGCGCCGCGCGCTCACGCCGGACGTCCTCGCCAGTCAACTGACCGCCACCGAAGGGCGGTTGCATCATCTGGAGTACGACGACCTGAGCGTCCGCAGATCGCTGGCCGTCGCGCTCGACGCGCTTCGTGCCTCGGAGCGTGAGGCCGACCAGGACGCGGCGCTCGTGCTGCGCGGCATCGGCGCGCTCGACCTCCCCGTGTACGGGGCGCCCCTGCTCGCCCGGCTCTCCGGCGTCGCCGAGTTCCGTGCCGAGGCCGCCCTCGACCGCCTCGTCGACGTCGCGCTCCTGGAGGAGACGGCGTACGGCCGCTACGCACCCCACGATCTCGTCCGCGACTTCGCCCGGGAGATCGCGGGCGAGACGGACGGGGAACCCGGGGACGGGGGCGCGGGCATCCGCGTGTCCGAGCGGGCGTTGCGCTGGTACGCCGGTGTCGCCGCCCGCTCCCTCGAAGCGATCGTCGAGCCGGGCCTCGACCGCGAGGACCGCGGCCGGCCGACCGCCGCGCAACCGGCCGCGCACACGGTGGACGCCGCGGCCACGCCGCCGTTCTGCACCGCCAGGGACGCCTTCTCCTGGGGCGACCTGGAACTGGAGAACGTGGTGGCGCTGGTGGAGCGGTACGCGGACACCTCCGCGTACGTTCCCGTGCTGGTGCGGCTGCTCAACCCCTATCTCCAGCGCAGCGGGCGCGTCCCGGAGTCGGAGGTGCTCCTGCGGGCCGCGCTGGGCGCGGCGCGGCGGCTCGGGGACGAGGCCGCGCAGGCGTACGCGCTCGGGGACCTCGCGGGGCTGCACTTCATGACGGGCCGCGCGAGCGAGGCGCTCACGCTGAACGACGAGGCGCTGGCGATCTGGCGGCGGCTCGGGGTGCTGTCGTGGATCCGGCGCGGTCTGAACAACCGCGGCATGCTCCTGGAGGGGCTGGGCCGCCATGCCGAGTCCAGCGAGGCGCTGCTGCAGAGCCTCGAACTCTCCCGGGAGCTGGGCGACCCGCACACCGAGGCCATCACCTACAGCCACCTCGGCAATCTGTACGAGCACACGGACGCCCGGGCCGCCATCGACCACCACAAGCGCAGCCTGGCGATCGGCGACGCGATGGACGACGTGATCATCCGGCACTCCGCGCACTGCAACATCGGCTACGCCCACCTGACGCTCGGCGAACCGGCCGCCGCCGTACCGCACTTCGAGGAGAGCCTGCGCATCCTCGGCGGTCACGGAGACTGGCACGGGGAGTCGCAGACGCGGCTCGGGCTGGTGCGCGCGCTGCGCGGGGTGGGGCATGCCGAACGGGCCACGCGCGAGTGCGACCTGCTGCTCCTCCGCGCCGATCAGCGCGCCGACCGGTACACCGGCGGGCTCGCCCGGCATCAGCTGGGGCTGCTGCTGCACGCGCAGGGGGATGCCGGAGGGGCGTACGAGCTGTGGAAGTCGGCGCTCGCGGCGCTGGACGGGACGGACACCTCGGTGGTGGGAGCGCTGAGGGAACTCCTGGAGGAGGAGTAGGTCACCTGGAGGAGGAGTAGGTCACCTGGAGGAGGCCAACGGGAGGAGCCGGTCACCTGGGGGGAGCGGGACGCGGGCCGCCGTCCGGGTCACTTCGCGTCCGCGTAGCACTCCACCACCGCCGTCGTGAACGGGAAGTGGACCGGGCTCTCGCCGAACGTCAGCCGTCCCGCCAGCTCCGCGGCCTCCCGGATCGCGGCCACGACCGCGTCCGCCTCCTCGGCCGGACAGTGCACGATCACCTCGTCGTGCTGGAAGAAGACCAGCTCGGCGGCGAGGTCCGCGCAGGCGCGCCGGAGGGCGGCGAGCAGCAGCAGCGCCCAGTCGGCGGCGCTGCCCTGGACGACGAAGTTGCGCGCGAAGCGGCCGCGGGCGCGGGAGTTGGAGGAGGCGTAGCCCGGCACCCAGCCCTGGTCTCCGAGGGGCTCGGCGGGTTCGTCCTGCGGGATGCCCGCCTCCTCCGAGGAGGCGTCGGACGCACCGGCTGCCGGGGGGCTCGTCCGCCCCAGCCACGTCCGTACGAGTCGGCCCTCCTCGCCTGCCCGCGCCGCGTCGTCCACGTAGGCGACGGCGCGGGGGAAGCGTCGTCTCAGCGCGGCCAGGTTCTTCAGGCCGTCGCCGGACGTCTGCCCGTACACCGCCCCGAGCACGGCGAGTTTGGCCTGTGCCCGGTCGCCGGCGAACGCCCGGTCCGACACCGACTGGTACAGGTCGCTCTCCCGGCCCGCGACCTCCATCAGGCCGGGGTCGCGCGAGATCGCGGCCAGCACCCGCGGCTCCATCTGGTCGGCGTCGGCCACCACGAGCCGCCAGCCCGGGTCGGCGACGACGGCACGCCGGATCACCTTGGGGATCTGCAGGGCGCCGCCGCCGTTGGTCACCCAGCGGCCGGTGACGGTCCCGCCGGGCAGGTACTCGGGCCGGAAGCGTCCGTCGCGCACCCAGTCCTGGAGCCAGGACCAGCCGTGCGCCACCCAGATCCGGTACAGCTTCTTGTACTCGAGCAGCGGCTTCACGGCCGGGTGCTCGATGGTCTCGATCTCCCACCGCCGGGTGGACTTGATCTTGATCCCGGCCTGCGCGAAGGCCTTGACGACGTCGGCGGGCAGATCGGGGCGGACGCGCCTGCCGAAGGCGGCCGACACCTCGTCCGTGAGCTCGGCGAGGCGTCTGGGCTCGCCGCCGCCCGCGTACCGCTCGCCGAGCAGCTCGTGCAGAACCTCGCGGTGGACGTCCGCGCGCCACGGCAGCCCGGTGCGGTTCATCTCGGCCGCCACCAGCATGCCCGCGGACTCGGCCGTGGTCAGCAGGTGCATGCGCTCCGGGCGTGCGGTCATGTCGTGCCGGCGGCGCTGATCGGCGTACACCGCCAGGAGGTCTTCCAGGGGTACGCGGACCGGGCGCGGCTCGAAGAGGGACGACTGCGAGCCGGGCTCGGCGGAGCGCTGCGGGGGATCCGGCGGCACGGGGCCGCCGCGCAGCCTCGCCAGCGCGGCGGCCGCCGACCGGGGTTCGCCGAGCCGGCCCTCGTGGCCGAGCAGCAGTGTCTCGGCGGCCTCGATGTCGTAACACCGCTCCACTCGCACCCCCGCGGCGAGCAGACGCGGATAGACCTCGGCCGTGGACCGCCAGACCCACCGGACCACGTCGGGTCGCCCCCGCACGGCCTCGACCAGGTCCGCCTCCCTGCGCACCGGCCCCGCGGGCAGCCCGTCGGAGCCGAGGGGGGCGACCTCCGCACCACCGTCCTCGGCCGGCCCGAGAGCCCACCGGTCGCTCATGGTTCCGAGTCTCGCAGGGGGGTCTGACAACGGCCGCGGACGCGACCCTACTGATCTTCTTGCTGGTCCTTCTGCGGGTCCTGCTGCTGGTCCTTCTGCTGTCCCCCCACAGCGGGGACCTCCAGCAGGCGCGCGAGGTAGGTCTCCGCCGCTGTCTTGTCGATGCCGAGGCCACTGAGGACGCCGTTGCCGTTCTCGTACTCCAGGAGGGCCAGGAGGATGTGTTCGGTGCCGATGTAGTTGTGGCCGAGGCGCAGGGCCTCGCGGAAGGTGAGTTCCAGGGCCTTCTTGGCGGCGGGGCCGTACGGGATGAGCTCCGGGACCTCGTCGGCCGCCGGCGGGAGCGCCGCGGTCGCGGCCTCGCGGACGGCGTCCAGGGTCACGCCCTGCGCGGTGATCGCCTTCGCGGCGAGTCCCTCGGGCTCGGAGAGGAGGCCGAGGACGAGGTGCTCGGTGAGTCCCTCCGCGTTGCCCGCGGCCTTCGCCTCGTTGTGCCCGGCCACGACCGCGTTCCGGGCGCGGGGCGTGTAGCGGCCGAAGCCCTGGCTGGGGTCGAGGTCCGACTCGGCCTTGGGGACGAAGCGCTTCTGCGCCGCCTGCCGGGTGACCCCCATGCTCTTGCCGATGTCCGTCCAGGACGCGCCCGATCGCCGGGCCTGGTCCACGAAGTGGCCGATCAGGTGGTCGGCCACGTCGCCGAGGTGGTCCGCCGCGATCACCGCGTCCTGGAGCTGGTCGAGCGCGTCGGTGTGGACCTTCTTGATGGCCTCGATGAGGTCGTCGAGACGTACGGATGCCGTGACAGGTGGGTTCGTCGTCATGTGTCAACCGTAGGTTGACAGTCGGAGGGTGTCAACCCGAAGTTGACACCCTCCGGGCTCCCGTCCACGCTTCCCTGTCCACAGGGTGTGGACGGTCCGCTTCGGCGGGCGTGACACGATCGACGCATGAGCAGTACGCCCAGCACCGTGGAGCGCGCCTTCGAGGCCGCGCTCTACGCCGACAGCGACGCGGCCCTCGACACGGGCGCCTCGTTGCTCGCCGCCGACCCCGCTTCCGACGCCGAACTCGCCCGCCGCGGCGAGGAGTTCGTCGCCTCGGCATGGCGTCGAGGCTGGCAGCCCGCCGACGTCGTACGGATCGTGCGGCGCGAACTGGACGAGGTACACCTGCAACTGGTGTCGGAGCTGGTGCGCGCGGAGGCCGGCCGGGACCCGCGGCCGCGGGGCCCGCGCTGGGCGGCGCAGCTCGAAGAGCTGGACGCCCGCGCCCCGCGCACCGACCGCTTCTCGCTCGCGACCGCCACGCTGGAGCTCTACCGGCTGCTGCTCCGCCTCCCCGTCCTCGAGCCCCTCGACACGCACCTGTCTGACGGCGCATCACGCCACCCGGCCGCCCCGCAGGAATCCCGCATGCTCACCCGTATCCGCGCGCTGCTCGCCAAGGCCGAGGCGACCGGATTCCCGGAGGAGGCGGAGGCGCTGAGCGCCAAGGCCCAGGAGCTGATGGCCCGGCACAGCATCGACGAGGCGCTGCTCGCGGCCCGTACGCACGCCAAGGACGCGCCCGGCGCCTGCCGCATCGGTGTCGAGCCGCCGTACGAGACGGCCAAGGCGGTGCTGCTGGACGCGGTGGCCGGTACGAACCGCTGTCGCGCCGTGTGGAACGAGTCGCTCGGATTCTCGACCGTCGTCGGGTTCGAACCCGACCTGGAGGCCGTCGAACTCCTCTACACCTCGCTGCTCGTGCAGGCCGCGGCCGCGATGACGAAGGCGGAGGCGGCCCAGCGGGCCGGGGGAAGGAAGCGTACGAAGAGTTTCCGGCAGTCGTTCCTGGCCGCGTACGCGCACCGGATCGGCGACCGGCTGGCGACCGCCGCCGAGGGGGCCGAGGGGGAGGCCGCGTCGCAGGCCCCGGTGGCGGAGCTGCTGCCCGTCCTGGCGGCCCGTGACGTGGCGGTCGACGACCACATGGAGCGGATGTTCCCGGACACCGTCACCACCCGGCTGCGTGGGGTCAACGACGCGGCCGGGTGGCAGGAAGGGGCCGCGGCGGCGGACCGCGCCCAGGTCAGAGCGCGTCCGCCACTTCGCTGACGCCCGGCTTGCGCCGGGAGCCGCTCAGTCGCCCGCGGGCTGGAACGAGCTCACGGTGGCGTTCGGGTCGTTCGGACCGGTCTTGCCCGCGAGGGGACCGTACGACCACTTGAAGCCCTGGGTGGTGGCGGCGCCGGGCAGGCCGATCTTCAGCGTGGTCGCGGCGAGGCTCTTCCCGTCGCCCGCCGTGCCCCGTACGTAGGTGATCGTGAAGGAGGCGGTACCGCTCGCCGCCAGCGTCAGCTTCGGCGGAGTCGCGGACTTCTCCTCGGGCACGTCCGTACCCGTGCCCCCGTCCAGCACCTTGACGGCGGGGAAGCCCTGAAGGGTGCACTCGGCGCCCTTGTTGGTGAGCGTGACGGGCACGTTGCCGGTGTCGCCGGCGGCCGGGGCGGCGTTGGCGGGGCCGACCTGGATGCCGATCTGGTCGATCTTGCAGGCCGTGGAGGCGGCGGCGGAGGAGGCGGTCGAGGCCTTCTTGCCGCCGTCACTGTCGCTGCTGCTGCCGCCGCTGTCGCAGGCGGTGAGGGTGAGTGCCGCCGCGGCGGCGACGACGGCGATCGGAAGGGCGCGCATGGGTTTCCCCCTGGGTTCGTGAAGGTGCTCATGGATCATCACGCAGACCCGTGGGCGCGCGTTGCGCGGCCCCCCTGTCACGCGCCTCTCCCGTGCCGCATATATCCCGAATGTGAACCGAAGGCCGCCCCGCGTCGCCGGTATGAGCGACGGACAAACGAACGGGCCGCGGGATCCCGGGGATTCCGCGGCCCGCCGCCAAGAGCCGACTGGGGTGGATCGGTGCAGGTCAGGGCGGGTCAGGGAGGGGTCGGGCCGGTCAGGAGCCCAGGCTCGCCGTCGGCAGTCCCGACGGGAGCTGACCGCCCTCGGCCTTCGTGTACGACTCCTTGCCGAGGTTCCCCGACCAGGTGACCTTCAGTGTCGCGCTGTTCACGGAGTCGACCATGCCCGTCGCGCGGTCCTTGTTCCCGTCCGTGCACTTGAGGTGGATCATCTGCATGCCCGCCTCGTCACCGGCGGTCCCGGTGCACACGGTGCCGCCCGTCGTGAAGAGCCCGGCCTGCTTGCCGGTGATCACCAGCGCCACGGCCTTGCCGCCGGTCGTGGCCACCCAGCTGCCCTCCAGCTTGCTGGTGGCGGCCGACGGAGTGCCCGAGTCGCCGCCCGTGCCGGCCGTCCCCGAGGCGGACGCGCCGGGACTCGCGGACCCGTCCCCGGAGTCGGATCCCGAGTCGCTGCTGCACCCGGTGAGCGCGAGCGTGCCCGCCAGACCCGCGGCCAAGGCCATGGCCGCGCCCCGGGTCCGCCGACGCGGAAGAGTCGCCGAAGTCGCCGATGTCACTGAAGCCCCCAAGGGTGATGGTGTGGCTGGGGTCGCCGGAACGACCGCAGCAAGCTATCAGCCACACTCACGAACACCCTGAGCGAGACATCGGGAGAACTTACGAATCTTCTGAGGGAGTCGTCCACCAGGACGACTTGCGGACACCCGGCAGGAATCCGGCGTGCGCCTGCTCCCGCAGATTCACCCGGGACCCCCCGAAGGCGCGCAGGTAGCCGCGGGGGCGACCGTCGTCGCTGTCGCTGTCGCTGTCGCTGTCGCTGTCGCGGTTGCGGACGCGGACGCGGGTGGCGCTCGCGTCACGCGGCCGGCGGCGCAGTTCCTCCCGCGCGGCGGCCCGTTCGGCCTCGGTCGAGGACGGCCGGCAGAGGACCTCCTTCGGTTCGGCCCGCCGCGCGGCCGCCTCGACACCGATCGCGTCGACGGTCTTGATGCCCCGGACCGGATGACCCTGCGCAAGTTCGGCCTGGTCGCCGGCCGGCACGTCGACTTCCGAGAGGAGCGCTGACCGTCCGCCTTTCTCACCTGCTCGATGCTCGCCGCCACGGCGGGCGAGAAGACGGTCGAATGGCAGGACGGCCACACCTGCCCGGTGGTGGACGTCGAGATCTCGAACGTGAGCCACCGCTTCTACACGGGCAACGCGCGGGTGCTGGACACCGCGGGCCGTGTGGAACGCTTCGAGCGCCGCTGCGGAGCGGCCGGTGACGCGCACGGCGAGACGCGTGGCGAGGCGGACGGTAAGGCGGGAGTCAAGCGCGGCGGTGCCGGCTGACGCCGTCCTCGCACCTCTGCGTCGTGATCGTCGGCGGCCTGCACGCGGATGCGCGGTGGGCCGCCGTCGTACGGCTGCTCGCCCGCGTGATCAGGAACGCGCGCGAGATGGCGCTGTTGCCGTACTCCGGCCCCGGCCGCTGATCCCACCCGGCCGACACGCTCCACTCCGTGGAGAAGTGGAGGGGAGGCGTCCCGCTCGCCCACGAACGGAACGGGCTCCACCGTACGGACGCTTCCTGCGCGACCGCCCCAAGGGTCTCGGTGAACTCCTCGACCACATGGGCACCGAAGCCGAAGCCGGGCCCGAGGCCGAGACTGAACCCGGTGGCGGCACGTCATGAATCCCGTCCGGACAGAGCCCCGCCCCCCGCTCCGGAGGACGATCCGCATCTCCGGCACCGTCGACGTGCGGATTCTCGCGTACGAGCCGGAACGGATGCCGCGCGTCCGGTGGGCCGACATCAATCCGGTGACCCCTCCGGATTGGGCCATTACGTGAACGTTGAAACTCGAAGGGCCCGGTACGCGTCTCTTCTTATTGCATGAGGGATTCGACCCGGACGACCCAGCACGGATGACGGCGCGGAAGATCATGTACGGGGGCCGGGGGCGCATGTCATGCGTTCCCCGGGGCAGACGCTGAACCAGATGCGGCCCGGCGGGTACCAGACAGTAGTCGGGCGGTCAACACTCGGTAGTCAAATGGCGGTAAAAGCTGTAACCGTGGGACCACCCCCCGTGCACGTGCATCTGCCCATGCATCTGCACATGAACAGAGCTATGATCCGGGGCAGTTGGCCACTGCATCAATGGCCACATCGGCCACTGCACGACCGGGGAGCGACTTGTGGACCACGACGTGTACGACGTGGATGACCTGGACGACGTGTACAACGGCATGGCTGCGACCGAACTGACCGGGGTGGCCTGGCAGAAGAGCAGGCACAGCAACTCGCAGGGCTCCTGCGTGGAGTTCGCGAGGCTGCCCGGAGGCGACGTGGCGGTGCGGAACTCGCGGTTCCCGGAAGGACCCGCGCTCGTCTACACCCGCGCCGAGATCGAAGCCATGCTCTTGGGCATCAAGGACGGCGAGTTCGACCACCTGATCGTCGGCTGACATGAGTCGGCGCCGCACACCCGGGCGCGCCTTCGGGCGGGGCAACCGGCATAACTGACGGCAACGGCCTTCTCGCGGCGCGTAACGCGCGTAGAACCGCGGCGCCAAAAAGCGCCGCGGTTCCCTATTCGGCCGAAACCCCGCCGGCGGCCGGCTGCGGAAGCCTGAAGAGCGCCCACACGACCTTGCCGCTGAGCGTGCCCGCGAGCGGGTGCCAGCCCCAGCTGTCGGCGAACGAGTCGACCAGGAACAGGCCCCGGCCCGACTCCGCCGAGAAGTCCTCCGAGTCGCCCGCGACCGGACTGTCGTGACTGGGGTCGCGCACCGCGCACACCAGACGTGAGGTCCACCGCATCAAGTGCAGCCGCACGGGCGGGCCTTGGTCGTCCGAACGGGGCGTGTCCGAGGGCAGGGCGTGCCGCAGGGCGTTGGTCACGAGCTCGGAGACCACCAGGCAGACGTCGTCGAAGCGCTCACCGATGTCCCACTGGTCCAGCGTTCTGCGGGTGAACTGCCGAGCTTCGCGCACCGCTTCGTAGCGCGCCGGCAGGGCGCAGGAAGCGGCGCTGGACACAGCCGCGGGGTCGAGCGGCGGAAGTCCCTGCCGTAAGGGCTCGAGCATGGTCGATCCATTCGTCCCCATGCGAGGCACTCCCGGGTGTTCGCGGTCGTTGCGATGCAGCGGTGGCGCGAGGACCATGGTTCCGAATGCGTACAGCAGATGCAAGGGCAGATGCACGTGCACGCGCCCGAATTGGACCTTCCTCCACCCTTTCTTGGTCATTTCTTCTGTCACCTTCTTCCCGCTTGTTGACCCTCTACTGATCTTTTCCTGTGTGGCCCCTTTGGACTCTTTCCGTTTCTGTAACTGAACGAGTACTGCTTGAAGTGTTTTAGTGGCAGACTTCGGCCCTTGAAGACGGTTGGGGAGGCGGACGAACGTGAGCGCTGGTGAGTCGAGCGGCTCGGTGGTGCGGCGCATGCTGCTCGGATCACATCTGCGGCGCCTGCGGGAGTCGCGCGGAATCACCCGGGAAGCGGCCGGTTACTCGATCCGTGCCTCCGAATCGAAGATCAGCCGCATGGAGTTGGGACGGGTGAGCTTCAAGACGCGCGACGTCGAGGACCTGCTGACGCTGTACGGCATCACCGACGAGGCCGAGCGCACGTCGCTCGTCTCCCTCGCCAAGGAGGCCAACGTCGCGGGCTGGTGGCACAGTTACTCGGACGTCCTGCCCAGCTGGTTCCCGACCTACGTCGGCCTGGAGGGCGCGGCCCATCTGATCCGGTCGTACGAAGTCCAGTTCGTGCATGGCCTGTTGCAGACGGAGGCCTACGCCCACGCGGTCGTCGCGCGCGGCATGCGGGGCGCCTCGCCCGCCGACATCGAGCGGCGCGTCGCGCTGCGCCTGGAGCGGCAGAAGTACCTCGTCTCCGAGAAGGCCCCGGAGTTCCACATCGTCCTCGACGAGGCCGCGCTGCGCCGCCCTTACGGCGACCGCGAGGTGATGCGCGGGCAACTCCAGCATCTGATCGAGGTGTCGGAGCGCCCCAACGTACGACTTCAGGTCATGCCGTTCAGCTTCGGCGGCCACTCGGGCGAGAGCGGTTCCTTCACCATCCTGAGCTTCCCCGAGTCCGACCTGTCGGACGTCGTCTATCTGGAGCAGCTCACCAGCGCGCTCTACCTGGACAAACGCGAGGACGTCACCCAGTACGAAGGCGCGCTCAAGCAGTTGCAGCAGGACAGCCCCGGGCCCTCCGAGAGCCGCGATCTGCTGCGGGGACTGCTCCAGCTCTCCTGACCTTCTCCCCACCGCCTCCGGTGAGTCTTCACAGTCTGTTCGCCTGTGAGTCTTCGTGGACTCTTCGGAGGTGCTCTCCAACTCCCTTCGGACGCAAGTACGATGACGTCTGATCAGACGTTGATCGGATGTGTCTGCTGACTCAGACTCGGATGTCTGCCTCGGCAGCAAGGGGATTGAGGGAGCACATGTCGTCCTACTTCACCGACTTGGCCCAGCAGTACATCGACGGCGAGTGGCGCCAGGGCACCGGCTCCTGGGACATCATCGATTTCAACCCGTACAACGGCGAGAAGCTGGCGTCGATCACCATAGCCACGGTCGACGAGGTCGACGAGGCCTACCTCGCCGCCCGGCGCGCGCAGAAGGAATGGGCCGCGACCAACCCGTACGCCCGTCGCGCCGTATTCGAGAAGGCCCTGCGCCTCATCGAGGAGCGCGAGGCCGAGATCACCGAGGTGATCATCGCCGAGCTCGGCGGCACCCACCTCAAGGCGGGCTTCGAGCTCCACCTCGCCAAGGAGTTCCTGCGCGAGTCGATCCAGCTGGCGCTGCGCCCCGAGGGCAAGATCCTCCCCTCGCCGATCGACGGCAAGGAGAACCGCCTCTACCGCGTCCCCGTCGGTGTCGTCGGCGTGATCAGCCCCTTCAACTTCCCCTTCCTGCTCTCCCTGAAGTCCGTCGCGCCGGCCCTGGCGCTCGGCAACGGCGTGGTCCTCAAGCCGCACCAGAACACCCCGATCGTCGGTGGCTCCCTGGTGGCGAAGATCTTCGAGGACGCGGGCCTGCCCGGCGGTCTGCTCAACGTCGTCATCACCGACATCGCCGAGATCGGCGACGCCTTCATCGAGCACCCCGTTCCGAAGGTCATCTCCTTCACCGGCTCCGACAAGGTCGGCCGCCACGTCGCCACCGTCTGCGCCTCGCACTTCAAGAGCGCGGTGCTGGAGCTCGGCGGCAACAGCGCCCTGGTGGTCCTCGACGACGCGGACATCGACTACGCCGTCGACGCGGCGGTCTTCAGCCGCTACGTCCACCAGGGCCAGGTCTGCATGGCCGCCAACCGCGTTCTCGTGGACCGCTCGATCGCGGACGAGTTCACCGAGAAGTTCGTCGCCAAGGTGAAGACGCTGAAGGTCGGCGACCCGAGCGACCCCCAGACGATCATCGGCCCGGTCATCAACTCCTCCCAGGCGGACTCGCTCACCGGCGCGGTCGACCAGGCGATCGCCGAGGGCGCCACGGCCCTGGTGCGCGGCGCCACCACCGACAACCTCGTCGAGCCGACCGTCCTGACGGACCTGCCCGCCGACTCCGCCATCCTCCGGCAGGAGATCTTCGGCCCGGTCGCGCTCCTCGTCACCTTCGACGGTGAGGAGGAGGCCGTCCGCATCGTCAACGACACCCCGTACGGGCTCAGCGGCGCCGTGCACACCGCCGACGTCGAGCGCGGTGTCGCCTTCGCCAAGCAGATCGACACCGGCATGTTCCACGTCAACGACGGCACCGTCCACGACGAGCCGCTGGTCCCCTTCGGCGGCGAGAAGCACTCCGGCATCGGCCGCCTGAACGGCGAGACGACCGTCGACGCCTTCACCACCCAGAAGTGGATCTCGGTCCAGCACGGCCGCAGCTTCTTCCCTTTCTAGGACTCCTCTCCAGGACTCCGCCCCTTCTGAGACTCCGCCCGTTCTGAGTCTCTTTGTCGCCACCGGGCCCTTGCGGACAGAAGCTGACCGCAAGGGCCCGTACGTTCGTCGGTGTCCGGCAGGGGATGCCGGGCAGGTGGACCGACGAAAGGCGGCGATCATGGTTACTCACGTTTCGGCAGGAGCTCCCGGCGACGAGCGCGGAGCGCTGCTCTCCTTCCTGGAGGCCGAGCGCGGCGGGATCCGACGGGCCCTGATCGGTCTGACGCCGGAACAGGCCACGAGCCGGCCGAGCGCGAGCGGACTGTCCCTGGCCGGACTGCTCAAGCATGTCGCAGAGACCGAGCAGGCCTGGATCGCCCGCGCCAAGGGCGAGCCGCCGGCCGTCCAACGGGACGAGTCGACCTGGCACGAGTGCTTCACGCTCGTCGGCGACGAGACCGTCGAGTCGCAGCTCGCGTACTGGGAGAAGGTCGCCGCCGAGACGGAGGCGTTCATCCGCTCGGCATCCAGCCTCGACGAGACCTTCGCACTGCCCGAAGCCCCCTGGTTCCCCCGGGAACGGGTCTCGACGCGCTGGGTGGCGCTCCACCTGATCCGCGAGACGGCCCGGCACGCCGGCCACGCCGACATCATCCGCGAGTCCCTGGACGGCGCCACCGCCTTCGAGCTGGTCGCCCGCGCGTAGGAAGGTTGACTTCCGGGCCCTCATCTGCCCCATAACCTGGACCCCATGTCAGCGATCCGTCTCCTGGTGCTGGGTGCCGTCCGCCAGCACGGGCGGGCCCACGGCTACCAGGTGCGCAACGACCTCGAGTACTGGGGCGCGCACGAGTGGTCCAACGCCAAGCCCGGCTCGATCTACCACGCGCTCAAGCAGATGGCGAAACAGGGACTGCTGCTCGCTCACGAGATCGCCCCGTCCACGGCGGGCGGCCCGCCGCGCACCGAGTACGAGATCACGGACCAGGGCACCGACGAGTACTTCACGCTGCTGCGCCGGTCGCTGACCGCGTACGACCAGAAACCGGACATCCTCTCGGCCGCGCTCGGCTTCATGGTCGACCTCGGCCGCGCGGAGACCCTCGCACTCCTCCAGGAGCGGGTGCGCGCCATCGAGGAGTGGCGCGAGTCCGTCACCGGGTACTACACCCCCGAGGACGGCCCCGGGCAGCTCGGCCACATCGGCGAGATCATGAACTTCTGGGTCCACTCCGCCGACTTCGGCGCACAGTGGACCCGGGGCCTGATCGAGCGCATCCAGGGCGGCGCGTACACCTTCGCCGGGGAGGGCGAACCCTTCGTCGGCGTCCTGGTCGACGGCGAGGAGAACCCGTACGCCACGGGAACCCCGCACTCCGGCGACCAGGAGTAGCCACGCCCTCCGCCGGACAGCCCCTAGTGATGGAAGCCCGTCGCCGCCTCCTTGTCCTGGGTCAGTGGGTGCGGCAGCCTGCGCAGTTGGGGCACCAACCGGGTCAGGTCCTCGATGAACAGGTCGGCGAGATCCACCGAGAAGCCGTTGCGGCACACCACACGCAGGACGGACAGGTCCTCCCGGTTGGCCGGGAAGGTGTACGCGGGCACCAGCCAGCCGCTCTCCCGCATGCGCCGGGACACGTCGAAGACGTCGTACGCGGTCACATGGGGTGCCGTGGTGAAAGCGAAGACGGGCAACTCGTCGCCCCGGGTGAGGAGTCGGAAGTCCTCCAGCGCCTCGATCCGCGCGGCGAGCCCGCGGGCCAGGTCCCTGGTCGTCTGCTGCACGGCCCGGAAGCCCTCCCGGCCCAGCCGTAGGAACGTGTAGTACTGCGCCACGACCTGCGCGCCCGGACGGGAGAAGTTGAGGGCGAAGGTCGGCATGTTGCCGCCCAAGTAGTTGACCCGGAAGACGAGCTCCTCGGGCAGCTCGGCGGCGGTCCGCCACAGCGCCCAGCCGACGCCCGGGTAGACCAGTCCGTACTTGTGGCCCGAGGTGTTGATCGACGACACCCGCGGCAACCTGAAGTCCCAGACCAGGTCCGGGTCGAGGAAGGGCGCGATCATCGCGCCGGACGCGCCGTCGACATGGACGGGGATGTCCAGGCCCGTACGCTCCTGGAGCTGGTCGAGGGCCGCGCACAGCTCGGCGATCGGCTCGTAGGACCCGTCGAAGGTGGAGCCGAGGATGCCGACGACCCCGATCGTGTTCTCGTCGCACAGCTCGGCCGCCGCCTGTGGGTCGAGATGGAACCGGTCGCCCTCCATGGGCACCTGGCGTGCCTCGACCTCCCAGAAGTTGCAGAACTTCTCCCAGCACACCTGGACGTTCACCCCCATCACGAGATTGGGGCGTGCTCCGGGGTAGCGATCCGCGTTCCGCTGCATCCAGCGCCGCTTCAGCGCCATGCCCGCGAGCATGCACGCCTCGCTCGATCCGGTCGTCGAACAGCCGACGGCGGACGCCGGATCCGGCGCGTTCCACAAGTCCGCGAGCATCGCCACGCAGCGTCGCTCCAGCTCGGCGGTGCGCGGGTACTCGTCCTTGTCGATCATGTTCTTGTCCCGGCACTCGCCCATCAGCACCCCGGCCTGCGGTTCCATCCAGGTGGTGACGAAGGTGGCGAGGTTCAGCCGAGCGTTCCCGTCCAGCATCAGATCGTCGTGGACGACCTGATACGCGGTGCTGGGTGGCAGCGGCCCGTCCGGAAGCCGGTGCTTGGGCGGTGCCTCGGTCATGCCCCCGACCGGATTCGCCTCCCCGAAGAAGGGGTTGACGGACACCGGTTGCTCGTCGGGCTTCTCGGGACCTAGGTGGAGCGGCATGGGATCTCCCATCGAGTCGGCGGTCGGACGGTCCTGCTGGTTGGTCGGAGGGTCCTACTGGTTGAGCGGATCAGGGGTCCTACTGGTTCATCGGATCGGGTTCCCACTGGTTCATCGGATCGGAGGGGCCTGTCGGTTCACCGGATCGAGCTCCCGTCGGCGCGCAGCTGCATCTGCGGGCGTCCGGTGACGATCAGCCAGGCCGGTACCGAGGCCAGCACCAGCACGGGCAGCACGGCAGGCTGGGCCACCAGGACGGCCGCCGTGAACAGACTGATCCAGCCCTGCCGGGTGACGGCCAGGAGCACACCCAGGACCGCGCACACCACGGCGAGAGTGGGATTCACCTGCGGTACCAACGCGTGCGCGCACAGCCCGAGAGCTACCCCGGCGAACACGGAGGGAAAGATCCGGCCGCCCCGGAAGCCGCACGAGGTGGCGACCAGCAGCGCGGCCAGCTTCACCGCGAACATCAGCGCGAACCGTCCCGCCGACCAGCCCTCCGGGTTCGCCGCGAGGGTCTTCACCTCGGCCAGGCCCTTGAAGAGCGTCAGAGGCCCGCCCAGCGCCCCCAGCAGCCCCAGGACGAGACCGCCCGCGGGAAGCGCCACCATGGGGTGCCTGAGCCGCGAGAAGGCGCCGTGGACGTAAGGGAGGGCGCACACCGCGGTCATCCCGATCGCCGCAGCCGCCGAGGCGACCACCAGAGCGCTCAGCAGGTCGCCCCAGTGCGGGCCCGCGTAGGCGGGCAGCGCGAGGTCGAAGCTCGGGTGCTCCAGCAGGGCCATGGTCAGCGCGCCCGTGCCGCCCGCGAGCAGCGGCGGCAGCAGCCGGTCCCAGAGGGCGCCGGTCCCCGGCTGCCCGGCCAGTACCTCGGAGAAGATCAGCGCGGCGGCCACCGGCGTACCGAACAGGGCGCCGATCGTGCCCGCGACCGCCAGGCCCACCCACAGCCCCACGGCGGAGCCCGGGATCACGCGGGTGCCGAGCCAGTAGGCGAGGGCCACGTTGACGGCCGTGATCGGGTTCTCGGGGCCCAGGCTCACGCCGCCCGCCAGCGTCAGGACGGTGGCGACGAGCAGCCCGGGCAGAACGCGGGGCGGCAGGGGAGCGTCGACCAGGCCCGTGGTCGCAGGATCCGGCCCCGCGTGCCCCGGCACCTTCCACACCACCAGACCCACCGCGATGCCGGTCGCCGTGAGCATCACGACCATCCACAGCACGGAGTAGCGGCCCACGCCCAGCGCGTCCGGAAGGGTCTCCCACAGGACGTCCTCGAACCGGTCGGCGAGCAGGCTGACGCCCAGCAGGACGAGCGCCGCGGCCACACCGACCACCACGGAGGGCACGATCAACGGCAGCAGACGCCGTAAGGGGGTCGACGTGGACGCATCGGTGCTCACGGCCACACCCTAAGCGGGCAAAAGACGTGAAACATCCCGAAGGGTGCGCTTCGGCGCCCGGGAATTCCGGCTTGCACCTCACGTGGCGTGAGGGCTGATGGTGGGACGCGTACCGAGGAAGGAGCGGAAGTGGGCTACTCAGTGGGCCAGGTCGCCGGTTTCGCCGGGGTCACGGTGCGCACCCTGCACCACTACGACGAGATCGGCCTGCTCGTCCCGAGCGAGCGCAACCACGCGGGGCACCGGCGCTACAGCGACGCCGACCTCGACCGGCTGCAACAGATCCTGTTCTACCGGGAGCTGGGATTCCCGCTCGACGAGGTCGCGGCCCTGCTCGACGACCCGGAGGCGGACCCGCGCGCGCACCTGCGCCGCCAGCACGAACTGCTGACCGCCCGGATCGAGAAGCTGCAGAAGATGGCCGCGGCCGTGGAGCACGCCATGGAGGCACGCACGATGGGCATCAACCTCACGCCCGAGGAGAAGTTCGAGGTCTTCGGGGACAAGGATCCCGAGGAGCACGCGGAGGAGGCCGAACGGCGGTGGGGCGGCACGGCGGAGTACGCCGAGTCGCAGCGCCGCGCCGCCCGCTACACCAAGGACGACTGGCAGCGCATCCAGGCCGAGGTCGCCTCCTGGGGCGAGCGCTACGACGCCCTCATGGAAGCGGGTGAACTCGCGACCGGCGAGCGGGCCATGGACATGGCCGAGGAACACCGGCAGCACATCGGCAAGTGGTACTACGCCTGCTCGTACGAGCTCCACGGCTGCCTCGGCGCGATGTACGTGTCCGACGAGCGCTTCAAGGCGTACTACGACTCCATGCGCCCGGGTCTCGCCGAGCACCTCAGGGACGCGATCACGGCGAACGCGGCCCGGCACTCCCAGGAAGCCTGACCGCCAGACGGTGAGGGACACCCGCCCCCTACGGGTGCCCCTTACCGAATTCTGGATCCGACGGGTTGCGGTCCTTCTGCCTTTGGACCGGCCACCGCGCGCTAGACCTTCACCAGGACCACCGCGGTGCCGTACGCGCACACCTCCGTGCCCACGTCCGCCGCCTCGGTCACGTCGAACCGCATCATCAGCACGCCGTTCGCCCCGCGCACCCGTGCCTGCTCGACGAGTCGTTCCATGGCCTGGTTGCGGGTCTCCACGAGGGTCTTGGTGAGCCCCTTGAGCTCGCCGCCGATCATCGACTTCAGACCCGCGCCGATCTGGCTGCCCAGATGCCGGGACCGCACGGTGAGGCCGAAGACCTCGCCGATGACCTGCTGGACGCGGTAGCCGGGCGCGTCGTTCGTCGTCACGACCAGGACGTCCGACCGGGGTCCCTGGCCGCCTCCGTAATCATCGATGCCCATGGTCCACAGCTTTGTCCCAGTGGACGCACAGTGCATCCTGGGGGCACTGGTGGAACCTGGCACGGACACTGCGCGTTGATAGCTTTGGCCGACAGTACTGATGTACTGCCGTACTGCCGTCCCAGGACCGCCGTACTCTTCCTTCACCCCTCAGGAGCCCGGAACCGTGACGACGCTTGCCCTTGGTCCAAGCTGGCTGGATCCGAACACGCTCCTGGACAACTTCGGCATCTGGGGCCTGCTGCTCGTCGTCTTCGCCGAGTCCGGCCTGCTGATCGGCTTCTTCCTGCCGGGTGACTCGCTGCTGTTCACCTGCGGTCTGCTGATCACGTCGAACCAGCTGGACTTCCCGCTGTGGGGGGCCGTCGCCCTGATCTGCGTCGCCGCGGTCCTGGGCGACCAAGCGGGTTACCTGTTCGGCAAGAAGGTCGGCCCCTCGCTCTTCAGCCGCCCGGACTCCCGCCTCTTCAAGCAGGAGAACGTGGTCAAGGCCCACGAGTTCTTCGAGAAGTACGGGCCCAAGTCCCTGGTCCTCGCCCGCTTCGTGCCCATCGTGCGCACCTTCACCCCGATCATCGCGGGCGTCAGCGGCATGAAGTACCGCTCCTTCATCACCTTCAACATCATCGGTGGTGTCCTGTGGGGCGCGGGCGTCACGCTGCTCGGCTCCTGGCTCGGCAAGATCGACTTCGTCAAGAGCAACATCGAGGCGATCCTGATCCTGATCGTCCTCGTCTCGGTGGTCCCGATCGCCATCGAGTTCCTGCGGGCGCGTTCCAAGGCCAAGAAGAACCCGCCTGCGCCGGAGGCACCCCAGGGCCCGGCCGCCTACCAGCAGCAGCCCATGCCCCCCGCCATGGACGACGCCACGCGCCCGCTGCGCATGCACCAGCCGCAGCAGAGCCATGACCCGTACCAGCAGGACCGGCACCAGCAGGATCAGTACGCCCAGGGATACCCGCAGCAGCAGCCCCAGCAGCCGTACGGCAACCAGGACCAGGGCTACTACCAGGACCAGAACTACGGTCAGAACTTCGACCCGAACTTCGACCCGAACTACGACCAGGG
Organism: Streptomyces sp. NPDC096311; assembly: GCF_044763085.1. Lineage (NCBI taxonomy): Bacteria > Bacillati > Actinomycetota > Actinomycetes > Kitasatosporales > Streptomycetaceae > Streptomyces > Streptomyces sp. NPDC096311. The sequence goes on from NZ_JBIWFN010000006.1 coordinate 396,822, forward strand.
CCAAGGCCAGACCTACCCGCCCCAGCAGCACCCGCAGGGCTACCCGCAGCAGCAGCCTTACGGCAACCAGGACCAGAACTATCAGCAATACCCGTACGGCAACTGAGCACCCCGAAAGGGGCGCGGGGGACCGCGCGATCAGCCACAACGAACCCGCAGCCGCCACCCGGCACCACGCGTCGAGCCCGTGGGCACCCGGCGCTCAGAACCCCCGTGTTCGCTTCGCGGCCCGGCGCTCCCCGGCGGAGCCCCCCGGCACCCGCAGGAACAGCCGGGAGATCTCCGACCCCAGGTTCACGCCGATGGCGATGGCCATGGCGAGCGCCGCGGCCTTGGAGAGCGACACCAGGCCCTTGTCGACGTTGCTCTGGGCGATCGACAGCAGCCCGAAGTAGGTGGCCGACCCTGGGAGCAGGGGCCCTATCGCGGCGGTCGTGTACGGCAGCGCGGACGCGAACCGGTAGCGGGAGAGCAGCTGCCCGAAGAGGCCCACCAGGCCCGCCGCGACGGCGGTGGAGGCGACCGGCGAGATACCGCCCGGGTAGCGCATCGCGCCGTACACCGACCAGGCGACGCCTCCGTTGAGGGTCACCGCGAGCACGGTGGAGCGTTCCTGCTGGAGCAGGACGGCGAAGGTCAGGGACAGCAGCATGGCGGCGGCGATCTGCACCAGGGGCCGCTCGGAGATGCTGAGCGCCTGGTCCGGATTGAGCGCGGCGCCGAACTTCACGCCGAAATAGAGCACGATGAGGACGCCGACGATGATGCCGACGAAGAGGTACATGACCTCCAGAAGGCGCGCGGACGCGGTGATGTAGAAGCCGGTCAGTCCGTCCTGGACGCCCGCGACGAGCGCCCGCCCGGGCAGCAGCGCGAACAGTCCACCGGTGATCACCGCGGACGAGTTCGCGTCGACGTGCGCGAGCTGGAGCGCGACACCTATCGCGGCCGGCGGCATCGCGGCCACCGTGAACTGGTAGAACTCCGGCAGCCCGCGCCCCGCGCAGAGCCAGGCCAGCCGGTCGCCCAGCATCGCGCCGAGCGCCGCGGCGACGAACACGATCGCGTCACCGCCCACGAGCACCGAGGCCGCGCCCGCCAGCAGCCCGGTGCAGCCGGTCAGCACCCAGCCGGGATACGGGTGCCGGTTGCGCCGCATCTCCGCGAGGCGCCGGTAGGCCTCCTCCAGGGAGAACGCGGTCTCCGGGTCGCTCAGGTCGTCGACGAGCCGGTAGACGGCCGCGAGCCGCGTGTAGTCGGTGCCCCGGCGGCGTACGGTCCGGGAGGCCGTCACGGGATCGTCCACCAGGGACGGCTGGTGGGAGATGGACAACAGAGTGAAGGTGACGTTCGGCTCGCAGCGGTCCAGGCCGAACGAACGGCAGACGGCGAACATCGCCGTCTCCACGTCCTCGGCGCCCTCACCGCCCGCGAGCAGCAACTCGCCGATGCGCAACGTCAGGTCGAGCACGCGCGGGACGGCCGGGCCGGCCTCGTCCTCCTTGTGCTGGAGTTCGGGTGCCGGACGCTCGGCCACCGGCATGCGCAGCATCGTGCGCATCCGGTCCTGCCAGGGCACGTCCTTGGTCAGGCTGACCACGGGGATGCCGGTCGCCGGTGTGAAGGCGGGCGGGGCGTGCTTCGCGCTGTAGGTGCGCGGGGTGCTGAACGCCGACCCCTCGGACTCGGTGCCGGCCGTCTCGGGCGGCACGAGCCCCCTGGGGACCGCGAACTCCGACGTGGTCCCCGATTCGTCCTCGACCGCCGGTGCCACGCCGTCCGGCTGTGCGAAGGCACTCCTCGCCTCGTCCGACTGCGGTTTGCGGTCCTCCGCGTCCGTCACCCACCACTCCCGCTGTTGCCGACCGTGCACCTCCCGTACGCCCCAGTATGCGCACGGATACGCGAACGGGCCGCGCCACCCCAGGAGGGGTCACGCGGCCCGCGGGGCTCAGGAGGGATCAGTGACCGCCCTGCTCCTTCAAGCGCTTGTAGGAACGCTCGATCTCGGCCTCGGCCTCCGCGCGGCCGACCCAGTTGGCGCCCTCGACGGACTTGCCGGGCTCGAGGTCCTTGTAGACCTCGAAGAAGTGCTGGATCTCCAGGCGGTCGAACTCCGACACGTGGTGGATGTCCCGCAGGTGCTCCACACGCGGGTCGTGCGCCGGGACGCACAGCAGCTTGTCGTCGCCGCCGGCCTCGTCCGTCATACGGAACATGCCGATCGCGCGGCACTGGATGAGGCAGCCCGGGAAGGTCGGCTCGTCCAGGATGACCAGCGCGTCCAGCGGGTCGCCGTCCTCGCCGAGGGTGTTCTCGACGAAGCCGTAGTCGGCCGGGTAGCTGGTCGAGGTGAAGAGTCGACGGTCCAAGCGGATCCGACCGGTCTCGTGGTCCACCTCGTACTTGTTCCGCGAACCCTTCGGAATCTCGATCGTGACGTCGAACTCCACCGGTGGCTCCTCCATGATCAACACATAGTTCTGGTGGTTAAGTGTCCCTCACGCAGGTGTGTGATCGCGAAAGGGGCTGGTGGTCGTGCCAGAGCTGAGGGCTTGGCGGGCCGCGAGACCGCATGTGGTGCGGATCAAGCGGACCGTGCAGCCGCACGTGACGCGGGTCGCGCAGGCCGTGCAGCCGCGTGTGACGAGGGCTGCGCAGTCCGTGCGACCGCATGTGGTGCGGGCTGCTCAAGTCGTGCGGCCGCGTTCCGTGAAGTTCACGACCCCGCGGCTCACAGCCGTCGCCGCCACCGCGGGCCTGGCACTCGCGGCCGGGGCTGTGGCCTTCGCCGGCCCCTGGGACTCCTCCGGTCAGCGTACGGCCGAGCGTGACTGGGCCGCATCGCGAGAAGGGGAGGGTGGCGCAGATCACGGACGTAGTTCCGATACGTCCCCCACGGCGCCGAAGCCCGCGCCCAGCGCCGCCTCCGTGCTGACCGGTCTCGGCGGCTCCGCCGTCTCGGTGCCCGCACCCACCCAGAAGGCCCTCACGACCACCCTGGACCGGCTCCTGGGCGACCCCGCGCTCGGCGGGCGGCGTACGGCCGTGGTCGTCGACGTGGCGACCGGCGAGCGGCTGTACGGCAAGGGCGCCGACGACGCGCAGACCCCGGCCTCCACCACGAAGATCGCCACCGCGGTCGCCGCGCTCTCTGCGGCGGGCGCCGACCACCGCATCGAGACCCGCGCGGTCCTGGAGCCCGGCACCAAGGAGGTCGTGCTCGTCGGCGGCGGCGACCCCACGCTGACCGTCCGCAAGGAGGCGGCGGGCTGGGCGAGCCTGCGCACCCTGGCCGACGAGACGGCGACCGCCCTGAAGGCCCGTCATCTGAGCCAGGTGACGCTCTCGTACGACACCTCGCTCTACACCGGTCCCGCCCTGCACCCCATCGGCACCAACCCCAACCTCGCGCCGGTCAGCGCCCTGATGGTCGACGAGGCCCGCACCGACGACTCGGTCAGCGGCCCGGTCACCCGCGCCGCGGACCCGGCGGCGGACGCGGCCGTGAAGTTCGCGGGGCTGCTGGAGGCCAAGGGCATCAAGACGACGACCCCAGGCCCCTCCAGGGCGACGAACCGCTCACAGTCCCTCGCCTCGGTCTCCTCGCCGCCGCTGTCCGCCCTCATCGAGCGGATGCTGACGAACAGCGACAACGACATCGCGGAGGCCATGGCCCGCCAAGTCGCCCTCGCCACCGGGCGGCCGGCCGACTTCGAGGGCGGCGCGGCGGCGATCGACGCCGCGCTGAAGGAGCTCGGACTCCCGCTGTCCGGAGCGCACTTCACGGACGGCAGCGGTCTGAACCGGGACGACAGACTGACGGCGGACCTGCTCACGGCCCTCCTGGTCAAGGCCGGTGACCCCGCCCACCCCGAACTCCGGCCCATCCTGACCGGTCTGCCGGTCGCGGGCTTCACGGGCACCCTCAGCGACCGTTACGCCGACGACGCGTCCGGCACCGGCCTCGTACGCGCCAAGACCGGCACGCTGACCGGGGTGAACACCCTGGCGGGCACGGTCGTCGACGCCGACGGCCGCCTGCTGGCCTTCGCCTTCCTGGCCTCCGATACGACCGACCCGTCGGCGGCCCAGTCGGCCCTGGACCGCACGGCCTCGGCACTGGCGGGCTGCGGCTGCCGTTAGGGCCTGCCGGGCCAGGTCCTGGGCACCACTCGTACCACGAGCCCCGTGCGCCCCGGAGCACGGGCGCATCCAGCGCCTTACCCCTCACCGCACTTGGACCCGCTCACGTACGGTTGACGCATGACGAGCATCGGTGGTGCCGAGATGGTCGACTGGAATCTCGCGGTGGCGACCGCGACACGGCTTGTGCGGCCTGGCCCCGAGGTGAGCCGCGACGAGGCCCGAGAGGTCGTCGCGGAGCTGCGCCGGCATGCGAAGGCCTCGGAGGAACACGTCCGGGGCTTCACTCGTATGGGCACGGACGACCTCCACGACACCCCCATCCTGGTGGTGGACCGCCCGGGCTGGGTCCGGGCGAACGTCGCGGGGTTCCGGGAGCTCCTGAAGCCCCTGCTGGACAAGATGCAGGAACGACGGGGGACCACCCCGGGCGGGGCCGTCCTCGGCGCCGTCGGCGGCAAGGTCACCGGCGTGGAGCTGGGCATGCTGCTGTCGTTCCTGTCGTCGCGCGTCCTCGGACAGTACGAGACCTTCGCCCCGGCGACGAGGGAACTCCCGGCGGGTGAGAACGGCGGCGGCAGGCTCCTTCTCGTCGCGCCGAACATCGTCCACGTGGAGCGCGAACTCGACGTGGAGCCCCACGACTTCCGCCTGTGGGTGTGTCTGCACGAGGAGACGCACCGTACGCAGTTCACGGCCGTGCCCTGGCTGCGCGACCACCTGGAGGGCGAAATCCAGTCTTTCTTGGGCGAGACCGAGGTCGACCCCATGACGGTCCTGGAGCGCATCAGGGAGGCGGCCCAGTCGCTCGCGGGCGGCCGTCCCGAGGGCGAGGAGGACGACGGGGGCCGGTCCCTGGTCGAGATCGTGCAGACGCCGGCCCAACGGGAGATCCTCGCCCGCCTCACCGCCGTGATGTCCCTCCTGGAAGGCCACGCGGACTTCGTGATGGACGGCGTGGGTCCGGACGTGGTCCCGTCCGTGGGCGAGATTCGCGAGAAGTTCCAGCAGCGCCGGGCCAAGGGGGCCTCGCGGCTCGACCTCGCCCTGCGCAAGCTGCTCGGTTTGGATGCCAAACTGAGGCAGTACAGGGATGGTGAGCGGTTCGTGCGCGCGGTCGTCGACCAGGTGGGCATGGACGGCTTCAACCGTGTGTGGACTTCCCCGAACACCCTCCCGACCAAGGCGGAGATCGCCAAACCGGCGGACTGGGTCGCGCGGGTGCACCGCAAGACGGAGTCGTGAACCCTACGGCAAGGTCGTGAAACGAATTCGGCCGACGGCAGGTGAACGCCCCTCCAATCACCCGTCCGAGGGACCGTGAGCCAACGGTAGGCGTGCAATGCTCGGGGAACGGCCCGTTTCTGTCACCATCTACACACTCTGTGTGACCAGACTCGGGCTCACCCCCCGAAAACTTCATGAAGGGAACCGGACATGGGTCCCCATCCTGCGGTCGCGGCGATACGCCTGGCGGTCCGCCGCGTACTTCACGACGTCCTCACCGACCACACCCGTCCCCCAGGCGAGTCCTCCCCGCTCGTCCTCGTCGCCTGCTCCGGCGGCGCCGACTCCATGGCGCTCGCCTCGGCTCTCGCCTTCGAAGCCCCCAAACTCGGCATCCGCGCCGGTGGCATCACCGTGGACCACGGTCTGCAGCCCGGCTCCGATCTGCGCGCCGACGACGTCGTCTCCCGCCTCGTCGAGCTCGGCATGACCCCCGTCGAGTCCCTCGCCGTCACCGTGGGCCGCGACGGCGGCCCCGAGGCCGCCGCCCGCGACGCCCGGTACGCCGCCCTGGACGCCGCCGCCGAGCGCCACGGCGCCTTTGCCGTCCTGCTCGGCCACACCCGTGACGACCAGGCCGAGACGGTTCTGCTGGGCCTCGCCCGCGGCTCCGGCATCCGCTCCCTGTCCGGCATGGCCGCGGTCTCGGGGGCCGGCGGCCGTTACCGCCGACCGTTCCTGCACCTGGACCGGCAGACCGCCCGCAAGGCCTGCATGGTCCAGTCGTTGCCCGTCTGGGACGACCCGCACAACGCCGACCCGGCCTACACCCGCTCCCGGCTGCGCCACGAGGGCCTGCCCGCCCTGGAGAAGGCGCTCGGCAAGGGAGTCGTCGAGGCCCTCGCCAGGACGGCACAGCTGTCCCGTGACGACGCCGACGCCCTCGACGCCTGGGCCCGCCAGGCCGAGGCCTCCGTACGCGACACGGCGGGCCTCCTGGAGTGCGCGAAGCTCTACGCCCTGCCGCCCGCCGTACGCCGCCGTATCCTGCGTCGCGCCGCCATCGAGGCGGGCGCCCCGGCCGGTTCGCTGTTCGCCCGCCACATCGAAGAAGTCGACCGGCTGATCACCGGCTGGCGCGGTCAGGGAGCCATCAATCTCCCGGGCAAAGTCGTCGCTCAGCGACAGGGTGGCAGACTGGTGATTCGGCAAGGCTGAAACCGGACCCTCCATCGGGACCGCTCACGCGGCTCTCCGGGACCCCTGACTCGGGTCGCGGGCGGTCCGGGTGGCCGAGCGAGTGAGCCGAAGGGGAGCGACATCGGCGCCCCGTAGGTGAACGAGCCCGAGAAAAGTGGGACGGACGACCGAAAGTGATGCGGGTGGACGCGAAAGACATGGGCACCGACCTCAAGTCGGTGCTCATCACCAAGGAAGAGATCGACGCCAAGCTGGCTGAGCTGGCTGCGAAGATCGACGCGGAGTACGTGGGCAAGGACCTGCTGATCGTCGGTGTCCTCAAGGGCGCCGTCATGGTCATGGCGGACCTCGCGCGTGCGCTGTCCACCCCCGTCACGATGGACTGGATGGCGGTGTCGTCGTACGGCGCGGGTACCCAGTCCTCGGGTGTGGTGCGGATCCTCAAGGACCTCGACACCGACATCAAGGGCAAGCACGTCCTGATCGTCGAGGACATCATCGACTCCGGGCTGACCCTGTCCTGGCTGATCTCCAACCTCGGCTCCCGCGAGCCGGCCTCCCTCAAGGTGTGCACGCTGCTGCGCAAGCCGGAGGCGGCCAAGGTCGCGATCGATGTGGAGTGGGTCGGCTTCGACATCCCGAACGAGTTCGTGATCGGCTACGGCCTCGACTACGCGGAGAAGTACCGCAACCTCCCGTTCGTCGGTACGCTCGCGCCTCACGTCTACGGCGGCTGAACCTCCGGGTCCCAGTCCTCGTAAGACGATCGGGAACCCCAGCGGGTTTCGCGCCGTTGGAGCATGCGTGGGAGGGATTCCCAGTCGTCCCCTGCAGCTTCGGGTGACAATGCTGGGGTACCGTCCGAAGAACAGTCTTTATAAGTCTTTATCAAACTCACTATGGCAGGAGGGACGGGGCGGCACCGCTCCGTATGGATGGACGTGAAGCGATACTTCCGTGGGCCGGTCATGTGGATCGTGCTGGCCGTCCTTGCCGTGGTCGTGTTGATGCAGGTCGTCGGCTCGTCCGGCGGCTACAAGACAGTGGACACCGGCCAGGTCGTCCAGGCGATCAATGACAACAAGGTCCAAGAGGCCAAGCTGACCACTGGTGACGAGCAGGTCATCAAGGTGCAGCTCAAGGATGGCCAGAAGGTCTCCGGCAGCTCCAAGATCCAGGCGAGCTACATCGGTGACCAGGGCGTCAACCTCGCCAACACACTCCAGGACAAGTTCCAGAACAAGCAGATTCCGGACGGCTACACGGTCTCGCCGTCCAAGCAGAACCCGTTCCTCGGCATCCTGCTGTCTCTGCTTCCCTTCGTCCTCATCGTCGTCGTCTTCCTGTTCCTGATGAACCAGATGCAGGGCGGCGGCTCCCGGGTCATGAACTTCGGGAAGTCCAAGGCGAAGCTCATCACCAAGGACACCCCGAAGACGACGTTCTCGGACGTCGCGGGCTCGGACGAGGCGGTCGAGGAGCTCCAGGAGATCAAGGAGTTCCTCCAGGAGCCGGCGAAGTTCCAGGCCGTCGGGGCGAAGATCCCCAAGGGTGTGCTCCTGTACGGGCCTCCTGGAACCGGTAAGACGCTGCTCGCACGCGCTGTCGCGGGCGAGGCGGGCGTTCCCTTCTACTCGATCTCGGGTTCCGACTTCGTCGAGATGTTCGTCGGTGTCGGTGCCTCCCGAGTCCGTGACCTGTTCGAGCAGGCCAAGGCGAACGCTCCGGCGATCGTCTTCGTCGACGAGATCGACGCGGTCGGCCGCCACCGCGGCGCCGGCCTCGGCGGTGGTCACGACGAGCGCGAGCAGACGCTGAACCAGCTGCTCGTCGAGATGGACGGCTTCGACGTGAAGGGCGGTGTGATTCTCATCGCCGCCACGAACCGGCCCGACATCCTCGACCCGGCGCTGCTGCGTCCCGGCCGCTTCGACCGCCAGATCGCGGTCGACCGCCCGGACATGCAGGGCCGTCTGGAGATCCTCAAGGTTCACCAGAAGGGCAAGCCGGTCGCGCAGGACGTCGACCTCTCGGCCGTCGCCCGTCGCACCCCCGGCTTCACGGGTGCCGATCTCGCCAACGTACTGAACGAGGCCGCGCTTCTGACGGCCCGCAGCGACATGAAGCTGATCGACAACTCCATGCTGGACGAGGCGATCGACCGCGTGGTCGCGGGCCCGCAGAAGCGGACCCGGATCATGTCGGACAAGGAGAAGAAGATCACCGCGTACCACGAGGGCGGCCACGCCCTGGTCGCGGCGGCGTCTCCGAACTCCGACCCGGTCCACAAGATCACGATCCTGTCGCGTGGCCGTGCTCTCGGCTACACGATGGTCCTGCCGGACGAGGACAAGTACTCCACGACGCGCAACGAGATGCTGGACCAGCTGGCCTACATGCTGGGCGGCCGCGCGGCCGAGGAGCTCGTCTTCCACGACCCCACCACGGGCGCTGCGAACGACATCGAGAAGGCCACCGCAACGGCCCGCGCGATGGTCACGCAGTACGGCATGACCGAGCGGCTGGGCGCGATCAAGTTCGGCGGCGACAACACCGAGCCCTTCCTGGGCCGGGAGATGTCGCACCCGCGTGACTACTCGGAAGAGGTTGCCGCGCTCGTCGACGAAGAGGTCAAGAAGCTCATCGAGAACGCGCACAACGAGGCCTGGGAGATCCTGGTCGAGAACCGCGACGTTCTGGACGCGCTCGTGCTCCAGCTGCTGGAGAAGGAGACGCTGAGCAAGGAGCAGATCGCCGAGGTCTTCGCTCCGATCCACAAGCGCCCGGCCCGCCCCGCGTGGACCGGCTCTTCCCGGCGCACCCCGTCCACCCGCCCGCCGGTGCTCTCCCCCAAGGAGCTGTCGCTGACGAACGGGGCGAACGGATCGACGCCGGCCATCGCCAATGTGACGGAGTCCGTCCCGGCGAAGGAAGTGGCTCCGGAGGACCGCTCCGAGAGCTGAACCGGCTCCCGGTGGCCCCACCAGGCCCGGAATGGATGCCGCGCCCCCCAGGTTCTAGCCTGGGGGGCGCGGCATTTTGGCACGACCGCAGGTTTTGGACGCGTCGACCAGCACGCGCAAGATCCACAGGAACGAGGACCACATGACCGACCCCGTGACGCTGGACGGCGAAGGTGTGATCGGCGAGTTCGACGAGAAGCGCGCGGAGAACGCGGTACGAGAGCTCCTCATCGCGGTCGGCGAGGACCCGGACCGCGAGGGACTGCGCGAGACGCCCGGGCGGGTCGCCAGGGCGTACAGGGAGATATTCGCGGGGCTGTGGCAGAAGCCCGAGGACGTGCTGACGACCACCTTCGACCTCGGACACGACGAGATGGTGCTCGTGAAGGACATCGAGGTCCTCAGCAGCTGTGAGCACCACCTGGTGCCGTTCGTCGGCGTGGCCCATGTCGGCTACATCCCGTCCATGGACGGCAAGATCACGGGCCTGTCGAAGCTGGCCCGGCTCGTGGACGTCTACGCCCGGCGGCCACAGGTGCAGGAACGTCTCACCACGCAGATCGCCGACTCCCTGATGGAGATCCTGGAGCCGCGCGGGGTGATCGTCGTCGTGGAGTGCGAGCACATGTGCATGTCGATGCGCGGGGTGCGCAAGCCCGGCGCGAAGACCATCACCTCGGCCGTGCGCGGCCAGCTGCGCGATCCCGCCACCCGCAACGAGGCGATGAGCCTGATCATGGCGCGTTAGCGCCCTGGCCCGGACGCCCCGCTGCGCGCCCCGTCCGTCAGGCGACGGGGGCCGCGCCGCCGTGTTCGTTGTCGTCGTCCTCCGGGAGCTTGCAGACGCGCTCCAGGAAGAAGGCGGCCGCTATCACGGCGATGCCGGCGAGGACCGAGAAACCGGCGTAGATGGCCTGGTCGCGACGGGCGGGGATGTCCAGGGACTCGAGCAGGAACGCGCCCGTACCGCCGTACATGCCCGACACCAGGGCGGCGACCAGGGCGCTCGCCTGGCCGAAGACGACCGCGCGGGCCGCCATCAGGGGGTCGACGCCCTTGGCGCCGGGGCGGCGTTCACGTTGGGCCTTGAGGCGGGCGCGCAGCGAGAGCGCCGTGGACAGCAGGACGACGGCGATCAGGGCCAGGACGATGGGGGCGGCCAGCGGGACCCGTGGGAGGGTCCCCACCGCGCTCCACAGGCGCGCGCCCGCCCAGGACAGCACACCGGCCACCACGAACACGGCTGCCAGCGTCCTGATGCGCAGCTGTTTCACGTTGTTGTCCCTTTGCCCCTCTTGTAAGTCCGTCTTGGTCGTCCTGACCTTAACGACTACTCGGGCAGCCGGAGTTCCAGGTCGGGCCGGGGCAGGACACCTTCCCGGGTGACGGCGGTGAGCAGGTGGTCCACGGGGCCGCGGCCGGGCAGCTGGGCCTCGGGCTCCACGTCGTGCCAGGGGGCCAGCACGAAGGCCCTTTCGTGGGCGCGCGGGTGAGGGAGGGTCAGGACCGGGTCGCCGGAGACGACATCGGCGTACGCCACGATGTCCACGTCGATCGTGCGCGGGCCCCAGCGCCCGTCCCGTACGCGGTGGAAGGCCTCCTCGATCGCGTGTGCCCGCTCCAGGAGCGAGGACGGCGGGAGGGTGGTCTTGAGGACCACGACCGCGTTGAAATACGTCGGCTGGCTGCCCGGTTCGACGCCCCAGGGTTCGGTCTCATAGACGGGGGAGACCGCCTTGACGCGGACGCCAGGGGTGTCCTCCAGGGCGTCGATGGCGCCCTGGAGGGTCTCCAGGCGGTTGCCCAGGTTCGAGCCGAGGGAGAGCACCGCCCGTTTCGGGTTCTGCAGGGTCGTGTCGGCGGCGTCCACCCGCTCGACCACGGAGGCGGGCACCGGCTGTACGGTCGGGTCGCTCTGACCCTCGGTGAAGTAGGCGGTCATACTCGGCTCCGGGTGATCGTGACGGTCACGTCGTCGAAGGGGACCGTGATCGGCGCGTCCGGTTTGTGCACGCAGACCTCGACCTCCTGGACCCCGTCGTGCTTCAGGCAGGTCTGGGCGATGCGCTCGGCGAGGGTCTCGATGAGGTTGACGGGCTCGCCCTCGACGACGGTCACGACCTCCTCCGCCACGATGCCGTAGTGCACGGTCTTCGACAGGTCGTCCTCGGCCGCGGCCGGCCGGGTGTCCAGGCCCAGTGTCAGGTCCACGATGAAGGTCTGGCCTTCCTCGCGTTCCTTCCGGAAGACACCGTGGTGCCCGCGGGCCTTGAGGCCGCGCAGCGCGACACGATCCACGCGAATCACTCCTGCAATCGTCGGTAGCGGCCGATGTCCACCGAGTGCGGTCGGCGCACCGGCCTCAAACGAATCTACCTGCGGGCACTGACAGAGCTCGCCCACGGGGACACGCGCCCACATGATGGGCACGAGGCTTCATCGGGCGTTTCCCCTGGGGAACACGGCGGCTCACGGGTTGGTAGCCGCCCCTACCCAGCGGTTCGTGATTCCAACCACTCCTTGGTGCTGGTGGACCGCCTGCCCACCCGACCGGGGGTGTCCAGGGGCTCAGCCGGGGGTGTCCTCGTCCTCCTCCTCGTCCGATTCGGCGAGTACGGGTGAGGCGTGGTGTGACCAGAGCTTCCAGCCGTCGGCCGTGCGGCGGAACACGTTCGTGGCGACGACCAGCTGGCCGACGAGCGGGCCGAGCTCGTCGCTGTCGTCGGGGGCGGGGCCGCCGCTGAGGATGTTCTCGGTGCAGGTCACCAGTGCGGTGTCGCCCGTGACGGAGACGTGCACGTCCGTGAGAAAGAACTGGATGTACTCCGTGTTCGCCATGATCAGCGCGTACGAGCGCAGGACCTCACCGCGGCCGTTGAGGACCGGCCAGCCGGGGTGGACGCAGGAGATCACCGCGCCGTCGCCCTCGATGTCGTCGTCGGCGGTGTCCAGGGGAGCCAGCCACAGTGATGACAGTTCTTCGAAGTCGCCCCGCTCGAGTGCCTCGTAGAAGGCGGTGTTGGCGCGTTCGACCTGCTCGATGTCGGTGCGGGGTGCGCTCACTGGGCTCCCTCTACGGCCCGGGCGACTCGTACGGCGTCGGCGGTGGCCCGTACCTCGTGGACCCGGACCGCCCAGGCACCCTGGTGGGCGGCGAGCGCGGAGACGGCGGCGGTGGCGGCGTCCCGCTCGCGGGCCGGCGGCGGGGCGCCCTCAGGGCCCGCCAGTACGCGGCCCAGGAACCGCTTGCGGGAGGCGGCGACGAGCAGGGGGTGGCCGAGTTTGCTCAGCCGGTCGAGGTGGGCGAGCAGTGACAGGTCGTGCTCGGAGTCCTTGGAGAAGCCGAGGCCCGGGTCGACGACGATGCGGTCGGGGGCGATGCCGCCCGCCAGAACGGCCTCCACACGTGCGTGCAGCTCGTCGACGACTTCGGAGACGACGTCCGCGTACGTCCCCCTCACGTTGCCGCCCTCGAGGAAGCCGCGCCAGTGCATGACCACGAAGGGTGCGTCGGCCGCGGCGACGGCGGGGATCATCGCCGGGTCGGCGAGCCCGCCGCTCACGTCGTTGACGAGGGCGGCGCCCGCGGCGAGCGACTGCTCGGCGACGGATGCGCGCATGGTGTCGACGGAGACGGTGACGCCCTCGGAGGCGAGGCCGCGGACGACCGGGATGACGCGCTTGAGCTCTTCCGCCTCGTCGACACGGGTCGCGCCGGGGCGGGTGGACTCGCCGCCGACGTCCACCAGGTCGGCGCCCTCGGTGACCAGGTGGAGGCCGTGTTTGACGGCGGCCGTCGTGTCGAACCAGCGGCCGCCGTCGGAGAAGGAATCGGGGGTCACGTTGACGACCCCCATGACCGCGCAGCGGTCCCAGGTCGGCAGTCCCGCGACGTGGCCGCGGCGGCGCTCGGAGTTCATACGTCCAGCCTAGGCCTCCGGCGGGGGGCCGAATCGTCTGCGGGTTGGCTCCGACGGGGGTCTTTTGGCCGCTTCGCGGCGGGCCTCGGCCCGAGCGAGGGTCCCCAGGGCTGGGGTAGGGGCCCTCGCTCGGGCCTGTTCAGGGGGACTACGCCGCCCTGACCCCGCGTTCCGCCACGCCGTGGGCGCACGGACGCGGAGCCGGTGTGCGGCGGCGCAGCAGGCTCGGGAGGGCCAGGTTCACGAAGCCCTCGGCCTGCATGGCGGCGATGCCGATGCGCGGGAGGTCGCGGGAGGAGCGGTAGACGACGAAGCGGGGCTCCCAGCGGGGGCGGAACTTCGCGTTGAACTTGTACAGGGACTCGATCTGGAACCAGCGCGAGAGGAAGACGAGCAGGCCACGCCAGGCCCGCAGTACCGGCCCCGCGCCGATCTTCTCGCCGCGTGCCAGCGCCGAGCGGAACATCGCGAAGTTGAGCGAGATCCGCTTGATGTCCAGACGCGGGGACGCCTCGAGCGCCGCCACGATGAGGAGCTCGTTCATGCCGGGGTCGGCCGCGCGGTCGCGGCGCATGAGGTCGAGGGAGACACCGTCCGTGCCCCAGGGGACGAAGTGCAGGACGGCCTTCAGGTCGCCGTACGGGCCGAGCGCGTCGTCCGCCTTGTGGGCGGTGGCGATCAGGCAGTCGCCGTCGGACGGGTCGCCGATGCGGCCGAGCGCCATGGAGAAGCCGCGTTCGGTGTCCGTGCCGCGCCAGGCCTCCGCCGCCCGTCGTATCCGCTCCAGCTCGCCCTCGCTGAGGTCACGGATGCGCCGCACCCGGGTCTCGTAGCCAGCCCGTTCGATGCGCTTCACCATTTGACGCACGTTGCGCATCGCGCGTCCGGACAGGGAGAAATCCGCGACGTCCACCACCGCCTCGTCGCCCAGTTCGAGGGCGTCGAGACCGGTCTCGCGGGTCCACACCTCGCCGCCCGTCTCCGAGCAGCCCATGACGGCCGGGGTCCAGGAGTGGGCCTTGGCCTCGTCCATGAAGCGCTCGATGGCGCCGGGCCAGGCCTCGACGTCGCCGATGGGGTCGCCGCTGGCGAGCATCACGCCGGAGACGACGCGGTAGGTGACGGCCGCCTTGCCGCTGGGGGAGAAGACGACGGCCTTGTCGCGGCGGAGCGCGAAGTGGCCGAGCGAGTCACGACCGCCGTGCTTGTCCAGCAGGGCCCGCAGCCGGGTCTCGTCGTCCTCCGTGAGGCGGGCGGCGGGGTGTTCGGGCCGGAAGGCCAGATAGATCGTGGTGACGGCGGTCAGCCAGCCGAGCGCGCCGAGCGAGAAAGCGACCGTCCAGGACGTGGATCCGGCGTAGTCGACGGGGCCTTCGAAGCCGACCAGGCCGTACAGGACGTGCGTGATGCGGTCGGCCAGGCTCGGGTCGCCGACCATCCGGTTCTGGTGGGCGCTGACGATGACCAGTCCGAGGGCGAGGGAACCGGCGCCCATGAGGACGAAGTTGGCGAGCGCGCGCCAGCGGCTGCGGGGATCGGGCAGGGCGGCGAACTCGCTCCGGTGGCGCAGCAGTGGTGCGAGCAGCGCGAGGGAGATGACGACGCCGATGATCGAATGGCGGTACGCGAACTGGGCGACGGCACCCGCTGGCAGCAGGGCCACGGCGGCCCGCCACGCTCGGCGCTTGCGGCGCCGCAGCCCATGAGCGAGCAGGAGCAGGAGTACGCCCGCGCTGAGCGACAGCGCGGCGGCGAAGGGGCCGAACGAGCCGGGCAGCACCTCGGCCAGGGCGTGCATACGGCTGCGCCGGAAGCGGGGGAAGACCCCCGCGGCGATGTCCAGGACCCCTACGAGTGTGCAGGCCCTGGCGACGAGGGCGGGAACGGCATCTGGGCGTGGACCACGGAGTATGCGTCGCGTCCTGCCCGTTCGCTCTGGAACCTCGCCCGACATTTCCCCATCTATCCTGACAGACATCGCATCCCGTAGTTCTGCGAGAGACCTTGAATCCGGCGCCATTCCGGCATCCGGCGACATTGCGCCCTCTAGGACGGTGTCTTGGGGGGTCAGGTTCACTCCCCAGCGGAAAGCCGGTTCAAAAGGCAAGGAAAGTCCAGGGCAAGGCCTCGCGAAGCAGCAGGGCGGCCAGGGGCGGAAAGCGCAGGCAGGGCAGCTCATGGGTCTCACGAGCAACAAGGTGCTGGTGTTGGCGGTTCTGTTCGCCGTGCTGCTGTTCGTCGGCACGGTGTGGTGGTGGCCGCGGCTGGCGCGGCAGAACTGGCGGGCCGTCAGCGGACGGATCGGGCTGCTTCTGGTCACGCAGGTGGCGATCTTCGCTTCGATCGGCCTGTTCGCCAACCAGGCGTTCGGGTTCTACGCGAGCTGGGCGGACCTCTTCGGTCAGGAGAACGGCCAGGGTGTGGTCGTCGACCACGGCGGCCGGGGCGGCTCCGGCGGCGGGCCTCTCCAAGTGGTCGGCACCCAGCCGGTGAGCGTGTCGGGCGGGACCCGGCCGCAGATCGGCGGCCAGATCCAGAAGGTCGACATCGTCGGCCGTACGACGCACATCGCCACGCCCGCGTTCGTCTACCTTCCCCCCGAGTACTTCCAGTCGCGCTACCGCACGCGCACTTTCCCGGCGGTCACGATCCTCACCGGCTACCCGGGCACCGCCGCGGCGCTCATCAAGGGCCTGCACTATCCGCAGACGGCCCACGAGTTGTCCAAGAACGGGCAGATGCAGCCGATGATCCTCGTCATGATGAGGCCGACGGTCGCGCCGCCGCGGGACACGGAGTGTGTGGACATCCCGGGTGGTCCGCAGACCGAGAAGTTCTTCGCCAAGGACCTCCCCGATGCCGTGTCGGCTCACTACAGGGTGGGCAAGAAGCCCGGAAGCTGGGGCATCGTCGGTGACTCCACGGGTGGTTACTGCGCGCTGAAGCTGGCCCTTCACCACCCCGAGGCGTACGCCGCCGGGGCGGGACTGTCGCCGTACTACAAGGCGCCGATCGACCCCACGACGGGCGACCTCTTCCACGGGAACAAGGAGCTGCGCAACAGCGCGGACCTGCGCTGGTTCATGCAGCACAAGCCCGCCCCCGACACATCGCTGCTGGTCACCAGTAGCAAGGTGGGCGAGCACAACTACAAGGAGACCCTCAAGTTCATCAGCCTCGTGCAGTCCAAGCACCGCACCCGGATCGCGTCGATCATCCTCGACAGCGGCGGCCACAACTTCAACACGTGGCGGCGGGAGATCCCGCCGACGCTTCAGTGGCTCAGCGGGCGGCTGAGCGACCGCTGAGCGTCGTCCCCGAATACGTGGCGGCGCACCTGTGATCCGCGCCGAGCCTCCTGGAATTCATGGAGTCCCTCAGATCTCTGGAATCACGCGAACTCAAGGGAATTGATCAACAAGGAGCCGCTTTGCGGGGCAAGCGGGAGCCCTTGTGGGACAAGGAGTTGCCCCTATAGGCGGCTGAGGCGGTGTGAAGCCTCTGGGGTAGCCGTGTTTTTACCGGGCGGGGCTCCAAGATTCGCCTACGCGCGGTAAGTTTCTGGCCATGCCACGTGGACGTCACCGCCATTCCCCACCTCTGCACCGGCTGCTGCCTCCTTCGGCGATCGCAGGCGTCTCGCTCGTCTGCGCCGTGGGGCCCTGGCTGTTCACGGAACCAACGGTGCTCCGCGCCTTGGCCGCGGCCGCCGCGGTGACGGCCGTCGGGGGCGGCATCGTCATGCGCCGCTGGGACACGGCGGCGGGCAAGCGCGTCGCGGACCTCACGCGCGCGCGGGCGAGTGACGAGTGGCGTCACGAGGAGCGCGTCGCCGAGCTCGAGACCGACCTCGACGAGTCGCGCGAGCTGCGCACCAAGCTCGAGCACAAGCTGCGCGCGAAGCGGGCGGAGCTGGCGGGCCTGCGCAACGAACACGCCGCACTGCTTCGGCGGTACGCCACGGCGGAGACCGAGCGGGCGAGCGCCCTGGAAGGTCGCCGGCTGCTCGAGATAGAGACGGTGGCCCCCGCTCGCGCGCTGACCGCCGCGACGGAGACCGTGGACGCCGTGGACTCGGCGGAGCCGGAGGCTCCCGAGGGCGTGGCTGCCACGGACGAGGACATGAACGAGGGCGCGGGCGAAGGCACGGACGAGGACGCGGGCGAAGGCACGGACGAGGACGCGGACGAGGGCACCGGCGACGGTGTCACCGCCGACGACGTGACCACCGTAGAGGCGGAGGACGCCGCCGAGGAGCCGACGGACGCGACCGCGTCTCCCCAGGTCTTCTCCCCGGCCGGGTCGTCGCTCTTCCTGCGCGCCGATGCCGCGTTGAGCCGGATCACGCACGGCGACGCGGCGATCGACGTCTCCGACGCGGACACCGAACCGGGCACCGACCCGGACACCGATCCGGACGACGACGTGAAGCCCGGCGCCGAAGCCGAAGTCGACACAGAAGCCGATTCCGAAGCCGAGGTCGAGGTCGAGGTCGAAACCGCGCCACCCTCGGATTCCGATGCCGATGCCGACGCCTCCGGTTCCGACGAGCGCGAGCCCGCCGAGGCCGAAGGGGAGTCCGCCAAAGGAGAGTCCGACAAAGGGGAACCCCCGACGGACGGTCCTCCGAAGGGCAAGCGCCCCCTGACCGACGCCAAGACGGCGGCGTTGCCCGTCCCCGCCGCACGCGCGGTGTCCGCCCCGGCGGAGCCGGCCGCCCCGGCGGCCCATCCCGTGCAGCCTGCGAAGCCCGCCCGTGCCGCCGGACACTTCACCGTGCCGACCGCGGTGGCCGTCGCCCCGGCCGCGCCCGTGCGGCGCCCCTCGGTCGAGGGCGGGTTCGACTTCTTCGGTACGCAGAAGGGGGCGTCCTCGGCCGCCATGGACGCCATGCAGAACGAGGACCTCGCGGACGTGGTCGGACAGGAGGCGCTCGCCCTGCACAAGGCCGAGGCCGAGTCCGGTTTCAAGCCCGTCGACGAGGAGTCCCGCGGTGTCGGCCAGGTCATCGACCTGACCGCGCACGACGAGACCGAGCACATCGACCTGACGGAGCTGCGGACCGCGGCTTCCTGAGGCGCCTGTACGTGGGCACGTGGCTCACGCGGATGAGGGCAGTGGCTCGGCCACTGCCCTCTCGTCGTCTCACGCCATCCAGCGGTCCGGCCGGGCCTCGCGCCGCCCCGTCCGTGACCGGTCTGCCTGTGCCTGAAGAAGCTCCGCGGCCTCCGCGGCGTCCCGCAGCCGCGCCGTCACCGTATGGTTCGCCCCCGTGTCCACATGGACGTCGGCGACGCCCCTGAAGCGCTCCCAGGGCCCCTGGGTCAGCCGGACGCTCTGCACCTTCGCGTGCGGCACGAGCGACAGGCGGCGGCGCAGCAGTCCGTGACGCGCAGCGAAGACGGTGTCGGTGACGGCGAGCCCGTACCCCCGCCACCACAGCGGCACGCACCACCAGGCCCGGCGCGGCGGCCGGGACAGGGCGGACGGCACCGTCACCCCGGGCAGCACCCTCGCGATCACCGACTCGGCGACCTCGCGCGGAGCGACGGGCACCAGGACGGAGTTCGAGGACCCCGCCACGTCGAGTTCCACCCGTACCCAGCCGCGTCGCCGCCACAGCAGCGGCTCGACGATCCGTACGGTCTGCACGCGTCCGGGCGGCACCGTCTCGTGCGTACGGTCGAGGAGGCCGTGGTCGATGCGGAGCCCGTCCGGCGACTCGCCCACCGTCCAGTCGTACTCGCCGACGAACCGCCCCACGCTGCTCGCGCCCGCGGCGCCGAGCAGCGGCACCCCGGTGGCGAGGACCGTCCACACACTGTGGGTGGCGAACCACAGGAACGGGGGCACGACGAGCGCGGCGGCCAGGGAACCCCAGGTGGCGCCGGTGAGGACGAGGGAGACGGCGAGGAAGCCCGCCGGCACGTGCAGCAGCTGCCGTACCGGCGCCTCGCCGACCTCGTGAGCCGTCTCGGGGGCGAAACCGGCGGCGCGGGCGAGGAGCTCGGCGCGCAGGGCGCGGGCCTCGTCCTCGCCGAGGTAGGCGAGTTCGTCCTTCTTGTCCGTTCCTATGACGTCGAGTTTGAGCTTGGTGACGCCCGCGACGCGGGCCAGCAGCGGCTGGGTGACGTCGACGGCCTGCAGCCGGTCGAGCCGGATGTGCGCGGTGCGCCGGAACAACAGGCCGGTACGGATGCGCAGTTCGGTCTCGGTCACCGCGAAGTGCGTGAACCACCAGCTCAGAAAGCCGTAGAGGGCGGCCGCCGGGACGATGACGGCGAGCCCGATGAGCAGCGCCGTCGTCGTCAGCCTGGTCAGCTGCTCCTGCGCCTGGTTGGGGTCGTGCACGGCCCAACCGGCGACCACGGCGACCGGCGCCCAGGCGCGCCGGAACGGTGTCACCGGGTGCAGCCGCCGCTCGACCAGCGGCTTCTGCTCCCGTATCTCGTCCTTGGCGTCGGGCGCCGGCGTGTTCACAGCCCCGCCGATCGGGCCTCGCCCAGCTCGGTCAGCCGGTCGCGCAGCCGCTCGGCCTCGGTCGGGTCCAGGCCCGGGATGCACGCGTCCGTCGCGGCGGCCGCCGTGTGCAGCTGCACGCTCGCCAGCCCGAAGTGCCGCTCCACGGGCCCGGAGGTCACCTCGACCAGCTGCATCCGCCCGTACGGCACCACGGTCTCCTCGCGGAACAGCACACCGCGGCTGATCAGCAGGTCGTCCGCGCGCTCGGCGTACCGCCAGGAGCGCCAGTTGCGCCCCAGCATTCCCCAGCCCCACACCAGCAGGGTGAACGGCAGCAGCGCGAAGGCCGCCCAGACGGCGCCCGCGAACACCGCGAGAAGCACCCCCAGGACGATCGTCAGCAGGCCCAGCCACACCACCAGCAGCAGCCGGCGCATCCGCAGCAGTCCCGGCGGCAGCCCGGTCCAGACCGGCTCGGCCGCCGTGCTTCCCACGGTGTTTCCCGCGGTCTCCGCGCTCCCCGTATCCATGCCGCAAGGGTACGTACGACAGACTGTCCCCATGACTCCTACGACGGAGACCATGGTCGGTATCGGCGGCGCCGCGGAGAGCACCGACATGGTGCTCAACATCGGGCCCCAGCACCCGTCCACGCACGGGGTGCTGCGGCTGAAGCTGGTCCTGGACGGTGAGCGGATCCAGCACGCGGAGCCGGTGATCGGCTATATGCACCGCGGCGCGGAGAAACTCTTCGAGGCGCGCGACTACCGCCAGATCGTCATGCTCGCCAACCGTCACGACTGGCTCTCCGCCTTCTCGAACGAGCTGGGCGTGGTCCTCGCCGTGGAGCGGATGCTCGGCATGGAGGTCCCCGAGCGCGCGGTGTGGATGCGGACCCTCCTCGCGGAGCTCAACCGGGTCCTGAACCACTTGATGTTCCTGGGCTCGTACCCCCTGGAGCTGGGCGGGATCACCCCGATCTTCTACGCCTTCACGGAGCGCGAGGAACTCCAGCACGTCATGGAGGAGATCTCCGGCGGGCGCATGCACTACATGTTCAACCGCGTCGGCGGTCTCAAGGAGGACCTCCCGGCCGGCTGGACCACCCGCGCGCGCGGCGCCGTCACGGCCCTGCGCTCGCGGATGGGCGTGTACGACGACCTGGTGCTCGGCAACGAGATCTTCCGGGGGCGTACGCGGGGCGTGGGCACCCTCGCGCCGGAGACCGTGCACGCCTACGGAGTGAGCGGGCCGATCGCGCGCGCCTCGGGCGTCGACTTCGACCTGCGCCGGGACGAGCCGTACCTCGCCTACGGGGAGCTCCAGGACACCCTGAAGGTCGTCACCCGCCAGGAGGGTGACTGCCTGGCCCGCTTCGAGTGCCTCCTGGGGCAGACGCACAACGCGCTCGACCTCGCGGACGCCTGTCTCGACCGGCTCGCGGACCTTCCGCCCGGGCCGATCAACCAGCGCCTCCCGAAGGTCCTGAAGGCGCCCGAGGGACACACCTACGCCTGGACCGAGAACCCCCTCGGGATCAACGGCTACTACCTGGTCAGCAAGGGCGAGAAGACCCCGTACCGGCTGAAACTGCGCTCGGCCTCGTTCAACAACATCCAGGCCCTGGTGGAGCTGCTGCCCGGGACGCTGGTCGCGGACATGGTGGCGATCCTGGGGTCACTGTTCTTCGTGGTCGGCGACATCGACAAGTAGACCGTCGGCCGGTGGATCGTCGGCAAGGAGGCCGCCGATCATTGGGTTGGGAATTCCAACCGGCTGGAGCAGCCAGCCGAAGTCGCCCAGGCCGCCGGTCGCGGTGAGTTCGGCGGCTTCCCCCGCGCCCGCCAGAGCGTGTACGTAGGCGGTGGGGTCCGTGGCGGCGAGTGAGAGCGCCGGCCGGGCGCCGCTCACGCCGAGCGCGCGCAGGGCCGCCCGCTGGGTCATCACGCGCCCTCCGGGCAGCGCGCACGCGTCCAGTGCCACATGCGCCGTGATGTCGCACGAACCGTTCGGCACGGGCGTCGTCTCCCTGCCCTCGCGGAAGCCGGTGAGTGTCCCGAAAGGCGGTCGCGCGGCGGCGAAGTGCGCGTAGTCGACGGCGACGGCGAGGCCCCGGTCCAGGGAGGCGACCGCACCGGCCCAAGCGGTGTCCCTAGGGAGACCGATCTCGGCGCGGGCCCCCTCGAAGGGCACCTCATCGGAAGGCACCTCTGCGGAGGGCGCCCCTGGGAAAGGCATCACTTCGGAGGCCAGTGGCCACCACCTCCGCAGCCACTGCGCCTCCGCCCCGGCCACGGGCTCACCCAGGCGCTCGGCCCCGTCGTCGTCCCGTACGAGTACCAGCCGGGGTACGCCCGTCGCGTCCACCTCCGCCACCTCCACCGGCACGTTGTCCAGCCACTCGTTGGCGAACAGCAGCCCGGTGATCCCCTTCGGGGGCCGGGCGAGCCACTCGATCCGGTGATCGAGAACAGCGGGGCGGTCGGCGCGTTCGACGGCGTACCCGCGCGCGCGGGAGGCCACTTCGGCGGGGAGCGCGGCGAGGACACCGGTCACCAGCTCACCGCGGCCCGCCGCCATGTCGACGAAGGCGAGCTCGGCAGGGCGGCCGAGGGCCTCGTCGACCCGGCACAGCAGCCGGGCCACGGCCGCGGCGAACAGCGGGGACGCGTGCACCGACGTGCGGAAGTGGCCGACCGGCCCCTCGGGCCCGCGATAGAAGCCGGAGGGCCCGTACAGGGCCTCCTCCGTCGCCTCGCGCCAACCTCGCCACTCACCCGTCCCCGCACGCCTCACCGAACCAGCCTAGGCCCCCCTGAAAGACGGGGCCCTAGCCGTCTCGGGCGGGGGAGCATCCACCTTGGGGAGTACGAGCGCCCCTTGCGGATCGACCCTCCGGTTGACCCCTGCACACTGCATGCTTCCCTACGCTGGGTTACGTGCAGCGCCTCTATGACTTTCTCCGCAGGCACCCGACGTGGGTCGACAGCTTCTGGGCCGTCGTCCTGCTCGGGATCTCCGGCGTGAGCCTGACCAATGTCAACGGCGCCGCCGACCGGCACGGGCCGCTCGCCGCGGCGCTCCCGATCGCCGTCGTACTGAGTCTGGTCGTCGCGCTGCGCCGTCGTATGCCCGAGAAGATGCTGGTCGTGGCCGCAGCCATGGGCTTCGCCCAGCTGGGCCTGGACGTCGAAGTGGTGCCCGCGGACTTCGCGATGCTGGTGATCATCTACACCGTCGCCGCGGACGGCGCCCGCTGGGCCTCCCGCTTCGCGCTGATCGGCGGTCTGTGCGCGGCCCCCCTCGCGCAGATCCGCTGGCCCCAGGTGGACTCGGGCTCGGTGAGCAACGTGCTGATAGCGGTCTTCCAGACCGTTCCGTTCGCGCTCGCCTGGGTGCTCGGCGACTCCATCCGCACCCGCCGCGCCTACCTCGCCCAGTTGGAGGAGCGCGCCGCCCGTCTGGAGAAGGAGCGCGAGGCGCAGTCGAAGGTGGCCGTCGCGGCCGAGCGCGCCCGGATCGCCCGCGAACTGCACGACGTGGTCGCGCACAACGTCTCGGTGATGGTGGTCCAGGCAGACGGCGCCGCCTACGTCATGGACACCGCCCCCGAGCAGGCCAGGAAGGCCCTCGAGACCATCTCCGGGACCGGTCGCCAGGCCCTCGCCGAGATGCGCCGCCTGCTCGGCGTGCTGCGCACCGGCGAGCACCAGGAGAGCGGTGAGTACGTGCCCCAGCCCGACGTCGAGCAGCTCGACGACCTCATCGAGCAGTGCCGCACCTCGGGCCTGCCCGTCGACTTCAAGGTCGAGGGCACCCCGCGTCCGCTGCCCAGCGGAGTGGAGCTCACGGCGTACCGCATCGTCCAGGAGGCGCTCACCAACACGCGCAAGCACGGTGGCCCGAACGCGGGCGCGAGCGTGCGCCTGGTCTACTTCGACGACGGGCTCGGGCTGCTCGTCGAGGACGACGGCAAAGGTGCGCCCCACGAGCTGTACGAGGAGGGCGGCGCCGACGGCCAGGGGCACGGCCTGATCGGGATGCGCGAGCGCGTCGGTATGGTCGGAGGCACTCTGGACGCGGGGCCGCGCCCCGGTGGAGGCTTCCGCATCAGCGCCCTGCTGCCGCTCAAGTCGGCTCACTGACACCTGTAACGACACCTTTTGATCAGTTCCAAAAGCTTTCTGACCGTTGATGGAGAGGGAAGAGACCCCGATGGCGATCCGCGTGATGCTCGTCGACGACCAGGTGCTGCTGCGCACCGGCTTCCGGATGGTGCTCGCCGCCCAGCCGGACATGGAGGTCGTGGCCGAGGCGGGCGACGGCGTCGAGGCCCTCCAGGTTCTGCGGTCGACCGCGGTCGACGTGGTGCTGATGGACGTACGCATGCCGAAGCTGGACGGTGTGGAGACCACCCGTCGCATCTGCTTGGACCCCAACCCTCCGAAGGTGCTGATCCTCACCACCTTCGACCTCGACGAGTATGCCTTCTCCGGACTGAAGGCGGGCGCCTCCGGCTTCATGCTCAAGGACGTGCCGCCCGGCGAGCTGCTCACCGCCATCCGCTCCGTGCACAGCGGTGACGCCGTGGTCGCGCCCTCCACCACCCGGCGCCTGCTCGACCGGTTCGCGCCGATGCTGCCCCACGCCGGCAAGGAGCCCCAGCACAAGGAGCTGGAGCGGCTCACCGACCGTGAGCGCGAGGTGATGGTGCTGGTCGCGCAGGGTCTGTCGAACGGCGAGATCGCGGCCCGTCTCGTGCTGTCCGAGGCCACCGTGAAGACGCATGTGGGACGCATCCTGACCAAGCTGGGGCTGCGGGACCGGGTGCAGGTGGTGGTCCTCGCGTATGAGACGGGGCTCGTACGGGCGGGCGGGCAGCGTTGATCCGGGCCGACGGGGCGGTCGTGGGTGCGTGACCGGGGCGTGACCGGGGACCACTAGGGTCTGCGCATGCTCCTGTGGATCAACGGCCCCTTCGGGGGCGGCAAGACACAGACCGCACACGAGATCCAGCGACGGCTGCCCGGCAGTGTCGTCTGCGACCCGGAACACGCCGGCTTCGGTCTGCGCCGCATGCTGCCGCCCGAACTGCGCGGGGACTTCCAGGACTTGGCGTCCTGGCGGCAGGGTGTGGTCGAGGTGCTCGACCTGGCCCTCGGCAAGCACGACGGCGTGGTCATCGTCCCCATGACGGTCACCAACGCCCGCTATTTCGAGGAGACGGTCGGGCGACTGACCGAACTGGGCCACGACGTACGGCACTTCGCGCTCCTCGCCGAGCGCGAGACCGTACTGAAGCGGCTGCGCGAACGCGGCTTCGGACACCTCCTTCAGTACGTCGCCGGGAAGGACGCCCCGCCGCGGCACGAGAGTTGGGCCGTGCGGCAGCTCGACGACTGCCTGGAGCGGCTGCGCGAGCCGGAGTTCGCGGAGCATCTGTGGACCGACCACACGACGGTCGCCAAGACGGCCGACCGGATCGCCGTGCTCGCGGGACTCACGCTGACGCCGAACAAGGACGGGGCGGTGCGGGGACGGCTGCGGCGGGCGTGGACCGGCGCCAAGCACATCCGGTTCGACTGAGCCTCCCGAGCACCGGACATGGGGCCGCCGAGCTCGACGTGGGTCCCGCCGGGTTCGACGTGGGTCCGGCGGGTTCGGCACGGGTCCGCCGGGCTCAGCGCAGGATGCCCTCCAGGAAGTCGCTGCCCAGCCGGGCCACGACGCTGACGTCCAGCTGGTGCAGCACGTACCGCCCGCGGCGTCTCGTGGTGATCAGGCCCGCCTTCTTGAGCACGCCCAGGTGCCGGGATATCTCCGGGGCCGTCATCCCGTTCACCTGCGCCAGCTCGCCCGTGGTGAACGCGCTGCGGGCCAGGCTGCGGCAGATCCGCATCCGGACCGGATGGGACAGCGCGGTCATCCGCAGGGTCAGCTGCTCCAGCGAGAACGGTGCCGCGAGCTCCGGGGAACCGACCGGGTAGTGCAGCACCGGCTGCCAGCCGTAGCGATGCAGCACCATCAGGTGCGGCCAGCCGAGACTGGTCGGCACCAGGAGGAGCCCGCCCTCCCCGGCGGCCGTCTGGCCCTGGCCCAGCTTGTCGACCGTGATCGTCCGGCCGGTCTCGTCGAGCGTCACCGCCGGGGACACCGAGGCCATGGCCTCGGCCAGGCCCTTGTGCCGCAGGAGGTCCGTCTTGTGGCGGGCGTCCGCCGCGAGCTGGTGGCGCAGCCGGGACCAGGTCTCGGCGAAGAAGGCCTCGTCGCAGTCCTCCAGGAACTGCCGCAGCCATGCCCGGATCTGCGGCGGATCGTCCAGCAGCCGCTTGCTGAACCGCACCTGCTGGGGTCCGCGCGCGGCGGCCAGCTCCAGCGCGCGCTGCTGCAGCTCGGGGTCGGAGAGCGTGTCCCGGCCCGGCGCCGCGTACGGAAGCGCGCAGGTGAACTCCAGAGCGGCGTCCACGAACTGCTCGTCGGTCAGCTTGTCCAGCAGGTCCAGCTCCTCGGCGAGTGTCGCGCCCGGGAGCGTGGTCCCGCCGGGAATCCCCGCGTACGGCAGGAACAGGTCCGAGAACGTCGTCCGCCACAGGAAGTCGGCCTCGCACATCCGGTCCGCGAGATGCGAGTCGAGCCGGGCGGTCACACCGGTCGCCCAGCCCTGCAGCCCGGGGTGGTGACCCGGCTCGGACAGCGCGTGCAGCGCCATGCAGAGCTCGGCCAGGGGCGACGGCACGACGGAGATCCGCTCCTGCCGCAGCCCGGTGACGTCGATGTGCACGCTCATGACCTCATGGTGCACCCCGCCACTGACAACGCCGTCCCCGATTGACGGCGACCGTCAATCGAGGCGACAGCCGCCGAGGGCGAGCGCAGTCTGGGACGACCGGGGCAACCGCGGGCCTTCGGATTTCCCTCCCGTCGCGCGTTTTCCGTCCCGAGAGGCAATCAGCCATGAGCATCACCCAGCAGTACTTTCTCGACACCCACCGGGCCCGTCGGCACGGCGAGCCGGCCCCTCCGGCGCCCGGCGCGCACGACTGGCAGGTCGCTCGCGAGCTGCGCGACCTCCGGCGGTTCCGGGCGGTCGTGGCGGGCCGCCCGGCCCACGGGCGGATACGCCAGGCCCTGGGCCGGTGGCTGCGCGGACGGCGGCCGCACCCGGGCTGCTGACCGCTGTGCGGGGCGCGCAGGTTTCCGTGCGGGGCCGGCCGGTCGCCGGTCGCGGTGTGCGGTCAGCCGGGCAGCCGCTCGACGAACTCCCGGACGGCCGCCCGTACGTCCTGCGCCGTCCACTCCAGAGCGGGCGCCGCCACCGTGACCTCGGTGAGCGCGAGCCCCGGACCGCCCCGCATCCAGCTCTGGGAGAAGAGCGAGGTCTTCGTCGCCTCGGTCTGCCGCAGCGCCGCGTCCGTGAGGACGTCCGGGTCGTACGGCAGCCAGACCTGGAACTGGTGGGTGTGCGGCTCTTCCGGGTGGACGCGCACCCAGGAGACCTTGGCCTCCGTGAAACCCTCGCGCAGGGCGGCGGCGACCACGCGCGCGTGGGCCACGTACTCCGGCAGCCGGGGCAGCTCCTGGTCCAGGCCGATGAGCGCGGCGAGCACCGTGGGGAACTGCTGGAGGATCATGCCGCCGTACCGGTGCCGCCAGGTCTTCGCCTCGTCGATCAGCGTCCTCGGGCCCGCGATCACCGCCCCGCCGAAGCCTCCGAGCGACTTGTAGAACGACACGTAGACGCTGTCCGCGAGGCCCGCGATCTCGTCCAGCGGGCGGCCGAAGTGCGAGGTGCACTCCCACAGGCGGGCCCCGTCGAAGTGGACCACCGCGTCACGGTCCCGGGCGGCTTCCACGACCTCGGAGAGTTCCTCCCAGGAGGGCAGCACAAAACCGGCGTCCCTGAGCGGCAGTTCGAGCAGCAGCGCCCCGAAGGGCTCCTCGAAGTCCCGTACCTCCTGGGCCGTGGGCAGCCGGGGCTCGTCGCTCACCCGCACCGGTCGCAAGCCGCTGACCTGGCTGAACGCCTGCCGTTCATGGACCTCGGGGTGGCCGAGCGCATGGAGCGCGACGGTCGGGTTCCCGGTACGGCCGGCCCAGCAGCGCAGGGCGACCTGCTGGGCCATGGTGCCGGTGGGGAAGAAGGCGGCCGCCTCCTTGCCGAGCAGGCCCGCGACCCGCTCCTCCAGGGTCTCGACGATCTGGCCGCCGTACATGTCGACGGGCCGGCCGAGGTCGTACACGCCCTCGGCGCCGTCGTTCAGCCAGGCCAGCCGCTCCCGGACCGTGGGCTGGTGGATGGGCCGCCACAGCACGCGCCGGGCCGCCCGCAGCGCGGCACGCCGCCGCTCCAGCAGCCGCTCGGCCGCCTCTTGCGGATCCTGGCCCGCGCTCTCCGGGGCCTGCCCCGCCGTCTCAGGGTCCTGTCCCACCGTCATCGGGTCCTGTCCCGCCGTCGCATCCGCCGTATCGCTCATCCCCGGATGATGTCGCGCGCGGCCCCGCCCCGGCATCCTCGTTTTCCGCACCCCCCACGACCTGCGCAAACCCACAGGCTGTGGACAACGAAAACGACGCTCGAACCAATCGCGTTAACATGACGAGAAATCGTCCGGTACCCCGAGCGGACTGGAACGGAAGGCCGCCGTCGAGTGAGTACATTCCCCCAGCCAGACCCCAAGGACCGCCCCGCGCGGCTCACCGTCGGCGTTGTCGGCGCGGGCCGGGTCGGCCCCGCCCTCGCCGCGGCGCTCCAGCTCGCCGGGCACCGCCCGGTGGCCGTCTCCGGGGTCTCCGACGCCTCCAGGCGGCGGGCCGCCCTGCTCCTGCCCGACGTGCCGCTGCTCTCCCCGGCGCAGGTCCTGGAGCGCTCCGACCTGGTCCTGCTGACCGTCCCGGACGACGCCCTGCCCGGCCTCGTCGAGGGGCTCGCCGAGACGGGCGCCATCCGACCCGGACAGCTGCTCGTGCACACCTCCGGGCGGTACGGCGCGCGGGTGCTCGACCCGGCGCTCAGAGCGGGCGCCCTGCCGCTCGCGCTGCACCCCGCCATGACGTTCACCGGCACCCCCGTGGACGTGCAGCGGCTCGCCGGATGCTCCTTCGGGGTCACCGCGCCCGAACAGCTGCGCCTGGCCGCCGAGGCCCTGGTGATCGAGATGGGCGGCGAGCCCGAGTGGATCGCCGAGGAGTCCCGCCCGCTCTACCACGCGGCCCTCGCGCTCGGCGCCAACCACCTGGTGACCCTGGTCGCCGAGTCCATGGAGCTGCTGCGCACCGCCGGCGTGGAGGCCCCGGACCGGATGCTCGGCCCGCTGCTCGGCGCCGCCCTCGACAACGCCCTCAGGTCGGGCGACGCCGCCCTCACCGGGCCCGTCGCGCGCGGAGACGCCGGCACGGTCGCCGCGCACGTCGCCGAACTGCGCAAGCACGCCCCGGGGACCGTCGCCGGCTATCTCGCGATGGCCCGCGCGACCGCCGACCGGGCGCTGGCCCACGGCCTGCTGAAGCCGGAACTCGCCGAGGACCTCCTCGGGGTACTCGCCGACGGCGCGGCCCTGCCCGACGACGGGAGCGACCGATGACCACCGCCCTGCTGCGCACCGCCGACGAGCTGCACGCGCGCGTACGGCGCGGCGGCCGGGCCGTCGTGATGACCATGGGCGCCCTGCACGAGGGCCACGCCACGCTGATCCGCGCAGCCCGCGAGATCGCCGGGCCCGAGGGCGAGGTCGTCGTCACGGTCTTCGTGAACCCGCTCCAGTTCGGCGCGGGCGAGGACCTCGACCGCTACCCACGCACCCTCGACGCCGACCTCAAGATCGCCGAGGAGGCGGGCGCGGACGCCGTGTTCGCCCCCTCCGTGGACGAGGTCTACCCCGGCGGCGACCCCCAGGTCCGCCTCTCCGCGGGCCCCATGGGCGAGCGCCTGGAGGGCGCCGTGCGCCCCGGTCACTTCGACGGCATGCTCACCGTCGTCGCCAAGCTGCTGCACCTCACCCGGCCCGACGCGGCGCTGTTCGGGCAGAAGGACGCCCAGCAGCTCGCCCTGATCCGCCGCATGGTGCGCGACCTGAACTTCGGCGTGGAGATCGTCGGCGTGCCCACCGCGCGCGAGGAGGACGGGCTCGCCCTCTCCAGCCGCAACCGCTACCTCTCACCCGAGGAGCGGCGCACCGCGCTCGCCCTCTCGCAGGCCCTCTTCGCGGGCCGCGACCGGCACGCCGCCCAGGAGGCCCTGCGCGCCCGGGCCCGCGAAGTGCCCGCCACACGCGCGCGTGCCGAGGCGCTGAGCGCGATCGGCGAATCCCGCGCCGCCGCCGACGCGCACGCGGTCGCCAAGGCCGTACCCGGCGCCCCCGCCGCCGTCCGCGCCGCCGCCCGCCTCGTCCTGGACGAGGCCGCCCGCCTCCAGCCGCCGCTGGTCCTGGACTACCTGGCGCTGGTCGATCCGTCCGACTTCACCGAGATCGAGGACGAGTTCACCGGCGAGGCGGTCCTCGCCGTCGCCGCCCGGGTCGGCACGACCCGCCTGATCGACAACCTCCCCCTCACCTTCGGAGCCGCCTCGTGACCGCCACAGGCACAGGTACACCTACGGGTACTGGCATACGACTGCACGCACCCGCCCCCGGCTGGGCCCTCACCGCGGACGTGGTGGTCGTCGGCTCCGGCGTCGCGGGCCTCACCGCGGCGCTGCGCTGCGAGGCCGCGGGCCTGAAGACCGTCGTCGTCACCAAAGCCCGCCTCGACGACGGCTCCACACGCTGGGCGCAGGGCGGCATCGCCGCGGCCCTCGGTGAGGGCGACACCCCGGAGCAGCACCTCGAGGACACCCTCGTCGCGGGGGCGGGCCTGTGCGACGAGGACGCGGTGCGCATCCTCGTCACCGAGGGGCCCGACGCCGTACGCCGCCTGATCGAGACCGGCGCCCACTTCGACGAGTCCTCCGAAGGCGGCCTGGAACTCACCCGTGAGGGCGGCCACCACCGCCGCCGCATCGCGCACGCGGGCGGCGACGCGACGGGCGCCGAGATCTCCCGGGCCCTCGTCGAGGCGGTACGCGCGCGTGGCCTGCGCACGGTCGAGAACGCGCTCGTCCTGGACCTCCTCACGGACTCCGACGGGCGCACCGCGGGTGTGACCCTCCACGTCATGGGAGAGGGCCAGCACGACGGCGTGGGAGCCGTCCACGCCCCCAACGTGGTCCTCGCCACCGGCGGCATGGGCCAGGTCTTCTCCGCGACCACCAACCCGTCGGTCTCCACGGGCGACGGCGTGGCACTCGCGCTGCGCGCGGGCGCCGAGGTCTCCGACCTCGAATTCGTCCAGTTCCACCCGACCGTGCTCTTCCTCGGCCCGGACGCCGAGGGCCAGCAGCCGCTGGTGTCGGAGGCGGTACGCGGCGAGGGCGCCCACCTGGTCGACGCGGACGGCGTGCGCTTCATGGCCGGCCAGCACGAGCTGGCCGAACTGGCGCCCCGGGACATCGTCGCCAAGGGCATCATGCGGCGCATGCAGGAGCAGGACGCCGAGCACATGTACCTCGACGCCCGGCACTTCGGCGCCGACATGTGGGAGCACCGCTTCCCGACCATCCTCGCCGCCTGCCGTGCCCACGGCATCGACCCGGTCACCGAGCCCGTCCCGGTCGCCCCGGCCGCCCACTACGCCTCCGGAGGCGTTCGTACGGACGCCCGCGGCCACACCACGGTGCCCGGCCTCTACGCGTGCGGCGAGGTCGCCTGCACCGGCGTCCACGGTGCCAACCGGCTCGCCTCCAACTCCCTCCTGGAGGGCCTCGTCTACGCCGAGCGCATCGCCGCGGACATCGCGCGGAGCCGCTCGGAGAACGGCCTCCACGCGCGCGTGCCCGTACCGGTCCCGCACCCCGAGAAGCCCGCCCACCCCCTGCTCGCCCCCGAGGCCCGGTTCGCGATCCAACGGATCATGGCGGACGGCGCCGGTGTACTGCGCTCCGCCGAGTCCCTCGCGACCGCCACCGGCCGGCTCCAGCAGCTCCACACCGACGCCCGCGACGCCCTCGACGAGAACGGCAAGACCTCCGAGCCCGGCGTCGACACCTGGGAGGCCACCAACCTCCTGTGCGTGGCCCGGGTCCTGGTCGCGGCCGCGCGCCTGCGCGAGGAGACTCGTGGCTGCCACTGGCGCGAGGACCACGCCGACCGCGACGACGCCGACTGGCGCCGCCACATCGTCGTACGACTGAATCCCGACCGCACGCTGGCCGTACACACCACGGACACCGCAGACTTCCCCCCGACCCTCCAGCAGACCTCCGGCTCCCCCCGACCAGGGGGGACCTCCGTGCCCCAGCGCCCTCAGGAGCAGTGACAGCAGTGAGCACCCCCGACCTTCCCCTCGCCCAGAGCGGCGGCTGCGGCGACGGCTGCGGCTGCGGCGCCGAAGCGGACGACGACGCGTACATGGAGTGCGGCCTCGACCCCGCGCTCGCCCAGCTCCTCGCCGACGCAGGACTCGACCCGCTGGAGGTCGAGGACATCGCGAACGTCGCCATCCAGGAGGACCTCGACCACGGCGTGGACGTGACGACCGTCGCGACCATTCCCGAGGACGCCGTCTCCACCGCCGACTTCGTCGCCCGTGACGCGGGCGTCGTCGCCGGCCTGCGGGTGGCCGAGGCGGTCATCTCCGTGGTCTGCACCGACGAGTTCGAGGTGGAGCGGCACGTCGAGGACGGCGACCGGGTCGAGGAGGGCCAGAAGCTCCTCAGCGTCACCACCCGCACCCGCGACCTCCTCACCGCCGAGCGCAGCGCGCTGAACCTGCTGTGCCGGCTGTCCGGCATCGCGACCGCCACACGCGCGTGGGCGGACGCCCTGGAGGGCACCAGCACCCGCGTGCGCGACACCCGCAAGACGACGCCGGGCCTGCGCGCCCTGGAGAAGTTCGCGGTGCGCATGGGCGGTGGCGTCAACCACCGCATGTCGTTGTCGGACGCGGCGCTGGTCAAGGACAACCACGTGGTCGCCGCCGGCGGCGTCGCCCAGGCCTTCGAGGCCGTTCGCGAAGCCTTCCCGGAGGTGCCGATCGAGGTCGAGGTCGACACGCTGCACCAGCTGCGCGAGGTCGTGGACGCGGGCGCCGACCTGATCCTTCTCGACAACTTCACGCCCGTCGAATGCGAGGAGGCGGTGGCCATCGTGGAGGGCCGGGCGCTCCTCGAAGCCTCGGGGCGGCTCACGCTCGCGGGCGCCGGGGTGTACGCGAAGACCGGCGTCGACTTCCTGGCCGTGGGCGCGCTGACCCACTCCTCGCCGATCCTGGACATCGGCCTCGACCTGCGCGAGGCGTCGACGGACGAGGTATCGACGGGCCAGGCCTCGACGGACGAGGCGGAGTAGGACCCATGCTGCTCACCATCGATGTCGGCAACACGCACACCGTCCTCGGTCTCTTCGACGGCGAGGAGATCGTCGAGCACTGGCGCATCTCCACGGACGCCCGCCGCACCGCCGACGAGCTCGCCGTGCTCCTCCAGGGCCTGATGGGCATGCATCCGCTGCTCGGCGAGGAACTGGGCGACGGCATCGACGGCATCGCGATCTGCGCCACCGTCCCGTCCGTGCTGCACGAACTGCGCGAGGTGACCCGCCGCTACTACGGCGACGTGCCCGCCGTGCTGGTCGAGCCCGGCGTGAAGACCGGCGTGCCGATCCTCACGGACAACCCCAAGGAGGTCGGCGCGGACCGCATCATCAACTCGGTCGCCGCCGTGGAGCTCTACGGGGGGCCGGCGATCGTCGTCGACTTCGGTACGGCGACCACTTTCGACGCGGTGAGTGCGCGGGGTGAGTACGTCGGCGGTGTCATCGCGCCCGGGATCGAGATCTCCGTGGACGCGCTCGGGGTCAAGGGGGCTCAGCTGCGCAAGATCGAGGTGGCTCGGCCGCGGGCGGTCATCGGCAAGAACACCGTCGAGGCGATGCAGTCCGGGATCATCTACGGGTTCGCGGGGCAGGTCGACGGGGTCGTCAACCGGATGGTGCGCGAGCTGGCGGAGGATCCCGACGACGTCACCGTCATCGCTACGGGTGGGCTGGCGCCGATGGTTCTCGGCGAGTCCTCCGTCATCGACGAGCACGAGCCGTGGCTCACGCTGATCGGCCTGCGCCTGGTCTACGAACGCAACGTGTCCCGCACCTGACCACCCTCGCCCCCACCGCCCGTACCCGTCGGACGGGCTGAAGGGTGGGGGCCGGGGAGCGGTCTGCGATGCGACCTTCGGCCTCGCCTTCACACACCGGTCGAGCCGAGGCTCTCAGGGGCGCGGGGAACCGCGCGCCCAGCCCCCACCGGCCGTCAGCCGAACGAACTCGGGTGGGCGGGGAATGCGGGGCGAAGCCCCCCGCCCCGGGGGCGCGGGGAACTGCGCGGGCAACCCCCGCCGCCCCGCAGGCGAGGGGCTCGGGTGGACGGGGGTTCGGGGCGGAGCCGCGGCAGGGGGCGCAGGGGACACTCACCCGCGGTCGAACCCCCCGCCGACCCTCGCCGACCCCCGCCGACCCCCGGAGGGACACGCGCAGGCGCTATGCGGATTTTGTCTGATTAGCGCGTATCGTCACCGCATGCCCACGCCCTACGGATCCCGCGGCGGCATGGCGTTCGGAGCACAGGAGCTGCGTGTGCTCCGTCGCGCTCTCGCCCTCGCCCTCCACCCCACCCCCGCCTCGGCCGAAGACGTCCAGGACTGCCTCCGTCTCGCCGAGTCCGTCGACGAGGCGGCCCGCGAGGGAGCCAGGCTCAGGGCCTTCCTGCTGGCCGACCTCGCCCGCTACCGGGCCGCCCTGCCCGGCACCGCCGCGGGCTATCTCGTCCTCCTGGAGGAAGCACTCGGCTCGGGCTACCGTCCCGGCCCGGACGACCTCGCCGCGCTCCGGGCGTTGCGCGGCAACCCCACCGCCGCCGCCCTCCTGGACCGCTGCGACACCCTCGCGGAGCAGGACGTCCGTACCCGCCTCGCGGATCGCGGCACCACACCCACGGTCCCCGCCTCCCGTACCCGCCTGACGGCCCTGCCCGGCGGCCTGGCCGCGGTCTCGGCCTCGGAGGAACCCGTGAAGAAGCCTGCGGGCAGCCCCGCCGCCGAGCCGCGGCCGCAGTCCCCGGCCAGGAGCCCGCGCCCGGACCGTCCGATCCCGACCCCGGGCGAGGTCTTCCCGCCGAAGCGCAAGCCCGCGCCGCCACCGGCGAACCCGCCGCAGCAGCTCGCCGCGGGATAGCTACTCTGGGGGCATGGACTATGTCTCCGCGCTGGTGCCCCCCGTAGTGATGGCCGTGTTCTTCATCGGGTTGATCGTGACGATCGTGAAGACCCAGGGCGGGGCCAACAAGTCCAAGGAGGACGCGGTCGTCGACGCCGCCCTCGAGCGCGCGGAGAGCGCCCGCCAGGCCTCCCCCGACATCAAGGCCTGAGGCGACACCAAGGTCACATGCCCCGGCCGACGCGGCCGACGCGGCCCGCGCGTCCCCGCCGGGGCACTCATCGGCGTACGACTCATACGTTTTCATACGTTTTTCGAGTCGTACGCCCTTTTTGTTGGTGATCTCCCACTATTGTTCTGAGCTGTGCCTCGCCCATTGGGAGAACTCGAAGACTCGGTCATGACGCGGGTGTGGAAGTGGAACCGCCCGGTGACCGTTCGAGAAGTCCTGGAAGACCTTCAGCAGGAGCGGTCCATCGCGTACACCACGGTGATGACCGTTTTGGACAATCTCCATCAGAAGGGCTGGGTGCGCAGGGAGGCGGAAGGCCGGGCCTATCGATATGAGGCGGTCTCCACGCGTGCCGCCTACTCGGCCGCACTGATGAACGACGCGTGGTCCCAGAGTGACAACCCCGCCGCCGCTCTCGTCGCCTTCTTCGGGATGATGAGTGAGGAACAGCGGCGCGCGCTGCGGGATGCCGTACGCATCGCGCAAGGGCCTGAAGAAGGTCCCGAACAAGGCGAGGGCGGCGGCGAAACACGTGTAACCCCTGACGCAGCCGGCGAGAAGCCAGTCGAGGCGTCCGGTGAGAAGCAGGGTGAGAAGCCGGGCGAGAACCCCGACTCCGGCCCGGGCGGCACCGGGCGATAGCGTCCGCCCATGCCAGCAGAGCATCCAGCACCGCGTCCCGAAGACACCGCAAAAGCCGTCACCGTCCGGCGGGCCAGGACCAGTGATGTCCCGGCCGTGCGCCGCCTCCTCGACGCGAACGTCCGCCGTAGCATCCTGCTCGACAAAGCGACGGTGACGCTTTACGAGGACATCCAGGAGTTCTGGGTCGCGGAACGCGACGACAACGCCGAGGTGGTCGGCTGTGGTGCGCTGCACGTCATGTGGGAAGACCTCGCGGAAGTCCGCACTCTCGCGGTGAACCCCGTGGTCAAGGGCGTCGGCGTCGGTCATCAGTTGCTGGAGAAGTTGCTCCAGACCGCCCGCTGGCTCGGCGTTCGCCGGGTTTTCTGTCTGACCTTCGAAGTCGACTTCTTCGCGAAGCACGGCTTCGTGGAGATCGGCGAGACGCCCGTCGACAGGGATGTCTACGCCGAGCTGCTGCGTTCCTATGACGAGGGCGTCGCGGAGTTCCTCGGTCTCGAACGAGTGAAACCGAACACCTTGGGCAACAGTCGCATGCTTCTGCATCTGTGATCGCCGGCGACTATTCCGTCCGACCGCCTTGCCCGCGTTCCCTATGTCCGAAACGCGCATGTTTCCGGTCTTCCAGCGGCCCCCGAGTCTCACCCAGGGGTTTGTGTTTTTCCAGCAAAAGCGGTTTGCTTTCCGACGTACTGCAGTACTGCATATAACAGGGGACGTGAAACAGCGGCACACGCCGCAGGCCCTCGACCCTCACGTTATCGATGAAAGGAAATCCGGTGGCACAGAAGGTTCAGGTCCTTCTTGTCGACGACCTCGACGGTGGCGAGGCGGACGAGACCGTGACGTTCGCGCTGGACGGCAAGACGTACGAAATCGATCTCACGACCGCCAATGCGGACAAGCTCCGTGGCCTTCTCGAGGCCTACGTGAAGGGTGGCCGTCGTACGGGAGGCCGCGCTGCCGGAGGGCGTGGAAAGGCGCGTGTCGCTTCCGGTGGCAGCCAGGACACCGCGCAGATCCGCGCGTGGGCGAAGGAGAACGGTTACGAGGTCAACGACCGTGGCCGCGTTCCGGCGTCCATTCGCGAGGCCTACGAGAAGGCCAACGGCTGAGTCGAGGCCCATGGCCCAGTTGCCCAGCCAAGGTCTACGAGTAGGCCGGCGGCTGGGCGCACGCGCGTCGCAGCCGGACCCGGTGGCACTGTGTCGCCACCGTGTCCACGAGTCGTACGAGATCGGGGGCGCCCCCACCGCCCCCCACGGCCGACAGGGTCGGCAACGAGGGTTCCACCTCGCACCCCGGCTCGGGGGGCCGCAGCCACACGGCGGCCCCCTGTGGACCGGACCCGCCGGGCCTGTCCGTCCCGGCCCCGTCCGCGGTGAGTGGCCCCTCGGGCATCCCCGGCGGCAGCGGAGCCTCGATGCTCCCGCCCGCGCCGATCGCCGTGAGATCGAGCGCCAGAGCGCCCCACTCCAGCCAGTCGAGCAGCCCCGGCAGCTCCTCCGCGCTTCCCGCGGCCACCAGGAGCCACATCCGCTTCCCGTGCCGAGCCGGCCCCTTCTCACGCCGAGCCGCCGGATCCTCGCACGGTGCCGATCGGCATGCGTGCAGTGCCACCGGAGAGGCCGGTCCCAGGTGTCGCAGGGCCCTGACACCCGCTTCCGCAGGGACGTCCAGGACGTCGAAGCGCAGGCCGGCGGCCAGTCGTAGCGGCGAACCGGGCACTGTCGCCCAGCCCAGTTCGTTCTCGTACCACTGCCGCACCGGGTCGCTCGGGTGGAGCGGGCGGCGGGGGAGGGGGACAGTGGGAAGCATGTCAGGAGCAACCGTCAGAAGGGCTCCAGAGTTACGCTGGGTGTTTCATCATGTGCGCTGAGTGTCGAAAGAAGAGGCTTGCGGGGGCGGCCGGTGGCGCAAGGATGTTCGCCCATAGCGGAGGGAACCGGTGCGCGCGGCATGGAGTGTCAGTGCGTACGGGTAAGACATCCCTAGTGGGAAGGGCGACACGCATGGCTCGGGCATCTCACGTTCGCCATCGGCGTACAGCTGGTGAGGGTATCTGCCTGGCCTGCGGGAACATCGTCTCGCACCATCAGGTTGGAGCAGATGTCGGCGTTCGGGGTCAGGAGGCCAAGGACGGTGTCGGCAGTTGGAATGAGCGGTCCCCGCTTGCGGGACTAAGCTGCGGAAGGACAGCGAGGGGAGCGTCCCCTCACTGCCTGACCGCTCTGAGGAGCGATTAACGATGTTCGAGAGGTTCACCGACCGCGCGCGGCGGGTTGTCGTCCTGGCTCAGGAAGAAGCCCGGATGCTCAACCACAACTACATCGGCACCGAGCACATCCTCCTGGGCCTGATCCACGAGGGTGAGGGTGTCGCCGCTAAGGCCCTGGAGAGCCTCGGGATTTCGCTCGAGGCGGTCCGCCAGCAGGTGGAGGAGATCATCGGGCAGGGGCAGCAGGCCCCGTCCGGGCACATCCCCTTCACCCCCCGTGCCAAGAAGGTCCTGGAGCTCTCGCTCCGCGAGGCCCTTCAGCTGGGCCACAACTACATCGGCACGGAGCACATCCTGCTCGGCCTGATCCGAGAGGGCGAGGGCGTCGCCGCCCAGGTCCTGGTCAAGCTGGGCGCAGACCTCAACCGGGTGCGGCAGCAGGTCATCCAGCTGCTCTCCGGCTACCAGGGCAAGGAGACCGCCACCGCCGGCGGTCCTGCCGAGGGCACCCCCTCCACGTCCCTGGTCCTCGATCAGTTCGGCCGGAACCTCACCCAGGCCGCTCGTGAGTCCAAGCTCGACCCGGTCATCGGGCGCGAGAAGGAGATCGAGCGGGTCATGCAGGTGCTGTCCCGCCGGACCAAGAACAACCCGGTCCTCATCGGCGAGCCCGGCGTCGGCAAGACCGCCGTCGTCGAGGGACTGGCGCAGGCCATCGTCAAGGGCGAGGTGCCCGAGACCCTCAAGGACAAGCACCTCTACACCCTCGACCTGGGCGCGCTGGTCGCCGGTTCCCGCTACCGCGGTGACTTCGAGGAGCGGCTGAAGAAGGTCCTCAAGGAGATCCGCACCCGCGGCGACATCATCCTGTTCATCGACGAGCTGCACACGCTCGTGGGTGCGGGTGCCGCCGAGGGCGCCATCGACGCGGCGTCGATCCTGAAGCCGATGCTGGCGCGCGGTGAGCTCCAGACCATCGGTGCGACGACCCTGGACGAGTACCGCAAGCACCTCGAGAAGGACGCGGCCCTCGAGCGCCGCTTCCAGCCGATCCAGGTGGCGGAGCCTTCCCTCCCCCACACGATCGAGATCCTCAAGGGCCTGCGCGACCGCTACGAGGCGCACCACCGGGTCTCCATCACGGACGAGGCGCTGGTCCAGGCCGCCACCCTGGCCGACCGGTACATCTCGGACCGCTTCCTGCCGGACAAGGCGATCGACCTCATCGACGAGGCCGGTTCCCGGATGCGCATCCGCCGGATGACCGCGCCGCCGGACCTCCGCGAGTTCGACGAGAAGATCGCGGGCGTCCGCCGCGACAAGGAGTCGGCCATCGACTCCCAGGACTTCGAGAAGGCGGCCTCTCTCCGCGACAAGGAGAAGCAGCTGCTGGCGGCGAAGGCCAAGCGCGAGAAGGAGTGGAAGGCCGGCGACATGGACGTCGTCGCCGAGGTCGACGGCGAGCTGATCGCCGAGGTCCTCGCGACCGCGACCGGCATCCCCGTCTTCAAGCTGACCGAGGAGGAGTCCTCGCGTCTGCTGCGCATGGAGGACGAGCTCCACAAGCGGGTCATCGGCCAGAAGGACGCCGTCAAGGCGCTCTCGAAGGCGATCCGTCGTACGCGGGCCGGTCTGAAGGACCCGAAGCGTCCGGGTGGTTCGTTCATCTTCGCGGGCCCGTCCGGTGTCGGTAAGACCGAGCTGTCCAAGGCCCTCGCCGAGTTCCTCTTCGGTGACGAGGACGCGCTGATCTCCCTCGACATGTCGGAGTTCAGCGAGAAGCACACGGTGTCGCGTCTCTTCGGTTCGCCCCCCGGATACGTGGGCTACGAAGAGGGCGGTCAGCTGACGGAGAAGGTGCGGCGCAAGCCGTTCTCGGTGGTCCTCTTCGACGAGGTCGAGAAGGCCCACCCGGACATCTTCAACTCGCTGCTGCAGATCCTGGAGGACGGTCGTCTGACCGACTCCCAGGGCCGGGTCGTGGACTTCAAGAACACGGTCATCATCATGACGACCAACCTCGGCACGCGGGACATCTCGAAGGGCTTCAACCTGGGCTTCGCGGCCACGGGTGACACGAAGTCGAACTACGAGCGCATGAAGAACAAGGTGTCGGACGAGCTCAAGCAGCACTTCCGTCCCGAGTTCCTCAACCGCGTCGACGACGTGGTCGTCTTCCCGCAGCTGACGCAGGAGGACATCCTCAAGATCGTCGACCTGATGGTCGGCAAGGTGGACGAGCGCCTCAAGGACCGGGACATGGGCATCGAGCTCTCCCAGTCCGCCAAGGAACTGCTGTCCAAGAAGGGTTACGACCCCGTCCTGGGCGCGCGGCCGCTGCGTCGCACGATCCAGCGCGAGATCGAGGACACGCTCTCGGAGAAGATCCTCTTCGGCGAGCTGCGCCCCGGTCACATCGTGGTCGTCGACACGGAGGGCGAGGGCGACACCAAGACCTTCACCTTCCGCGGTGAGGAGAAGTCGGCGCTGCCCGACGTCCCGCCGATCGAGCAGGCCGCGGGTGGGGCAGGACCCAACCTGAGCAAGGAGGCGTAGCGCTCGGCGCTCGCCTGAACGAAGGGGCTGCCCCGGGACCTCGGTCCCGGGGCAGCCCCTTTTTTTCACACCACGCTGTCCGTTTTCTCGATGGTGACGGCCGCGGTGTCCGGGAGGAACGCCAGGAGACGTTCCGGTACGTCGGTCACGTCCGGGGCGAGATGGAACGTGACCCTGCGCAGGCCGGGAAAGAGGGCCGGGACATTTGAGAGGTCTTCGTTTCCTGTGAACTTGTTGAGCCGCAGTCTCGTCACGTTCGGCAGTACCGGACCCGCGCTCCACCCGACGGCATTCCAGTTCACACGAAGTTCTTGTAGAGCGGGAAGCCGGGTGATCTCTTCGAAGTCCTCGGGGGTGAGGTTTTCGGGGAGAGTGGCCAGACTCAGCTGCTTCAGTGAGTGCATATGACTCAGGCCGCGCAATCCCGTGTGCTGCAGAGCGTTCCTGGTGAACCGCAGATACGTCAGCGGCAGATTCCGGGGGAGTACCTCATCGAGGGAGTCCCCGTGCAACGGGATGCCGATGTCGAGCAGGCGCAGAGTGCGGGACGCCGAGAGCGGTGCCAACGCTTCCGGATTCTCGAGTCCGGGCAGGCCGGCGAGCAAAAGCCATTTCAGGGGCAGCGCGGCGAGCGGGGTGAGGTCGTCGACGTACGGGCTGCCGCCGCTGACGTCCAGGTGTACGAGCCGCGCCTGATCCGACAGGAAGCTCAGATCACGCAGGACGCGGTTGTCGCGTACGACGAGTTTGGACAGCTGATCCGGCAGCAGGCCCTCGCGTATGTCGTCCGAGCCGAAGTCTCCGACGACCTGGACCATGGAGCGGCCGCCGAGGTCGCGCAGGGCCCGCAGCTGGTCGGTGGAGTGCGCGCAGAAGTACAGGTCGTCCGGTGGCAGATGGGCGATGACGTCGGCCGTGTAGCGCCGGGTGTCGAACCGGTGGGCGGTCCAGGTGAGTTGGGCCCGTACGCGCAGCACCGGATGCGACCGGAAGCGGGCGAGGACCGGGAGCGCCGCGTCCGTGCCGATGAGTGACGCGGTGATGACCACGGCCCTGGCCTGATCGTCGGTGAGCCCTTCGGGGCCGGGCAGCAGCTCCAGGACGAGTGGGCCCGCGTCGGCGAGGGTGCGGGCTTCCTCGGTCGTACGGGGCGGGATGAGCGAGGCGGCGTTCCGTTCCACGGCCGCGCGGACGTGGGGGTCGAGTTCCGTGGCGTGTTCCAGCGCGGCCAGGGCGAGAAGTCGTATACGCGTACCCGCCGTTCCGGACGTCTCCTCGGCGGACTTGGCCAAGTCGGTCAGGAGGGTGGCCCGTTCGCGGGGGCGGGCGTGGGCGACCGCCATCCGGATGACGTCCGACCACTGGGAGTCGAAGGCGCCGCGCACCAGCAGCCCGAAGTCCCCGTCCTCCACCGCCGCCCGCGCGCCCAGGTAGTCCTGGAAGGTGCGGTGGACGAACTCGACGGTGCCGAGGGTGGGTTCGCGGAGCAGGCCGCTGCGGACGAGAAGGTGGCGCAGGATCGCCGGGGCGTCGCCCTGCGCGGCGGCGGACGGGAGGGACGGCAGGACGTCGGCGACGATGCGTTCGGCACGGTCGCGGTCCATCTCGGACTGGTTGTTGCGGATGAGCCAGTAGGCCAGGCGCTGGAGGAGCTGGACCTGCGGGAGTTCCGTGAGGTGGATGCCGCCGGTGCGTTCGGGCGCGAACATGTCGCGCTCCTCGTCACGGCGCGACAGCAGCATGGACAGGGCGGCGTCGTACAGCTCCTGCCGGCCGTGCGGCAGATAGCCCCGCCGGTCGCGGTGCAGCGCGCAGATCAGCCCGCACATCAGCGGGTTGGTGGCGAGCCTGCCGAGGTCGGGCTTGGTGCCGACGGCGGTGAGGAGGGAGTGTTCGTAGCCGT
This sequence comes from Streptomyces sp. NPDC096311, assembly GCF_044763085.1. Taxonomy (NCBI): domain Bacteria; kingdom Bacillati; phylum Actinomycetota; class Actinomycetes; order Kitasatosporales; family Streptomycetaceae; genus Streptomyces; species Streptomyces sp. NPDC096311. The sequence continues at coordinate 439,536 of NZ_JBIWFN010000006.1, forward strand.
CGAGGCGGTCGGTGTCCGGGGCGTCGAGCCGGGCCGCCGTGTGCCAGCGGCGGATGAAGGCGGTGACGTCGTCGCGGCCCATGGGGATGAGGGCGAGTTCGGTGAAGCCGTCGGGGGTGAGCCAGTCCTCGCGGACGGCCGAGGGGCGGGAGGTGACCAGCCACTGGTTGCCGGGATAGACGTCCAGCAGCTCGCGCAGCCAGCGGCGGGTCCGCTCGCGGTCGCGTTCGGGGATCTCGTCGATGCCGTCGACGAGGAGCAGCCCGCGCCCGGTGCCGAGGACGCGGTCGCTCCAGCCGTCCGGCTGGGTGGCGTGGAAGGGCACACGGGCGGCGGCGAGGAAACCGTCGGGTGCCGGGAGTCCGTCGGGGCGGCGTACGAGGGTGCGCAGGGGCAGGACGAACGGGATCCGGTCGCCGTGCTCGCCCCGGGCCGTGGTGACGGCCAGCCACTGCACGAGGGTGGTCTTGCCGGAGCCGGCCACTCCGCGCAGCAGCACCAGGTCCTGTTCGGCGAGGGCCTGTTCGGCGGGGAGGGTGCTGCCGGCGGCCGCGATGTGCGTCCCGCTCGGGCCGGTCGCCTCCGCGTCCTCGGTGGCCCGTACGGCCCGCAGACTGAGGTAGGCGGCGTCGAGGGGCCAGCGCTCGGGGGAGTTGACGAGATCGATGCCGTAGATGGTGAGCCGGCTGTGCTTGGTCGCGACGTACGCGAGGTACCGCTGCTCGAAGGCGGGATCTGTGCCGCCGGGCGGCGGAGTCCGCGCGATCAGCTCGTCCACCTTGGCGATGAGTTCGCTCTGCCTGCGGCTCTGCTCCACCAGCGTGCGGGCCACGAAGGCCGAGCGCTGGGTGAAGAAGTGCAGGATGTGCAGGCAGGCCGCGCTCAGGATCCGCTCGTAGAACAGGGTCGCGTCGAAGGAGAGGTCCCGCTCGGGGTTGCCGCTCGCGGCGCGCAGCTGCAGGGCGAGCGCCTCGTGACCGAGTTCCACGGCCTGTACGTCGGTCATGGTGAGGTCGCCGAGGGCGTGCAGGGTGTCGGCGAGGGCGTGGACGACGGCCTGCTCCTCGTCGGGGGCCGGCGGGCGCTCCCCGGTGCGCAGGGCTCGTGCGACCAGCTCGGCCGCCAGCGTGGTCAGCTGCTTCTCCCCGAGGGTCCGCTTCTCTCCCCTGAAGGAGACGAACCCGGAGATCCGCAGTGGCTTCTCGACGAGCCCGGCACCCGGCCCGTCCGCCACGAACAGCTTCCTGACGAGCGGCGCGACCACGCTCGAGGCCAGTTTGGCACCTATGGCTGCTGGTTCCATGACGCTCCCCCGGACGGCACGGTGACGGCTGCGCAGACCACATTAGGGCCTGTCGCAGGTTGGGGAGTGCGGTCGGGGCCGAGGGTCCCGCACGGCCTTGTGACACTCCCTCGCGGTGACATGACGCACAGGCGATTTTTCCCTTACTAGGGCGGGTAGTAGACAACCACGGGCGGGCAAAACGGACGTAATGGTGCACAACCCCTATGGGGTGCGCGGTGCCGTGGTCGGTGGTGCGGCGAGGGCCGTATGTGCCGGAACGCAGCGCCCGTATGTGGGGTTAAACGTCTCTAGCATGAAAAATCGGGCGTATTCGATACGGAGTGGGGCGTCTGTCAAGAAGCTGGAAATTTTAGGGTGAACTACGACCTGGCGTCGTAGATGAGGACTTTGTGGGACGGCCAGGATTCGGGTTACCAAGGGATGGCCCACTCGGCGACAACGTGTCCGTCGGGTGGATCTGACCCCCGTCTCCGTTCCGATGAGGTTCCGCATGTCGAAGCGCGTCACGTCCCGCCACTCCCGTATGTCCCTGCTCCGCTCCAGGGCGGCCGTCCTGGCCGTCGGCGTGGGTGCCACGGCCGTACTGGGCGCCGGGGTCGCGGCCGCCGCCACCGAGGCGGCCCCGCAGGCCGCCGTGAAGACGGCCGCCACCAAGGCGACCGGCTCCTGGATCGACCCGGTGAAGAAGTACACGCTCTCCGCGGGCTTCAACCAGGCCGGCAACCTGTGGCAGCACAACCACTCCGGGCAGGACTTCGCCGTGCCCACCGGCACCGAGGTCCTCGCCGCGCACGGCGGCACCGTCGTCAAGGCCGGCGGCAACGGCGCCGGCGACGGTCCCGCGTACGGCAACGCCATCGTCATCAAGCACGGCAACGGGACCTACTCGCAGTACGCCCACCTGTCCCGGATAGACGTGCGGATCGGGCAGGTCGTCGCGACCGGCCAGCACATCGCGCTCTCCGGCAGCACCGGCAACTCCACCGGACCGCACCTGCACTTCGAGATCCGTACGACCCCGAACTACGGTTCCGCGGTCAACCCGGTGGCCTTCCTGCGCGGCCAGGGCGTGACCGTCTAAGACGCTTCACGGGTGATGCCGGCGCCGCCGTGCGCCTGCGTCACCAAGTCGATCGCGACCTCCAGGACAGCCTCGCGCTTCTCCTCGGGGTCGCCTTCGACGTCCTTGAGCAAAAACATCCCGGCGTGCATCGAGAACAGCGCGCTGATGCAGCGCACTTGGTCCGTCAGATCGGCGTCCGGCTCCTTGAGCAGGCCGACCATCCGGATCATGCGGTCCTTGAAGTCCTCGCCCGTACGCAGCTCGCGGACGGCCGCCTGGTTCTCCTGCATGAAGCGGAAGAGCGGGGCCGCCTCGGCGAGCGCGTTGCTGTAGCGGCGCAGGATCTCCTGCTTCGTCTCCAGGGTGCGAGGCTGCTGCCGTGCCCACTCGATCAGCTCGTCCATGGGCCTGGACAGGTCCTGGAAGAGGCTGATGAGGATGTCTTCCTTGGTCTTGAAGTGGTAGTAGAGCGCCGCCTTCGTGACGTCGAGGTGCTCGGCGATCTCGCGCAGCGAGGTCTTCTCGTAGCCGTGCTCGGAGAAGAGTTCGAGGGCGACGTCCTGGATCCGCTGGCGGGTGTCCCCGCGGCGCTGTCGCTTGGTGCCGTCCATGGTGTCGCCGCCCATCCCTGCGCTCCTCGCACTCCTTGAAACGTACGCGTCGTCCGACTGGCAAATCCAGGAAAACTTACTTGACGCCCGGCTAGTTACCGGTCTAACTTCCCTCAGTGTAGTCAACTTGCCGGGCGGCAAGTAAGTACCCAGGGGAGTGGAAGCATGGCGGACAACAAGGAAGCGGTCATAGAGACCGAGAAACAACCGCGCAGCGTACGCGTCGTGCTGCTCGCGCTCATGATCACCATGATGCTGGCCATGCTGGACAACATGATCGTGGGCACGGCGATGCCGACGATCGTGGGCGAGCTGGGTGGCCTCCAGCACCTGTCATGGGTCGTCACCGCGTACACCCTCGCGACCGCCGCCTCCACCCCCATCTGGGGCAAGCTCGGCGACATGTACGGGCGCAAGGGCGCCTTCATGACCTCGATCGTGATCTTCCTGGTCGGCTCCGCGCTCAGCGGTATGGCCCAGGACATGGGTCAGCTCATCGGCTTCCGTGCCGTTCAGGGCCTGGGCGCCGGTGGTCTGATGGTCGGCGTCATGGCGATCATCGGTGACCTGATTCCGCCGCGGGAGCGCGGCAAGTACCAGGGCATGATGGCCGGCATCATGGCGCTCGCCATGATCGGCGGACCGCTCATCGGTGGCACCATCACCGACCACTGGGGCTGGCGCTGGTCCTTCTACATCAACCTGCCGCTCGGCATCGTCGCGCTCCTCGCCATCAGTGCCGTCCTGCACCTGCCGAAGAAGCGTGTCCAGGCGAAGATCGACTACCTCGGTGCCGGACTGCTGGCCCTCGGTATCTCGTCCATCGTGCTGGTCACCACCTGGGGCGGCAGCGAGTACGCCTGGGGCTCGGCCAGGATCATGGAGCTCATCGGCATCGGTGTCGCCGCGCTGGTCGGCTTCGTCTTCGTGCAGACCAAGGCCGCCGCGCCGATCATGCCGCTGCACATCTTCCGCAGCCGCAACTTCACGCTGATGTCGATCATCGGCTTCATCACCGGCTTCGTGATGTTCGGCGCCACGCTCTTCCTGCCGCTGTACCAGCAGTCCGTGCAGGGCGCGTCCGCGACCAACTCCGGGCTGCTCCTGCTGCCGATGCTGGGCGCGATGCTGGTGACCTCGATGGTCGCCGGTCGGGTCACCACCGGCACCGGGCGCTACAAGGCCTTCCCGATCGTCGGCGGCGTTCTCATGGCGGTCGGCCTGTTCCTGCTTTCTCAGATGGACACCGGTACGACCCGGTTCACCTCCGGGCTGTACATGGCCGTGCTCGGCCTCGGCATGGGCTGCCTGATGCAGATCACCATGCTGGTCGCGCAGAACAGCGTCGAGATGAAGGACATGGGCGTCGCGTCCTCGTCCACCACTCTCTTCCGTACGCTCGGCTCGTCCTTCGGCGTCGCGATCATGGGTGCGCTGTTCAACCAGCGGGTCCAGGACGTGATGAGCGAGCGGGCCGGGGCGCTGGGGTCCAAGGTCACCGAGCAGTCGGCGCAGCTGGACGCGGCGAGCCTGGCCAAGCTGCCGGCGGCGGCGCGGGAGGCGTACCAGTACGCGGTGTCCTCCGGAACGCACTCCGCGTTCCTGCTGGGTGCGGTGGTGTCGCTGGGGGCGCTGGTGGCCGCGGTGTTCGTGAAGGAGGTTCCGCTTCGGGGGGCGGGAGCGGGGGCGCCCGCGCCGGAGGGTTCGAGCGAGGACGCGGCGAGCGAGCCGGCGTCGAAGCCGACCGTCGTCGAGACCGTCTGACCTCGTCCGACCCGACCTCGCCCGATCCAAACCCCGCTTGATCCGAAGACCCCCGGAGTGTCCGCCCCGGGGGTCTTCTCCTGTACGCACCTGACGCCACCCGAGCCTCTTCGCGGCCTGGTGTGCGCGACGCCGGGCGAGTCGGGGTCTTCACGGGCGCGGGGAGCTGCCCGCCCAGTCCCTACCCGCCCGCAACCGAAGGCATCGGCTGGGCGGGGAACCGGCCGAGCCGGGCCAGGCCGGCGGCAACGGCAACAGCAACAGCAACCGGTACTCGCTCACCGGCCTCAGGTCGGCAGCATCGGATAGCTGCCGGTGTTCGTCGGCGCGTGTTCCGGCAGCCACAGCACCGCGACCGCACCCTCCGCAGGCACGTGCTCCGGGGCTCCGGCGGGTCGGACGTTGCGGAAGGTCAGCCGGGCGCCGAGCACCCGCGCCTGACCGGCCGCGATGGTGAGGCCGAGGCCGTGACCCTGGCCCGAGCGGTCGCTGCTGCCGGTGCGGAAACGGCTGGGGCCCTCGGCGAGAAGCTCCTCGGGGAAGCCGGGACCGTGGTCGCGGACCCGGATGACCCGGCCCTCGACCGAGACCTCGATCGGCGGCTTGCCGTGCCGCGCCGCGTTGGCCAGCAGGTTGAACAGCACGCGCTCCAGGCGACGCGGATCCGTCGTGACCTCCGACTCGTGGATCACGCGTACGTCGACGTCGGCGTCCTTGGCGGCCACGCGCCGCGACACGAACTCGCCGAGCAGGATGTCCTGGAGTTCGGCCCGCTCGGAGGCGCCGTCCAGCCGCGCCACCTCGAGGACGTCCTCGACGAGGGTCCGCATCGCCTGGGCCCGGTCGCGGACGAGTTCCGTGGGGCGGCCGGGGGGAAGGAGCTCCGCCGCCGTCAGCAGGCCGGTCACCGGCGTGCGCAGTTCGTGGGCGATGTCGGCGGTCACCCGGCGCTCGGCCTCGATGCGCTGCTGGAGCGCGTCCGCCATGGCGTCCACCGCGCGCGCGAGGTCGTCGGTCTCGTCCCGTACGACCCCGCCGATCGCTTCCCGTACCCGTACGTCGGTCTCACCCTTGGCGACCTGGTTCGCCGCGGCGGCGGCCTTGCGCAGCCGGCGCGAGAGCTGGCCGCCGATCAGCACGCCGAGCGCGCTGCCGCCGAAGACGACCGCGATCGAGCCGATGATCAGCGCCTGGTCGAGGTCCTTCATGACGTCGGTGTTGCGGTCCGTGAAACCGGTGTGGAGCGAGAGGACGCGGCCGTCCTTGAGGGGTACGGCCGCCCAGATGTCCGGGACCCCGTTCGGACGGTCGGCCACAAAGGTGGCCCGCCGGCCCTCCATGACCTTCGCCAGCAGGTCCTTGGGGATGGCCGGGTCGTCGACCTTGACCCCGAAGGCCTGGGTCCGCCCGGACTGGTACATGCGCTCGGCGACCGTGATGCGTTCGTCCGCCAGGTCGCGCGAGTTGTCGAGCATCGAGACGCGCGCCGCGTTGTGCACGACGAGGCTGAGCGCGATGGCGACCAGCGCGCCGACCATGGCGATCGCCGCGCTGAGCTTCCACCGGATACCCGTGCGAATGCCGGAGTTCCCTGCGGCGGCCGCCATGCGCATGCCCACAGGCGCGCCGCGGCCGGCAGACGGGCCCCGGCCGACGGGCGTGCCGCGACGAATGGATGGGCCCCGGTCGACGGGCGTGCCGTGACGAACGGATGGGCCCCGGTCGACGGGTGTGCCCCGGCCGTGGGCAGGTGTGTTCCAGCCGGTCCGGCCGCTCCCGGTCACCGGACCCCTCCCGGCCACTGGACTGCTCCCCGTCACCGAGCCGTACCCGTTGACAGGTCCGGGCCCGTCGGCCGGGCCGTACCCATGGACCGGCCCGCGCCCGCCACCCCCGTCGGCCGGTCTGTTGCGGCCGGTCGGGCCGTCGCCGTCCGCCGGAGTCCGGCGCCGAAATATCCCCCGCATACCCCTGCTCAGGCCTTCAACTTGTAGCCGAAGCCACGGACCGTCTCGATCCGGTCCTGGCCGATCTTCGTCCGCAGCCGCTGTACGTGGACGTCGACGACACGGGTGTCCCCACCCCAGCCGTAGTCCCACACACGTTCGAGCAGCTTGTCGCGGCTCAGCACCGTACCCGGCGCGGAGGAGAACTCCAGCAGCAGCCGCATCTCGGTCGGCGTCAGAGCCACCGGCGTACCGCTCTTGTGGACTTCCATGCCCTCGGTGTCGATCTCCAGGTCACCGAAGGAGAGCACTCCGCCGTCGACGGACGAGGTCTCTTCGGGGGTTCCGTTCGGACCGCTCGCGTGTCCGAAACGGCGCAGCACGGCGCGGATCCGGGCGACCAGCACGGCCCCGTCGAAGGGCTTGGTCACGTAGTCGTCGGCGCCCGCCTCCAGGCCCAGCACGACGTCGATCGAGTCGGCGCGCGCGGACAGCATGATCACGGGGACGGTGGACTCGTCACGGATGCGGCGGCACAGCGAGACACCGTCGAGTCCGGGGACCATCACGTCCAGCAGGGCGATGTCGGGACGGTCGGCGCGGAACGCCTCCAGGCCCGACAGCCCGTCGGGCATGGCTGTCACCGCGAAGCCGTCGCGCTCGAGAGCGAGCTGCGTGGCCTCGCGGATGACGTCGTCGTCCTCGACGAACAGGACGTGGGTCTGCTCTGCCATCCGGCTGCTCCGTCTGCGCTCAGTTCGCGGGAGCGGGCGTGTCGACGCCGCCCACCGCGTTGCTGTAGTCGTTGTGCGTCCGGGACCTCTCGGTGAAGCGGGTCGCGGTCCACCCGTAGGTGATCACTTCTTCGCTGGAGGGGTATTCCACCGGATCGCCCTTCTTGTACAACTGCTGGGTGATCACCAGGTCGCCCCGGTCGATCTCCGCGTAGACCGGCGGCTCCTCGGTCTTGAAGACATTCTCGTACCTGCCACTTTCCTCGCGGTAGACGTACGAGCCGATCCCCACGGCATCCCCGCAGGTCATGACGTTGACCACGATGTCGTCGGTGGTTCCTCCGGTCAGATCCCCGTACGACACGTCGACCGGGTACTCGTCGGCGACGCACGGTTTCGTCAGCGCGTTCTTGACCGAGTCGCTGACCTCCGGGTCGTCCTTGACGAGCTTGACCGCGTCCACGCGCTGGGGCGTCTTGGACGGGGAGGCGGTGGCGGCGGGGCTCGGGGCCGCCCCCTTCGCCACCGCCTCACTGCTCGCCGGGCCCTCGTCGCGGGCGCCCGTGCCACCCGTGGCGCAGGCGGTCAGGAAAAGGCCGAGGGCGGCGAGCGCGGCCGTCACCGCGCTCCCCGCCTTCAGGACCTGCCTGGCCCGAGTTCCTAGGCCGCGCAACGCTCCCGCTCCTCACGTTCGAGCGCGCGTGCGTCCAGGTCGCGGCTCTCCAGCTCCTCGCGGAGCCGGGCGAGCGCCCGGTGCAGCGTGCTCTTGACCGTTCCGGCCGACATGCCGAGGGCGGCGGCCGTCTCCTCCGTGGACATCTGCTCCCAGTGTCGCAGCACCACGACGCTGCGTTGCTTGGGAGCGAGAACCTTCATGATGTCCATAAGGAGCGCCCGGTCCGCGTGCTGCTCGGTCGAGTCGTCGACGCAGGCGTCCGGGAGCTGCTCGGTGGGCACCTCTTCGAGTTTCCGCGCCCGCCACCACTCGGTCCGCGTATTGATCATCACGCGGCGCAGATAGGCGTCCGCGAGCCGCTTGTCCGCGATGCCGTCCCAACGGCCGTACGTCCGTACGAGCGCGGTCTGCAGGAGGTCCTGGGCGTCGACAGGGTCGGGGACCAGGCGACGGGCACTGCGCAGCAGCGCGTCCTGCCGAGTGCGGACGTACTCCTCGAATTCGAGCACCTCGCCGTGCGCCATGATCAACCGCCTCCATCCCCGTTTCCGACGTGCCTGGCTCGCGCCTGCTGCCGGTTCTCCGATTCCTGTGTCCCGCTGTCGTTCTGCTGTGCGTGCGGTACGGAAATGAAGCTACGGAGGCGTTGTCACGGGGTTGTCCGAGGCAGCCTTCGGTGAGCCCTCGGCTGTACGTCGGTTGTGTAACGGATGTACGAGGTGGGTAAGGCGGTGTGGTTACAAGTCCCGGTTGGGGTGGTTTTGCGGGTGTGACCGGTGTCCTGGGGGCGGTGACTAGGTCAAGGGCAGCCGATACAAACCACCCGGGAGCGGCTCCACGAGTCCGTCGGCGACGAGTCCGTCGAGGGCGCGGGCCCGCTGCACGGGCTCGTCCCACACGCGATCGAGTACGGACTGCGGGACCGGGCCCTCGACGGCCTCCCTCAGTACGGCGAGGAGTTTGCCGCGCACCTGGCGGTCCGTGCCCGCGTACGTCTGGCCGCGCCGCGGCGGGCCGTCGTGCGCCGGCTTGCCCGCCAGCCGCCAGGCGCACTGCGCGGCGATCGGGCAGCGGTGGCAGGCCTCGTTCTTCGCCGTGCAGATCAGTGCGCCGAGCTCCATGGAGGCGGCTGCCCAGTGCGAGGCGGTGCCCTCGTTCTCGGGCAGCAGGGCACGGGCGAGCTTGCGCTCGGCGGCGGTGGTGGCGTTCGGCGGGTACTGCACGCCGCTGACGGCCCGTGCGAACACCCTTCGGACATTCGTGTCCAGCACGGCATGCCGCTGCCCGTACGCGAACGAGGCGACGGCGGCGGCCGTGTACTCCCCGATACCGGGCAGCGCGAGCAGCTGAGCGTGCTCCGTGGGTACGTCGCCGCCGTGCCGTTCCGTTATGGCGACCGCGGCGCCGTGCAGCCGGAGCGCACGGCGGGGGTAGCCGAGCCGGCCCCAGGCGCGGACGGCTTCGCCCGGAGCCTCCTTGGCCAGGTCGGCGGGGCGGGGCCAGCGGGCGACCCAATGCTCGTACACGGGCAGGACCCGGCTCACCGGAGTCTGCTGCAACATGAACTCACTGACCATCACGCCCCAGGGGCCGGCGTCGGGGCGGCGCCAGGGAAGGTCGCGGGCATGCTCGTCGAACCAGGTGATCACCGGCTCGTGCAGGGTCTTGCCGAGGGCGTCGGGCTGGGGGCTGGGTGTGGGCATGGTGGGTGCAGTCATGGCGCTTCCGATCCTGCCATGCGGGGATGGGACTACGCGGCTTCCTCCGAGGCGCGGAGGAGTGGCTTTTCGCCCCGGCCCCACACGGACTCCTTCGCCTGCGGGGCGGTGGGAGCTGGTCGCGCCCACGCGGCGGAGCCGCACAATGTCACAGCCCCGCACCCCTGAAGGGGCGCTCCGGTCGGCCGGAGGGCCGCGCCCGGCAGCCTCCGGAGGACGGGAAGGGGCGGTGTGGGGGCAACTCGGCCGGTGTGCCGGAATGATGATCCGGAAAAGTTGACGCTCAGGGCGGCGGGTGGGGCGAGCGCCGGCGTGGATCTCTCGTACAGTTTGCGCCGTGGGATCTATGCGCAATCCGGTCGGGCCACTTCCCTCCACCATCTACTGGCGTCGGAGGGCCGTTCTGCTGTCCCTGGTAGCGCTGTTGGCGCTGCTGATCGCCTGGGTCGTCAGCGGCGGCGGAGGCGGCAAGAAGAACGCGGACGGGTCGAACGGGAAGAACCCCGTGCAGACGATCACCCCGGGCCCCTCCGGTTCCGGACCCGCGATCAGCCAACACCCGGGCGGCCGCGACGAGTCCAGCCCTGGCACGACCGCCGGCACGGCAAGCGGCGGCAGCAGCGGCAGTGGTAGTGGCGGTGGGGACGGTTCCGGTGGGACCGGCAGCGCGGGCGGTGGTGGCTCGCAAGGCGGTTCCAGCGCCGGCACCAGCTCCGGGGATCAGGTACCGGCCGGCTCCACCCTCCCCAACTGCACCGCGGGCGACGTCAAGTTGACCCTGCGCAGCGTGCACAACACGTACGCCCCCGGCGACAAGCCCTCGATCGAGCTGATCGCGAAGAACTCCTCCGCCACTGACTGCAAGGTCGATCTCGGCCCGAAGAGCGCGGTCCTGACGATCACTCAGGCCGGCGGCGACAAGAGCTTCTGGTCCTCGAGCGACTGTCCCAAGGACGTGGCCAGTCTCTACTTCCGCGTTCCGGCCGGCGACCAGGTGACCTACACGGTCGACTGGGACCGCACGGCCAGCGCCGCCCAGTGCGCCACACCTCCGGCGGGTTCGGCGACCGCGGGCACCTATCTGGTGGAGGCGAAGGCGCCGGGCCTGGCGAAGGCGACGACGTCGTTCGTGCTGTCCCAGGACTGACTGTCCCAGGACTGAGCACGGAGGCGGGCGATCGCGCCCGCACGGCTCGCACGCGCCTTTGAAACGCGCCCGGCCTCGCAAGACGGAGCGCGTAGGACACAGCACGTAAGACATCGCGCGTCAGACGGAGTGCGTGAGGCACAGCGCGTCAGGCACGGCGTGTCAGGCACAGCGCGTCAGACGTAGCGCTCCAGGATCGACGACTCCGCCAGTCGCGACAGCCCCTCACGGACGCTGCGCGCCCGCGCCTCGCCCACCCCGTCGACCGCCTGGAGGTCGTCGACGCTCGCGGCGAGGAGCTTCTGCAGACCGCCGAAGTGCTCCACGAGGCGGTCGATGATGGCGCCGGGCAGACGCGGGACCTTGGCGAGGAGGCGGAAGCCGCGCGGGGAGACCGCGGAGTCGAGCGCCTCGGGGGAGCCGGTGTAGCCCAAGGCTCTCGCCACCGTGGGCAGTTCGAGCAGCTCGGAGTGGGGCAGGGCGTTCAGGTCGGAGAGGGCCTCGTCGACCGTGCGGGAACGCTTCGCGGTCGGCTCCGGCACGTAGTCCCGGACCACCAGCTCCCGCTCGGGCTCCACGCCCGCGATCAACTCGTCCAGCTGGAGGGCGAGCAGACGCCCGTCCGTGCCCAACTCCACCACGTACTCGGCGATCTCCGTGGCGATGCGCCGCACCATCTCCAGGCGCTGCGCCACCGCCGACACGTCCCGGACGGTGACCAGGTCCTCGATCTCCAGCGCGGAGAGCGTGCCCGCGACCTCGTCGAGGCGGAGCTTGTAGCGCTCCAGGGTCGCGAGGGCCTGGTTGGCGCGGGAGAGGATCGCGGCGGAGTCCTCCAGAACGCGGCGCTGACCGTCGACGTACAGCGCGATCAGACGCATCGACTGGGAGACCGAGACGACAGGGAAGCCGACCTGCTTGCTCACCCGGTCCGCCGTGCGGTGCCGGGTGCCGGTCTCCTCCGTCGGGATCGTCGGGTCGGGCACGAGCTGGACGCCCGCCCGCAGGATCTTGGTGATGTCCTTGTCGACGACGATGCCGCCGTCGAGCTTGCACAGCTCGCGCAACCGGGTCGCCGTGAAGTCGACGTCCAGGACGAAGCCGCCCGTGCACATCGACTCGACGGTCTTGTCCCAGCCGAGCACGATGAGTCCGCCGGTGTTCCCGCGCAGGATCCGCTCGAGCCCGTCGCGCAGGGCCGTGCCAGGTGCCACGGCGCTCAATGAGGCGCGCATCAGGCCATCGGCACCGGAGCTCCCACCGGACTTTCCGGGAGCTGCTGCCCGGTCGTTGGCTGCCACTGCACTCCTCCGGTCGCGGGTTTCCGGTCGCCCAAGATTCGTCCAGGGTTCGTACGGACGGGCGAGACCAGGGCAAAGTCTACCGGCGCTGCTCCTCGTCCCGTGGGGCCTCTCTGTGACGGGAGCGTGGAAGGACCCGCAGTGCCTCGCCCATGTCGGCGACTTCCAGGACCTTCATACCAGCGGGGATCTTGCCCGGATCGCCGGGAACGAGGGCGTGCGTGAAGCCCAGACGGTGGGCTTCGGCGAGCCTGCGCTGCACTCCCGTGACCCGTCTGACCTCGCCCGCGAGCCCTACTTCGCCGATCGCCACGAGGTTCTTGGGGAGCGGGGTGTCACTCGCCGCCGACGCGAGCGCGAGGGCGATCGCGAGGTCCGCGGCGGGCTCGGAGAGCTTCACGCCGCCCACCGTCGCCGAGTAGATGTCCCGCTTCCCGAGGGCGCTGATCCGGCCTCGCTGCTCCAGGACCGCCAGCATCATCGAGACCCGGGAGGTCTCCAGGCCGGACGTCGTACGACGGGGGGAGGGGATCTGGGAGTCGACGGTGAGGGCCTGCACCTCGGCCACCAGCGGGCGGCGGCCCTCCAGGGTGACGGTCAGGCAGGTGCCGGGGACGGGCTCGGCACGGCGGGTGAGGAAGAGGCCGGAGGGGTCCGCGAGGCCCGTGATGCCCTCGTCGTGCAGCTCGAAGCAGCCGACCTCGTCCGTCGTCCCGTACCGGTTCTTGACTCCCCGGACGAGACGCAGGCGCGCGTGGCGGTCGCCCTCGAAGCTCAGGACGACGTCCACGAGGTGTTCGAGCAGGCGGGGGCCCGCGATCGCGCCGTCCTTGGTGACATGGCCCACAAGGAGGGTGGACATGCCGCGCTCCTTGGAGGCACGGATGAGCGCCCCGGCGACCTCCCGGACCTGGGCCATGCCGCCGGGCGCCCCGTCGATCTCCGGAGAGGCGACGGTCTGGACCGAGTCCAGGATGAGGAGCGAGGGCTTCACGGCGTCCAAGTGGCCGAGCACGGCGGCCAGGTCGGTCTCCGCCGCCAGATACAGGTGGTCGTCGATCGCCTTGATGCGGTCGGCGCGCAGCCGGACCTGGCTGGCCGACTCCTCGCCCGTCACGTACAGCGTGCGGTGCTCATCGCTCGCCGCCTTCGCCGCCACGTCCAGGAGGAGCGTGGACTTGCCCACACCGGGCTCGCCCGCGATCAGGACGACCGCGCCGGGTACGAGACCGCCGCCGAGGACGCGGTCCAGCTCGGGTACGCCGGTGGAGCGGGCCGTGGCCTGACGGCCGTCGACCTGCCCGATCGGCACCGCGGAGGTGGTGACGCGGCCCGGTGTCGTCGTACGGACCGCGGGAGCGCCGTACTCCTCGACCGTGCCCCACGCCTGGCACTCGGGGCAGCGGCCCAGCCATTTGGCCGTCTGCCATCCGCACTCGGTGCAGCGGTAGGACGGCCGGTCCTTCGCGGTTTTCGTACGGGCAGCCATGACGGAACCGTAGCCGAGAGGACTGACAGCACGGGCGGGCCCGCTCGGTGAGGCATCCGCCATGGCCTGCCGTTGCCGCCTGTGACGGTGTGGGCCACGGAATCGCAGGGTCCTGTCCCCTTTTGAGGGATCGTTTCACCCGTACGGATTAAATGTGCTCAAGGGGGAAGAAGGGGCCACCCCGGGGCACCTACGGTCGCACGGGTGATGAGCAGCAGTCCGGAGACCTCCACGCACACCACCGGTGCACACCGGGCGCACGGAGATGCGCGCATGCGGGTGACCGCGCCCCGTGGCGCGCACACCCGCACCCTGGCTCAGCGCCCTCCCGCGCGCTACGAGCCCTACTTGGACGGCCTTTTCACCTACTGCCTGTCCGTGCTGTGCGACCACGACGAGGCCACCGCCGCCCTCGGGGACGCCCTCGCGCTGGCCGAGCGCCGTGGCCAGCGTGGCCCGGTGTCCGCGGACGACCGCCGGGCCTGGCTGTACGCCCTCGCCCGCTGGTGCTGTCTGCGCAAGCTCACCGAGGCCCGGCACAGGCGCCAGGCGGCCCACGCCTCCGGCCGGCGTACGCCCGCCAAGGGCCACAAGGCCCTCTTCAAGGGGCACAAGGAAGCCGTCGGCCGGCATGCGGCCGAGGCGCTGAGCGCCCCGGTCTCCGAGGAGGCGCAGGACCGGCGCCGGCACGAACTCGCCCTGCTGGCGTGGCCGGAGGCGGCGGGCACCAGCCCCGAGCAGCGCGAGGCGCTCGAACTCGCCGTGCGCCACCAGCTCGCCGCCGCCGAGGTCGCCGCCGTCCTCGGCCTGGACCTCGTCAAGGCGCGCGAACTGCTCGCCACCGCCGCCTGCGAGGTCGAACGCACCCGCGCCGCCCTCGCCGTCGTGGAGACCGGCACCTGTCCGAGCGTCGGCCGCCTCACCGGCGACAACCAGCTCGTCCTGAGTACCACCCTGCGCCGGGAACTGGTCCGGCACGTCGACGACTGTCCGCGCTGCCGCCGCACCGCCGAGCGCGCCGCGCCCGGCGCCTGGCCCGGCACCACCGTCACGCCCGCCGCGCTTCCCGTCCTCGAGGCCCCGCGCGCGGCCCTGCACATCGCGATGGCACACGTCCCGCGCGCGCGGGGTGCCGCTCCACGCTTCGACCGGCGCGGTTTCCCCGTGGACCCCAAGGACCACGCCGCCCGCCGGGACCGTCTTCGCGCGCGTGCCGTCACGACGACCGTCGTCGCCACCGTCGTCGCCGCACCCGTCCTGGCCCTCTGGGCGGCCTATCGTGGCGCGCCCCTCACCGGCGAGGGCGCCGACGGCCGCTCGATCACCGCGAGCGAGGCGCACGGCCCCGACGGCATCACCGGCGAGGCGGCGGGCGGCTACGAGAACGCGGGCAACGCCAGCGCCAGACCCGACGCCCGTTTCGCCAAGGGGAACCGCTCGCCCGACGTCTCCGTGGAGGTCATCAGCGCCCCCAGTGCGGGAAGCGGCGCCGGACACCTCTCGGTCCGGGCCTCGGGCAGCGGCGACACGACCCTTGTCACGCTCGCCGCCTCCGGGAACTCACCGGTCCACTGGTCCGCCGGGACGGGAGCGTCCTGGCTCTACTTCAGTCAGTCGTCGGGAACGCTGGCCCCAGGAGAAACGTTCACGATCAAGGTGTACGTCGATCATCTTCGCGAGCCGGTGGGCCCCTGGGGCGCGCGGGTGGCGATCGCACCGGCGGGAGCGGTGGTCACGATCGGGGGGTACGGAACAGCGGGTCCGTCCACCCCGGACGGCTCCGGCCCGACGCCCGGCCGTCCCACCCCGTCCGCCCCCGGTCCGACCCCGCCCGCCTCGGACCCGCCACCGACGCCCAGCGACCCCCAGCCGACGCCCACGGACACGTCGTCCCCGCCCCCTTCGTCGGACCCGTCGGGCCCGTCCGATCCGTCGGACCCGGGCGGTTCGACGCCGCCGCCCGGCGACAGCTCCGCCCCGACCCCGTCCTCGTGACGCCCGCGGGGCGGGAAGGGGCGGGAAGACGATGGAGCGGGTGGTCTCAGGCGACCGGATCCGCGGGATGCGGCGCCAGCAAGGGCAGCTGCGAGGCCAGCCGCTCCTCGCAGAGCTCGACCAACCGGTCGTAGCCCGCCTTGCCCATCAGCTCGATCAGTTCCGGGCGGTACGAGACGTACACCGGGTCGCCCGCGCCGTGTGCCGAGGTCGCCGACGTGCACCACCAGTGCAGGTCGTGGCCGCCCGGACCCCAGCCCCGGCGGTCGTACTCGCCGATGGAGACCTGGAGCACGCGCGTGTCGTCGGGCCGGTCGATCCACTCGTACGTCCGGCGCACGGGCAGCTGCCAGCAGACGTCCGGCTTGGTCTCCAGGGGCTCGCGCCCCTCCTTGATCGCCAGGATGTGCAACGAGCAGCCCGCCCCGCCTGCGAAGCCGGGCCGGTTCTGGAAGATGCACGAGCCCTGGTAGGGGCGGGTCTGGCGGTCGCCGTCCTCGTCCTCGGAGACCCAGCCGGTCTTCAGCCCCACGTCATGGTGCTGCCAGATGTCCGGCGTGAGCCGTGCCACGTGCCCGGCCACCCGCTTCTCGTCGTCCTCGTCGGAGAAGTGGGCCCCGAGGGTGCAGCAGCCGTCGTCGGCGCGACCGGCCTGGATGCCCTGACAGCCGCTTCCGAAGATGCAGTTCCAGCGAGAGGTCAGCCATGTCAGATCGCACCGGAAGACCTGCTCGGCGTCGGCGGGATCCGGAAACTCCACCCATGCCCGAGCGAAGTCGAGCCCCTTCTCGTCGGACACGGTGGCCTTCTTCGGGGACTTCGTCGGGGGCTTCTTGGACGCGGAGGGCTTCGCCTGCGAAGAACCCTTGGTCGATTTGTCAGGCTTCGCCTTTTTCGTCTTTGGCACCCGTCCAGGGTAAGTCGCTTCAGCCCGCTCCGGGGACGGTCGATCGCCGTACGCGCAGTAGCGTTCCGTATATGAGACTCGGTGTCCTCGACGTGGGTTCGAACACGGTGCACCTGCTGGTGGTGGATGCACACCCCGGCGCGCGCCCGCTGCCCGCGCACTCGCACAAGGCCGACTTGCGGCTCGCCCAACTGCTCGACGAGAGCGGGGCGATCGGCCTCGACGGTGTCGAAAAACTGATCGCGACCGTCCGGGACGCGCTGGAGGCCGCCGAGGACAAGGGCGTCCAGGCCCTGCTGCCGTTCGCGACCTCCGCCGTGCGCGAGGCCAGCAACGCCGACGACGTACTGGCCCGGGTGAAGGCCGAGACCGGCGTCGAGCTCCAGGTCCTGACCGGGGCGGAAGAGGCCCGGCTGACCTTTCTGGCGGCCCGTCGCTGGTTCGGCTGGTCGGCGGGGAAGCTGCTGGTCCTCGACATCGGCGGCGGTTCGCTGGAGATCGCGTACGGCATGGACGAGCAGCCGGACGCGGCGGCGTCGCTGCCGCTCGGTGCCGGACGGCTGACCGCGGGCTGGCTGCCCACCGATCCCGCCGACCCGGCGGCCATCAGGGCGCTGCGCCGCCACGTCCGGGCCGAGATCGCCCGTACCGTCGGCGAATTCAGCCGCTTCGGCGCCCCCGACCACGTGGTCGCCACCTCCAAGACCTTCAAGCAGCTCGCCCGCCTGGCCGGCGCCGCCCGCTCCACGGACGGCCTCTACGTCCAGCGCGAACTCAAGCGCCGTTCCCTGGAGGACTGGGTCCCCCGTCTGGCCTCCATGACCGCCGACGAACGTGCCGAACTCCCCGGCGTCTCCCCAGGCCGCTCCAGCCAACTCCTCGCCGGCGCTCTCGTCGCCGAGGGTGCGATGGACCTCTTCGCCGTGGAAACCCTGGAAATCTGCCCCTGGGCCCTACGAGAGGGCGTCATCCTCCGCCGCCTGGACCAGATGGCATCGGAGTGACCGAGTAACCCGCCGTCACGTGTCCCGCGCCCCACCAGGAACGCGGGACACGGCGCGCCGGCCACCAGGGACGCGGGCAACGGCGCGCCCAGCCCCCACACAGCGCGCACCCGCCCAGAGGCCCGCGCCCCACCGGGGGAGCGGGGAACGGTGCGATCAGCCACACACCACCCGCGTCCGTTCCGTCCGCCGAGCGGACTGCCACACACCACCCGCACCCACCCACGACCACCGCCACAACGGCGACAGGGCACCCCGCCCCACGGCCACTCAATGCCCACCCGACCCCCATCCGACGCCGACCCCCGGCCAACCCCCACCACCCCCCGCCCGACCGCCGGAGGCTTACGCTGTCCCTCGTGGCAGAACCAGTCGTGCGCATCCCGGATGCGAAGGTCGCGCTGTCCACGGCGTCCGTGTATCCGGAGTCGACGGCGACGGCCTTCGAGATCGCCGCGCGCCTCGGTTACGACGGTGTGGAGGTGATGGTCTGGACCGACCCGGTCAGCCAGGACATCGAAGCCCTCCGCCGCCTCAGCGACTACCACCAGATCCCGATCCTCGCCGTGCACGCCCCCTGCCTGCTGATCACCCAGCGCGTCTGGTCCACCGACCCCTGGGTCAAGCTCCAGCGCGCCCAGGCGGCGGCGGAGAAGCTGGGCGCGTCGACGGTCGTCGTACACCCCCCCTTCCGCTGGCAGCGCCAGTACGCGCGCGACTTCGTCACGGGGATGTGGCGCATGGCGAACGAGACGGACGTACGGTTCGCCGTCGAAAACATGTACCCCTGGCGCTACCGCGACCGCGAGATGCTCGCGTACGCCCCCGACTGGGACGTGACGAAGGACGACTACCGCCACTTCACGATCGACCTCAGCCACACCTCGACGGCCCGCAGCGACGCCCTGCAGATGATCGACCGCATGGGCGACCGCCTCGGCCACGTCCACCTCGCCGACGGCAACGGCTCCAACAAGGACGAGCACCTCGTTCCGGGCCGCGGCACCCAGCCCTGCGCCGAACTGCTGGAGCGCCTCGCCCTCTCCGGCTTCGACGGCCACGTCGTCATCGAGGTCAACACCCGCCGTGCCATGTCCAGTGCCGAACGCGAGGCGGACCTGGCGGAGGCGCTGGCCTTCACCCGCCTGCATTTGGCCTCCGCGGTGAAGGTGCCCCGCCGGTGACGGACGCCGCCACCCCCCGTCGTAGGGGACGGCCCACCCGTACGGAGACGGAGGCGGCCCCCGCCACCCGCGACCGCATCCTGGACGCGGCCCGCGAGGAGTTCTCCGAGCGCGGCTACGAGAAGACGTCGGTGCGTGGCATCGCCAAGGCCGCCGGGGTCGATTCCGCCCTCGTGCACCACTACTTCGGCACCAAGGAGCAGGTCTTCGAGGCGGCCATCGAGGTCGCGTTCGCGCCCGCCCTGGCGGCGCCCATCGCGGTCGAGGACGGCCCTCTCGACATGGTCGGCGAGCGCCTGACCCGCTTCCTCCTCGGCATCTGGGAGAACCCCACCACCCGGACCCCGCTGCTCGCCATCGTCCGTTCCGCCGTGAACAACGAGACCGCGGCCGCCGTCTTCCGTCGCCTGATCGCCGCCCAGCTGCTGCGCCGCATCGCGGGCCGCCTCGACCTCCCCGACGCGGAACTGCGCGCCGAGCTGGCGGCGGCCCAGCTGGTGGGGGTGGCGATACTCCGCTACGTCATCAAGATCGAGCCGCTGGCATCGGCGGACGTGGAACGCATCGTCGAGCGGGTGGCTCCGGTGGTACAGGGCCACTTGACGGCCCCGTGAGCTGAGCGCCCTCACAGGGGCGCGGGGCTGTGACACGGTGCGGCTGCGCCGCGTGGGCGCACTCAGCCACATCGGACTCGCCCCCGCCCACCGAGAACAGCCCCCGGCCCCCACCGCCGAGATCAGCCCCGGCACCCACCACCGAGAACAACCCCCGCCACTCGCTCACCGAGACAGGCATCCCGCATTCCGGACACCCCGTCCGAATCCTGGGTCACCGGCGTAGGCTCGACCTCAGTCATTACTCTCCGAAGGAGCGAGCGACGATGCCCGAACTGAGGTCCCGCACAGTCACCCACGGCCGCAATATGGCGGGCGCACGCGCCCTTATGCGCGCCTCCGGTGTACCGGGCGCGGACATCGGACGGAAGCCGATCATCGCGGTCGCCAACTCCTTCACGGAGTTCGTGCCGGGCCACACCCACCTCCAGCCCGTCGGCCGCATCGTCAGCGAGGCGATCACCGCGGCCGGGGGCATCGCGCGCGAGTTCAACACCATCGCGGTCGACGACGGCATCGCGATGGGCCACGGCGGCATGCTGTACTCGCTGCCCTCCCGCGACCTGATCGCGGACTCGGTCGAGTACATGGTCGAGGCGCACTGCGCCGACGCACTGATCTGCATCTCGAACTGCGACAAGATCACCCCCGGCATGCTCATGGCGGCTCTGCGCCTGAACATCCCGACGGTCTTCGTCTCCGGCGGCCCCATGGAGTCCGGCCGCGCCACCCTGGTCGACGGCACGGTCCGTACGCTCGACCTGGTCGACGCGATCTCCGACGCCGTGAACGACAACATCTCGGACGAGGACATCCTCCGTATCGAGGAGAACGCCTGTCCGACCTGCGGCTCCTGCTCCGGCATGTTCACGGCCAACTCGATGAACTGCCTGACCGAGGCCATCGGCCTGTCCCTCCCCGGCAACGGCTCGGTGCTCGCCACCCACACGGCCCGCAAGGGCCTGTACGAGGACGCGGCCCGCACGGTGGTCGACATCACGCGCCGCTACTACGACCAGGACGACGAGTCGGTCCTGCCCCGCAACATCGCCACGCACGCCGCGTTCGAGAACGCCATGGCCCTCGACATCGCCATGGGCGGCTCCACCAACACGATCCTGCACCTGCTGGCCGCCGCCCAGGAGGCGGGCGTCCCCTTCGGCCTGGACGAGATCAACGAGGTCTCGCGCCGTGTGCCGTGCCTCGCCAAGGTCGCCCCGAACGTCGCCAAGGACCGCACGTACTACATGGAGGACGTGCACCGCGCCGGCGGCATCCCCGCCCTGCTGGGCGAACTGCACCGCGCGGGCCTCCTGAACGAGGACGTCCACTCGGTCCACAGCCCGTCCCTCTCCGACTGGCTGAAGACCTGGGACGTGCGCGCCGGATCCCCGTCCCCCGAGGCGATCGAACTGTGGCACGCGGCCCCCGGCTGCGTCCGCTCCTCCGAGGCCTTCTCCCAGTCCGAGCGCTGGGAGGCCCTGGACGAGGACGCCGAGGGCGGCTGCATCCGCTCCGCCGAGCACGCCTACTCCAAGGACGGCGGCCTGGCGGTCCTCAAGGGCAACCTGGCGGTCGACGGCTGCGTCGTGAAGACGGCGGGCGTCGACGAGTCCATCTGGACCTTCGAGGGCCCCGCGGTCGTCTGCGAGTCGCAGGACGAGGCCGTCGACAAGATCCTCCGCAAGGAGATCACCCACGGCGACGTCGTCGTCATCCGCTACGAGGGCCCCAAGGGCGGCCCCGGCATGCAGGAGATGCTCTACCCGACGTCCTTCCTCAAGGGCCGCGGCCTCGGCAAGACCTGCGCCCTGATCACCGACGGCCGCTTCTCCGGCGGCACCTCGGGCCTGTCCATCGGCCACGCCTCCCCCGAGGCGGCCTCGGGCGGCACCATCGCCCTGGTCCAGGACGGCGACCGCATCCGCATCGACATCCCGAACCGCTCGGTCGAACTCCTGGTCTCCGACGAGGAACTCACCACCCGCCGCGACGCCCTGAACGGCGTCTACGCCCCCGCGAACCGCGACCGCAAGGTCTCCGCCGCCCTCCGCGCCTACGCCGCGATGGCAACGAGCGCCGACAAGGGCGCGGTACGAGACGTCTCCAAGCTGGGCTGACCCGACCCCAGAAACCCATGAGGGGCCGCTTCTTCGGAAGCGGTCCCTTTGCTCTGCCCCCTTGTTGTTCTGCCCCTCCAGCTCACCAGGCCGCCGGATCGTCCCCCGCCACGCCGAACACGGTCCCGTCGGGCGCACTCGTGTAGACGTGTCCATCGGCAATCATCGGCGTCTGCAGTCGGGCCGCGACCCGGTCCGACTCCGTTCCGAGCCTTGTCCGGGTCTCGCCGACGAGCTTGCCCCGAACGGCGTCCACGGCGAGCAGCCGCCCGTCGGCCGCGGTGAAGTACACGTGCTTGGCGTCGGCGGCCGGTGCCGAGCCCCGGCTCACGGAGGTCTCGAGGCGCCAGAGCTGCTTCCGGGCGTCCATGTCGACGGCCACCAGCGCGCCGAGGGTGCTCGTCATGTAGACGGTGCTCCCGCGGACGGTGGTCTGAGCCTGCGGCAGCGCCACCTCGAGCCCCACCCGGTGCGACGTCTTGCTCTTCGGGTCGTACTGGACCAGGGCGACGGTCTGGGTGTACTTGTCGACCGACGTGAAGAACACGGTGCCCCGCCATGAGCCGACCGGATACAGCGTCCCCTTCAGACCGGTGTTCCACCGGACGTCGCCGGTCTCCGGGTCCACCGCGGTCACCTGTGTACGCGTTCCGTCGCCCGTCGTGCTCGTGGCGTAGGTGACGTCGTCCCCGGCGAACGCGGCAATGTTCGGCGCGGTCTGTCCAGGCAGCCGGCGGCTCCAACGGCCCTCACCCGTGGCGCCGTCCACCCCGCTGACCGACCCGTCGGCACGGGTGAGGAGCACCAGGCCCCCGGCCTGCTGCCATCGGCTGTACGCCGTAAGGTCCATCTTCCAGCGCACCTTGCCCGAGGCAGGATCGATCGCCTCCAGGAGCCGGCCGGCGTGAGTCACGGCATGCACCAGTCCGCCCGACATGACGGGCGCCCCGTCCGGAAGGCTCTGCTCGGTCGAGGCGTGACGCCACAGCACCTTGCCGTCGACCGGGTCGAGGGCGAAGACCAGTCCCGGCTGGGCACAGAACAACTTCCCGCCGCCGTACGAGCATGAGGGCGCCCCATCGGCTCGGGCCGCGGGCTTCGTGTCCCAGCCGCTGAAGGCGGCCGGTGCGGACCGCTGCTGATGGTGCGTCGGAGCGGTGCTGCCGCCGTCCTGTCCGAGCAGCCGGGTCGTGGCCAGCGTCCCGCCCGCGACAAGGACGAGAGCGCCGACGGCGAGGGCGACGCGCCTGAGCGCTCGGCCCCTGGGCCGTCGCGCGGGCGGCGGAGACGCCGCCTCGGCGGGAGCGGGCGGGGCGGCGGGGGCGGCCGGAGCGACCGGGGTGTCGGCCTGGTCGGCGCGCTGAGCCGGAATGAACGCCTGCGTGTCGTACGACGCCGCCAACGAGCGCAGCTCTCGCATCAGCTCGTCGGGCGTCGGCCGGTCCTCGGGCTCTTTGGCGAGGCAGCGGGTGATGAGCGGTGCGAGGTGGCCGGGCACGTCGGTCAGGTCCGGCTCGTCGTGGACGACTTGGTAGGCGACGACGTAGGGGCTGTCGGAGTCGAAGGGGCCACGGCCCGTCGCCGCGTGCACCATCACCGAGCCCAGGGCGAAGATGTCGGCGGCCGGTCCCACCTCCCGCGGACGGCGGAACTGCTCGGGTGCCATGAACGGCGGCGTTCCGATCAATTTGCCCGTTTCGGTACGCAGTTCACTGTCCGAAGGCCGTGAAATACCGAAGTCGATGACCTTGGGGCCGTCCTCGGCGAGCAGGACGTTGCTGGGCTTGAGATCCCGGTGTACGACGCCCACCCGATGGATGTCGCGCAGCGCCTCGGCCAGCCCGGCCATCAGCCGGCGCAGCTGGGAGGCGGGCATGGGTCCGTTCCGTTTCACCTGTTCGGCGAGGGTCGGGCCCGGTATGAACAGGGTGGCCATCCAGGGGCGCTCGGCCTCCGGGTCGGCGTCGACCACAGGGGCGGTGAACGCACCGCTCACCCGCCGCGCCGCGGCGATCTCCTGCCGGAAACGCCCCCTGAACTCGGGATCCATGGCGAATGCGGCATGCACGACCTTCACCGCGAGCCGCAGCCCCGAGCCGCTGCGGGCCAGATGGACCACGCCCATGCCACCGGATCCGAGGCGCTCGTCAAGGTGGTACTGCCCCGCGTACTCGGGAAGTTCCGCTTCCGGATCCGCTCCGGAGTTCCGCTGTGGCGCCATGGACCCACCCCCGTGCTGTTCGTCCGCGCGCCCGACGCACGGAGCCTAGTCGATTCCTCGTACGAGACCGAGGCGGCTTGCTAGCCTCCGCGTGCGACAGGCGTACACATGTGCACTGCCTGAATCCATCGGTCCACCGATCCAGCAGCTCGATCTGCTCGATCTGCTCGATCTGCTCGATCTGTTCCATCTGATTCAACGGGGGAGGCCTCAATGGCTGTTGAGCGAATTGAAAACATGGAAAGCAGTGACGAGGAGGCGGTGTCGGCGACGGCGACCGTGAGTGCAACCGCAGCGCAACTGGTCACCTACCCCATCGCACCCGGCTACGCGGTGAACGTCCGCAGCGGCCCCGGCACCAGCTACCGCATCGTGCGGGTCCTGTCCGAGGGCTCACGCGTGTCGATCTCCTGCCAGCGCCCGGGCGACTCCGTGAGCGGCCCGTACGGCACCACCAACATCTGGGACAACATCGCCAACGGTGAGTACGTCTCCGACGCCTACGTGAAGACCGGCAGCGACGGCTACGTCGCGCCGCGCTGCTCCTGACCGAACCGGGCCTGGGGCCCCGCGGCCGGCCGGAGCGATAATCGTCGAGTGAGTGACGAGAACCAGTCCGGTACCCCCGCGGGACCCCAGCCCGAACCCCTCCGCTTCTTCGGGACGACCTGGGTGGCCCAGGACGGCGGCTACACGGCCCGCCGCATCGCCGTGGCCGTCGGCTCGCTCGCCGCCGCGGTCGCCGCCTGCTTCGTGCTCCGCTTCGCCTACCAGGGCCTGGCGATCGCGGACGTCGGCAAACCGGTGACTCTCCTGGTCGTGGTGATGTTCGCGGTGTGCAGCGCGCTCGCGTTCCGCCACACCTGGGACGCCTTCTCCAAGCGCCCCGACCCCGACCGCCAGGCCTCCCTCCGCGGCCTTCTGGCCATCGGCTTCATCGGTTCCCTCCTCGCCTACGCCTTCCGTGCCCTCGC
The DNA here is from genome assembly GCF_044763085.1 of Streptomyces sp. NPDC096311. Taxonomy (NCBI): domain Bacteria; kingdom Bacillati; phylum Actinomycetota; class Actinomycetes; order Kitasatosporales; family Streptomycetaceae; genus Streptomyces; species Streptomyces sp. NPDC096311. The sequence continues at coordinate 464,310 of NZ_JBIWFN010000006.1, forward strand.
CGAGGCCCCGGGCGAGAAGCTGGCCCGCGAGGAGTACGAGGAGGCACGCCGCCAGTACGAGCGCCGCTCCCGCAACCCCTCCAAAAAACGCCGCCGCCCTTGAGGGGCGGGGGCGCAGCCCCACGGCCCAGGGGCGAGGGCAACCGCGCGCCAAGCCCCCACCCACCCGCAGCCAAGGAACCCACCCGGGGGTCTGGGGGCGCAGCCCCCCGGGACGGGATGGGACGGGTAGGTGCGGCGGGGGCGAAAACCGCTGTTTCCCCACCCCCAACTCGCACCACCATTCCCTTATGACGACCCACCCGCGTTTCTCCCACACCACCCGAGCCCACTCCTTCAACACGGCCGCAGCCCAGTACGCCGCGAACCGCCCCTCCTACCCACCCGCCCTCTTCACCACCCTCGAAGACCTGGCCGCCCGCCCCCTCAAGGGCGCGCAGGTCATCGACGTGGGCGCGGGCACCGGCATCTCCACCACCCTCCTGCACGCCCGAGGCGCGGACGTCATCGCCGTGGAACCCGGGGAGGGCATGGCCGCCGAGTTCCGCCGCGCCCACCCCGACATCCCCCTGGTCCGGGGCACCGGTGACGCCCTCCCTCTCGCCACCGCCTCCGCCGACTTCCTCACCTACGCCCAGTCCTGGCACTGGACGAACCCGGCCCACTCCCTCCCGGAGGCCTTCCGCGTCCTGCGCCCCGGCGGCGCCCTCGCGCTCTGGTGGAACACGTCCGCCCTCGACGTCCCCTGGATCGCCGCCCAGGCCCAGCGCATCGACCAGTACTTCGAGGACGCCCACCCCACCGAGGAAGGCACCGCCACGAAAGCTGAAGAAGGCACCGCCACCAAAAACGGGGAAGGCACCGCCACCAAGACCCCAAAAGACACCGAATCCCACCAGCGAACCCCGGGCTTCCTCACCGAACGCGCCTTCAAGGGCGCCCCCGAACTCCCGCCCCACACCCACCGCGTCGTCCGCTGGAGCCGCCACGTCCCCATGGACACCCACCTCGCCAACATCGGCAGCCACTCGGCCTTCCTGGTCCTCGGCAAGGAAGACACCGACGCCTTCCTCGCCGAGGAGCGCACCCGCCTCCTGGAGACCTTCCCGGACGGCAGGGTCGAGGAGGTCTACGACGTACTGGTGATCGTGGCCACCCGCTCGTGATCCCGCGTGGCGGCCCACCGCTCCAGGGCCGCCGCACACGCGTGGTCCACATGCCGCAACCCGCCCAACTCCAGCCGTACGTCACGGTCGTGCGGCAACGCCTCCAAGGCGTCCAGCAGCTTCGGCAGCCGTAGGAACGTGGCGTTCCCCCTCACCCGTACGACCATCCCCGCGGCCCCCCGGTCCTCCGTCTCCACATGCACATGGCTGATGTCCCAGGCGGTCTTGGCGACGGCGAGCGCAAGCCCGACCAGTACCCCTTCAAACAGATTCCCCACCACGATCGCCACCGCCGTCACACCCAGCACGACCACCTCCCCGCGATGCCCGCGCCACAGCACCCGTACCTCCCGCACCGGCACCAACTTGCAGCCCGCGTGCACCAGCAACCCCGCCAGCGCCGCCACCGGAATGATCCCGAGGACCCCGGGCACCACCACCGTGAAGACCAGCAGCCACACCCCGTGCAGTACGCGCGAAACCTTGGTCTGGGCCCCGGCCTGGACATTCGCCGCGCTCCGCACGATCACCGCGGTCATCGGCAGCGCCCCGAGCGCCCCGCACACGGTGTTCCCGGCACCCTGCGCGATGAGTTCACGGTCGTAGTCGGTCCGCGGCCCCCGGTGCAGCCGGTCCACCGCCGCCGCGCTGAACAGCGACTCGGCGGAGGCGATCAGCGCGAAGGCGACCACCGTCCCGAGCATGCCCACTTCCGTAAGCCGTCCCAGGTCCGCCAAGGACGGGGGCTGTACGGCATCGAGCAGCCCGCGCACCTCGACCCGCCGCACGGACAGATCGAACACCCCGGTCACACCCGCCGCGAGCGCCACCGCCAGCAACGGCGCCGGCACCACCCGCGCCCCGAGCCGCCAACGCGGCCACAGCAGCAGTACGACCACGGTGGCGCCCCCGACCGCGAGGGCCACCGGGTCCGCGTCCCCGGGCAGCGACACCAGCCCGGCGATCTTCCCGAGCCCGCTCGTGGGCGCGGACGCGTCACCCACGGCGTAGACCTGGCCCGCGATGAGCACGAGGCCGATTCCGGCGAGCATCCCCTGCACCACCGCCACGGACACGGCCCGGAACCACCGCCCGAGCCGCAGCGCCCCGAGCGTGAGCTGCACCAGCCCGGCGCCGAGCACCAGCACACCCAGGGCCCGCAGTCCGTACGTCTGCACCGCCTCGTACACCAGCACGGTCAGCCCGGCCGCGGGCCCGCTCACCTGAAGGCTGCTCCCGGGCAGCACCCCGGCGACCAGCCCGCCGACTATCCCGGTCACCAGCCCCAACTCGGCCGGCACGCCCGAGGCGATGGCGACCCCTACACACAACGGCAACGCGACGAGAAACACGACGAGAGACGCGAACAGATCGGCTCGACGCAGATCGGCTTTACGCATGGCAACGGCACCTCCGGTTGAGAGCGGAAGATGCGTGGGTGCCGAGCCGGGGGAGGGCGCGGCGGATCCAACGGCGCGGCACCAAGGCCGGTGGGCATATGACCGCGCACTGAAATCCATTGTCGGTAACGGGAGTTGATCGCGCAGCCCTTCCGCGTAACCGCCGAGTGAACACGGAAGCGCACCACCCCGCCGCACGCCGGAGTGCCCCCTTCCGATCACGCCGCCGCGCGCCTGCGCCGTCGAATGCGACCGGTGCGACCAGTGCGACCGGGCTTGACGGCGCCACCCCTCCCGAGCACTATTCATCACGTGATGAATATTTCTCCTCGGCCTCCCGACCACCCCACGGCGACGGCCACCACCACCCCCCAGTCGCCCCGGACCTCCCCGTCCCCGGCCACCGCCATCCACGCCGCAGGCCTCACCGTCGTACGCGGCCCCCGCACCGTCCTGCGCGGCCTCGACTTCGCCGTACCCCGCGGCCAGATCACCGGACTCCTCGGCCCCTCCGGCTGCGGCAAGTCCACCCTCATGCGCACCGTCGTCGGCACCCAGGCCAAAGTCACCGGCACCCTCGAAGTCCTCGGCCGCCCCGCCGGCGACGCCGCACTCCGCTCCCGCATCGGATACGTCACCCAGGCCCCCTCGGTCTACGACGACCTGACCATCCGTCAGAACCTCGACTACTTCGCCGCGATCCTCGACCCCGGCCGCGCCGCCGCCGACCGCCGCGCCGCCCATGTCACCCAGGCCATCGCCGACGTCGACCTCACCACCCACGCCGACTCCCTCGCCGGCAACCTCTCCGGCGGCCAGCGCAACCGCGTCTCCCTCGCCGTGGCGCTGCTCGGCACCCCCGAACTCCTGGTCCTCGACGAGCCCACCGTCGGCCTCGACCCGGTCCTGCGCCGCGACCTGTGGAACCTCTTCCACGCCATCGCCACGGAACGGAAGGCGACGCTGCTGGTCTCCTCCCACGTCATGGACGAGGCCGAGCGCTGCCACCGCCTGCTCCTGATGCGCGAGGGCGAGATCCTGGCCGACGACACGCCCGACGCCCTGCGCGAACGCACCGGCCGCGACACCGTCGAGGCCGCCTTCCTCCACCTGGTCGACGAGGCCACCGCGACCGCCGACACCCGCAAGGAGACCGTCCGATGACCACGCCCACGAACGTGCCCCCGCACGCGGGCACGACGGCCCCCGTCCGCCCGAGCGCGATCAGCTACTCCCGAACGACCGCCACCGCGACCCGCGTCCTGCGCCAGCTCCGCCACGACCCGCGCACCATCGCGCTGATGATCCTCATCCCGTGCCTGATGCTCGTCCTGCTCCGCTACGTCTTCGACGGCAGCGCGCGCACCTTCGACTCCATCGGAGCCTCCCTCCTCGGGATCTTCCCGCTGATCACGATGTTCCTGGTCACGTCCATCGCCACCCTGCGCGAGCGCACCTCGGGCACCCTGGAACGACTCCTCGCCATGCCCCTCGGCAAGGGCGACCTGATCGTCGGCTACGCCCTGGCCTTCGGCGCCCTCGCCGTCGTCCAGTCGGCCCTGGCCACGGGCCTCGCCGTCTGGTTCCTCGGCCTCGACGTCACGGGCTCCCCCTGGCTCCTGCTGCTCGTGGCCCTCCTCGACGCCCTGCTCGGCACGGCGCTCGGCCTCTTCGTCTCGGCCTTCGCGGCCTCGGAATACCAGGCGGTGCAGTTCATGCCGGCGGTGATCTTCCCCCAGCTCCTCCTCTGCGGCCTCTTCACGGCCCGCTCCGCCATGCACCCCGTCCTCGAAGCCCTCTCCGACGTCCTCCCCATGTCCTATGCCGTCGACGGCATGAACGAAGTCCTCAAGCACACCGACATGACGACCAACTTCGTCCGCGACGCGTTCATCGTGGCGGGCTGCGCCCTCCTGGTCCTGACCCTGGGCGCGGCAACCCTGAAGCGCCGCACCGCATGAGGAAATCCATGCCGATGGGGGCAGAGGCGCAGCCCCGCCCCCCAGGGGCGCGGGGAACTGCGCGCCAAGCCCCCACCCACCCGCAGCCAAGGAACCCACCCGGGGGTCTGGGGGCGCAGCCCCCACGGACGGGATGGGACGGGTAAGGGCGGCGGGGGCGAGCAAGCCCCCACGGCAGCAGAGACAGAGACCACCCCCGTCCGCCCAACGGACACCCCACCCCGCCCAACCCACCAAGTGCGAGGATGACCGCAGGACGACGCACCCCCGGAGGGCACCCGCACCATGACCCAGAAAGTCGCAGTCCTCGGCACCGGCAAGATCGGCGAAGCCCTGCTCAGCGGAGTGATCCGATCCGGCTGGGCCCCCACCGATCTGCTGGTCACGGCCCGCCGCCCCGAGCGCGCCAGGGAACTCCAGGAGCGCTACGGCGTCACCGCCGTCACCAACGCCGAGGCCGCCAAGAACGCCGACACCCTGATCCTCACGGTCAAGCCGCAGGACATGGGCACCCTCCTCGACGATCTCGCCCCCCACGTCCCCGCCGACCGCCTGGTGATCAGCGGCGCGGCCGGCATCCCCACCTCGTTCTTCGAGGAGCGCCTGGCCACGGGCACCCCCGTCGTCCGGGTCATGACGAACACCCCCGCTCTCGTCGACGAGGCGATGTCCGTCATCTCCGCCGGCAGCCACGCCACCGAAGCGCACCTCGCCCACGCCGAGGAGATCTTCGGCGCCGTCGGCAAGACGCTCCGCGTCCCCGAGTCCCAGCAGGACGCCTGCACCGCGCTCTCCGGCTCGGGACCGGCGTACTTCTTCTACCTGGTCGAGGCCATGACGGACGCGGGCATCCTGCTCGGCCTGCCCCGCGACAAGGCCCACGACCTGATCGTCCAGTCCGCGATCGGCGCCGCCGTGATGCTCCGCGACAGCGGGGAGCACCCCGTGAAACTCCGCGAGGCCGTCACCTCTCCCGCGGGCACCACGATCAACGCGATCCGCGAACTCGAGAACCACGGCGTCCGCGCGGCCCTCATCGCCGCACTGGAGGCAGCCCGCGACCGCAGCCGCGAACTCGCCTCCGGCAACAGCTGACGACGACGGGGCCGGGGCTGGGGCCACCGCCCCGGCCCGCCGCTCACTCAGCCCCTCCCCTCCGGGACTTCAGCCGGCGGCCAGCAGCCCGATCGCCCGATACGCCGCGTCCACCCGAGGACGCGCCATCTCCCGGGCCTTCTTGGCGCCGTCGCGCAGGACCGCCTCCACATACGAGGGATCCGCGCACAACCGCTTGTGCCTCTCCTGCACGGGCCTGAGGAGTTCGATCACGGCCTCGGCGGTGTCCTTCTTCAAAGCGCCGTACGACTCATAGGCGCCGCCCAGGGTTTCCGGATCCGCACCCTCACAGGCGGCGAGAATCTCCAGCAGGTTCGAGACCCCCGGCCGCGCCTCGGGGTCGTACACGACGTCCTGCCCGCTGTCGGTCATGGCCCGCATGATCTTCTTCCGTACGGCATCCGGCTCATCGAGCAGATAGACGATGCCGGGCCCCACGTCATCGCTCTTGCCCATCTTCGACGTCGGCTCCTGCAGATTCATGACCCGGGCCGCGACCTGCGGCCGGGTGGCCCGGGGCACCACGAAGGTGTGCCCGTAGCGCTGGTTGAACCGCACCGCGAGATCCCGGGTCAGCTCCACATGCTGCGTCTGGTCGTCCCCGACCGGCACCTCGTCGGTCCCGTACGCCAGGATGTCCGCCGCCATCAGCACGGGATACGTCAGCAGGGACAGCCGCACACTCCCGCCCCGCTCCCGTTCGCGCGCGGCCTTCTCCTTGTACTGGATCATCCGCCGCATCTCCCCGTCGGTCGCGACGCACTCCAGCAGATACGACAGCCGCGCGTGCTCGTCCACATGACTCTGTACGAAGACGGTGCACAGCTCCGGATCGAGCCCCGAGGCCAGCAACAACGTCGCCGCCTGCCTACTCAGCCTGCGCACCCGCGCCGGATCGTGGTCCACGGTCAGCGCGTGCAGGTCGACGACACAGAACAGGGCGTCGGCCTGGTGCTGATCGACATCGGCCCACCGCCGCATGGCCCCGAGATAGTTCCCCAGCGTCAGATGCCCGGTCGGCTTGACCCCACTGAAGACCCGCGTCATCTCTCCACCTCCTGGTCGAGGCCGCCGCACCCGCCGGCCGGCTCCCCCAGGAGGGAGACACAAAAACGGCCGCCGAGGCGGCGGCCGTTGAGTACATACGTGAGTACGGCCGCCTGTCAGGCGGCCCACCACTGCTGGGTGCACGTATGTGTAGTCATGGCTGCGAGCGTACGCCCCCGGAGGGCATCCCGGAGCGGAGTTGACATGCCTCTACCCGGTACGTAGTGTTCTCCGAGTTGTCCGACGTGAGCGCCGACTCCGGTCGGTCCCCGGACAGCCATTCCGCAACAAGCACTCAGCGAACGGCGACTCGTCGTCGGATCGTTTTCATGCGTGTTTGCGAAATGAGGAATCCGCGTTCGAAAGGGCGCCACCCCGATTAGCTCGGGAGCCAGGAATCCGCTAAAGTCTCACTCGTCGGAACGGCCCACGGGCTGGGAAGACACGCCCCGCTGACTGGGAATCAGGCCCGAAAGGATCTGATAGAGTCGGAACCGCCGGAAAGGGAAACGCGAAAGCGGAAACCTGGAAAGCACCGAGGAAATCGGATCGGGAAACGGTCTGATAGAGTCGGAAACGCAAGAACAAAGCAAGACAGCAGGACCGAAGGGAAGCGCCCGGAGGAAAGCCCGAGAGGGTGAGTACAAAGGAAGCGTCCGTTCCTTGAGAACTCAACAGCGTGCCAAAAATCAACGCCAGATATGTTGATACCCCGTCTCCGGCCGATCGGCTGGGGCGAGGTTCCTTTGAAAAAGTCCTGCCGGGCACTGCCTGGTAGGCGCACAGCGAGGACGCTGTGAACCGGGGGGATTATTCCTCTCCTTGGTTCCGCTCTCGTGGTGTCGTCCCGATTACGGGAAAACATTCACGGAGAGTTTGATCCTGGCTCAGGACGAACGCTGG